>JAZSGS010000019.1:0-61261 GCA_045532855.1 Faecousia sp.
GAACAATCGAACAAGATACACCCTATGTATCTGTTTCGAGCAACAGCTGTTTCGGATAACCAACCATACCAAAGAGATCGTATTTTCCATACTCCATACAATATGCGTTCCAAGGTATCTACACATAGATATGGTATCGCCGGTTTTCCCAGCCTTTATTTAGGGACATCTCTTGAATTATGCTGTGAAGAGATTCATCTAAATCCGCATAAAGGGTTTTCTATCGCTGCCCGGTTTGAACCGGATCTATGGTGCAAAGCAAAAGATAAGTCGATTTCTTTTGTGGATCTTGCAATCAAGCCTCAAGATCTCATTAGAAATTTTAGAAATGACAACAACAAAACGGGACGGATTATTGATAGAAAGAAATTCGCTAACCCCAGATTTAAAGCCGCATACCTTTCCTGGTATCCTTTGGTTGCGGCATGTTCTTATATTCGTGTAAACAAAGAAGAACCGTTCGCAGCCGAGTATATTATACCGCAGCTGTTGATGCAGTGGGCCAGAAACGAAATGCAGGACACTCGGACGCGCAAAGGTCAATTGATTGGCATCCGGTATTTTTCTTGTTCTTCGGTACATGCATCGGATATGGGATTTAACTATGTTTTCCCTACGAGCGGAGAACTACGTGAAGATAAACCATATTGTCCTGTATTAACTGATGCATTCAGTTTAACAATGCCACACTATATTCATGAGTATCCAGATATCCAGTGCTGTCAAGAGGCGTTGATTTCTGATTTTAATGTAAAACATATCTAGAGAAACAAGGAGGCCGATCCGGTACGGACAGCCTCCTTGTTATTATTCCTTTTTCATGAGTTCAATGGAGTTATTTAAGCAGAGATAACAGCACCACGGGATTTTAGATAGATATCAATATCGTTGTTGATATAATTATGCCCAGTGGTGTGGAGCACATCGTAGAACTCATAGATATAGTCAAACACATCATAATCACTGAAAAGCTTGGCAACCGCCTTGCCGGTTAGATTGCGGTGCTGTTTATAGCTTTCCATACAAAATACGGTAAAGGTCATTTCTTTGCTCATAGTCTCATCTCCTTATACATCGGGGAAACAGATCATACCTGTCTGTTCTTCCTGCTCAAATAGTGAGTAGAGCATCTGTGTGCTATATTGCCACACTTTTGTCTCTTCTTTTTCCAACACCGCATAGAGCTTGGATGCATACAGCTTCTTAATGGCCTCTTCGTGGGATATGTTTTGCTTTTCTGCAATCTTTGCTACCAAATCCGCACTTATATAAGGCATCATTGCCACAAATTGTTCCTGACTCATAATGTGCCTCCTTATCTGATTTCCTTTGCCTCAATGAACTTTAAGTAGGTCAGGGCTTTGTCTGTGTGCAGTGTCCATTGATCCTGTAGCACTTCGGTTTTTAGCTTCTTCACAGTGTATTCTGCATCATAAGCGCCTGTTTCAAACAATCGGATAGACTGATATACATTGTCGTCAGCCACCGGGCCAATGTGCATATCTTTCCTATTGCCGGCAGGAATGCCCTTGCGGTTGTTCACCACAAATTCCAACCATTTTTCGTCGGCAGTTACAAATTTATCAATAGATAGCTCTTTTGTGGCAGCTTCCAGATTAAACTCGTAGATGGACACATACCCAACTGCAGCATTATGCCGCCGCATTTTGATCCTTGCCCAACGCTCTGCTTGCTCGTAGGAGGTGGTTGTATAAAAGCCTACGCCAAAGTCCAAATAGACATCGCCCTTTCTAATTTCCGGCTTATCTACAAGATCAATGCTTCCGTGATATAAGATCATGCTAACCCCTCCATAATTTTTGTAATAGCCTTCTGCTCTTGTCTTAGTGCCAAGAGCATTTTTTCATAATGTTTCCGCAGTTCCAATTGCTCCTTGATTTGAGATACGATATCAGGATCCTTTCCGATGTATTCATCGCAAACCCTACCATCCTTGCGGTACTTCAAATAATAGTATTCTTTTTTGCGACAAATCAAAGAGCCCTTTGGGAGTTTTTCGATTCGTTTCTCGTACTCTGCAATCATCTGTTCGTTGCGAATCGCCTCGTTTTTTACAACAGAATTAATAAGCATCTCTATCACCAACTACATTTTACCACACACCACACAAAATATCAACTATTTTGTGTGGTAATTGTTGCAACCAAAGCAAGTTTGGCAATTGCCTATACACAAACATTAATCACAAAACTGCCTAACATTGAATTTTGTTGTATTATGCAATATAATAATTAAAAAGATGGTAATACGCATAATCGTTATTGAAAAATGGAGCATCTATAATTAGGTCTTTTCCTCATTATTACTCATCTAATTAAAATATATTGAGGTGATATTATGCCAATGCCGGGAGCTGGCGATGCATATTTTTATGAATGGTATGTGGGTTTAGAGAATGTAATTAGGATGCTGAATCCTGATTCTGGCATACGTTGCGTTGTGTTTCAACACGATGAATTTGATGTTGTTGATGATGTTGTTGTTGAGTATATCGACGGCAACACACAAATGTGTTATCAGGTAAAACATAATATTGAAACTGCGGCCCCTAGAAGTCTAACTTTCGGGAGTATGTTAGAGGTCTCAGAGAAAAAATGCTTATTTGAAGCAATGTTCCAGGGATGGAAAGAAGCCTGTGCTTCTTCTGGCTCTTTAATTAAGCCGATTCTTTTTACCAATCGGATCATACACAACCGGCGCTCAGGGCGCAGCATCAACGGAAAGCCTTACAGTGCTTATGCTGTTGATCAATTTATTATCAAGATGCAGGAATTGGAAACAGATACAGATGATGCTTCAAAACTCACATTTACTGACAAAACATTAGAGTGTCAATGGCAAGAATTATCCAGTGTTCTTCACAAAATTAACCCTGACGAGTTGTTGGCTTTTTTAAAAGTCTTTCGAATTGAAGGTAATCAACGTAGTTTGGAAGAAATGAAGCGCTCTTTGCTGGCAACTTTATCTGAAACCTTTTCGTGCGAAGAAAGTGTTTCTTTGGAATTGTTTGGAAGATTGCTTGTTGGTCTCAGTGAGTGGACAACGACCGGACGAAAAAACAGAGAAGTTACGGTGGAGGACGTCTGTTCCGTACTGGCGATAGGAGAAGATATAGATGAGAGTCAGCATAGACTGGCTTATCCGTATCCTTTTTTCAAAAGCAGACGATCTTTCTGTGAAACACTAGTTAAACAGATTGAGGATACTCAGCATAAGGTTGTCTTTCTATCAGGAGATCCTGGATCGGGAAAGACAAGTACGACCAGCTTTCTGCAATCAGAATATAATTTGTTTTTGCTACGCTATCATACATTTAGGCCGATTTCTCCAGAACAGCATTTTTACAATGCAGATCCCGGTGTATGTACGGCAGAAAACCTGTGGGGTGCACTGCTGATACAGCTTCGCAAACGTTTAAAGGGTCATTTGGCTGAATACCACATTCCTGTAAGTAACAAATTGCTATCTGTTGAGGAAATGCGTAGTCATGTTATGCGGCTCCTTGGTATTTTGGGACAAGCTGCTATTGGTGAGGGGAAAAAGGTATATATCTGTATTGACGGAATTGACCATGCTGCTCGAGCAAATATTCCTGTAACATTCCTAACATCATTGCCGTTACCGAGCGAAATTCCTGACGGCGTTTGTTTTGTTCTCGCAGGACAACCTGCAACAATGTACCAAAATCAGTATCCTAGATGGTTGTCAACCGGTACGGAAATTGAATACATTGGAATGCCTAAACTGGAGATTTCCGATGTCAAACAGTTAATTTTGGCACGCGCAAATCAATTTGCAGGTACAGTGGATGAAATTGCGAATCTGATTTTCCAAAAGACAGAAGGCAACAATCTTTCCACTGTTTTTGCAATTGAAGAAATCAGACCATTAGACGCATTGGAAAATGTTGTTGCAAAATTGCAGCAAGGCCATATTGGCGGTGACATCCAGCAATACTACAACCATATTTGGAGTCATATGAAAGATGAACTTACCAAAATTATGGGAGGAATGTTATTTCCGGAAAGCATTGTTGCGTGCCCAATTCTCTTGATGAATGGTCGAGTCAATACCAGAATCCTTGCGGCAGCACTTAATACGGGAATGAGCCAAACTGAGTGGAATATGTTACTGGATAGATTATACCCGCTTGTTGGTCGCCTCAATGACAAGGGTGAGTATGCACTATTCCATAACGACTTCCGAGTATTTCTAATGGGAGTTATTCATTCCTATCAGCAGCGTTATGAGGATATTGCACTGTCCCTGGCAGAATACTTGCTCCAAAACAACGAGGGGCTTCTTTCGTGCGTTATGGGAATACCATTGCTTCAGTGCGCTAGGAAAGAGGCGCTGATACCGCAATACTTTACCACAGAATTTGTAATCAATGCATTGGCAGAAGGTGTGTCTAAAGAACGCTTGGATGAATTTGCACATCTTTCATACGATGCTGCCTGTAGAAATCGGGACTACGTTGGCTATCGCAATACATATTTAGCGGTAAAGACGTTGTACCAGCACAAACGGTATTTTGAGGATTTCGATAAAGAGTATATCCCCAAGGACTATCCAGAAATCAGCGCTATTGACATATGTGAGATACGGGCTTTGCCGATTGCGAAGGATAACCTTGATGAATTTAACCGGGTGCTCAATCGTTGCTGCAAATTGTATGCCTCTGACACAGAAAAACACAAGGAACGCGCATTAGGGTTATACCATAAGTGGTTTCGAGAGTATTCTCCAATATCATTTTTACCGCTTTGTGCCGATACTGTATCTGAAGAAAATGCTTGGGAAATCAGATCGACAGAGACCGGTTTTTTCTTGCAACACTGGGGAACTGCTGCTGCAAAATTGAATATTCCTGTTCCCAGCATTAAGAAAGATTTGTCGGATTGCGAATGGTATGCTGTTTTTTCTTTTGGTGAGCAATACTTTAATTGCTGTATAGAACAGCAAAAATGCGAGCTAGCGCGCCAAGCAATGAGAAATGGCTATGTTAATCAGCCAACTTTTGCTGAGAAACTTGAGGAAATTTATTATTCCGGGGCGACACACCAATTTTCGGGTGCATTGACTCGCGTGGAACAAAGTCCAGAGAACCCTTCATGGAATTTGTTGGCCCTTTGTATGAAGGTGACTTGTGATCCAACATTTACACCTGACCAAGATGTTATAGATGGAGCACCAATCATAAAACGGGTTTATGATCAAACGAGTTTTACACTTGTCCTAAAAGGATTTTTGCTGGGCTGTATCAATCGAGATACAGATGACGAAACACTAATCAGCTTGGCGGACGGGTACTGCGCAGAAATTGAGGGAGGGGATACCGAAAAGGGGCAGTCAGCATTTTTGGTAAGAGTAGCAGTCTTGTTAGGTAAGTATTATTGGGTCGATAATCCTAAATCGGCAAAATTTGAGGGGTGCGCAGAATGGTTACTATCGGCGTCTCTGCGCAGATCGATGGATTATTCGAAGGCCCGCAGATTCCTGCTGTATACACTGCTAAATTCAAAAGCTGCGCAGATGATTGGTGGAACCGAAAGCTTTATTGATGCTCTTCACATAAGTTTATTTGATGTTGATATGCTGGGCATGTTTTATAAAACCTGCATCTTGGAGTTCTTAGTAAGGCAAAAACGTCATGATATCATTAAAGAATACATCAATAATTTATATGGTGAGAACTGCAGCAAAATTAGTCTGGAGGAGAATAAAGCAGATATGCATGAACGATTTCGTCCGTATGGCGAACTCGTTGAACCGGAATTGATGCAGCAGTTTACAGAACAACTTAAATGGGCTGTGGTTGGTTATTTAGGCTATAAGGAATATGCGATGCACGCACCGCTGGAGTGTTTTGAAATAATCGCGAAAGAAGATCCGTCGAGATGGAAAGATCTTGGAGCACAGTTACTTGAACAATCCGAAATTGCCGAAATGTCTAGCAACCATGCCGGATATGAGATAAAGAACTGTATAACTGAAACTGCGGCGTTGTGTGGTATTGCAGACTATTGGGAACTAAGAAAATGGAGAGATGAATTTAGACTCAATCCAGACCAGATTTATCATTCGCTCTTTGAGTTTATCAAAATAGCAAGCAACCAAGAAGACCTACAAGCCATTTGGATACTTAGTTGTGGAATACATTCGTGGTATACGCAATCTGAGAGACTTGGTGCAAAAAGCATTTATGATGCCTGCGTGAATAGATCAGGTGAACTAAATATCGATTTCGCCTCGTTTGTATTTCAGAGAACACCGCAGTGGGCAGCTATTGTACTGCATCTCTCAGAAGAAACAAGGGGCTTTGATGAGAATGCTGCACACCAAACCAGACGCTTGGAAGAACATGAAGCTATTTCTGCCTTGCATAAAGATTTGTCAGTAGAGGAATCTCTTGACTATTTGAAAACTGTGGAACATACACGGTGGGCGGCAGATCACTATTTGGCTGTGTTAGAAAAAGTATTGGCAAGCGAAGAGTATAACCAAGAGCACCTTGAACGGCTACTTTACAGTTTTAGTACGTATCTGCAAGGAAAAGAATGGATCTACGAAAAGTGCGATATGATTATGCCGACGCTTTTGGACAAACTTGGTCCTGACGCGTTTTGGACCTTTGCAGAAGCGAATGGTGCACAATTATCCAATTACGATTACCAGACATCTACACGGAATATGCAGTTGCTATTTAAACTGATGTGCCAGAAAAATCCCACAGAAATGGAAACACTGCTCACAGAAGAACTGCACACGCAACGAACATGGGTCTCCGGGGATAATCATTTTGATATTAATTATGACTGCGAAAAAGTGGTAACACCTTTTGCTAACACACCTCAATCGTTTGCAGAAATGGCACTTTATATTTTGTTGGAGCAGGCAGATGTTCAAAATGCAAGAAAACTGGAAATCGCAATATATGCTGTCTATATATTGGGAGTGCAATTTCCGGAGATCATGCAAACGATTACTGAGCAATGGCCGGTCTTATCCCAAAACCAGGTGGAGTGCCTGTTGACTGTTATCGCAAGATGGGTTGTGGATGGGTCTTGTTCAAATGCGTTACAAAATCTTTTGCTGGATGTGTATAACGACTGTTCTGAGTTGGCCAGAAAGCTCTTCTTACACAGTATTTTGCTGAAGCTCAAGGAACCCAATGTTGAAGCTGGTACTGTGTCTTGTACAGCTCCAGCCATTAACTATGAGATTCCTGAAGATGGTATTGCCGATGAAGATAACTGTTATAGAGGCTTCCTCTCGTTGGTAGAACGGTATAAAGGAAAAGCAGAGGGTGACGCTGTTAGAAGATGCTTGTTTGAAGCTCCTTCTTTGGAGGAATATGTAGAGGATAGATATGTGAGTGACGGTGATAGCCGGCTTCCGGCAAGCAATACGTTCCCTGGAAGTATCTTCTATAGCAAGGAAAAGTGCGGAGACTGGGCAGCCATTCCTCTGGCAAAAAAGAAAGTTCGTTTGATTGCTCCGGAGGATCCGTTTTTGCTGACAGAAATGCCTCGCATGGTATTTGATGACGAATGGTTTCCAAATGATAATACTACTCGCGATGGGAAGAGTAGTCCAGAACTTTCTACAACTGATTTGCACAATATTGCACATTCCTGTATCGGCGATGACGAGATTGTCCTTGCTGCGAGTCTGTGGTATCCTTGGGGATATAGGGAGGGGACAATCTATACTGAGGTTTCTAAAATTGATATTCCTATAAAGATGGAAAGACCGGTCGAGTTTGATGCGTGTCTTGGAAACTACGGTCTACTCATAAATGAACAAGCGATGGATGAAACCCAGGATACCACAATCGGAATGGGTGGCATTAGTCTGTTTAATCGAGTTTGCGGCAACCTAAAATTGTACTTTGGGAATTGTCAAGTAGCACCCGCATCTATTTGGCGAGATTCGTTCAAATGCAAGCCAAAGGACAACAATCCATATGTATGGGTAGATAGTTCTGGGCAAGAAATTCTTCGCTTTGAGCGTATTGCTTCGCCTGTTAGGGAGGTAATGCGGGAGGCGTATATTCGCCAACCCATACTCTTCAGATGGGTCGGCAATAAAACATGGTTAAAGGCTATGCTTCAAAGAGAGCACCTTGGCATAATTCCGTTCGGCAACCAAGAACCATATCCTTGCCTTGGTTACTGATGGGGTTGAGAAACACATTCATATATATTGTAAGACTTGAGATACCATCTAACAAAACAACAAAAATTATCCCAGCTAAGCCAATTTAGTTTAGCTGGGATAATTGCTTTCTATCACTAAAACAATCGTATGCGATCAATAATCTCGTTAATATATTTTTGTTATTCTGTATTCTGCGTCTGAGGAATGAGAGCTTTCGAGTTTATGAAAACCATAAATATTTTCGTTGTTCTTACTCGCGGACATATCATTTGTTACGTCCACATCCCACCAGAAGTTGTTGTAGTAGACGCGGTTCCAGGTGTGTTGGGCGGCGGTTTCGTAAGAGGTGCCGTCCACGACGTAGCAGGGTATATTTTGGCTACGGCAGAGGGCAGCGAAGAGATTAGACAAATCATAGCAGACGCCTTTATGTGTGAGTAATGTTTTGCGAACATTGAAATACTGGATGAATGTGTGGTATTCGTAGTCGTACTCAAAGTTATGGATGATCCACTGATAGATTGCCTGCACCTTTTCTTCGTCGGTTTCACAACCGGCGCAAATTTCTTCAGCAAGCTGTTCTGCCTTTGTGTCCCACAAGGTAGCGCCACCGTTGGTGAGGTAAGGGGTTTCTGGTTTACAGACGAAATTGTATGCGGTGATCATCGTGACTAAAATGACTACCGTTACTACCAAGATGCAAATTTTCGTCAGCAAATTATCTTTACGAAGTCGATTTGCAGAGGTAATGAAATACATCAGTTCGGTGACGAGAAAAAGCATTGTCATAACCGGGATCAATCTACGGCAGCATATGAAATAGGTTAAGTTCACAAGAATATTGAGTGCTAAGACGATATAGACGATAGTTCTCATAGCCCGTGAGTGCGGCTCTATCAGCAGAAAGAGTGTAGGCAACACCGATAATAGATAGAATGCCGTCAAGGATTGTGAGAGGACGAGAAAATCCTTCAAGTACAAACCTAGCAGCAGGTTGCATATAATTGCAATAGTAAAGAAAATGATTCTTGATTTTGTGGTCTTCATTTCAAATCTCCTTTTTAAGAAATCCTTTGAAACGAAGAAGTGGTCGCACAGAGAAGCACTCTGTACGACCACAAACAAAGACCTAATTTAAATCATTTAAGAAAACAACAAACCCGAACGTTTCACCGATTGGTAAAAGGTTCGGGTTTGAATGTTTTGGTACACCGGAAGGGACTCGAACCCCCAACCCTCGGAACCGGAATCCGATGCTCTATCCATTGAGCCACCGGTGCATTTTCTTCACAGCTTTGCTATTATAGCAAGGTTTCCGGTATTTGTAAAGGGGAAAATTAAAGAAAAGCACCCTTCTGCAACGCGACTATCCATAGGATAGTTAGATTTCCCTGTTTCTTGCTTTTATAACACAAAAACCGCATTTCCCCTCGAAAATGCGGTTTATTTATAGGAACGTTTTTTATCTGTAAGTCCAATAATGTAGTCCGCCGACAAATTATAGAACTGGCAAAGCTTTCGCAGATCATCAATCTTTAATTCCGCACGACCTGCTTCAATGTGATTATATCCCTGCTGTGATTTATGAAGAACAGCGCCTAACTCCGCTTGGGTCAAATCTCGATCTTCCCGAATGTTTCGTATTCGTTCTCTATAATTCGCCACTGTTACCACCTCAGTATTTATTTTAACATACTCATTTTTTGAGTATTGACATTTACTCAGTTTCTGAGTATTATTGTTGTATCCGGATTTCTGAAATAAAGCCGGATCAAACATTTTTCCGCTTAAAACTGTATTTAGAGAGAGGTATACTATGAAGAGAATCAAATCATTGCTTTGCATTTTTTTGGTGGTTACATTGATAGGAACCCTGTTTGTAGGGTGCAACAAGCAATCTAAATCGGAGTATCTTGGCACTTGGAAAACTTCGACTGGTGCTGACGCTATTAACTATTTGATCTTCGACGAAAATGGTTATTGGCAAGTTCGGTTGGACTATACACCTCTTCGCCAGGCCATCTCCGACAAGCCAGATTTGTTCACCACCTTCGAACACTTTATTGACGGAAATGTATATCCCGGACTTACCTACTGTGAATTCGAATATGTAGAAAATACCGAATACAACAACTATACTGATACCTATGTAATTGACGAGAACGGCAAATTGGGTTACAAAGATGCTATTTTCCCGGTTTACTACACGAAGCAATCTGACAACACAGGTTATCCCAGTGATGCAATATTGGCGGAAGCAAAAGCCATCTTTGATAAAGCAATGGCTGCCGCAAAAAAGTAACATATCTTATGTGCAAACCATAAAAAGAGGAGGCTTGAGCCTCCTCTTTTTTCCTTCTCTACCCCGTCCCCTTGCATTCCTACCGCTCTCTTGCTATAATAACCTCACGGTCTGCACATTTTCGATCATCACCGCATAGCATCTTTTATAAGGAGGCAATGGTATGAGAATGGTATTACTGACTGCGCTGGGTGTGGGCGGCGCAACGGTTTTTGGCTCACTTTTGGGCTTTGCATTTAAGAAAATTTCCCACAAATTCAGCGATATCGTGCTGGCCTTTGCCGCAGGCGTTATGCTTGCCGCATCGGTGATCGGCTTGATCGTCCCCTCGCTGGAATACGGCGACAAATGGGCGCTGCCGGTAACCGTTATCGGTATTTTCTGCGGCGCGCTATGCTTAAACTTTTTGGATAAGCTTGTCCCCCATCTGCACCGGCTGTCCGGCGTGGATCAAGAGGAGCATCCCCACAAATCCGCCCAGCTGAACAAAGTTCTGCTGTTTGTAATGGCCATCGCCATCCATAACCTGCCGGAGGGCATCGCTGCCGGCGTTGGCTTCGGCACAGGCAACACCGGCGAGGCCATCACCATCGCCGCGGGCATCGCTCTGCAGAATATCCCCGAGGGTATGGTCATCATCGCACCAATGCTGGCGGCGGGTATGAAGCCGGGCAGAACCTTTATCGCTGCGCTGATGACTGGTATCATCGAAGTTCTTGGCGCACTGCTGGGCTATTTTGCAGTGAGCCTTTCCTCCGCCATCTTGCCCTTTGCGCTGGCGTTTGCCGGTGGTACGATGCTGTACGTCATCAGCGACGAAATGATCCCCGAAACCCACGCCCACGGCGTTGAACGGGGCGCAACCTATGCCCTGCTTGCCGGCTTCTGCCTGATGCTGGCAATGAGCCACTATCTATAAGAAAAAAGCCTCCCTTGTGTAAAGGGAGGTGGATTCGTCGCAAGGCGAAGACGGAGGGATTGTAATCTATCGGCAACTAACAATCCCCCAGTCAAAAATCAAAGATTTTTGCCAGCCCCCTTTGCACAAGGGGGCCTTTTTATGCGCATTTTTAATGTAATGTTTCCAACAATTCTTCCAGCTGTGCCAGGCTTTCGATCTCATAGTCGGGCTGGATGTCCGGATTGCCGGGCTTATGCTGAGGGTTTACCCAGCAGGTTGCGATGCCTGCATTGATGCCGCCCAGGATATCTGATGTGAGGCTGTCGCCTACGATCATCGCCTTTTCGGGATCGAAATCCGGGATCTGGGCGAAGCACAGATCAAAGAATTCCTTTGCTGGCTTGTTTACGCCCAGCGTTTGAGAAATAAAAACCTTTTCAAAATAGGGATACAGGTTGGCGCTGGCCAAGCGTCCCTCCTGCACCGATGCCGTGCCGTTGCTGGCGATATAGAGCCGGTACTTTTTGCTCAAACGGTGGACAGCCTCCTCCGCTCCGGGAAGAAAATAGTGGCCAATGCCCAAATTCTTCAAATACAGTTCGTTACACGCCTGCGTATCGCCAACCACGCCCTCCTGGGCAAACAGCTCTCCAAAGCGCCGCGGACCGATCTCAGCGCGAACGATCTCGCCTCGTTCCAGCATCTCCCAACAGGTCTTATTGATGGCGTGGTAACGCGCCACCAGGTCATCGCTGGCAGGAATACCGAACGCCGCCAAGGTCTTGGGCAAGGCGATCCGCTCTGCCATATCAAAATCCAGAATGGTATTGTCCATATCCAGAAACAGAAACTCAATCACGGCGATTTCTCCTTGTAATCTCATTGGCGATGGCGGCAAATTCCGGGATGCTCAGGGTCTCGCCCCGGACATTCTCATCAAAGCCGCAAGCGGCGATCACCTCCGCTGCTCCTTGCTTGCCCAGCTCCGGGAAACCCGAGGCCAAGCCGTTGGCAAGCTTCTTGCGCCGCATAGCAAAGCTGGCGCGAACTGCCCGGAAGAAGATCTTCTCATCGTCGATCTGCCAGGGGCGCTCCTTGCGCACCCGCAGGGTGATCACAGCCGAGGTAACCTTAGGCTGAGGCATAAAGCAATGGGCAGGCACATCGAACAGCAGCTCCGGCTCGGCATAGAACTGACAAAACACAGTAAATGCGCTGTAATCCGCTGTGCCGGGCTGCGCAGCGATCCGCTGCGCCACCTCTTTCTGCACCATTACGGTTACGCTGTCAAAGCATTCCGCCTCCAAAAGTGCCGACAGAATGGGCGAAGTGATATAATAGGGCAAATTGGCGCAGGCCATAGGGCGCAGACCGGGGAATTTTTCCTGCACCAGAGCAGGAATGTCCTGCTTCAACACATCGCCCCAGAGGATCTCCAAATTAGAAAACTCCCCTACCGTCTGTTTCAGGATCGGCTCTAACCGGGTATCCACCTCCACGGCGCAGACCTTTTTCGCCCGCAGAGCCAGCTGCTGTGTCAACGGACCAATGCCCGGACCGATCTCCAGCACGCCGGCAGTTTCATCCACGCCAGCCTGCTCTGCAATAGACTCCGGCACCCAGCCGGCAATCAGGAAATTCTGCCCCTTGGCTTTGGAGAAATGAAAACCGTGCTCCGCTAGCAGAGGCTTCATTATATGAATATCACAAACATTCAGCATACAAAAACCGCCTTTCTTTCTCACAGCATACCAAATTTCCGGTGGTTTTTCAATAGAAAAAACCGCCCTTCGTTTGAAAGGCGGTTTGATGCTATTGATTAACCCAGGAAATAGATGGTGCAATCGCGGATACCGAAACGGTTACATTCCGCAACGGTGTTGTAGTACAGGTCCACGCGGTTGCCCTTGATTGCGCTGCCGCAGTCCTCTGCCACAGCGATGCCGTAGATGTAGTAGCCGTCATTGGTAACGATATACATACGGGTGCCGTAAGGGATCACGTTGGGATCCACAGCGATCGCGCCCACGCGGCACAGCGTACCGGTGGAAGTCCACTTGGTACAGCCGGGATCGGTGTTGTGGTAAGCAGTTGCCACAAACTTCTCTGCCTTGGTATAGGTCAGCACCTCTCCGTCAGGAGTGGTGATGGTGTTCTCGTCGACAACAGGCTTCTTGGTTACGGGAGGTGCCTCAGGGGTGATCTCCGGCTCAGTGGGAGCCTCTGTGGGCATTTCCTCGGGAGGATAGTCCGGCATTTCCACGGCAGTACCGATGGCTACCAGCGCATTGACAGGCTGAGAGATCACTTCCTCGCTGATCAGCGTGCGGCTGACCTCATTGCCGTCCACATAGTGAACGCTGGCCTTGCACTGCAGCTGGCCTTCCACGCCCTGTGTCAGGATCACCTGCTCACCCTCTGCAAGGAATGCATCATAGCAGTATTCGGTTTCATAAGGAATGGCGACAGTATAGGACTCCTCCACCGTTACAGTACGGTTGATCATCAGTGTCATACCGTCATAGGTCATTGTGCCCATGGTTTCGGACAGCACATCGTCCTCTGTCAAAGTGAAATTCATTCGATCCAGCAGATCCTCAACGGTCTCACCATAGGTTGTAACCGACAGAGTGTTGCCACCGTAAACAATATTCACGACCTGCATACGCTGAATCGTAATTTCGGACATTCCCAAACCCAGTTGCGTCGTGTAGGTATCATCTGTGCCCAATTCCAAACCTGCTTCGTCCAGAACATCTGCCGGATCTGTAGCGTAGGTGGTGTGGATCGTGATCTGACCGCCGTCATTGATCAGATAGGTGTTCTTAGCGAACGCAGTCTGACTCAGCAGCAGAACGATGCACACGATGGGCAACAGGAGCGCTACCACACGGGTAAAAACAGTTTTTCTTTTTCGAATAATAAGATTGTTTTCAAGCATAGAATGAACCTCCTTTCGCACTAGTATATGTGGCGAATTTCGCCTGAATTCTTAAAAGTATCAAATGGTTACAAAATGCATATACGAGCAGAACTCGATGACCATTTTAACAAATTTTTATAAAAAGTCAAGCTTTTTCTTCAAAAAACCGAAAAATGACAACTTTTTATAAAAATACCGCAAACATTTTATGTAAACCGATATCCAAAATATGCACAATTTACAAATTGTAACCACAATATATTGTGTCATTTCCGGATTTGGTTAACATAACGTGTAACATTTTGTAACCTTCATTATTGTCCTCCATTTTGCCCTCCGTCAGGGTAATTTTTGCCCATTTTTGCCCCACTTAACCCTTAGGGATTGACAAATTTTCATTTTTGTGCTAAATTTTTTCTTGTTAAAGGCTGTGATGAAGACACGCGCTTTCGGTAAGCTTCTCAGAGAGGATGCCATCTCGGTGCAAGGCATCTGTAACCCTGCCGATTGCGATACCACTTCTGAGCCGTATGCGCGGAAATGCCATACCGGGTGCGCCCGTTAAAGCGTCAATGAGTGGTACCGCTTTGCGGTGCAACCAGGGTGGAACCGTGGAATACTTTGTATCCCACCCCTGATCTTCAGGGGTGGGTTTTTTATTTGCCCTTCCCCAATTACTAAGGAGGAAATAAAAATGGAAAGCGAAAATCTGTACACCTTTGAAAATCCGGAGTATCGCAAGACCTTCTGGCACACCTGCTCCCACATTATGGCGCAGGCTGTCAAGCGTCTTTGGCCCGAGGTGCAGCTGGCCATCGGTCCTGCCATCGACGAAGGCTGGTACTACGACTTTGACGCTCCCTTCAGCTTCACTCCCGAGCATCTGAGCCAGATCGAGGCAGAGATGAAGAAGATCGTCAAGGAACGCATCCGCCTGGAGCGCAGCGAAAAGCCCCGTGCCGAGGCGATCGCCTATATGGAATCTCTCAACGAGCCCTATAAGGTCGAGCTGATCCAGGATCTGCCTGAGGATGCGGTCATCTCTTTCTACACCCAGGGCGAATTTACCGACCTGTGCGCCGGTCCTCACCTGGATCACACCGGTCGTGTCCGCCACAACGGCTTCAAGCTGACCAAGTCCTGCGGTGCCTACTGGCGCGGCGACAGCAATCGCAAGATGCTGCAGCGCATTTTCGGCATCGGCTTCCCCAGCAAGGACGAGCTGGATGCTTACTTGGAGCAGCAGGCAGAAGCCCTGAAGCGGGATCACAACAAGCTTGGTCGTGAGCTGGAGTTCTTCACCACCGTAGAAGAAATCGGTCAGGGCCTGCCCATTCTGCTGCCCAAGGGCGCAAGAGTGATCCAGACACTGCAGCGCTGGGTGGAAGACGAGGAGCAGAAGCGTGGCTATCTGTTGACCAAGACACCTTTGATGGCAAAGCGGGATCTGTACAAGATCTCCGGCCACTGGGATCACTACCGGGACGGTATGTTCATTATGGGCGATCCCGACGATGAGGAGAAGGAGTGCTTCGCACTGCGTCCTATGACCTGTCCCTTCCAGTATCAGGTATTTTTGAACCGCGCCCGTTCCTATCGGGATCTGGCGATGCGCTTGGGCGAGACCTCTACCCTGTTCCGTAACGAGGATTCCGGCGAAATGCACGGTCTGATCCGTGTCCGCCAGTTCACTATTTCCGAAGGACATCTGGTGATCCGTCCCGAGCAGCTGGAAGAAGAGTTCAAGGGCTGCCTGGAACTGGCAAAGTATTGCCTGGATACCGTTGGTATGCTGGAAAACTGTACCTTCCGTTTCTCCCAGTGGGATCCCGCCCGCGCCGGCATTAAGTACGAAGGTACTGCCGAACAATGGGAAGAAGCTCAGAAAGTTATGGGCGAAATTCTGGACAAGCTGGGTGTGGATTACGAGATCGGCATCGACGAGGCTGCCTTCTACGGTCCTAAGCTGGATATTCAGTATAAGAATGTATTTGGCAAGGAAGACACCATCGTTACCATTCAGATCGATATGCTGCTGGCACAGAAGTTCGGTATGGAATACACTGACGCTGACGGTCAGAAGAAGATCCCCTATATTATCCACCGCACCAGCCTTGGCTGCTACGAGCGGACTCTGGCTTACCTCATCGAGCGGTATGCCGGCGCGCTGCCTCTGTGGATGATGCCTACCCAAGTTCGGGTAATGCCCATCACCGACCGTGCCCACGAGTATGCCAAGGAGCTGTCCGACAAACTGAACGCCGTGAATATCCACGCCGAGACCGACTGCCGCAGCGAAAAGCTGGGCTACAAGATCCGGGAAGCACAGCTGCAGAAGGTTCCCTATATGCTGGTGGTTGGCGACCGGGATATGGAAAACGGCACCGTTTCCGTCCGTACCCGTAAGGGCGACGATCTTGGTGCAATGACTCCCGACGAATTCATCGCCAAGTGCCTGATGGAAATCGCCACCAAGAGCAAAGAAGTCTAATGGGAATTATTATTGAAGGACATCGGGGTTGGCGCAGCGCCTATCCAGAAAACACCCTTCCCTCCTTTGAGGCTGCCATCGAGCTTGGCGTAGACGGCTTTGAATTTGATATTCGGGTTTCTGCCGACGGCGCGCTGGTGATCTCCCACGACGATGAATTGTACCGCTGTTCCGGCGTTCACAAATTCATCAGCCAAATGACCTTTGAGGAAATCCGGCAAGTCGATGTTGGCAGCTACCTGCATAAGGATCACCCGCCGGCCTTTGTGCCTACCCTTGAGGAAGTGCTGCAGCTGGTGGTTGCAAAAAATCCCAATCTGCATTTGGGCGTGGAGTTCAAGGTGTATACCGAGGATTGCGTGGATCGTTCCATCGCCCTGCTAAAGCAGTACGGCTTGTTTGAAAACTGCTGGTTCTACTGCTTTAACGCCAGAGTGATCAAATATATCAAGCAAACCTACGGTGGCAGAGTGATGGGCTATCCCGATTTTCAGATGAAGGAATTTCAGCCCGACTCCTACAGCTACTACGATGGTATCGGCATTTCTATGAAGGTGATGCACTCCGAGGTGTTCCCCATCTTTAAGGCGAAGAATCTGCCAATGTTTTTCTTCTGCGCCAACGATGAGGAATCTGTACGCGAATCCATCGAAAACGGCGCGTATCTGATCACCGCCGACGATCCGGTACCCCTTATGAAAGTTCTTGGAAAGAAATAACCGAACAGGCACCCTCCGCAAGGAGGGTGCCTATTGTTTTCTTCATTGTATTATGTTATAATATATTATAATGTAAGTATACGGATTGGAGGGGCGTTATGAAGAAACTGCACATCTTCAAATGGCTGGTTCCCCTGCTGTTGATCGCGCTGGGCATATTTTGCTACACCGCCGTTTACGGACACGAGTTTTTGGGATTGATCTGCTTCTGTCTGAGCGGCGCATCGGTTTGCTATATCCTGATCGGTATACTGAAGCGGCAGCATCGGCTGGTTGCCAAAATGCTCCGTACCGTTCTTACCACCGCGTTATGCTTTGGTATTCTGATCTTCGCCGTTACCGAAGTGATCGTTCTGTCTGCCAGCAAAGGCGATGCCGATACTGACTGCGCCTATGTGGTCGTATTGGGCGCAAGAGTCATCGGCACAACCCCTGCCCACTCCTTAAGCGCGCGAATTGACGCGACCTATACATATCTGACCGACCATCCGGACACCGTTGCCATTCTCTCCGGCGGTCAGGGTGAGGACGAGGACATCTCCGAAGCCCAATGTATGTTTGATCAGCTCACCGCTATGGGCATTGACGGGGATCGGCTGTGGTTGGAGGAGGAAGCCACCTCCACCTGGGAAAACTTTACCTTTTCCTTAAAGCTGATCGAAGCGAAAACCGGCTCTCGTCCGGAGCGGATCGGCATTTTAACCAGTGAATATCATCTGTATCGCGCCAGCCTGCTGGCAAAGGATTGCGGCATCGAAACGGTTGGCATTCCGGCGCAAACTACCCATTTCACCCTGGGGCTGAATAACTTCCTGCGGGAAGTCGCCGGGGTGTGGCACTACCTGATTTTAAGAGGACTATACCATGATTGAAAAGCTCTATGCTGAATACGCCTGGGAACAGACGGAAACCTTGCTTGCCATCGACTCCCCCTCCGGCTACACCGAAAAGGCTGCCGCTTGGGTGAAGGAGGCTTTTGAAAAGCTAGGTTTTACCGCCACCATCACCACCAAGGGCGGTGTCCTTGTGGATCTGGGTGGCGAGGATGAGAATAACGGCCTTCTGCTGGAGGCCCACGCCGACACTTTGGGCGCAATGGTTGCTCAGATCAAAGGCGACGGTCGGCTGAAGCTGTCCCCGCTTGGCGGTATGAGCACCAACAACGCCGAAGCAGAAAATGTATGGATCTACACCCGTAGCGGCGCGGTCATTGACGGTACAATGCAGCTGTGCAACGCATCTGTCCACGTCAACGGCGACTATTCCTCTGCCAAGCGTTCCTTTGATACTATGGAAGTGGTTTTGGATGAAGATGTAACCAGCGCAGATGATGCCCGCAAGCTGGGTATCGAGGTAGGCGACATCGTATGCTTCGAGCCTCGCACCCGCCGCACCAAGAGCGGCTACCTCAAGAGTCGTTTCCTGGATGATAAGCTGTCCGTTGGTATCCTGCTGGGCTTTGCCAAGTACCTCAGCGACAATGAGATCCAGCCCAGCCGCAAGGTTTGGGCCCACATCACCGTATACGAAGAAGTGGGACACGGCGGCTCTGCATCTGTCCCTGCCGGCATCACCGAGGCCATTTCCGTGGATATGGGCTGCGTCGGCGACGGCCTGCAATGTACCGAACGGCAGGTTTCCATCTGCGCCAAGGATTCCGGCGGCCCTTACAGCTATGATGTAGTGGGCAAGCTGATCGAGGCTGCCAAGAAAACCGAAGCGGATTACGCCGTAGATGTATACCCCTACTACGGCTCCGACGTGGAGGCAACCCTGCGCAGCGGCGTGGATATTCGCCTCGGTTTGATTGGCGCAGGCGTCTACGCCAGCCACGGCTACGAGCGCAGCCACATCGACGGCGTATATAACACACTGAAAGTTCTGTCCGGTTATCTGGATGTCTAATAACAAAAAGGAGAATGTATTATGGTTGAAAATTATATGGTTTGTAACTGCAAACAGGTCAGCTACGGCGATATCCTGGATGCCCTCCACGAACACGAAAGCTTCGATAATGTTCTTGCCGCTTTTGAAGAGGTCAAGGAAGTAACCCACTGCTCTACCGGCTGCGGCGGCTGCCACGACAAGGTGATGAAGATCATCTCCGACGAGATGATGGGTAAATAAAACCAACTGGGGTGCACCTAAAGTGCACCCCGATCCAAATTTATGCTTGCATTTTTGGAAGAAGTGTACTATACTAAGGAAGCACCTGCCGGTGTGATGGAATGGTAGACGTAGTGGACTCAAAATCCACCGCTGGCGACAGCGTGCCGGTTCGAGTCCGGCCACCGGCACCAAAAACGGGATTCCCAATCAGGGTATCCCGTTTTTATGTTGAAAGCTTCGCCCTATCCGCGCTGCATTTGACATTTTACAGTTGCTAATGTATAATCTTAAAATGATTGGAGGCGAAAAAATGTCTGATATTGTATTTGTTACCCCAAATTTTGGCGGCTTTGTTCGGGAAGAGCCCATTGGTACGCTCCTGCTGGGCACAATTCTGCGAAAAGCCGGTATTGCTACAGATATTTTGCAGTTTCATCATTTTGGCGATGTAAACTGCTTTGATGCCTTCGTCAACTGCGCTGTAGAAAAGATTTTTGCCAAAAATCCCCGGGTTGTTTCCTTCTATACCCGATGCGATTCCTATCATATCTCCCTGCGGATCGCCCAGCGGGTTAAGGCGGCCGATCCCAATGTCTATGTGGTCTTTGGCGGTCCTCAAGCCGATCTTTCCGCAATCGATACCATTTCCCAGATCCCTTATGTGGATTATATCTGCTGCGGTGAGGGTGAAAACACCATCGTCCCCTTCTTCACCTCCTTGATCGCAGGAACGCCGGATCACACAATTCCCGGCTTGGTATTTCGCAAGGACGGACAGATCGTACAAAATCCCCGTCCGGACCTGACCGAAGATCTGGACGCACTGCCTGCCATTGATTACTCCCTGCTGGACTACAAGAACGAAGGTGTTTCCACTGTCGGCAAGCGTTTATTCCCCATTGATGTGGGCAGAGGCTGTCCATTCTCCTGCACTTATTGCAGCACAAAGCTTTTTTGGGGCAGAAAATACCGGCTGAAGAGTGCCGAAAAAATAATCGAAGAAATTAAATATGTTCACAACCTCTTTGGCGAAACCAGCTTCAATTTCGAGCACGATATGTTCACAATGAACCGCAGAAAAGTAATTGAGATCTGCCAAATGCTGAAGACAATCGGTTTCCCTGTTACCTGGCGGTGCAGTGCCCGGCTGGACTGCATCGACGATGAGCTTGTGGATATTATGCACGATGCAGGTATGCGCACAATTTTCCTGGGCATTGAATCCGGCTCACCAAGAGTGCAAAAGATGATCAATAAGAATCTCAAGCTGGATGACATTTCCAACAAGCTGCGGTGCATAGCAAGTAAGGGTATTCATATCACTGCCTCCTTCATTTTTGGTTTCCCAAATGAAACGGAAGAGGATTTTGCCCAAACAATGGCGCTGATGATCGACCTCAGCACGATTCCAGGTATCGACCTGGTTCCCAATCTGTGCGCCTTCTTCCCCGGCACGGAATTGACCGCCCAATATTACGACCAATTAGAGGAAGTGTCCACATATTCCAACGCCACCAGAAACATCGCTGTTATGGAATGTCAGGATATTATTCGTCAGAATCCGGTGCTTTTCCCCCATTATCGGGAATATAAGACAGAGCTTAGAGAAAAGATCCAGTATTTCCCCAAAATGCTGATCAACTGGACTGCTTTCCGTCCGGTTTATCAATACCTGCGGGAAAAATACTACAAGGATCGGATCTGTGATTTTCTTTATCACTATTCTGATTGCAACCGTGATTTATTGGAAGCAGATGCAGATAAACGCACCCTTCTAAAGAACGATCGCATACCGGAAAAGTTCACCGACGACGAAAAATATCCTATCCTCAAGGATATTATTCGATTCTTAATGTGGCGAAATGAAGCAAAACCTGGCGATGCTCAGGTGTTCTGCTTCGATCCGGAGCAACTGACGCGCGGTGTGCCTGTTGAAGATTTGAAAATAGCCCCAACTGCGGCATACTGCCAGCGCACTGAAAGCGGTAACCTTCGCTTTGCCTTTGTCCGTGGTTAATATTCAAAAAGTGCTGCCCTCCAGGGCAGCACTTTTTTTGCAGATTTTCCGTTTCCCAAAAGCTTAAGATTTGTTAAAGACTGTTTAAGAGATTCTTAATTGCATTGACTTAATCTGCCGCTTTCGCTAGGATAGAACTGTAAAATTCTTCAAGTGAAAGAAGGCAGATAGATGTTTATCGCGATGTTTAACGGCTGGTATTTCTTCTGGCTCATTCTTTGCGCCGGTGTTACCGCAGGACTCTATTTCCTGCTGCGGAACAAAATCGCAAAAACCCAAAAAATCGTTTTGTTCGGTTTTCTAGCGCTGGGCTTGCTGCTCCACTTTTTGAAAGTGTACATCCCGCCCTACAGTGTAGACGAAGCAAGAATGCTCCGAGACAGCTGGTTTGTTAATATCTGTGGCGCGAATATTGCGCTGTTCCCCTTCTTCTTCCTGAGCAAGAACGAAAAGGTCAAGGACTATATGTTCTATATCGGTATTATCAGCGGTCTTTTGGCACTGTTTTACCCCGAAGAGCCTATTGCCAAGACAGACCAGGCTGCCGAACAGCTGGACATTATCCGTTTCTACTATCACCACTGGATGGTCTTTGCCGTACCGTTTTTGATGGTTGCGCTGGGACTTCACAAACCCAGCTACAAGCACATTTTAAGAGCCCCCACCGGTCTGCTGCTGGTGATGCTGTTCATTATGCTCAATCAGGTATTTCAGTGGGAACTGGGCTTCTTCACACTGTGGAATGAGGACAATTTCCTGGCCATTCACTTTAAGAATACCTCCTACATCTGGGGCCCCGGTGAGAACGATGCCATCGGCAATTTCCTCGCCACCTTCACCCCCAACCTGTTCAAGACCGTACCCGTCGGTGAATTTGCCGGTCAGGCGAAATACTGGCCCTGGTTCTGGATCATTTGTCCTGCTTATGTCTTGGTTACGCCGCTGTCATTTATCATCGCAGCCATCGCTGACCGCAAGCATCTTTCCGCCGACATCAAAAAGCTGCTGGGCAAGAAGCAGACTGTTTCCAAAAATTGATATAATACAAAGCCACCGGCGATGCCGGCGGCTTTGTGATAGGCTCCCTTGAGGGAGCTGGCACGCTTTTTATGCGTGCCTGAGGGATTGTTACAGCCCCTCCGTCAAAAATCAAAGATTTTTGCCACCTCCCCTTACACAGGGGAGGCTTTCTTTTTTTCGGCAGAAAAATCCGTTGCGTTTGCACGGATAATATGCTATAGTGTACATATACAAAGCGAATGATTGTATAAATTTTACATCTTAGGAGGAATCGTATGAATATCAATTATATCCATCCTGCTGATCAGCTGGTTATGTTTATGCAGCGGATCTACGATAAAGGTATGACCACCACCTCCGGTGGCAATCTGTCTATCATCGACGATGACGGCAACATTTGGATCACCCCTGCCGGTGTGGATAAAGGAACACTCAACCGCAACGACATCGTTTGTGTCAAGCCCGACGGCACTTGCGTCGGCCCTCACAAGCCCTCTTCCGAGCTGCCTTTCCACGCAGCCGTGTATAAAATGCGTCCCGATCTGCGGGCTGTGCTTCACGCCCATCCCCCCGCATTGGTTTCCTTCTCCATCGTCCGCAAGCTGCCGGATATGGAGCTGCTGCCCTCCGTCCAGAAGGTCTGCCACGATCTGCGGATCGCAGTATACGCCGTTCCCGGCAGTGATAAGCTGGGTGAAAACATCGGCGAGTGCTTTGCCAAGGGCAGCGACATCGTGCTGCTGGAAAACCACGGCGTCTGCATTGGCGCGGAAACTATGTTTGCTGCATTCCAGAAGTTTGAAACGCTGGAATACACCGCCAATTTGGAGATCCTTGCCAAGCGCATCGGTCAGGTCAAAACTCTTCCCAGCGAGGCGCTGCGGGTGGCGGAAACCACCACCCACCTGAAGATGGACGACTTCATCCCCAACAGCCACACCTCTGAGGAGCTGGCTGCCCGCCGGGATATGATCACTCTGATCCGCCGCAGCTACCGTCAGGGTCTGTTCACCGCCACCCACGGCACTTATTCCGTGCGGCTGTCTGACGGCAGCTTCATCATCACTCCTTTCGGTATGGACCGCGCCTATCTGGAAGAGGATAACCTGGTTCGGGTAAAGGGCGGAATGAAGGAGCTGGGCAAGACTCCCTCCCGTGCGGTTGGCTTGCACCAGGCAATCTATGATGCCAACCCCAATATCCGCGCCGTTCTGCTTGCCCATCCGGTTCACGCGATGGCCTTTGCCGTTACCGATGCCAAGTTCGACCCCAGAACCATTCCCGAAAGCTATATCCTGCTGCGGGACATCAAGCGGATCCCCTACGGCAATATCTACACTGAACAGGACGAAACCGCCAAGATCTTTACCGACGCCTGCCCTGCTGTTATGGTGGAAAACGATTGCGTCATCGTTACCGGCGAAAGCCTGCTGAAGGCCTTTGACCGGCTGGAGGTTATGGAGTCCACCGCACACTCCATCATCAACTCCACTGCCATCGGCGACATCGTCCACATCACCCAGGAGGAAGTGGAAGACCTAAAGATCGCCTTCAATCTGAAGGATTGATTTATTCGTTATTCGGTGTCATTCCGACCGAGCATAGAATATGCGAGTGGAGGAATCTTCGCAGTGCGTAGATCCTTCGACTCGCTACGCTCGCTCAGGATGACAAGGTGTTCGAAACATAAAAGCGCGCTACCGATTGGTAGCGCTCTTTCTTTATAATTTTTAGCCGTCTACGATAACCGTACCGTCTTCTTCGATGGTAATTTTCATACCGTGCTGGACATAATTTAAGAATTCTTCACCCAGGCTGTCAATAACCGGCATCTGCACATCCGGCAGCCAAACAGAGGCCAGGATAGAGCCGGCTGCTGCCAGAGAGTCGATGGGGTTGGAGAACAGCATACAAGCCGGCTGCCGCTGCATAGCGCAGGCGCAGTAGATGACCAAACCACCGGTGGTAGAGCCGATGGTCTGAGGCAGGCACAACGCCTTACCGGCCAGCTCCTTGCCGTGAAGATCCGGATTGTTCTGATCGCCGCAGGTGGCTTTCTTGTCGCCAAACTGCAGCGCGCCCTGCAGCGATGCCAGGGTGTTAAATCCGCCGTGAGAGACCACAGCTTCAGCGGTAACCGTACCGGGTGCGATCACGCGACCTTGAAACTTTTTCATATCAGCAGCCTCCCTTCGTGATCTTGCAGAGGATCTCGTCTTCCGTATAATAACGAGCGGTGGTATAGGTGCGCAGCTTGTTGGAAGAAGTCATAACCGGCATAGACTTGCAAAGCGGGTTATTCATATACATCAGCGGACAGATGTAGCTGAGGATAACACCGGTGGCCTTCAGCCGAGCGGCATACTCCGTCTTTTCAAACTCCGCCTTGACAGCAGGCGCGGTGGTAAACACAGTGGGGATCAGCACCTTCTTGTTGCCGGATGCCTTCAAACCCTGCTCCACAGCCACCGTCCAGTCCTTCAGCTGCTGCAGACTCATATGGGGGCAGCCTACAAAGCACAGCTTGGGCTTGGCATCGGAATTTTTCCACATCACGGGATAGTTGGCTTTCACCCGCTCCAGCTCCGCATCGTCAATGACATAGACCTGCACATTTTCGCACAGCAGGCTTCCGCCCAGCTCCTTTGCCTCGGGGGTCAGCTTGTCGATGTGGTAAAGACCAACCGCGCCGTTGGATGCGGTTGCTGCGCCAAAGTCCTTCAGATAGGAACAGACCTCATCGGTCAGCTCTGTACCCAGCCACTTATCCATACCCTCGATATAGGGCACATCTTCCATCACCTTCATACCAATGGCAGAGCCCAGCAGCTGCGCCTCCGGCTTTTTGGTGGTTTCCACCTTCACGATCCAGGTAGCCTTACGTCCCTCATCGGTCAAAAGGCCAAAGTTGGGAACATAGCCTGCGATCGAGCCCATAATGTCCATAATGCCGGAATTGCGGTTGCAGCGGGCGCCCAAAACGGAGTTGGCGTAGACAACGGCAGAGGACTCTGCCCAGCTGAGAACATCGCCCTTATTGGGCTTATTGCCCACCTGATCCAAATAGCAGGCGCAGGTAAAGGCATTTTCATCCATCAAGCCCAGCTGATTCAGCTGACCTTCGTAGTAGTCCTGGGTTGCATACATGATCTTATTAAAGATCAGATTCTGCAGAAAGTTTGCAGGCACATTCTTATCCACAGGACGGGGATCCACAGAGAATTGCTGCCCGGATACCGCACCGGCATCGATCAGCTGCTGCATCAGATCAAACACCGGCTTCATCATCTTCAGGCCGAAGGATGTAACCAGATGGTTATAAGTAGAGGTAACCGGCACCATTTTGTCAGCGCCGAAGGCATCGCCGTACATCACCAAAGTCTTCCAAACCTTGGCAATGGTCTCGCCCTTGGAGCCGTTCAAAATGGCGCGTTGTTCATCGGTAAGAAACATAGCTTTCTCCTTTCGATTACAGCTTCATCGCCACATCCCAAGCCTGCCAGATGACGGTACGCAGGTTGCCTACCTTGCTGGCATCGCCGACGATGTGGATATGCTTGCCCTTGCTTACCAGCGGCGCGCTGCGGTAGCCGGTGGACAGGATCACGGAATCGGCGTCGATCTTGAAGGTCTTGCCGTCCTTGTCCGTAACGGTAACGCCGTCATCGCGGATCTCACCTAGACGGGTTTCAAGATGCACCGGCACATTGTTGGCAGCGAAGAAATCACGCAGGAAGCTGGTATTGGCAAGACAGATGCCGGGAGTGGTGATCAGATCGTCCTGCATTTCCACGATGGTGGGCTTCTTGCCCTGCAGGTACAATTCATAAGCGATCTCACAGCCGGTCAAGCCGCCGCCAATGACGGTAACATTTTCGCCCACAGTCTGCTTGCCCAGCAGGAAGTCGATGGCCTGAATACCCTTTTCCACACCGGGAACAGGGATACGGTTGGGGGTAGAGCCGGTGGCGACGATGATCTCGTCCGCACCCAGCGCAGCAACATCGGTAACCTGGGTGTTCAGCTTCACCTCAATGGGATACTTGGTCATTTCCCGGCGATACCAGGCGATCAAGTCCCGATCCTTTTCCTTAAAGGAGGGCGCAGCCGCGGCGATAAACACACCGCCCAGCTCACCGGACTTTTCGTACAGGGTAACCTTATGTCCCCGCTTGGCGCAGACCAAGGCAGCTTCCATGCCGCCGATACCGCCGCCGATGACGGCAATATTCTTGATCTTCTTGGCGGGCTTCAGATTATACTTGGTAGACTGCATTGTTTCCGGATTGATGGCGCAACGAGCCAGGCCCATAGTATCCTTCAGATCCTGGGTGTTGGCGTGTCCCTTGGACTTGGAGAAATTGAAGCAGCCATTGTGGCAGCAGATACAGGGGCGAATGTCCTCCAGCCGCTCCTCGATCAGCTTGGTGATCCACTGGGGATCTGCCAGGAACTGACGGGCGATGCCTACGCCGTCAATGCGGCCTTCCGCAACCGCCTTTGCGCCCACATCCGGCTCCATACGACCGGCGCAGACCACAGGAATGTCCACAAATTTCTTGATATGCGCCACATCCTCCAGATTGCAGTTCTGGGGCATATACATAGGCGGATGCGCCCAGTACCAGGAGTCATAGGTGCCGTTGTCGGCGTTGAGCATATCGTAGCCGGCATCCTGCAGATACTTGGCCGCCTTCTCGGATTCTGCCATATTCCGACCCACCTCGGTGTATTCTTCTCCGGGCACAGCGCCCTCGCAGAAGCCCTTGACCTTAGACTGCACGCTGTAACGCAGAGAAACGGGAAAATCCTCGCCGCAGGCGGCCTTGATAGCCTGCACCACCTCTACGGGGAAGCGGTAGCGGTTTTCAAAGGAGCCGCCGTATTCATCGGTCCGCTTGTTGGTCCACTCCATCGTAAACTGGTCCAGCAGATAGCCCTCGTGGACTGCGTGGACTTCCACGCCGTCAACGCCGGCATCCTTACACAGCTTTGCAGTCTTGGCGAAAGCCTCAATGATCTCGTGGATCTGCTCCACAGTCATCACAGGAGTGGTGATCTCCGGTGCCCAACGGGAGGGCAGCGCGCTGGGTGCTGCCAGCTCGTGGCTGGTGTCCAGAATAGGCTTGAGGATCGCCCGGGTAAACTTGTTCTTGTGCAGGGGGGCAATCAGCTCGGTGATCGCCCAGCTGCGTCCCATACCAGCAGTCAGCTGAATGAACAGCTTGGCGCCGGTCTTATGGATCTCCTCCATAAATTCCTTCAGATCCTCAAACATCTTCGGATTCTGCCACAGCCACTTGCCCCAGAAGGTATCCCGCAGAGGTGCAATGCCGGGAATGATCAGACCAACATTGTTCTGTGCCCGTTCCAGGAAAAACTTTGCCGCTTCCTTGTCGAACTTACAGCCTGTCAGCTCGAACCAGCCGAACAGGGATGTGCCGCCCATGGGACACAGGACGATGCGGTTTTTGATCTCCACATTGCCGATCTTCCAAGGGGTAAATAGCGCCTCATATTTTGTATCCATGATTCACACTCCTTATCATTGTTGTCTGCCTACAGTGTACAATAAAACGGTAAAACTGTCAATAAACAGCGCAAATTGCGCTTGCCACTGCTTATGTTTTTTAGTATAATAAAGAATATCACTGAAAGGCGGAAATGCTATGAAGTCTACTGTATATTTCAGCAGAACCATCACTCCGGAGAAGGTTTTGGAGCTTTATCAGCTTTTGGGTAAGGAACTTCCCGGCAATGTTGCCATTAAGGTCCATTCCGGCGAGCCGGGTAATCAGAATTTCCTGCGTCCGGCATTCTGGAAGCCCATTATTGACTATGTAGGCGGTACTGTTGTGGAGTGCAACACCGCCTATGAAGGCGGTCGCCACGATGCAGCCCACCATATCGTAACTATGGAAAAACACGGCTGGCTGCAGCATTTTTCTGTGGACATTTTGGATGCGGAAGGTCCGGATCTGGTGCTGGACATTCCGGATGGCAAGATCATTCAAAAGAACTATGTGGGTAAGGATATCGTCAATTACGATTCTATGCTGGTGCTGAGCCACTTCAAGGGACATCCTATGGGCGGCTACGGCGGCGCGCTGAAGCAGCTGTCCATCGGCGTTGCCTCCTCCTACGGTAAGAAATACATCCACGGCGCAGGCGATGTAGACATTCTCTGGGACGCTGACCACGATTCCTTCCTGGAGGCTATGGCGGATTCTGCAAGCTCTGTAACAGCCTATTTTAAGGGCGAAATTGTTTATGTCAATGTGATGAAAAATATGAGCGTTGACTGCGATTGCTGCTCCGTGGCAGAAGATCCCTGCATCGCCGACATTGGTATTCTGGTATCCACCGATCCGGTGGCCATTGACCAGGCCTGCGTGGATCTGGTCTACGCCTGCTCCGATCCCGGAAAGCCCCATCTCATCGAGCGGATCGAAACCCGCAACGGTGTGCACACCATTGAAGCTGCCGCAGCCTTGGGTATCGGCTCCCGGGAATATGAATTGATTGAAATCGAATAAACAAAAGAAGCTGCCCCCACATCCGTGAGGACAGCTTCTTTTTTTGTTATTTAATCAGTCGCACTCTCAGCACGCCTTCAATGCTCCGCAGGTCGTCCAAAACCGCCTGGGATGCGGGGGTATCCAAATCCAGCATCGTAACCGCGTAGTTCCCCTTGCTTCGGTTCAGCAGGTCGGAGATGTTCAGATTATCCCGCGCCACAACAGATGTGAACTGGCCCAGAGAATTGGGAATATTCCTGTGCAGCAGCACAATACGGCTGGCCTTGGTGCAAACGCCCATATCAATGGTGGGGAAATTCACGGAATTGATGATATTACCGTTTTCCAGATAGTTCATCACCTGCTTGACAGCCATCTTAGCGCAGTTATCCTCGGATTCCTCCGTAGATGCGCCCAAATGAGGAATGGCAACGACGCCCTCCATATTGGCGGTCTTGTCGTTGGGGAAATCGGTGATATAACGCTTGACCTTGCCGGCCTTCAGCGCAGCTTCCAGGGCATCATCGTCAACCAGGGCATCCCGGGCAAAATTCAGCAAAATTACGCCGTCCTTCATCATATTCAAGGCGTCGGCATTGATCATATGCTTGGTATCCGCTACCAGCGGCACGTGGGCGGAAATAATATCGCACTGGGAATAGATCTCCTCCCGTGTCTTGACACGAACGATGTTGCTGTCCAAATGCCATGCCGCATCAATGGAAATATAGGGATCGCAGCCATAGACTTCCATTCCCAGCTTGATTGCCGCATTGGCCAGAGGGCCGCCAATGGCGCCCAAACCGATAACACCCAGCTTTTTGTGGGCGATCTCGCTGCCGGCGAACTTGGACTTGCCCTTTTCCACCTGCTTGGCGATGTCTGCGGTGTCCTTAATAGACTGTACCCAGTTGATACCGGCTACGATGTCCCGGCTGCCCAGCAGCATACCGCAAAGCGCCAGCTCCATAACGCCGTTGGCGTTGGCGCCGGGGGTGTTGAATACCACGATGCCGTTTTCCGCGCAGCGATCCAGAGGGATATTGTTCACGCCTGCGCCGGCACGGGCGATCGCCCGCAATTCTTTGGAGAATTCAAAGTCGTGCATCGGTGCGCTGCGCACCAAAATCGCCTTCGCTTCTTCTACTGTTTCCGCCTGGGTATATTCCTCGGTAAACAGCGCCGTACCCTTGGGGGAAATGGAATTCAAATAATGAATGGGATACATATTACTTCCTTCTTTCAAAGTCTTTCATAAAGGCCACCAGCTTTTCTACGCCCTCTTTCGGCATAGCATTATAAATACTGGCGCGCATACCGCCAACAGTGCGGTGTCCCTTCAGGTTGACAAAGCCTGCCTGCTCTGCTGCCTTGACAAATTCAGCATCCAAGTCGGCATTGCCGGTAACAAAGGGAACATTCATCAAAGAGCGATCCTGCTTGACAACCGTGCCCTTGAACATATCGCTGCTATCCAGGAAATCGTAAAGGATAGCTGCTTTCTCTTCGTTACGAGCCGCAATGGCGCTGAGACCGCCAATGCTCTTGATCCACTGGAACACCAGACCACAGATATAAATACCGTAGGCAGGGGGTGTGTTGAACAGAGAGCCGGCATCTGCGTGTGTCTTGTAGCGCAGCATTGTGGGTGTGCCAGGCAGCACATCCTCGGTGATTAGGTCTTCCCGGATAATGGCGATGACCACGCCGGCAGGACCGATATTTTTCTGCACGCCGCCATAGAGCATACCGTACTTAGTAACATCCACAGGCTCAGACAGGAAGCAGGACGAAACATCCGCCACCAGGGGCTTGCCCTTGGTGTTGGGCAAGGTCTTAAACTTGGTGCCGTAGATGGTGTTATTCTCACAGATATATACATAGTCCGCATTCTCCGCAATAGGCAGATCGGAGCAATCGGGAATGTAAGAGAAGCCCTTATCCGCAGAGGAGGCAACCGCATTGGCAGTACCGTAGATCTGACCTTCCAGCCAAGCCTTCTTCGCCCACTGACCGGTAATGATATAGTCCGCCACCCGGTTCTTCATCAAGTTCATCGGCACTGCGGCAAACTGCTGATATGCGCCGCCCTGCAGGAACAGAACCTTATAGTTATCGGGAATGTTCATCAGTTCCCGAATGTCAGCCTCAGCTGTATTCAAAATCTGCTGATAGGTCTTAGATCGATGACTCATCTCCATCACAGACATACCACTGCCGCGGTAGTTCAGCATTTCTGATGATGCCTGCTGCAGCACTTCCTCCGGCAGGACAGCCGGTCCGGCAGAAAAGTTAAAGACTCTATCCATTTTTCGTTCCTCCTTAAATTTGTTGTCCGCAAGGGAAAAACAAATGTTTCTCATATCATACCACTTTTCATTCCAAATTACAATATGCGAAATAGCTAGAAAGCGTTTATTTTTTTGCAACTGCGCTGTGCATAGTTCCTTGACAACCGCATAAAATGCTGATATTGTTAAGAAAACGTCAGGAGGTACGATATGAGCGGATGCGGAGGTTGCAGCGGCGATTGCCATAACTGTTCCGGCTGTGGCGCACTGACCTTGAATGAGGGAGAGCTGCAAGTTTTGCAGCTATTGGGACAGATCCCCTTTCTGCCGGTAGCTCGCAGAGCCGACGATGTAACGCCCATATATTTGGGCGAGGAATACTCCCAAAAGGAATACAGTCTGATCCTGCAGTGCTTGGAGAAAAAGCAGCTGATCAGCATTGATTTTGACGCACCGCTGAAGGGCTGCGCCGATACCGCCTATGCTGCCTACCCCATTCGGGGCAGCTTCGCCCTGACCGCCAGAGGACAGCAGGTTTTGCAGCAGCTGGACATTCAAGGAATCGAATAAAAAAGCAGGCTTTGCAGCCTGCTTTTTATTCTTGGTATATCAGATGGCAATGCCGGCCTTTTCCAGAATGACGGGCACATTCTTCTCTGCGCCGATGGCCATAATATGCACGCCGGCGCCCAAGCCCTCTTCCTTGATCTTGGCCACCATTTCCGCAGCCATTTCAATGCCCAGCTTACCGGGCAGGCCTTTTACGCCCTTTTCCTTGCCTTCAGCAGCAGCTGCTGCCAGCCGGTCGATCATCTCCTGGGGCACATCAATGCCGGGAACATTGTCGTTCATATACTTTGCCATACCCGCAGATTTCAGCGGAATAATACCCGCCATAATGTGGGTTTGGATACCATAGGTATCCACCAGCTCCAAGAACCGCTTATAGGTATCCAAATCAAAAATACCCTGGGTTTGGATATACATTGCGCCGTTTTCCACCTTTTGCCGCAGCTTATTCAGCTGCAGGAAAATGGGCTCATAAACCGGGGTAACGGAAGCGCCCTTATAAAGCTTGGGCGCGCCGCCAGCAATCTCATTACCGCCGCAATCACAGCCGGTTTCTTCCATTTTTGTCAGCATTTTCAAAATGCCCACCGAATCCAGATCGTAAACAGGCTTGGCGTCCTTACAGTCGCCAACCACCGGGTGATCGCCGGTCAGCGCCAGCACCGTATCAATGCCAAAGGCTGCCGCAGACAGCACATCACCCATAATACCCATACGGTTGCGGTCCCGTCCGGTGATCTGCAAAATAGGATCTACGCCCGCCTGCTTCAGCTTGATACACAGGCCAATACCGGAGGCTTTCAAGCTGGCAGACTGCATATCCGTAACATTCACAGCGTGAACTTTTCCGGCAAGCAGTGCGGCTGCCTCCATTTGCTCGGTGAAATCATAGCCCTTGGGAGGCGCCATTTCGGCAGTTACGCCGAATTTTCCAGCTTCCAGCGCATTTTTCAAATTGCTCATTATTTGTCCCCCCTTAAACGAATGGTTCTGGGGTAAGCTACTTTTTCATAACCCTTATCTTCGCGCAGGTGCGTCAGCTTTTCCAGTTGACCGGTGGTCTCCAGCCGCTGATAGATCTTGATCCAGGCGCAGTCGTTTTCCGGATTGACCTCGCACTTACCGTTCTTCTGTCCGCCGCAAGGGCCGTTGACCAGGCTCTTGGCGCACTGGGTAATGGGACACACAGCTCCGGTCTGCCCCAGTACGCATTCACCGCAGAAACGGCATGCCTCTTCCCAAACGCCAAAACGAACCGCCTCGCCTAAGTACATCGTGTTGTTAGAGGGGTATACCGGTGTGTTTCCCGCATTTTTGGCAACGCACTGCACGCCATCGCCGCAGGACATACACACAACACACTCCGGCGCAGCTGCATTGATCGCCTTCATCTTGCTGCGAACACCCAGATTCATACAGCAGAAATCCGCCACCGCGGTGGCTACCACCTTCTTTCCGGCTTGCTCCAGCACCGCGGTCAGCTCCGCGATCTGCTGTTCGCCTCCGGTTTGGCAAGCTGTGGCGCAGCTGCCACAGCCGATAATGGCCACCGTCTTGGCATCGGCCACCATCGCCATAATTTCTTCCGTTGGTTTCTTTTGGGTAATAATCATACAAAGCGTCTCCTTCCGGTAATATGTCGGCAGAATTTGCTGTTGAAAATTAGGTTTGGGCAATCAGCCTTGCGATACGGCTGATAGTTGCGCCGTGGCGCTTATGGTATGCAGAGAAATCGTCCCAGCGCTGATCTACAGCCCACAACCGCTCCGACAGGGTGGTTGCATTGTGCATGGCTGCGCCAATCTCCCGCTCATAGGTGCACTCCCAAATGCTCAGCTGCGCGCCCAGCACCTGATCGGTGGGCTTCAGCTGAATGGGATTCTTGCAGGCGTAGGACTCCGGCCACCAATGCTGCCAGTTATAGGTATTCCACGCCAGCAGATCCTTGGGGCCCCAGTTCAGATCCAGATTGTCCACGATGTACAGCGGCTGCCAGGAGGAATTGATCACGCGGAAGCCCTCCTCCAGCAGATCGTGAACCAAATGATAGTGGGATTCCCAGGCAATGACGATGGTTTCACGGGGGATCCGCTCCGCGCCCACCTTGGGGAAGCCCTCCCAAACGATGGGTGTTCTGCCCAAGTCGATGACCGTTTGGGTAACTCTGGCGATAAACTCGCTGTAAAGCTCTTTTTCGTTGGAAATCCCCTGCTCCTTCATATACTTGACGCAATCGGGGCATAGATTCCACGCCTTGATATTGGCTTCGTCGCCGCCAATGTGAATATAGGGAGAATCCGGGAACATTTCGCAAATTTCCGTCAACAATGTCCGGATCGCCGCCATTGTTTCCGGCTTGCCGGCGCAGACCAGGCTGTCGGCGTTAATAACCTGACCGCCCTCGGCCACCAAAACCGCCTCATCCTTATTTTCAATGGCATTGGCAAAAATCTCGGGATATTTGAGATTCAGTTGCTTGCTGTGTCCGGGGGCTTCAAACTCCGGAATCAGAATCACGCCCCGCAGCTTGGCATATTCACAAAATGCGGCAATTTCTTCAAAGCTGTAGTGCCGTTTGCCCGGCAGCTCCGGGAACGCCTTAGACGGCAGCGTATACAGCTGATCGTCAATAAAATGCAGGTGCAGATATCGAAGCTTCAGTGCAAAGCACAGGTCAATAAACCGGAAAACCTGCTGCGCCGGATGCCAGCAGCGGGCAAGATCCACCATCAGTCCCCGGTATTCCTTATCCGGGTGATCCTCGATGTAAGCCTTTTGGCATTGGAAGCCTGCTTCGCAGCTTTCCAATGCGTGTACAGCAGTCGCAAGGCCGTACATCAAGCCCTGGACGGCAGATGCGCACACCGTAATTCCCTCCCGAGAATCGAAGATGTAGGCATCCTCTGCCAACGTAGCATTATAGGTAACCGCAATACCGCCCGCAGCGATCGCAACAGCGGTATCGTGGATTTTTTCAGCCGCCTGGGCAAAAACAGACAAATGATTCACAAAAGGCGCGTGGTCTGTAGAAATCGCCGCCTTGACATATGTAATCCCCTCAAAAAGCTCTGTATGCTTGGGGGTGGGAAGAATGGTCTGGATCATTTGAAACCCTCCATTTAGACAGGTCGTCATATTATATATTGAGTTTAGCACAATTTTTCGTGAAATGCAACGATATTCTCCCCTTTGGCTCTACCTAAGGACTTTCGCCGCCGACAGCCCATATTTATTGACAAAAACCCGTAAAAGTCTTATACTGACAGTGATATTTTCTCGCAGAGGAGTTGGTCTCCGTTATGGATTGGGATTTTACTTTAGCCAATTACAGCGCAGTTTGGGCATTCTTGGTGCAGTTGGGACTGCTGTTGCTCTTTTTGATGTTGGGCAACATTCTCAGACGCACCATTCCGCTGTTCCGTAAATGTCTGATTCCTTCCGCGTTGTTGGGCGGTACATTACTTTTGATCGTGAATATCGTTGCGAAGCAGTTCGATTTCCTTGTTGTGGATAACCGCCTGATGCAAGTGATTACATATCACTGCCTTGCCATCGGCTTTGCGGCTATGACGCTCAAGGCAGAAAAGAGCAACCACAAGACAAACAAAGCGCAGGTGGTAGAATTCGGCGCGCTGCAGGGCGGAACCTATATGATGCAGGCTTTCGTCGGCCTTGGTATCACGCTGGCTTTGTACTTCCTGACGCGCTACGGCAAGCAAATCGTTTCCTATATCTGCGGTCTGATCCTGCCGCTGGCTTACGGTCAGGGTCCCGGCAACGCGCTGACCTGGGATATTAACTTCACCAACATTCCTGCAGCCCAGTTTGCAGGCAACGGCAGCTTCGGTCTGTCCCTGGCATCCATCGGCTTTGTGGTGGCGTCTGTTTTCGGCGTGCTTTACATCAACATCTACAAAAAGCGGGGCGGTCTTCAAGTACGCAAGGCCCGTCCTACCGATGAGATCATCGATCAGACCAATCCCTGCGGCAACGAGATCCCGGATAACGAATCTGTGGACAAATTCACCCTGCAGGCAGGCTTCGTAGCGCTGGCATATGCCCTGTCCTTCGGTTTTATGTGCCTGCTGGGCATCCTTTCCGACTTTACAAACAGCATCGCCTGGGGCTTTAACTTCCTGTGGGCTTCTCTGGCAGCTATGCTGATCAAGTTTGTGGTGAACCGGCTGCAGCGGCACAATCTGATGCACCGGGTTTACATCAACAACTACCAGATGGACCGAATCTCCGGTTTCTCCTTTGACCTGATGATCGTTGCCGGCGTGGCAGCCATCGAGATCAATGACATCAAAAACTACATCCTGCCTGTTGTGATCCTCAGCGTTGTAGGCGCTTTGATCACCTATATTTACATTCGCAAGGTCAGTAAGGAATGCTTCAAGGGCTTTGAACACGAGATGTTCCTGATGTCCTACGGCACCTTGACCGGCACCGCTTCCAACGGCGTGATTTTGATGAAAGAAGTGGATCCGGGCCTCCGGACGCCCACCTCCAGCCTGTACATTCTGTCCAATTTCCCTGCGATGATCATGATCGCACCGCTGCTGTTGCTGCTGAATTTTGCCGGCAAATCCCCCACCAATGCCATTATCGCCTGCGCCATTTTCTTCGTGTTGTGGGTGGCTTACACCATCTTCCTGTTCCGCAGGAGAATCTTCAAAAAGCGTTTCGCTGATAAGCCCGTCGTTCCCTGGACAGACGAGGCAGAGCAGTAATCGCATAAATATAAATGCTGTCATCCCGAGCGAGCATTTGCGAGCCGAGGGATCTTCGCATATCGTTTACATTTGCAGTAAATGAAGTGCCAAGATTCCTCGATTCCGCTTCGCTCCACTCGGAATGACAGCGTTTTTTCGTATTCGTTACAACAATTTGATGACTAGCTCCGTCAAAAACACCGCAGCGCAGCTGGCCACCGCCACAACGATCAGGCTTTTCCTGAACGTTGCCAGTATAACCGCAACCGCCAGACCAATGGCGCCGCTGATCACATTCTGCGTAGCAGAAAGAATGGCAGGAAAGGTCATTGCCGTCAGACACGCCGTAGGAACATAGTGCAGAAACGACTTCAAAAATCGGTTTTTAATAGGCTTTTTGAAAAAAGCCAGCGGCAGCATACGAATCAAGTAAGTGGTAACTGCCATCACAAGAATATAGAGGTAGATCTTCATTTTACTACCTCCTCATCTTCCACCGGAAACAGCGCAGCGCAGACAGATGCCGCCAAAACTGTGCAGATCACGATGGCCAAGCCGTCAGAAATCTGATTCAGCCCGGGACACCAGGCAAACAAGCAGCTCAGCACCAGCGCCAGGATCACTGAGATAAGAACAGGCTTTTCTTCTCTTGCCTGAGGCACGACGATGGCGATAAACATACCGTAGAGCATTACGCCCAGTGCCATTCTCACAGATGTCGGCAGCAAGGAGCCTGCGACAGCGCCCATAGCCGTTCCTGCCGTCCAGCCCAATGCAGCAACCGTACCAACACCTACAAAAAAGCCGGCTGTCAAAGCCCTGCCCCGGGACATACCCAGCGCGAACACCTCATCTGTATTAAAAAACGCGGTGATCAGCCGTTTCCCCGTCCTCACATTGGGACCTAACCGCTGTCCCAATGCAAGACTCATCAGCCCATAGCGACTGTTGATCACCAACTGCGCCAAAATCATTTCAACAATGGTTGCGCCGGTTGCAATGACCGTCAGACCTGCAAATTGTCCTGCGCTGGTCAAATTGGAGGCAGAGATCAAAACCGCCTGCCATATGGTCAAGCCCTGGGCAATGGCCATTGCGCCAAAACCAAAGCTGACGGAGAAATAACCCACGCACACCGGTATGCCCGCTTTTACGCCTGCCAAAAATTCTTTCTTTTTCATATTACATCTCGCCTTAAAAGAAAGCCCTGAGTTGCCTCAGGGCTTTCTTTGGAATATCAGAGCATCTTTTCCTTAATATGGGACAGACGATCGAGCGCCTCATTCAGTGTCGAATCTAGCTTTGCAAAGTGCAATCTGACGATGTTATTCACACCCTTTTCGCTGAAGAAGGACGTGCCGGGAACTGCGCCGACGCCAACCTTGCGGGCCAGCTCCTCGCAGAACTCCACATCCGTCTGACCCTTCTTCATATAAGGGGAAATGTCAGCCAGCACAAAGTATGCGCCCTGGGGATCGGTGTAAGGAATGCCAATGCGATCCAAACCCTCGGTAAACAGCTTCTTCATATGGGCATAGTGGGCACCGAACTCCTCATAGTAGCTGTCGGGCATATCCAAACCCACCACGGCGGCTTCCATCAAAGGAGATGCACAGCCAACAGTGTTAAAGTCGTGATACTGCTTAATGCGGTCCATAATGTGCTTCGGCGCAATAGCATAGCCCAAACGCCAGCCGGTGATGGAATAGGTCTTGGACAGAGAGGAGCAGGAAACCGTCCGCTCCCACATACCGGGCAGGCTGTTCATATAGATGTGCTTATGGCCTTCGTAGATGATGTGCTCGTACACCTCGTCCATAATGGCATAGACATCATACTTGATACACAGATCCGCGATCAGCTTCAGCTCGTCATAGGTAAAGACCTTACCGCTGGGGTTGGAGGGATTGCAGATCAGAATTGCCTTCAGTCCCTGCTTAAAGGCATCCTCAAGCACATTGGGATCAAAATTGAAGGTAGGCGGAACCAGGGGAATAAACACCGGCTCACACTGCGCCATAATGGCCTGCGCCCGATAGTTCTCAAAATAGGGAGAGAACATAGCGATCTTATCGCCGGGGTTGGTCAGGGCGAAAATGGTATCCACCATCGCCTCGGTAGAGCCGATGGTAACCACCATATCGGTGTCCGGATTCAGCTCCCGTCCCATAAACCGACCGCATTTTCTTGCCAGCGCTGCACGGAAATTGGGCGCGCCCATAGTGATGGGGTACTGATGGGGACCTAAGTAGCTGACCTCATTCAGCCGATCCAGCATCGCCTTGGGAGGATCAAAGTCCGGGAAACCCTGTGCCAGGTTGATTGCACCGCAATCCAGGGAAATGCGGGTCATACGCCGGATAACAGAATCGGTAAAATGCTGATTCTTTCTGCTCATTTCTTGCATAGCTTCATACCTCAGTTATATTAGTGGATTCCCAGTTCTTCGCTGGTGCTGGGGGTAATGCCGTGGGTCGCCAGCAGCGAAACGAATTTTTCGCTGTCAGCAACACGGAAAACAATATATGCCTTTCCCTCAGTATGGGTGAACAGAGAGTACATATACTCAATGTCGATGTCGCCCTCTGCCAGGGTTGCCAGCACGGGAGCAATACCGCCGGGCACATCGGGAACAGCGACTACCAACACCGGTGTCATAGTCAGCAGATACTCATGCTCCATCAAAACAGAGGTTGCCTTCTGGGCATCATCTACGATCATACGCAAAATGCCGTAATCTGCCGTTTCTGCAATAGAGATCGCACGCAGATCAATGCCGTTATCTGCCAAAGCAGCGGTGATCTCCGAAAGCTGACCGGCGCGGTTTTCCAGGAATACAGAAATTTGATATACCATTTTGTTTCCTCCTTAAATCTTACGCTTGTCAATGATACGGACAGCCTTGCCCTCACTGCGGGCAATGGTCTTAGGCGCAACCAGGCGCACCTTGGCATAAATGCCCAACATCGATTTAAGGGCATCCACCAGGCTTTTCTCCATAGAGGTAACCTTAGCCAGAGAATCGGAGAAGTTCTCCGGTGTCATCTCCACCATCACTTCCAGAGTATCGGAGTGATTGACCCGGTCCACAACAATCTGGTAGTTAGCGGGATATCCCTGCTCCAGAAGCACCTGTTCGATCTGGGACGGGAACACATTGACACCCTTGATGATCAGCATATCATCGCTGCGACCCATAGGCTTAGACATCTTTACATGGGTTCTTCCGCAGGAGCAAGGCTCGCGGGTCAGAATGCAGATATCCTTTGTGCGGTAGCGTAGCAGCGGGAAAGCTTCCTTTGTGATTGCCGTAAAGACCAGTTCACCCTTGGAGCCTTCCGGCAAAACCTCACCGGTGTCCGGATCGATGATCTCGGCGATGAAATGGTCTTCGTTGATGTGCATACCGGTCTGCGCTTCACACTCGAATGCAACGCCCGGACCGGAGGTTTCCGTCAAACCGTAAATATCGTAAGCCTTAATGCCAAGACCGGCTTCAATCTCTTTGCGCATATTCTCGCTCCAAGCCTCTGCGCCGAAAATACCGGCTTTTAGCTTAATCTGGTCCCGCAAACCTCTTTCGTGAATACTCTCAGAAAGATACGCAGCATAGGACGGCGTGCAGCACAAAATCGTGGAGCCCAGATCGGTCATAAACTGCAGCTGCCGATCCGTATTACCGGAAGACAGCGGCAAAGTCAGACAGCCAACTTTATGCGATCCGCCGTGCATACCGGAGCCGCCGGTAAACAGACCGTAGCCATATGCCACCTGGCACACATCCTCCTTGGTGCCGCCGGCTGCCACAATGGCACGGGCGCAGCAATCTTCCCACAAATCCACATCGTGCTGGGTATAGAATGCCACCACCCGCTTACCGGTTGTACCGGAGGTAGAGTGAATACGGACACAATCGGAAAGAGGTGCACCCAGCAGGCCATAGGGATAGGCATCCCGCAGGTCGTCCTTGCTCAGGAAGGGCAGCTTCTTCAAATCCTCCAGGCCTTGAATGTCAGCAGGGGTCAGACCCTTCTCTTCCATCTTTTTGCGGTAGTAGGGAACATTATCCCACACATGCTGTACTTGCTTTACCAGGCGCTCATTTTGCCAAGCCAGAATCTGCTCCCGGGATGCAGTTTCGATTTCCGGCTGATAATAGTTTGCCATTTTCATTCGCCTCTTTTTATTTTAGATGTTGCGACCTAAGCGGAACGCAGTTTTATTCAGTTCCAGGAATTTTGCAGGAACACATTTTTCGATAGCTTCCAGCCATTCTTCTTCCGCAAAATCGAAATAGCGGGACAGATGACCCATCAAAACAATGTTAACAGCCTTTGCAGAGCCTGCCTGCTGCGCCAATGCCAGCGCATCCACGGCATCCACGCAAAGGCCGGCAGCCTTCATCTGCTCTACCAAGCCCTGGGGATACTCCGCTACGCCGGTGATAACCGGCATAGGATTGATTTCCTGGGTATTGACCACGATCTTGCCGTCGGGCTTTAAGTACTCCGTCCAACGGGCTGCTTCCAGCAGCTCAAAGGACACGATAAAGTCTGCCTCGCCCTTGTCGATCACGGGAGAATAGACCTTGTCGCCAAAACGGACATAGGTAACCACGCTGCCGCCACGCTGGCTCATACCGTGGACCTCCGACACCTTGATGTCATAGCCCTTTTGCAGCAGCATTTTGCCCAGCAGCTTGGATGCCAGCAGACTTCCCTGTCCGCCGACGCCGACGATCATAATATTCTTCGTTTTCATCGTTTAGTCCTCCTTTGCTGCCGTCAGGGCATCAAACTTACACAGCTGGGCGCAGACACCGCAGCCGGTGCAGAGGGTGTTGTCGATGCGTGCCTTCTTGTCCGCAATGCTGATAGCAGGACAACCGATCTTCATACAAGCCTTGCAGCCAATGCACTTGTCGGAATTGGCGATAATGGGCTTCTTGTGCTTGACATATTTCAGCAGCGCACAGGGACGGCGGGAAATGATCACAGAAGGCTCATCCACCGCGGTTTCTTCCTTGATCGCCGCGTCAACCTCAGAAAGATCGTAGGGATCTACCACCCGAACCCGGTTGATGCCAACCGCCCGGCACAGGGTTTCCAGATCGATCTTGGTACAGGGATCGCCCTTGAGATTGAAGCCGGTTGTGGGGTTCTGCTGATGACCGGTCATACCGGTAATGGAGTTGTCCACGATGATGACCGTACCGCAGGATTCGTTATAGGCCATATTGATCAGGCCGGTAACACCGGAGTGCATAAAGGTGGAATCGCCGATAACCGCTACCACCTTTCTGCCGTCAGCGCCGCCGGCTTTGGTAAAGCCGTGCATACCGGAAATGGATGCGCCCATACAGATAGTGGTGTCCAGCGCTGCCAGAGGCGGCACTGCGCCCAGGGTGTAGCAGCCAATGTCGCCCAAAGCGGTAACCTTGTTCTTTGCCAAAGTGTAGAACAAGCCCCGGTGAGGACAGCCGGCGCACATCACAGGCGGACGCTGCGGGATCGCCGCATCCAGCTTTGTACCGGGCTGAACGCTGACATTCAGCTTTTCTGCCACCAAATTCTGAGAGAATTCGTCAATGCAGGAGAACTTTTCCTTACCCATGCAATCCAGTCCCAGCTGACGGCAATGGGTTTCGATAAAGCTATCCAGCTCTTCCACAACAACCAGCTTATCCACAGAAGCCGCAAAGTCGATAATTTTCTGCTTGGGCAGAGGCCAGATCATACCCAGCTTCAGCACGGGATAGGTATCGCCGCAGACCTCTTTGACATACTGATAAGAGGTGGAGGATGTGATAATGCCCATTTTGCGGTCAGCGCCGGCTTCAACACGGTTGATGTCCGCAGTTTCTGCCCACTGGACCAGCTTTTCGGTGCGCTCCTCCACGATGGGGTGGCGGCGCTTGGCGTTGCCGGGCATCATAATGTACTTTTGGGGATTCTTTTCGTAGGTCTTGCTGACCTCGATCCGGTTCCCGGGCTCTACTACGCTCTGAGAGTGAGAAACACGGGTGCACATTTTGATGAACACAGGGGTGTCAAACTCCTCAGACAGCTGGTATGCCAGCTTGGTAAATGCCAAAGCTTCTGCAGAATCGGAAGGCTCCAACATGGGGATCTTAGAAGCTCTTGCATAATGCCGGGAGTCCTGCTCATTCTGAGAAGAGTGCATACCCGCATCGTCTGCCACGCCGATCACAAAGCCTGCGTTGACGCCGGTATAAGCCACGGTAAACAGTGGGTCAGCCGCCACATTCAAGCCTACATGCTTCATTGCACAGAAGCTACGCTTGCCGGCAAGACTTGCGCCGAAAGCGGCTTCCATCGCCACCTTTTCATTGGGCGCCCATTCGGCATAAACTTCCTTATAGGTAGCCACATATTCGGTGATCTCGGTACTGGGAGTGCCGGGATAGCTGGACACAAAGCTGCAACCGGCCTCGTAAAGGCCTCTGGCAACGGCTTCGTTGCCGAGCATCAGTGTTTTCATAGGATTTCCTCCTTTGTATCTCCAATGGAGTCGGTTACGCAGACGGTTACAGTGCGATCATAGCAGGAAAATACCTGCTGGATGTGCTCCGCGTTGGGTTTTTTGGTCATCAAGCTGACCGCAGGGACGATAATCAGTCCTGCCAGCATACAGAACACGCCGGCATTGATGGGTGTACGCAAAATTGCGGGGAAATATTGGGGGAAGAAGATATTGCTGATCATAACCACCGTAGAGAAGAGGAAGCTCGCCCAAACGGCGGCTTTTGTGGTCTTTTTCCAGTAAAGTCCAAACAGGAACGGCGCCAGGAATGCGCCTGCCAGCGCGCCCCAGGAAATACCCATCAGCTGGGCAATAAAGGTAACGCTGGAATTGTGCTGGATCAGCGCCAAAATAACAGAGATCAGAATGAACACCACGATCAGCAGCCGAATCCACAGCAGCTGACGTTTTTCGTCCATTTTCTTCACCAGTGTTCCCTTGATAAAGTCCAACGTCAGCGTAGAGCTGGAGGTCAGCACCAAGGACGACAGCGTGGACATAGATGCCGACAGCACCAAAATAACCACGATAGAAATCAAGAACGGAGAAAGATCCGACAGCATTGCCGGGATAATGGCGTCATAGCCTTCCGTCGCCACATCCACCCGGTCAGAGAACAGCCGTCCAAAGCCGCCCAGGAAATAGCAGCCGCCTGCCACGATCAAGGCAAATATGGTGGAGATGATCATACCCTTGTTGATGGCTTTTTCGCTCTTGATGGCGTAGAATTTCTGCACCATCTGAGGCAGTCCCCAAGTGCCGAGAGAGGTTAAAATCACCACGCCCAGCAGGTTGGTAGGATCGGGACCAAGGAAGGATATGAACGCGCCGGGAATGTCAGAAGCCTTGGGATCAGACACCTGTCCCAGCTGGCTGACAGCCTCCATAAAGCCGCCCTGCCCTTTCAGCACCGCGGCGATCACCGCGATAATGCCCACGATCATAATGATACCCTGGACAAAATCGTTGATAGCGGTTGCCATATAGCCGCCGGCGATGACATAGATAGCGGTAATGACCGCCATTACGATGACGCAAACGCCGTAATCGATGTTAAATGCCATGCCGAACAGCCGGCTGAGGCCATTATACAGCGATGCGGTGTAAGGAATGAGGAAAATAAAGATAATTGCAGAAGCCGCCAGCTTCAGTCCGGGGCTTGCGAAGCGCTTGCCGAAGAACTGGGGCATGGTAGCGCTGTCTAAGTGCTGTGTCATAACCCGGGTGCGGCGACCTAAGATCGCCCAAGCCATCAACGAGCCGATAATGGCGTTGCCGATGCCTGCCCAAGTGGCAGCGATGCCGTATTTCCAGCCAAACTGACCGGCATAGCCCACAAACACCACCGCGGAAAAATAGGATGTGCCGTAGGCAAAGGCCGTCAGCCACGGACCGACGCTGCGCCCGCCCAGTACAAAGCCGTCCACATTGGTAGAATGCTTTTTGCAGTAGATTCCAATGCCGATCATAATGCCGAAGAAAACCACCAGCATTGGGATTTTAATGAGAAGATCCATAGAATATCACAGTCTTTCTGTTTGTTAGCCGGTAATCTGGCTTTCCACCAGCCGTCCCTTGCAGTATTTTTCACGCAGGGCAGGCTTTTCGATCTTACCGGTGGGATTTCTGGGAATTTTGTCGAAGATGATCTGCTTGGGGCGCTTGTACCGGGGCAAGCCCAGACAGAAGGTATCGATCTCCTCTGCGGTACAATCCACGCCCTCTTTGATCTCCACGATGGCCGCCAGCCGTTCGCCAAGACGGGGATCCGGCAAGCCGATAACCGCCACATCCTTGATCTTGTCAAAGCCACGGAGGAAGTCTTCGATCTGAACGGGATACAGATTCTCACCGCCGGAAATGACCACATCCTTCTTGCGGTCAACCAGATAGATGAAGCCGTCCTCGTCCATACGGGCCATATCACCGGTCCAGAGCCAATCACCCTTCAGTACCTCGTCGGTAGCCTCGGGATTCTTATAGTAGCACAGCATCACGCCGGGACCCCGGACAGCCAGCTCGCCAACCTCACCCTGCTTGACCTCGTTGCCGGCTTCGTCAATGATCTTGGTCTCCCAGAGGTAGCCGGATTTACCGATAGCGCCCACCTTATGGGTATTTTCCACGCCCAGATGGACACAGCCGGGACCGATGGATTCCGACAGACCGTAGTTGGTATCGTACTGATGATGGGGGAATTTTTCCATCCAACGGCGGATCAGGCTGGGAGGCACAGGCTGTGCGCCAATGTGCATCAGCCGCCACTGATCTAAGTAATAGTCGTCCAAATTGATGCGACCGGAATCAACAGCATCCAAAAGGTCTTGCGCCCAGGGCACCAGCAGCCAAACGATGGTGCATTTCTCTTCCGTAACAGCGCGCAAGATCCATTCCGGCTTCACGCCCCGAAGCAGTACCGCCTTGCCGCCGGAAAGCAAAGAGCCGAACCAGTGCATTTTCGCGCCGGTATGATACAGCGGCGGAATGCACAGGAATACATCGTCGGCGGTCTGTCCGTGGTGATTTTGCTCCACCATACAGGCGCAGACCAGAGATCTGTGGTCGTGCAAGATCGCCTTGGGGAAGCCGGTAGTGCCGGAGGAGAAATAGATAGCCGCGTGGTCATCCTCCGTCAGCAGCACAGGAGGTGCTTTGGAGGAGCAGAAATCCATCAGCCGCAGGCAATCCTCGGTATAGTCCGGGCCATTCTTGCCTACGAAGAACATCATCTTCAAAAAGCCCAGATTATCCACAATGGCATCCATCCGGCTGACAAATTCCGGACCGAACACCAAAACCTCCGCATCCGCCAGCTCCAGACAGTACTGGATCTCGTCAGAGGAATAGCGGAAGTTCATCGGCACGGCGATACAGCCGGCCTTGAGAATGCCAAAGTAAATCGGCAGCCATTCCAGGCAGTTCATCAGCAAAATTGCCACCTTTGTGCCCTTGGGGAGTCCCCGGCTCAGCAATAGATTTGCAAAGCGGTTTGCCCGGCGGTCAAAATCCTGCCAGCTCATCTCCCGACGGTAAGGCGCATCGGGATTTGCGTTTTCGATCAAATTAAAGTCGCGCCAGGTAACAGCATTGTCCCGCTCCTCGGAGGGATTGACCTCCACCAGTGCGGATCTTGCGCCAAACAGTCTGGCATTGCGCTCCAGATAGTCCATAATGACCATAATCATTAGCCCCTTTGTATGTAATCACAAAAAACAAAAAGCCCTCTGCTTTTCTAGCAGAGGACGAGTTTACCCCGTGGTACCACCTCAATTTACCGCTTATACAGCGGCCTCATCCGATCCCAACAGACCGTAAGCGCAATATCGGGCGCACCCGTCTCCGCCTACTAAAAAGTTCAGCAGAGCCGCTCGGAAAGGAATTCGGCGCTTATCCTTTGCTGCCTTGCACCAAGCGGCAGCTCTCTGAAAAAGGACGGTAGCGCGTACTGGTTTTCGTCATCGCGTTCACTATTGCATAAGTATACCACTTTATATAAGGAAAGTCAATATAAATGTCTACGATAAAATGACAAATGTCTACGTTTTTTGCCTTTTGGGAGAATTAAAACGCCACCGACCATCGGTGGCGTTTTATTGTTGTTTTTCTTTCACAGTGTTGATAGAGGCGATCAGCATACGGCGGATAGCCCCGCAGTCGTGAATAAATGTCTTTGCAATCTCATCTGTCAACTTCAAAATCTTTACAGCAAAATCAGTGGATAAAACTGCAAGTTTATTTTCCGCCACAGCAATCACCTCAAGTGCATTATATAATGAAATCCTTGCCGAGGCAAGGATGAAATCAGCTATCGCTGATGAAATCTGCTTCGCAGATGAAATTAAATCCACCCACCGCCGCAGCGATTTCATCCGACCGCAGGGAGGATTTCATCGTTGAAGATGATTTATTCCACCCGCAAGGGTGGATTTAGTTATATCGTCCACCAAAAAAGACAGCCACCCAATGGGTGACTGTCTTTTTTGGTGGACGATATAGGACTCGAACCTATGACCTTCCGCACGTCAAGCGGATGCTCTAGCCAGCTGAGCTAATCGTCCAGGCGCATTACGGATTATAACCCAGCATATATATTTTGTCAAGCACTTTTTCTCTTTTTTTGTAAAAATATATTGCTGGAAAAATCCCAAAAATCCAAAGAAAAATGTGAAAAAGTCCTTGACTTTTCCCTTTTCCGGTGCTAAAATGGACAAGCCGCATTGAAGAGGCTTAAGTTGGTGCGCCCAAAATGCACCCGCCTTAAGAGCGAGACTACACAAAATAAAGTAGGTGAAAACAAAAATGAAGGCAGTTATCGTTACTGGTGGTAAGCAGTACACCGTTGCTGAGGGTGATATCCTCTACATCGAAAAGCTGAACGCTGAGGCTGAGTCCACCGTAAAGTTCGAGCAGGTTCTGGCCGTCCTGGACGGTGAGAACACCAAGGTCGGCACCCCCACTGTTGAGGGCGCTTGCGTTGAGGCTACCGTTGTTAAGAACGGCAAGGGCAAGAAGATCCATGTTCTGCGCTACAAGCCCAAGAAGGGCGAGAAGAAGAAGATCGGTCATCGCCAGCCCTACACCAAGGTGGAGATCACCAAGATCGCACTGTAATTATGACAAGATGCGAGTTTTTTATGGATGGCGACAGAATCACAGGATTCTCCGTCTCCGGACACAGCGGCTATGCTGAAGAGGGCAGCGACATCGTCTGCGCCGCTATCTCCGCTGTTGTTTCTATGGCAGAGGCCACCATCAATGATGTATGTGGCGCAAATGCCAAGGTTCGAGTCAAGCAAGAGGATGCACGCATCACGCTGACTCTCCCCACATCCTGCGACGAAGAGGATACCATTCAGGCAGTGCTTGCCGGAATGATGCTGACGCTTTGCAGTATGCGGGACGATTATTCTGATTATATTGAAGTTTTGGAGGTGTAACACCATGCTGAAGATTGGTATTCAGTTCTTCGCTCACCACAAGGGCGGCGGTTCCACCAAGAACGGCCGTGATTCCGAGGCCAAGCGTCTGGGCGTCAAGCGCGCAGACGGTCAGTTTGTTCTGGCTGGCAACATTTTGGTTCGTCAGAGAGGCACTCACATCCATCCCGGTGTCAATGTTGGTATCGGCAAGGATGATACCCTGTTCGCTCTGGTTGACGGCACCGTCAGATTCGAGCGCAAGGGCAAGGATCGCCGGCAGTGCTCCGTGTACGCCGAGCAGTAAAAAGCGTATGAGAAACGAAGGGCTGTTGCAAACTAGCATTGCGACAGCTCTTCTTTTCGTTTGCAATTCCTTGTAATAAGGAGGTACCTTCTATGTTTGTGGATAAAGTTCGCATTACGGTGGTAGGCGGTCGCGGCGGCGACGGCGCAGTTGCCTTTCATCGAGAAAAATATGTGGCATCCGGCGGTCCTGACGGCGGCGACGGCGGACACGGCGGCAGCGTGATTCTGAGAGTAAACGACAACCTCTCTACCCTGCTGGATTTCCGCTATAAGCGCAAGTACGCCGCAGAAGCCGGCGTGAACGGTATGGGACGCAAAATGAGCGGCAAACGGGGCGAGCCCCTGATCATCCAAGTTCCCAGAGGCACAGTTGTCCGGGATGCCGAAACCAATCAGATCATCGTGGATATGTCCACCGGCGAGGATCACATCATCGCAAAAGGCGGCCGCGGTGGCTGGGGTAACGCCCACTACGCAACTCCTACCCGACAAGTCCCCCGCTTTGCCAAGGCCGGTCTGAAGGGTGAGGAGCGGGACATCATTCTGGAATTAAAGCTTTTGGCAGACGTGGGTTTGGTCGGCTTCCCCAATGTGGGCAAGTCCACCCTGCTGAGCGTTACCTCCAACGCCCGTCCCAAGATCGCCAACTATCATTTCACTACCCTGTTCCCCAATTTGGGCGTCATCTATGTTGACGAGGGCGTGTCCTTCGTTATGGCGGACATCCCCGGTATTATCGAGGGCGCGGCTGACGGCGCAGGTTTGGGACACGATTTCCTGCGGCATATTGACCGCTGCCGCCTGCTGGTTCACGTCATCGACGTTTCCGGCAGTGAGGGCAGAGATCCTGTGGAGGATTTTGACGCCATTTGCGCAGAGTTGCAGAATTACAGTGTGGATCTTTCCAATCGGCCTATGATCGTGGCTGCCAACAAGGTGGATCTGCTGATGCCGGAATCTGACAATCTGGAGCGGCTGCGCCAGCATGTGGAAGCTGCCGGCTGTGAACTGTATGAGATCAGCGCAGGCACCACTCAGGGTACAAAAACCTTGATGCGTGTTGTGGCAGAAAAGCTGCGCACCCTGCCTCCGGTTACCATCTACGAGCCGGAGTATGTGGAGGTTGTGGAAGCCCCCAGCGATCCCAACGAGTTTGAAATCGAGCATTACGGCAGCACCTGGCTGATCACCGGCCGGTATCTGGAACGCCTGATCGAGAATATCAATTTCGACGATTACGAGTCCCGGAACTATTTTGATCTGCAGCTGAGAAAGTGCGGACTTTTCACCCGTTTGGAGGAAATGGGCATCGAAGACGGCGATACAGTTGACATTTACGACTTTGAATTTGAGTATCAAAGATAATCGTCAAAGAAAACATTTGCCATTTTCAACTTTTTTGTGTATAATAGAGCCACCAAGTGTGGCTCTATTTTTTATGGGAGGGATTTTTATGGTAAAACATCTCAACCAACTGAATTTTAAGGATTTTGGCACCGTTCCTCCGGAACGCACCTCCGATGCGGTATTTTCTGCTGAGGATATGCAGCACACCGCCATTTCCTCTCAGCAGGATAGCGCGCCTATCTATCAAGCCGTAACACAAACCCATCTGCTCTGCGGCGAGGGTATGACTGTGCTTTCTGTTTCCTTGAATCAAAAGGATTTCCAGCACTACTATCTGGACAAAGGCGTGTGTATTCGCCCCGGCGTATTCTTCACCCTCTCCCCCTTCAAGCAGAACGCCTTTGAGGTTTCCCTTTCCGCTCAGGAGCTGCCGAAGCAGATCGCCGATTCCCTGCCGGCCCAAAATTTCCGGTTTATCCCCCGTGTGCGGGTAACAGAGCTTTACACCTTCTTCTACCACGAAAAGGAACGGGGCTTCATTTTCCCCGGCGAGGCACATTCTATGCTGGAGCTGACCTATGTGGATCAAGGCACCCTCCACTCGGTTGTGGACGGTCAGGAAACGGTGCTGGAGCAGGGCGAGCTGATGATCTACGGCCCTAACCAGTGGCATATGCAGTACGCCGATGTAGATGTAGCACCCCGATATGTTACTTTTTCCTTTGATCTGGAAACCACGGAGCTGGGTCTGCTGATCAATCGCAAGTTTAAGATCCCCCAGCGGTCTGTATTTTTACTGCAGCAGCTGCTCCACGAGCAGGATCGAATGGATAAGTATTCCTCCGATTTGATCACTTCCCTGCTGACGCAGTTCTTGATCATGCTGCTTCGCAGCTGTGAGCACGCAGATGACACCCGGCTGAAGGCCTCCAATTCCGTCCATTCGGAAAACGAGATCATTCGCCGCGCCCAGCAGTATGTCAGCTCCCATATCCGGGAAAAGCTGTCCGTTCCCACTGTGGCGCGAATGGTGGATGTAAGCCCCAGCTACCTAACTGCGCTGTTCCACAAAAACCTGCAGATCTCCCCCGGCGAATACATCCGCCGTATCAAGCTGCAGGAGAGCAAGCAGATGATCCGGGAAAATTCGATGAATTTCTCCGAGATCGCCGCCACCTTGCAGTATTCTACCGTGCATCATTTCTCCCGGCAATTTAAGGACAAGTTCGGCATCACCCCCACGGAGTACGCCAAATCCGTCCGCTCTTTCTAAATAAGCAAAAGCCGCAGCATCACGCTGCGGCTTTTTGTGTTATTTTTTTGTTTTTCTCCAAACAATCCAGGTAAGCACCAGGGCAAGAACCAGAGAAAATATGAAATCCAGCAGATAAGGAATCTGAGAAAGATGGTATGCGAACAAGTCGAACCCATTAGACGTGCAATGGATTGCCACGCCAATAACGTTGTTAATCACAAAACCGAAAAAAAGCAATCCCAACACTTGTATATACAGCACAAACCAATTCTTCATACCACAACACACCTTCTTAGGCCTTACAGCATTTTTCTCATCCAGATATGGGGGCAGCCTTCCTCATCCTCAATATCGCCAAAGGAAGTAAAGCCAACACGATTATAAAACGCGGTGGCTCTGCACTGGGCATGCAGCTGAATCTGCTCACCGCCTATTTTCTTTACATATTCTTCTGCTTTTTTAACCAGTATACTGCCGATATTTTTGCCTCTGCTTTCCTTGAGAACTGCCAGTCTGCCAAGAAAATAAATGCCATTATTCCCCTTTTGGAAAACTCTGCAAGTAGCAATGGGCGCATCAGAATCATCAAACAGCACAAAATGAACTGCGGTCAGATCAATATTGTCAAACTCTTCTTGGAAACCCTGCTCTTCCACAAAAACCTTTTTGCGAATGTCCGCCGCTTGCTCCGGAAGCGTTTGGAAAATCTCAACTCTCATAACAATTACCTCTGTATAAGAAAAAAGCCGCGACTTTTGTCGCGACTTTTATGGAGCGGGTGACGAGGCTCGAACTCGCTACCTCCACCTTGGCAAGGTGGCGCTCTACCGGATGAGCTACACCCGCGGAACGAAACTTATTATAGCACGCCTGGTAGATTTGTCAATACATTTTTTGCATTTTTTGCAGTTATATTTCCTCAATCGCTTGCCATTTTCCCAAGAATTTGGCTCAGCGCCAACGCCCGGGCAGGATCAATTCGTTTCCACTGCTTGCCGTCCTCCAAAAGAAACCGATCCGCTTTTTGCACATAATTCTTTTCACAGCCGTCAGAATATTGCAGCGTGATCTTGAAACTGCTGCCGGAAACCGTTTCCGGATTCTCCTCCGGCAGGCCGTAAGGATCCAGCCAACGCAGATAATTGAGGATCGCCCGAACCTTGGCCGAAAGGGTATACTGCCGCTCTTCGTGAAATGGGCCGTTGTCAAATGTAATATGCACGCCGGTTACCACCCGACAGCGAACAGGTTCTTGCGCCGTCGTGTGCCTGCTGCAGCCGTTAAGCAGCAGGCAAATCAGCAAAACGATCGCAATCCGCTTTTTCGATCTTTTCACAGCAAATCCCCCCTCAAAATTTAGGGTGCGCAAATCGCTTTTTATTATATGTGAAAAAATCAGTAAAAAATGCTCCCTCCAGCCAGTATTATCATTCAAAGAAAATTGCTGTCATCCCGAGCGTAGCCGAGGGATCTACCGCAGCTTTTGCCGCGAAAATTCCTCGATTTCGCTTTGCTTCACTCGGAATAACTGTGTTGTTTCGTTGCATAAAAAATGCTCCCTTTTGAGGGAGCATTTTCCATTTTTTATTACAGTTCGCAGTTGCCGACGGTTCTGGGGAAAGGCAGCACATCGCGGATGTTCGCCATACCGGTCAGATACATCACGCAACGCTCGAAGCCCAAGCCGAAGCCTGCATGACGGGCAGAGCCGTACTTACGCAGATCCATATAGAAGCCGTAGTCCTCGGGGTTCATACCCAGCTCCTCGATGCGGCTCTTGAGGATCTCGTAGCTATCCTCACGCTGGCTACCGCCGATGATCTCGCCGATACCGGGCACCAGGCAGTCCATCGCAGCAACCGTCTTGCCATCGGGATTCAGCTTCATATAGAAAGCCTTGATCTCCTTGGGATAATCGGTAACAAATACGGGACGCTTAAAGACCTCCTCGGTCAGGTAACGCTCGTGCTCGGTCTGCAGGTCGCTGCCCCAATGAACAGGGTAGTCGAACTGGTCGTTGTGCTTTTCCAAAATCTCAATGGCCTCGGTGTAGGTAACACGACCGAAATCAGAATTGACAACGTGGTTCAGTCGCTCCAGCAGGCCCTTGTCGATGAAGGAGTTGAAGAAATTCATCTCCTCGGGGGCGTGCTCCAGCACATAGGAAATGATGTACTTGATCATATCCTCAGCCAACTGCATATCGTCTGCCAAATCTGCAAAAGCGATCTCCGGCTCGATCATCCAGAACTCCGCGGCGTGGCGGGTAGTATTGGAATTTTCTGCCCGGAAAGTAGGACCGAAGGTATAGATGTTGCGGAAAGCCATAGCGAAAGTCTCGCCGTTGAGCTGACCGGAAACCGTCAAATTAGTGGGCTTGCCGTAGAAGTCCTGAGAAAAGTCCACCTTGCCATCCTCGGTCTTGGGGACATTGTTCAGATCCAGGGTAGTAACCTGGAACATTTCACCTGCGCCCTCACAGTCAGAGCCGGTAATCAGGGGTGTATGGACATAGACAAAATCCCGATCCTGGAAGAACTGATGGATCGCCATAGCTGCCAAACTGCGGACACGGAACACCGCCTGGAAGGTATTGGTGCGGGGACGCAGATGGGTAATGGTACGCAAAAACTCCATAGTATGCCGCTTGGGCTGCAGGGGGTAATCGCCAGTAGACGCGCCCTCAACCGTAACGGTCTTTGCCTGGATCTCAAAGGGCTGCTGGCCGTTGGGTGTCAGCTCCACAGTGCCGCGGATAATCAGCGCAGCGCCGATATTGATTTTAGAGATCTCCTGGAAATTCTCAATGGTGTCATTATAAACAACCTGCACAGGGTTAAAATAGGTACCGTCAGACAGCATAATAAAGCCAAACTGCTTGCTGGGGCGGCGATTTCGCACCCAACCGCCAATGGTAATTTCCTGTCCTGCATAGGCTGCAGTATTCTTAAACAACTCACGCACACTGATCAAATCCATGATCATTTCCTCCTGTCGTTGCAAATATGGTTAAAGTATACGCCAAATCAGCAGAATTTACAAGAGGTAAGTTGCGTTTTTAAGCAAAATATCAAAAAACTGTGGCTTTTTCCTACTTCAGCCCCATTTCCTACCCGAAATTTATGTGCATTGCTTGCATAGCAGGCTTTTTTCGTATATACTTAAAGAAACGAGTAAAAGGAGGGAAACTCCGTGGATTTCAAAATTTTAGCCGTAGGCGATGTGGTGGGTAACCCCGGTATGGAGCGGATCCGCCGAAGCCTTCGCTATCTGAAGAAGAAAACCCAGGCGGATTTTGTCATCGTCAACGGTGAAAATGCCGCTGTGGTGGGCTTGACACCGGAGCAGGCGGAAGATATTTTCGATGCCGGCGCCGATGTGATCACTATGGGCAACCATACCTTTAGCAAGCGGGAGCTGGTAAACTATCTTGAAGATAATTCCCGTATCCTGCGTCCTGCCAACTATGCCCCCCAAGCGCCCGGACGGGGCTATGGCATATACGATAGCAAGGCAGGCCCCATCGCCGTCATCGACCTGATCGGTCGGTGCAATATGGACTACGGCCCGGACAATCCCTTCCTGATGATCGACAAAATTCTCAAGGACATTGACGCCAAGATCCGTTTGGTGGAAATGCACGCCGAGGCCACCTCGGAAAAGTTGGCAATGGGCTACATGCTGGACGGCCGCGTCAGCGCCGATTGGGGCACGCACACCCACGTTCCCACCGCCGATGCCCAGATTTTGCCGGGCGGTACAGGCTATGTTACGGATTTGGGTATGACCGGCCCAATACACTCCGTGTTGGGTATTCGTCCCGACCTTTCCATCGCCAAATTCCGGGGCGATCTGACACAGCGTTACCAATGGGCAAACGGCCCGACCAAAATGGAAGCCGTGCTCTTTACTATTGATTCTGACTCAGGACTTTGCCGCAAGGCAGAAAGGGTGGATCTGTATGATGAAAATACTCCATAGCGCCGACTGGCATTTGGACGCCCCTATGTCCGGTCATAGCGAGGAAGAAACCGGACGGCTGCGCAAGGAACTGCGCAAGATCCCCGAAAAGATCGCCAAGCTTTGCAAAGCGGAAAATTGCGACCTTATGCTCTTGGCCGGCGATCTGTTTGACGGCCCTTATACCAAGGAGAGCCTGACCGCCGTCCGTACTGCCCTGGAATCTGTGCAGATTCCGGTGATCATCACCCCGGGTAACCACGATTTCTGCGGCAAGGATTCCCCCTATTTGACGGAGGAATGGCCCGGTAATGTCCATATCTTCACAAAACCGGAAATAGAAAGCTACGACCTTCCGGAGCTGGATTGTACCATCTATGGCGCAGGTTATGAGGCAATGGACTGCCCCGCCCTACTGAAGCAATTCCGGGCAAACAGCGCAGCCCGCTGGAAGATCGGCGTGCTTCACGGCGATGCCGGCGTTGCCACATCTCCTTATTGCCCCGTAACCAAGCCCCAAATTATGGAATCCGGTCTGAACTACTTAGCTATGGGACATATCCACAAGGGCGGCAGCCTTCGCGCCGGCAACACCCTATGCGCCTGGCCCGGCTGTCCTATGGGACACGGCTATGACGAACTGGGCGCAAAGGGCGTGCTCATCGCCACTTTGGATGAAGAGGTCAAGGCATTTTTCGTACCCCTGGACACCCCTCGCTTCTATGACGAAGAGGTAGAAGCCGGCGACGATGCCGTAGCTGCCGTTGCTTCCCTGCTGCCCGGTATTGACAGCAGCGATTTTTACCGCATTACCCTCACCGGCTACAGCGCCGGCGTGGATTTGGGCGATATTGCCGCCCAGTTCCCCCACATTCCCAATCTGATCCTTCGTGACGAAACTCGTCCCGAAATGGATCTGTGGAGTGATTTGGGAACGGACACCTTGGAGGGTGTATATTTTGGACTGCTCCACAATAAAACACAATCCGACAGCACCACCATCAGCAACCGCGCCAAATTAGCGGCGCGGATCTCCCGTCAGATTTTAGACGGTCAGGAGGTGAAGCTGCCGTGAAAATTTATTCTATGACCGCCACCTTTGGCAAATTGGAGCACCAGACCTTAAAGCTGGAGCCCGGTCTGAACATCATCGAAGCTCCCAACGAATGGGGTAAATCCACCTGGTGCGCATTCTTAGTGAATATGCTCTACGGCATCGACACCAAGGCCCGCTCCACCACAAATGCCCTTGCGGACAAGGAGCGGTATGCCCCCTGGTCCGGCGCGCCTATGACCGGTCGCATTGACCTGCACTGGAACGGCAAGGACATCACCATTGAGCGCCGCACAAAAGGTCGGCTGATCTTCAGCGATTTCCAGGCCTATGAAACAGAAACCGGCTTGGATATTCCCGAACTGACCAGTGCTAACTGCGGTCAGATGCTGCTGGGTGTGGAGCGGAGCGTATTCGTCCGTTCCGGCTTCTTGAAGCTGACAGACCTGCCGGTAACCCAGGATGATGCGCTACGCCGCAGACTGAACAATCTGGTGACTACCGGCGACGAAAGCGGCGCTGGCGACAAGCTGGCAGACACTTTGAAGGATCTGAAAAACAAATGCCGGTACAACAAAACCGGCTTGCTGCCTCAGGCCGAGGCGGAGCGGGATCTGCTGCGTTCCCAGCTGGATGATCTGTACGACCTGCAAAAGAAAGCGGAGCTTACCAAGCAGCAGCAGGCGCAGCTGGAAAACCGGATCGCCGCTCTGGAAAACCACGCCGCCGCGCTGAAATACACCGCCAGCAAGGAAAATGCCGCCCGGACAGAAGCCGCCCTTGCAGATCAGGAGCAGGCGCAAAAGAATCTTGCAGAGAAAACTGCCGCCTGTCAACAGCTACCCTCCCGGGAAGAAACCGAGAACACAGCTGCCAAGGCGCAGCAGTTGCAGGACAAGTGGCTGGATCTGCAGACCGAGGCTGCCTCCCTGCCCCAGAAGCCTGCCGAGCCTGCGGTACTGCCCCACTATAGCGATATTGACGATGTGGTGGCGGCAGCAGAAGCTGATTTCACCAAGCGAACTGCCCTGGAAGCCAAAAAGAAAAAGCAAAACGGTCTTATTACCGCTTTGCTGATCCTAGCCGCACTGCTTCCCGGCGGTGCATTGCTGATCCGCACGGAACTTTTGCTGCTGCTCGGCGGCATCGGTGCTGTGGTACTGGCTATTGGCGCTGTGCTCTTTGCGATCCTGAGAACGAAAAAATTCCGGGATGAAATGGATGTGCTGTATCAGCACCACCCCGGGCTAGCGCCTGAGCTGTGGGTCAGCGATGCCCGGCAGTATGCCGCTACACAAGCTGCATACCAAGACTCCCTTGCCAAGTGGCAGGCGGATAACGGCGCATTTGAAACCCAAAGGACCGCCATTGAGGCTGAAATCGCGCAAGCAACCGACGGCAAGGGCTTGAAGGAATGTCTGCAAACTTGCAGGCAGATTCTTGCCGCTTGGGACGCGCTGGCAGATGCCCAAAAAGAGGTGCAAACCGCGCAAACTATTTTGGACGCGCTGCAAGCCTCTGCCCAGCCTGCCCCCAAGCCGGCAAAGCCCGACGATCTGACATATTCCGCCGAGGAAACGGAGCGGCAGCTTACCGATGCCCACTTTACCCAGCGGCAGCTGCACCTGCAGTTGGGACAGTACTTAGGCCAAGCGGAAACATTGGGGCAGGAATCCTTATTGAAAGCTCGGCTGGATACCTTAAACCGCCGAATCGCCCGTTTGGAGGACACCTACTACGCCTTGGAAATGGCGCAGGATGCCCTTCGTGAAGCTACCACCAGCCTGCAGCGGCGTTTTGCCCCCCGGATCTCCAAGCGCGCTCAGGAGCTGTTTGGCAAGCTGACCGATGGTCGCTATCAGCGGCTGACACTTAGCGAGGATCTGAGTCTGAACGCCTCTGCCCAGGACGAGGACACCATGCGTTCCTCCCAGTGGCGCAGCGATGGCACCGTGGATCAGCTGTATCTGGCGCTGCGGTTGTCGGTGGCTGAGGAGCTGACTCCGGATGCGCCGCTGGTGCTGGACGATGCGCTGGTACGTTTCGACGATGCTCGATTGGCAAAAGCGCTGGAAATCCTCCGGGAAACCGCCGAAAACAAGCAAGTCATCCTCTTTACCTGCCAAGGCAGAGAAAAGAATCTATAAAAACGAAAAAGGCTCCCCTTGTTAGGGGAGCTGTCAAAAATCTTTGATTTTTGACTGAGGGGTAGTTTCTCTCCCCCAGTCTTTTTGCTATGCAAAAATCCAGCCCCCTCGTCAGAGGGGGCTTTTTTTGTCTTATTCTTAACCTTCTTCAACCACGATCTCTTTCAGTTCCAAGCCGGGGTTGCGACGGCAGGTAAAGTCGATGGCCCAAAAGCTAGTGAACACCAGCAGGCTGCGGCCGCGATAGTCCTCCAAAAGCTCCGCATCCGAACCCAGATTCAGGTCGGAAACATCGCCGGGATAGCTTTCGATCAGCCGGATCTCCTCGTAGGGCAAGCCCTCCATTCGCAGATCCACGCCGTACTCATTTTTCATACGGTACTGGAACACATCAAACTGCAGCGTGCCAACCACGCCAACGATGACCTCTTCCATACCGGAATTGGGCACTTTGAAGATCTGGATCGCACCCTCCTGGGCGATCTGCTCCGTTCCCTTGACAAACTGCTTGCGCTTCATAGAATCCTTGGCGCTTACACGGCAGAAATGCTCGGGGGCAAAGGTGGGAATACCGGAATAAGAGAATTTCTTACCCGGCGTGGTGATGGTATCACCGATGGAGAAGATACCGGGGTCAAACACACCGATGACGTCGCCGGCGTAGGCCTCCTCCACGATCTCACGCTCCGCAGCCATCAGCTGCTGGGGCTGGGAAAGACGCATCTTGCGACCGCCCTGGACATGGAAATATTCGGAATCCCGCTGGAATTTACCGGAGCAGATCCGCATAAATGCCAAGCGATCCCGGTGGGCTTTGTTCATATTTGCCTGGATTTTGAACACAAACGCAGAAAAATCCGGGCTGAAAGTATCAATTTCGCCACAATCAGCGGTGCGGCTCAGGGGCGGCGGTGTCAGCTTCAGGAACGCCTCCAGGAAGGGCTCAATGCCGAAATTGGTCAGCGCAGAGCCGAAGAACACGGGAGAAAGCTCGCCCTTGCGGACCGCCTCCATATCCATTTCCCGACCGGCAGACAAGAGCTCTACATCGTCGATCAGCTGTTGGTGCTTGGCCTCGCTGTCCAAAAGCTCAGCCACCTGGGAATCATAAAGATCAACAGACATCTTATCGGCGCGATTCTTGCCGGAAACACCGGAGAAGAAGATCAGCTCCGCCTTCTCCCGGTCATAAACGCCCTGGAAATCCTTACCGGAGCCAATAGGCCAGTTCATCGCATAGGTCTCGATGCCCAGCTCCCGCTCCACCTCGTCCAACAGGTCGAAGGGATCTTTGGTTTCCCGGTCCATCTTATTGATGAAAGTAAAAATGGGAATATGGCGCATCGCGCAGACCTTAAACAGCTTCCGGGTTTGGGGCTCGACACCTTTCGCGCCGTCAATGACCATCACTGCAGAGTCGGCGGCCATCAAGGTACGGTAGGTATCCTCGGAGAAGTCCTGGTGTCCCGGGGTATCCAGAATGTTGATGCAGAAACCGCCATACTGGAACTGCATAACGGACGAGGTAACAGAAATACCACGCTGTTTTTCGATCTCCATCCAGTCGGAGGTGGCTGCCCGGGCGTTTTTCTTGCCCTTGACAACGCCTGCCTGGGCGATAGCGCCGCCGTAAAGCAGGAATTTTTCAGTTAATGTGGTTTTACCGGCGTCGGGGTGAGAGATGATGGCAAAGGTTCTGCGCCGGCTGATTTCTTCGATTAAGGTTGACATAACATTCCTCCAAAGGGGGTATCGGTAATAAAAAGCATTAAAATGCCGAGTTTTTCATACAATCCAATTCAGTTTACCACATTTTAGGGCATTTTACAAGTAGAAATATAGCCTTCCCCCTGGGGGAAGGTGGCCGAGCGACAGCGAGGTCGGATGAGGGTAATAACCGCAGCGCCAGCTGCGGCTAAGGCTCCCTTGTGCAAAGGGAGCTGTCAGCCGAACAGGCTGACTGAGGGATTGTTACAGCCCCTCCGTCGAAAATCAAAGATTTTCGCCACCTCCCCTTGCACAGGGGAGGCTGTAGGGGCGGTCATTGACCGCCCGAAAAAAGTCCGTCCTTGCGGACGGACTTTTCTTTGTTTCATTACTCGCCCTGTTCCAGAGCCAGGGTGATGGTGGTGCGGTCGCAGACCTCGGTAGGTCCAAAGTACTGGATCGCGCCGGGGTAGACATAGCAGGTTTCAGTTGCCCAAGTCTCACGGACGCTCTCAAAGAACTTAAAGGGCTTGCCCTCCAGCTCAACCAGAGCCTTGCGGATAACGGGCTTGTCAGCGCCGTGGCGACGCTCGATGTTCATCATCTTGGTGATGGGCATACCGCCGGCAACCCACTCCTCTGCAGGAGCCTTCAGGTTGGAAACCTTGCTGAGGTAGCCGGTGTAGCCATACTGGATCAGCATAAAGGCATTGTAGCCCAGGCTGTAGCAGTAGTCAGCATCGAAGTTGGAGGGGAAAGCGCAGCGGCCTTCGTAGCCCAGGAAGTGATGCAGAGCGGAGAACTTGCCATTGTAAGTACCGGCAGCCTTGCGGTCAGCCAGATTCTTCTTGACCATCTCGGAGAACAGCTTCTCAGACTCAATGAGGGAGACCTGCACGTTGCCGTGGGGGTCGCGCTCCAGGAACAGCTGCTGCTGGATGCTCTGGGGCAGAATGGCAAATACTGCCATGGATTCCTTGGACAGACCTGCCTCGATGAAGGCGTACTTGTCCTGCCAGGTAGGCAGAGCGTTGAAGGCATCAGCCTTGCTGCCTGCCAGCAGCTCGTTGATCTGGCTGATCAGCACGGAGAACTCGGGAACGAATTCCACGATGCCCTCGGGGATCAGTGCAACACCGAAGTTCCAGCCCTTGGCGGCGCGGTCAGCTACGGAATCAGCAATATAATCAGCAATTGCGGACAAAGACATCTTTTTGGCAGCAACTTCTTCACCAATCAGGCAAATGTTGGGCTGGGTTTCCA
>JAZSGS010000030.1:0-18791 GCA_045532855.1 Faecousia sp.
GACGGATTATACCGTCCGTTTTCCAAAGAGCTGATAGTCTGCCGGGAAACACCCAAAGCTTTTGCCATTTCATCCTGTAAGATTCCCTGCTCTTTTCTTATGTTCTCGATTTTGTTCTTCATAAGGCACCTCCTTACCAAATGTAAAGCTTACTTTACATCAACAGTATAGCATATTGTATTTGGAATGTCAAGCACGCTTTACGTATTTTCAAGAAAGAAAAGGCGGGGAATTGCCCGCCTTAATTACGCCGCTGCGTCCAGCATGTTTTCAATGAAAATGCCATATCCGGTGGTAGGATCGTTAACAAGGACATGAGTAACGGCGCCTACCAGTTTTCCGTCCTGTATAATCGGTGAGCCTGACATACCCTGCACGATGCCACCGGTGGTTTCCAAAAGGGCAGGATCTGTAACCCGGATCAAAAGATTTCGCCCGTTTTGTCGGGATTTTGGATAAATTTTTAGAATTTCCACAGAATATTCCTGTACCGTATCTCCACTGACGGTGCTGCGGATCACTGCCGCGCCGGTTTTGACCTCATCGGAGGATGCAACCGTAACTGTGTCCCCCTGCCAGCCTATCTCGGCAGTTCCAAACACGCCCCGATCGGTATTGGCGCTCAGTATCCCAACAGGCTCACCGGAATCCACCGATCCCATCAGCTGTCCCGGATCGCCGACGCGTCCTTTTCGCACCGTCAAAACCTTTGCGTTATAGGCATAGCCCTGCACCATCTGCAAAAGCTTTCCGTCGGAGCCGTTTACCCCGTGTCCCAAGGTGCCGAAGGCCTTGGTGTCCGGATCATAATAGGTTACCGTACCGATGCCGGTTACACCCTGCCGCAGATATACCCCCAGCTTTGGCCCGCCGGCAGTATTTTTTAAGTTCAACTGATACTTTTTCTTAGCGCCGTCCCGAAGCACAGACAGCTCCACCTTGCCGTCAGCGCAGGACAACGCCTTTTTCACATCCTGGGTGCATCGAACGGAGCTTCCGTCAACACTGATAATCTGATCGCCAACACAAACGCCTGCGGCCTTAGCCTCAGCGCCCAAATTTTCATCAAAACCTGCGATCGTTACCGTATCATCCCGAAGCTCCAACCCCACCACCTGCCCCACCGGGATCAACTCCTTGGCAAGCACATTCACCGGCAGCAGCCAAATACACAGCAGCAGGAACGCTGTGCATTTTGTAATTTTTTTCATTCTCAGCCCTCCATTTCGTCTGCCTTCTTAATATGCAACGACGCCGAAAATGTAACCGCTGAAAATGTCGAGAATTAAGGGAATTCCTGCCGTTTCGTTTTGATACATTTTAATATAAAACGCGTTATTTACCTATTGACAAAGTAGGTAAGTATTGCTATATTACCTACAGAAATACTAGGTAGATCCTGCAAGGAGGATTTCTATGCACGTTTACGCAGATAACGCCGCCACAACCAAGATGAGCAAGACGGCAATTCAGGCGATGACGCCTTGTTTTGAAAATTTTTATGGCAATCCCTCCAGCTTGCACTCCGTCGGTCAGCAGGCCAAGGAGGTGCTGGAAGATGCCCGCGCAAGAATGGCTGCGCTTTTGGGCTGCGAGCCCCGGGAGATCTATTTCACCTCCGGCGGCAGCGAAGCGGACAACCAGGCCATCATCTCCGCTGCCCGTCTGGGTCAGCGCAAGGGCAAAAAGCACATCATTTCCACCGCCTTTGAGCATCACGCTGTGCTGCACACCCTGAACCGGCTGGAAAAAGAGGGCTTTGAGATCACCCTTTTGGATGTGAAGGTAGGCCACAACATCACCGCCCAGCAGGTCAAAGACGCAATCCGGGAGGACACCTGCCTGGTAACCACTATGTACGCCAACAACGAGATCGGCTCGATTCTGCCCATCGCGGAAATTGGCGCAATTTGTAAGGAAGCCGGCGTGCCTTTCCACACTGATGCGGTGCAGGCTGTGGGCCACATCGCCATCAATGTCAAAGAACAGAACATTGATATGCTTTCCCTTTCCGCCCACAAATTCCACGGCCCCAAGGGTGTAGGCGCGCTGTACTGCCGCAAAGGTCTGATGCTGACCAACCTGATCGACGGCGGCGCCCAGGAACGGGGCAAGCGAGCCGGCACAGAAAACTTAGCCGGCATCTGCGGTATGGTGGCGGCTCTGGAAGAAGCCATCGCAAATCTTCAAACCAACACCGCCAAGGTTACCGCCTTGCGGGATAAGCTGATCGTAGGACTTTCCCAAATTCCCCACTGCGCTCTGAACGGTGATGCAGTCAACCGGCTGCCCGGTAACATTAGCTTCTGCTTTGAGGGCATCGAGGGCGAAAGTCTGCTGCTGCTTTTGGATATGTACGGTATCAGCGCATCCTCCGGCTCTGCCTGCACCTCCGGTGATCTGGATCCCAGCCACGTGCTGCTGGCCATCGGCAGAGTTCACGATGTCGCCCACGGCAGCCTGCGGCTGTCTTTGAGCCACTACAACACCGATGAAGAAATCGACCACATTCTGTCTGCCGTTCCTGCAGTTGTACAGCAGCTGCGCAGTATGAGCCCCGTTTGGCGTGATCTGCAGACCGGCAAGAGAACATATATTTTGTAAGAGGAGAACATTATGGCACTTTACAGTGAAAAGGTTATGGACCACTTTATGCACCCGCGCAACGTGGGTGTGATCGAAAACGCTGACGGCATCGGCGAAGTCGGCAACGCCAAATGCGGCGATATTATGAAGATCTATCTGAAGATCGAAAACGACATCATCGTAGATGTAAAGTTTGAGACCTTCGGCTGCGGCAGCGCCATCGCATCTTCCTCTATGGCCACGGAGATGATTATGGGCAAGTCCATTCACGAGGCAATGGAGCTGACCAACAAGGCGGTTGCCCAGGCGCTGGACGGTTTGCCCGCCCACAAGCTGCACTGCTCCGTTCTGGCAGAAGAGGCCATCAAGAACGCCCTGAAGGACTATTTCGACCGCAACAACATTCCCTACGACGAAAAGCAGTTCCCCGATTGCGCTCACTGCGCCCATTGTGAATAATGATCGTATCGACAAAAGGACGCTACGCTCTGCGGGTGATGGTGTGTCTTGCCCAGCGGCAACGGGAAGAATTCGTGCCGCTGAAGGAGATCGCGGAGTCGGAGAATATGTCCCAAAAATATTTGGAGTCCATTATGGCAGTGCTGAGTAAGGCCGGCTTTGTGGACGCCGTTCACGGCAAAGGCGGTGGCTATCGGCTTAACCGCAGTCCGGAAAATTACACCATCGGCAGCATTTTGAAACTGACAGAAGGCTCGCTGGCCGCCGTCAGCTGCACCACCCAAGGACCTGCCGCCTGCTCCCGCAGCGAATGTTGCCACACCAAGCCCATGTGGGATCGCTTGGATCAGATGATCGATGAATTTTTCGAAGGCATCACCGTGGCAGATCTGCTGAAGCAAACACCTGCAGTGTAACGAGAATTTAGGCTTCTCCTGGGAGAAGCTGGCAGAAATCTCTGATTTCTGACTGATGAGGGTGTTCCTTTTCTCTTATCACCCTCATCCGACCTCGCTATCGCTCGGCCACCTTCCCCCAGGGGAAGGCTTTGTTCTCTCTAATCAAACAAAACCAGCCTGCTGAAAAGCAGGCTGGTTTCTTATTTTATTCAACGCCTAAGGCTTCTTCCACTGCCGTCTGATTGGCGGTGTAGTATGCTTGCGCTTCGGTAAGTCCCTCGCCAATGATGGCCATTGTGCGGTCATAGGATTCTTCCAGCTTTGTAAGCTCCGCGTCGGTCAAGCTGAACTGGCTCTTCCAATCCTCGATGGCATCGTCCAGGGGCATCATCTGATACAGCTTGTTCCAATTCTCATCGTAATGCATATTCACCCAGAAGGGCAGCAGATCCACCGCCTCCACGATCACCGTGCCGTCAGAATACTCCGCAAAAGTAACCTGCATCATCACGCCATCCTCGGTATGGGCGGTTTTTACATTGGAAAGATTGCCCAGCCGCTGATTGGACACGGCGTTGCCCATAGAATACAGGCAGACCGTCTTTTGATTCTCATCGGTGGTGCTGGTCAGCAACTCCACAGGCTGTACCACGTGGGGATGACCGCCCACGATCACATCCACGCCCAAATCGCACAGCTTCTGGGCGATGGCCTTTTGGCTGGAATTGGCCTTCAGCTGATACTCCTCACCCCAGTGGATATAGAGCATTACCGCCTCTGCGCCCTCTTCTTCCATCTGCGCCATATTGGTCTGGATCTCGGTATAGAATTTGTCCAGATTTTGATAGCTAAAGGCATTGACACGCTGAGAATCATCCTTCGTCAGGGTAATGCCGTTGAGGGCGATGATGTCGGAATCACCGGCGGTGGTTTCGTAGGTATAGCACATCAGGCCCACCTGGATGCCGTTCAGATCCGCGATCATATAGTTCTTCTCCTGGGCGTCCAGCTTGGTGCCCAGGTAGGAAAGTCCCCGGTCAACAACGGTTTCCAGCGTCCGCTTAAGGCCAACGCTGCGGGTGTCGTAGGAATGGTTATTGGCGGTAAGGATCACATCAAAGCCTGCGCCCTTCATCGCATCAATGACGGAATCCGGGCAGTTAAAGGCAGGATAGCCCTTGTACTCATAGCCGTTATTAAGACCTGCCAGGGTGGTTTCCAGATTGCCCACCATCAGATCTGCCGAGGTGGTATAATCGGTGATATAGTCGAAAATTCTGCCCAGCTGATCATATTCGCCACTGGCATCGTTATAGCCGGTGTTGATCACCGACATATGCATCAGCATATCGCCCACAGAGGACACGGTGGCGGTGCCCACCTTGGTAACCGGCGGCTCCGTAGGCGGCTCAGTCGGTTTCTCCGTAGGCTGTGTTGTGGGCTGGGTGATAACCGTAGGCTGGGTGGGATTTTGCGCAGGCTTTTCGCCGTCCAGCGCAAGCAGGGCAACTGCCAGCAATACCGCCAGCACCACCGCCAGCACGCCGATCAGTACCAGCGTATTTCTTTTGTTATTCATAGCTTACCTCTATTTTTCTTGGGTGTCCAGCAGATAGTGTACTTCGCTGACAGGCTTGCCGCCGCGGAAATACACTCTGGGTGTACGGCGGGAAATGCCGCAGATGATCTCATAATTTAATGTTCCGGTCAGCCGCGCCAGATCGTCCACCGTAATTTCTTCATCGCCGCTGCGACCGATCAGTACCGCCTGATCGTCGATCTGCACACCGGGTATATCCGTTACATCCACCATCATCTGATCCATACAAATCCGACCGATGACGGGAGCTTTCTTTCCGCGGATCAGCACATAGGCCTTATCCGTCAATCTTCGGCTGTAGCCGTCGGCATAGCCCACCGGCAAGGTGGCCACCACGGTGTCCCGGGTGGTGGTATAGCAGCCGCCATAGCTGATCTGCCGTCCGGCAGGCAGGGTTTTCACATAGACCACCTTGGCGATCCACTCCATCACCGGCTTCACCGGCAGAAGCGACTTGTCCACCTCATCGCTGGGGTACATTCCGTACTGGACGATACCGGAGCGGACCATATCCTGCTGTCCGGGGAAATTGATGATGCCGGCAGAATTGTTGATATGACGAATGGGGATCTGAATATCCCGTTTGGCAAGCTTCTTTTCAAATTCCGTAAATAAGGCCAGCTGCTCCCGGGCAGAGGTCAGATCTGCGCCGTCAGCGGTGGCAAAGTGGCTGAAAACGCCCTCTGCCTGCAGTCCCGGCAGTTTGCAGATCTCGGCGCACATATCGGCGGCTTCTTCCGTTGCCTGGAAGCCGATGCGGCTCATACCGGTGTCCACAACGAAGTGGAGATTGGCGGTTTTGCCCTGGCGTACAGCCTCGCAAGATAATGCAACAGCATCTTCATATAGAAAAATCGGCAGGCGAATATCCTCCGCCACAGCCAGCGCATACGCAGAAACCGGCACCCGTCCCAAAATCAAAATAGGCTTTGTAATGCCACTGCGGCGCAGCTCCAGCGCCTCGGAAATATTGGCGGTGCCCAAAAATGCGCAGCTATGCTCCAACGCCTTGGCCACGGTAACCGCACCCAAACCGTAGGCATCGGCCTTGACCACCGCCAGCACCTGGGCATTTGCCCGCTGCCGGACAAGGCGCATATTCTCTTCCAGCGCATCCAGATCTACCTGCAGCCAGGTCAGATCAAATTCCATTGGATCAACTCCAGTACACAGTTTTTCCTAATTCTATCACGAACCGGTGAAAATGTAAACACTTACCGCTCCGTCAGCAGCATCGGCGTCAGTTTTTCCTTGCCGAAATACGCCACAAAACGCTCGCACTTGATCAAAAACAGATAATAAATGTTGTAGCCGCAGCCGTATAAGGTCTCCACATTGGCCTGTCCCTTGGACAGGATCACATCGGCCTGCTGAAACAGCTGCATGGTTTCCTCCGGCAGCAGCTCCAGCTCCGTTCCGGCAACGGTACAGCCATTGTCGATCACCGGGAAGGGGATTCCCACCTCCCGGGCATCCTCCCGGGTGGCATCGTTGGAGGCAGGGCCGCCCCGGACACAGAAGGTGATCTGCAAGCCGGGATATTGGGCTGCGATCTGCTCGGCAAGCAGTCGGTCAAAGCCGATCTCGCCGGCATTGTCGGTAATATAAAGCAAGCTTTTGCCCTTTTCCAGGTCGGCGCGCAGCTTTCCGTAGTTTTTTCGATCCAAGTCGATATTTTCCGCTTCTTCCAGCATTTTTTCCAGCTTTTCAAAGCTGACCTGGCCTTTTAAGGCGGAAAAGTCGATATAATTGCCCAAAACCGCCATCTGCAAGGCGGCATAAAGGGGATCCTCCGCCGACAAGATCCGACTGCGAATGTCCTCCAGCCGCTGCAATACAAAGCGGTTGGACATTTCCTTTTCTTCCTTGAACCGATCCTCCGTCAAGCCGCAATGCTTTTCCAAAAGGGCGGTAACACCGGGGCCAAACCAAGGCGAGCCCTTTTCCTTAGGCGCGTCCAGATACAGCTGCATCAGCTCTTTTGCAAATGCCGTTGCCGCCGCTTCCCCGGCCATCGTAAGGGCGGTTTCCGTATTTCGTTTCAAATGGCACAGATAGCACTGCGCATTCATTGGAATACTCATAGTAAGCGTTCCTTTCCCGTTTTTCACTATTCTAACAGATACCGACTCCCTATGCAAAGAAAATTTTTGTAAAAGGGGCAGACAAGCGGCAAAAAGTGTGTTATACTATTAGAAGCTATATGCTTACGATTTTGCTCAGCGAGGAGGTAATTCCTTTGAAATATTGGCGCGGATATATTATTGCGGCCATTCTTGCCGCCATCACCGGCGTGCTGATGACCTTTGCAAAAACCCATACCATCCTGATCGATATGATCTATCCCTACACCACCCGGCTGATCCAAACCTCTCTTGCCCAGTGGTCCAGCGGCGCAAACTTCTGTCTGTGGCAGCTGCTGGTGATCCTGCTGGTGGTGATCCTGCTGGCCACCATCGTAATGATGGTCATTCTGCGCTGGAAGTTTGTCCAGTGGCTGGGCTGGGTGCTGACCGGCGCGGCTACCCTGTTCTTCCTGCATACCGCCACCTACGGACTGAATTCCTATGCCGGTCCTTTGGCAGACGATATTCGGCTGAATATTACCGAATACAATGTTTCGGAATTGGTAGATGCCACCACCTATCTGCGGGACATCGCCAACGACCTTTCCAAGGATGTGCCCAGAAATGCCGACGGCTCTGTTGCCTATCCCTCCTTTGCGGAGCTGGCAGAAAAGGCCGGCGAGGGCTTTGAAACCTTGGCCTACGACAAGTATATCTCCGTGTTTGCCGGCTCTACCTTGCCTGTCAAGGAGCTGGGTTGGGCGGATATGTATACCTCTATGGGCATCACCGGCGTTACTATGCCTCTGACCGGCGAGGCCGCCGTCAATCCCCAAACGCCGGATGTGGCGCTGCCCTTCGTGATGTGCCACGAAATGGCCCACAGAATGTGTATCGCTACGGAGCGGGATGCCAATTTGGCGGCATTTTTGACCTGCGATGCCAATTCCGATCCCATTTTCCGTTACTCCGGCTATTTTATGGCGCTGCGTTATTGCTATAGCGCCCTTGCCACCGTTGGCACCACCAGCGCCGATGCCGCTTTGCAGAATATCTACAGCGGCTTCTCTCCGGAGCTGCTGCGGGATATGGCAGATTACGACAGCTTCTTCGCCCAGAATCAGGACGACAAGGCCACCAACGCTGCCAACAACGCCAACGATCTGTATATCAAGATCAGCGGCGATGAGGCAGGCGTAGGATCCTACGATCAGGTGTCCGACCTGCTGGTCAGCTGGTACATCCAGGAGATCTACCTGCCTGCCCACCAGGAAGAGGAGGAAACCTTCGATCCGCTGGACAAAAACTGGGTGGATCTGGATACCACCCCCAGCGCCGAGGGTAACCAATGATGGATACGATGAAGCAAACCCTTTTGGAAGGTCTGCCTGCATTGGGACTTAAGCTGTCGGAGGACACCGCTGACAAGCTGTGCGCCTTTGGCGCAGCTGTGGTGGAGCAGAACGCGGTGATGAACCTTACCGCCATCACAGAGCCGGCTGCCGTTGCCAAGCTGCACCTGCTGGACAGCTTGACGGTACTGACTGCAGCAGAGCTTTCCGAAAAAAAGCTGATCGATGTGGGCTGCGGCGCCGGTTTTCCCGGCGTACCTGTGGCTATTGCCTGCCCGGATGCCCAGGTAACGCTTTTGGATTCCTTGGGCAAGCGTATGACTTGGCTGGAGAGCATTTTGCCCCAGCTGGGTATTCAGGCCAAATGCATCACCGCCCGGGCAGAGGAGGCTGTTGCCGACCACCGGGAGAAATTTGACTATGCCACCAGCCGCGCCGTTGCCCGGCTGAACATCCTGCTGGAGCTGACCGCGCCTTATGTGCGCGTAGGCGGCGCCGTACTGGCGCTGAAGGGCTCTGCCGCCAGGGAAGAATTGAATGAGGCGAAAAACGCCGTGAAGAAATTGGGCTTGCAGGTGGAAAAGATCCACGATTTCACCATCGACGGCGCAACCCACAGCCTGATCGTGCTGCGCAAGATCGCCCATACGCCACCCCAGTTCCCCCGGCGATACGCCAAAATCAAGCAAAGTCCGCTATAAACATTGCCCCCTCGTTGAGAGGGGGCTTTTTTATTGTAGGGACATCGCACCCTCGCCTCCCTCTCTGAGGGAGGTGGCCGAGCGACAGCGAGGTCGGAGGGAGTTTAACTCCCCCAGTCAGCCTATTCGGCTGACAGCCCCCTCACAAGGGGGGCCTTTTCATACTCTCCCCGGGAGAGGGCAAAAAACAGCACCGGAAAACCGGTGCTGTTTTATTATACAGTTCTTACAGCAGGCCGCCCAGCAGGTTGCTCATACCAAAGCCGCCCAGCATGCCCATTGCGCTCTGTGCCAGGGAGAATACATCGATCACCCATCTGCCATCGACCTTATAGACATTGACAGGGATCTCCATCTCCATAGGCTCATCCAGTTCCTTGCCGGTAACCTTAGCCTCTACGGTCAGCTTGTAGCCCTTCTGGACCTTTGCGCTCTTGCAATCCTTGCAGAAGCTCTTCAAGGTCTTGACAGCCTTCTTGACCTGGGCCTTGCTGATGCCCAGCTCGTCAGCCATATCGGCGTAATCGTCATTGTCCATTTCGTCAAACTGCTCAGCCATATCGCCGATGCTGCGCAGATTTTCTCTGAATGCCTTCTTCTCGTCCTTGCCCAGCTTTTCCTTGTCGGTAACCTTCAGCTTGATCTTGTAGTTCTTGCCAACATTTTCCTCAAGGCCTTCGATCAGGGATTCAAAGCCCTCGTCGATGTCGTCCTTATAGTCCTTATACTGGTCAGACTTCTTGGCGATGTTGATCAGCACCTTGGCCTCATCCTCGCCAAAGCCGTTGAGGATGGCAGGAGCGCGGTTCAGAACCTGGTTGACGGACTTACTGTTCAGCGTCTTTTCCACTGCCTTAATGGGTGTCTTATAAGTATTGCCCAGCAGGGACAGCACAACAATAATTGCCAGCAGCGCAGCAACGCCGCCACCGACGAACATCCAAATCTTAGCGGGAACTGCCTTGATCTTCTCCCAAATCGTCTTGGGATTCTCGATCAGCTCCTTGCCCTTATCTGCCGCCATCTTCAAAGTAGCGGTAATCACATTATCCGTTGCCGTTGCCTTGGGGGCTTCCTCCGGCTGTGCATACATAACGGGCTGCTCCTCAACAACAGTTTCTACAACCTCTTCCATCTCGGGAGTAACGCCATTTTCATAAATTTCGTTTTCCATAATTCTTTCCTCCACTTTTTTGTTCGGCAAGTCCGCCTTTGAACGACAATAGTATACCATAAAACGCCAAAAATTGCAATAGCATATTTCCGGTTGCGCCACCGGAAAGAATTTGCTATACTGTAATAAATATCAAGGAGGGATCCCTATGCGCTATTCCAATCTGCACAACCACACCACCTACTCCGACGGCAAGCACACGATGGAGGAGAATATTCAATCCGCGCTGCGCAAAAATATGCGCTCTCTGGGCTTTTCTGACCATAGCTTCACCGCCTGCGACACCAGCTACTGTATGAAAGAGGAGGCTTACGCCCCCTATCTGCAGGAAATTGCCGATTTGAAAGAAAAATACGCCGGACAAATCCCTATTTTCGCCGGTTTGGAGCTGGATTATTATTCTGATACCGATGTTTCCGTGTTCGACTATTTTTTGGCATCGGTCCACTACATTGTTAAGGACGGCTTCTGCCACGCCATCGACCACAGCCCCCAGCAGCAAAAGGATTGCATTGAAAAAGCCTTTGACGGCGATGTGATCGCCATGGCGCAGTGCTACTATGATATGGTATGCCAGCACGTGGAGAAATGGAACCCCACCTTTGTGGGACATTTCGACCTGATCACCAAGTTCAGCCTGATCCCCGAGGAGGATAAGCGGTATCAGGAGATCGCCCGGGAGGCGCTGAAGCGGGTACTCAAGACCTGTCCCTATGTAGAGATGAACACCGGCGCCATTTCCCGGGGCTGGCGAAAGCTGCCCTATCCCGGGGCGTACCTGCTGGATACCCTGCGGGAAAACGGCGGTCAGGTGCTGCTGAACGCGGATTCTCACCATATCGACAATCTGACCACCTTCTTCGACGAAAGTGTGGAAATTCTGAAAAACGCAGGTTTCGACCATATCTGTATGTTTAACGGCAAAACCTTCGACGAGGTTGGGATTTAATCAAACAAACGGTAGGGGCGGATTTTCAATCCGCCCCTCAAGCCTTCCCCTGGGGGAAGGTGCCCCAGTTGGCAAACTGGGGCGGATGAGGGTGTTCCTACGGCGTTAGCCGCAAAGTTTTGCCGCCTTCGGCGGGCATTCCCCTCATCAGTCGCCTACGGCGACAGCTTCCCCCAGGGGAAGCCTTGGTTGCGTTTCTCTTGAATTTGTGCTATAATACCCCCAAGAAAGCGAGGAATCGTTATGCACAAAATCTTATTCGTCTGCCACGGGACTGCACTAATCAGCCCCGAAATACCCCCTAAAACCACGTAAAACCACGATTTTTACATAGTTTACTACTATTTTACTACTTTTTAGAGTTTCGATATAACATTTTACAAAAACGCCCCCGGGGAACCCCGGGGGCGTTTTTTATGGGTTTGCCATTACTTTACGGTCAGCTTGACCTTGTTGGAATAGACGGTATTGCCGCCGTTATCCTTGACTCTGCAGCGGTAGTAGTTGCCATTATGCTTATCCTTGCCGGTAAAGGTGAAGGTAGCTTTTGTAGCAGAGCTGGAGGTGCAATTTTTCCAGGTCTTGCCGCCATCGGTGGACACCTGCCACTGATATACCTTGCCGGCGCCGGTGGCAGCAACCGTGAACTTAGCGGTCTTGCCTTCGGTCACAGTCTTTGCTGTGGGCTGGGTAGTGATGCCCAGTACATACAGCCGCACCACATCGGTATAGACCGTATTGCCGCCGCTGTCCTTGATTCTGCAGCGGTAATAGTTGCTGCTGTGGGATGTCTTGGCAGTGAAGGTGAAGGTGGCGCTGGTGGCCTTGCTGGAGGTGCAGTTCTTCCAGGTCTTGCCGTCAGTGGAGGACTGCCACTGGTAGGTTTTGCTTGCACCGGTGGCCGCTACCGTATACTTGACAGTCTTTCCCACAGCTACTTTCTGCGTTTTAGGCTGGGTAGTAACACCCAGAACATACAGCCGCACGGAGCTGGTATAGACCGTATTGCCGGCAGAATCCGTAACCTTGCAGCGATAGTAATTGCTGCTGTGGGACGTCTTGGCGGTGAAGGTAAAGGTTGCGCTGGTGGCCTTGCTGGAGGTGCAGTTCTTCCAGGTCTTGCCGTCAGAGGAGGACTGCCACTGATACTTCAGGCCATCGCCGGTGGCCTTGACGGTAAACTTGGCGGTCTTGCCGGCAGCTACCTTCGCCGTCTTGGGCTGGGTGGTGATGGCGGCAGGCGTGAACTTGCCGATCTTCACCCAGCGGTAATTGGAGGCATTTTCTGCGTTGAAGGGTACTACCGTGCCGCCGACCTGGGTCGCTGCCTGGGCTTTCAGACCCTCACCAATCGTAAGCGTTGCATACCTTGCACACAGAGCCGAATTTCCCATAGCAGTCGCCTCAATATCACTGTCCGCAATGATAATATCTGCTTCGTAAGTGCTTATACCGAAAGTCTCACCAAGAACCTTGATGTTGCTGGTGGTAATTGTGGTATCCATTTTCGAATAAATACCGTAATCCGCAGTAAGGTCCAGCTTGCTGTTAATAATGGACAGATCCTCGCCAGATTCGGTCTGAATGCCGCAGTCGACCGCCGAAACCGTTATATCACTGCCCGCAATAGACAAATTGCTGCCCAGGCATTCAATGCCATCGTCGCCTGCTTCCTCAACCGTTACTGTGCAGGAGTTAATGAACATATTACCGTCATAACAAAAGATTCCATCACACTGTGTTCCCAGTGTCAGGCGGCTGCTGCTAACAGAGAGATCCCCTTCGGCCTCCAGGCAGCAATCCTCCGTTTGGGCTTCCACAGCGCAGTTGTAAAGAAGCAGCGTTTCGCTGGAGTCAATGCCGCCGCCGTCTGGGCTGACAAGGGTCAGTTCGCTGTTGAAAACGGATATAGCAGCGGAGTTTTCCTTCTCCGAGTCCACGCTGGTGCATATAGCATCATAGCGGCTGGAAATATTGGCATTAACATCTTTGAGGTAAATATCGCCATAGGCAAAAATTCCGACGCTCTTAGCAGAAGCAGCCGACAGCGTGCCGCCGTTTACCGTGATGGGCCCTCTTGCCGCAATTGCCGCGTACTGCGTGGTTACCTTGATCGTACTGTATTGTGTTGTAACACCATGGTAAGCGTCGATTCCGTAGCCATCTCCCTTCACGTGGAGATTGGCATCCTTGATAATCAGGACATCCGCAAGATCGATTGTCATATAGCGAGAGGACAGCTCCAGATAAGAATCCTCTGTGCCACGGATCGTTCTGGGCGCACCCTGGTTGCCTTGCATAAACCAAATACAATTGTCATAACAAGCATCGCCATTGCTGGTAATGCTGCATTGACCTTCTACCACGATCTCCGTCAGGGCCTCGCCGACAATGGCCGCGCTGTAATAGCTGTATACTCCCGGCATAACATGACCCGGGCCTGTGTAGGTATAGTTGTGCAACGTCAGCACGCCGTCATTATAGTATGCATAGCTGTCAGACAGCTTGTTCTTGCTGGTGGCCTCAGCGCCCACGTGCAGATAATCGCCATCGTTCATGCCGATGCCGCCTACAAAGATCTCACCATCCGCAATGGGGGTGAAGGGCACCACCACATAGGCGTGATCGGTATAGTAAACCGTGGAAACCTCACCGACATTGCTGTTGATATAGCCGGTCAAGTTCTTATAGCTGTTGGGGAAGGTATAGCCATCTTTCACCGTAAACTCAATATCGCAGTAATATGTAACACCTGCCTGGAACACGGTACCCGACGGGTAGATGGAGCCATTGATATCGGTCCAGTTCATTTTGGTAATTTCCACACCCTCTGTGGGAGTATAGGTGTCATTGAGTTTACTGATGGTGTAGCCCACAACCGGGGTAGACACCGTAGCCCGCACCTCGGTAATGGTAGTAGTGGTATCGGCGGCAGAAACCTGGATTCCTCCCGCCACCAGAACGCCCACAAACAGCACCAGTGTAAGCAGAATACTTAGCAATCGCATTTTCTTGTTCATATTGTTCTCCTTTCCAACTTTCCTCTTAGAACGAGCCGCCGCCCACATTCCGGGACGAGCCGGAGCTGGAGGAATTATTCTTCGGTTTTGCCGATCTGGTAACGGTGCGGTACATATAGAAGTCGCCGGATTGGGTCAGATTCATACTGCCGGGTTTGACATAGACGCTTGCCCGCTCCTGCTTACGGACGGATTTCAGCTGACCCTTCCAGATGCCGGTAACGATCAGCGCAACAAGCAAACCAACTCCGATGGCGATCAGAAGATTTGTGCCGAACTTAAACGGGAATCCGTTGATGTGGCCATCCAGATAATACTCGCACTTGTCGACAAACGTATCAAAGGCATCGGCATAGCTACCTTCGGACAGATCCGGCGTAATATCATCGGTAATGCTCTCGATATTATCTATCGTGATGGCATCCGCTGCGAAGCCGTTGCTGAGGATCCGGAATTCCCGGGGGTCCATACAGATCAGCAGCAGAACGCCGTCCTTTTTCTCGCCGTAGCCATATTCGCCGTAGTCATACAGGAATTCCACAGACTCGTCGATATCCGCATCTTCCAGCGCATCCATAGTGGCAATGCAGACCTGGGCGCCATATTTGTGGGAAAGCTGCTCCAGCTTGGTATGTAAGGCTTTCGCCTCCGCTTCCGTCAGCAGCTCCGCTTCGTCAAGAAGCAGTAACTCGTCATTGCCTTCATAGGTGGCAGCGCTGACGCAAAGTGTCAGGCTTGCCAGCAGGAACAGCGCAAGCAGCAAGGAAATTATTCTCTTCATATCACTTGCACCTCCTTACAGCAGCCACATCAGGTAGGTCAGCGCAAAGACTGCCGCACTGACAGCACCAAAAATGCCAAACAACCATTTCCGGTACAGCCCCTTATCCATAGGCAGATCGCCAACCAGCTTGCCGGTCTGACCGTTCATAGCGAATGTGTACTTTTTGCCGTTCCAGGTGGTGTTCAGCAGCCATACCGGATACAGGGCATACTTGGCCGTGCCGTTTTGCAGGCTGACATTGGTGCTGATGGGTGTAACGGTGCTGTAGCCAATTACCGTATCCCGGAAGGCATCCTCTGTGGTGCGCTTGATTCGCTCATTTGCACGCTGAACGCTCTCCTCGGCATCCACATCGTACTTATCTGCCAGATAGCCTGCTAAGTACGCGGTCTGGAAATCCACAGCTTCAGAAACATTATACGGCTCAATGGATTCCATCAGCGTATCGTCCATTTTGGTCGTGCCGTCCACGGGAACATTCTCAAAGCCAAGATTGCCGCCGCGAATGACATTATAAAAGCTGGTTTCCGTGTAGTTGTAATCGCTGTCGCTCCAGGTGCGGATGCGGGAAGCCTTGTAGCGTACAAAGCCGTCTGCATCTGCATTAAACAGCCAGAACGGCACATAGATGCCCTTGATTTCCTTGATGCGGTTTTCGTCCTTGAACACCTTGGGCAGCAGCTTCTTGCCGCAGTAATGCTTCTTCAAAGCCTCAATTGCGGCTTTCTTGTCTTTCTTAAAGGGGATCACCAGATCCGGCTTCAGCGCGCCTGCAAACTGGCCGGTCATTACCACGGGATTGCCGCAGAAGGGGCAATCCGTAGCGCCCAGAGTCTCATCGCCAACGATCTCGCCGCCGCAGCTTTGGCAGGTATAGATCCGCATACCCTCGGTTTCGCCGGGCTGCCACTGTTGGCCAGCTGCAGCATCCCACTGCATATTGTCTTCCGGCTGACCCTGCAAGGCTTCATCGTACTTGCGCAGGTCCTCCATTTCGAATTCCGTATCGCAATACGGGCATTTCATCTTTTGCGCTGTGCTGTCAAACTCGATGGCACCATCACAGCACGGACACTTAAATTCTTGTAAAACAGCCAACGATTCTCACTCCTTTTTCCCGATGCGTCTCACTTTTTACAGCTGAGAGCCACAGCTCTGGCAGAACTTGCCGCCTTCTGTGGGTGCGCCGCAGTTGGGGCAGAACTTGGGGCCGGCAGGTGCCTGGGGTGCTGCGGGCTCAGGCTGAACAGGAGCTGCAGTCTGCACAGGGGCTGCAACACCTCTGCTGCGCTGCACCAAATACTCGATCTCCTGGCACATGGCGGTATACTTCTGATACTGTTCCCTCTCTCTGGGGCTGCTGGTATCCACAGGGCCGCTGGTAAAGCTCAGGCCCAGGAAGCTGCCGCTGCTGCCGCCTCTGGTTTCCAGGGTGATGGTACCAGAGTTTAGCTGAAAGCGAATATCGTCGAAATAGGGGTTGTTGCCGATCTGCATCTTGATATAGAAATCATACTCGGTCTCGAATCTGGGGGGATTGTAGCTGACTTCGTTACCGTTGCTGTCTTCCTGCTTCAGCTCAGTTTCGTGGGTGTCAATATCCGCCACGCAGGACAGCAGATCCTTAAACTCGATAATATCGGGATTGGCTTCCATATAATCGTCAGCGCTGGTAACGAAGAAGCGGGAAGGTACACCGCCGACTTCTTCGACATAGATCTTGTAATAGTCGCCGATGATCTGGCTTACACGGAAATTGCCCAGGTTCTTCTGGTTTTCTTCTCTGTAAGCCAGCTGTGCCTTGATCTGATCTACGGTAGAATGACGGCGGTCGTCAAACCAGGGGGAGAGCTTTCTGGCGCAGGTCTTGCAGCAGTTGCCATCCTCCAGCTTGCGGTTGCCCAGCAGGCCGATCTCGCCGCCGCAGATGGCGCATTCTTTTTTCTCAAATAACTTTCCAAAGATACCCATTTATTTTTCCTCCTTACAGAATATCACCGTTGTCAAAGGGATCGCCGCACTCAGGACAGAACTTCGGTGCCTGGGTGGGGTCAGCAGGCTGCCAGCCGCACTTGTCGCACTTATACTGAGGCACGCCGGCGGGCTTCTTGCCGCCGCAATTTGCGCAGAATTTGCCGGTATTTACTGCGCCGCAGGCGCATGTCCAGCCGCCTTCGTCAGCAGGCTTGGGAGCGCCACACTCGGGGCAGAACTTACCGGTAGCGGTTGCGCCGCAGGCGCACTTCCAACCGCCTTGAGGTGCGGGCTTTTTCGCGCCGCACTGAGGACAGAAATTGCCGTTAACGGTAGCGCCGCAAGCGCACTTCCAGCCGTCAGCAGCAGGTGCTGCAGGTGTTGCCTGCTGCTGTTGCATTGCAGAGATCTGCTGTGCGGCATTGAAGCCGCCACCCATATTGCCCAGCATACCCATGCCCATAAAGCCGGTCATTGCACCGGCTGCATTGCCGGCGGCGATTTCTCTTGCGTTGGCCATAGATGCCGCATCACGGCCCAATGCCAATGCAGCATTGTTGCCCAGATTTCCGGCCTCTTCGTACTGGCGGATCTTCTGCATATCCTCATCATTGAGGGTGATGGGATTCAGGGCGATCTTTGCAACGGAAATACCGCGGGTTTCCACCCAATCATACTGCAGGGCTTCATTCATTGCCTTCTTCAGCTCGCTGGCCTTGCCGGGCAGCTGTGCAGGACGCAGCTCCAGCTCTGCCAGAGCGCCAAATGCAGGCTGCAGAGCATCCACGAATTCTGCCTTCAGCTGTTCGTCCAACGCATCACGGGTAAAGACATCGGCCACATTGCCGGCGATCTTTGTGTAGAAACGCAGGGGATCGGAAATCGTATAGGAATATACGCCGTTGCAGCGGACATTAACGGTAAAGCTAAAGCCCATACGCTTGTTCATAATCTCAAAGATAATGGGGCTGGGCGTGCCGAACTTGTTGCCCATGATCTCCTTGGTGTTGATATAGTAAACTCTCTGATCCTTGCCGGTGTCGCCGCCGTAGGTGAAACGCTTGCCGATGGCCTTGAAGGAGTTCTTCAGACTCTCGCCGAAGCTGCCTGCAAAGATGGAAGGCTCTGTGGAGGTATCGTATGTAAATTCGCCAGGCTCGGCGCAAACTTCAACCACCTTGCCCTGCTCCACGATGATCATACACTGGCCGTCGGCAACAGCGATGCCGGAGCCGTTAGAGATCACATTGTCGCTGCCCTTGGTGTTGGAGCTGCGGCCGGAGATCCGCTTCTGGCCCTTGACCACCAGGGTATCCATATCCAGAGCGTCACAGTAGAAGAATTCTTTCCACTGATCCGCCAAAACGCCGCCTAAGGCGCCGATGCCCGCTTTTATAAGTCCCATATGTTATACTCCTTTCGGTTGTCCGCAATGGGTAGAATCAAACCGATTTTCGGTGAAACACAGAAGATAAATCAGTGGATCTATTATAATAAATATTAGTGCAAAAAGAAATAGCTTCCAGCAAAATTTTTAACTATATCTTAATAATATGTTTGGTTTGTACAGTTTTCGGTTTCTTTTTTGTGCTATTTAACAAGAGAATTTTGCTGTTTTCCGGGCCCAATCGGGCTGCTGCCCGTCATGAGCCAGCCATTGGCAAGGCGTTAGATCCATATGGGTGAAAATCGCCTTGAACGAGGAATCCTCCGGGCTGCAGGCATACA
>JAZSGS010000016.1:0-3170 GCA_045532855.1 Faecousia sp.
CAATATCGGTCTGCACGCGCCTATCCTTGTCCGTTACGGCAAGGAAGTGGGCGGCGAAATGCAGTACCGTCTGATCAACGCTACCGTTGGTCGTCTGATCTACAACGAGCCCATTCCTCAGGACCTGGGCTTTGTGGACCGCAACGATCCCGAGCATGCTTTCGACCTGGAAGTTGACTTCCTGGTTGGCAAGAAGCAGCTGGGTAAGATCATCGACAAGTGTATCCGCAAGCACGGCTTCACCATCGCTACTGAGATGCTGGACCGCGTCAAGACTCTGGGCTACAAGTACTCCACCAAGGGCGCTATCTCCGTATCTATCGCAGATATGGTGGTGCCTGAGATCAAGTACCAGCTGGTCCGCGAGGCAGAGGAGAAGGTCGTCGAGATCGAGCAGTTCTACCGTCAGGGCTATATCACCAATGAAGAGCGTTACCGCCTGGTGGTTCAGCAGTGGGAAAAGACCACCGCTGATGTTACCGGCGCGCTGCAGGGCAACCTGGATCAGTTCAACCCCATCTATATGATGGCGGACTCCGGCGCTCGTGGTAGTATGGCTCAGATCCGTCAGCTGGCCGGTATGCGTGGCTTGATGGCGGATACCGCAGGTCGTACCATTGAGATCCCTGTTAAGGCAAACTTCCGTGAAGGCCTTTCCGTTCTGGAGTACTTCATTTCCTCCAGAGGCGCGCGTAAGGGCATGACCGATACCGCTCTGCGTACCGCTGACTCCGGTTACCTGACCCGTCGTATGGTCGACGTTTCTCAGGATGTTATCATCCGTGAGCACGACTGCGGCACTGTCAACGGCATTTGGGTTGGCGCAGTTTACGACAAGAACGGCGACGTTGTGGATTCCTTCGGCAACCGTATTCGCGGTCGTTACCCCGTCAATGACGTTATTCATCCCGAAACCGGCGAACTGCTGCATTCCAAGGACGTTATGATGATGCCCGAGGATGCTCAGAAGTTCGAGGATGCCGGCATCGAGAAGATCTATATCCGCACCATTTTGGGCTGCCGCGCCCGTGTTGGCGTATGTGCAAAGTGCTACGGTATGAACCTGGCCACCTCCAAGGAAGTTGACCTTGGCGAGGCAGTCGGTATCATCGCAGCACAGTCCATTGGTGAGCCCGGTACCCAGCTGACCATGCGTACCTTCCACTCCGGCGGCGTTGCGGGTGATGACATCACCCAGGGCTTGCCCAGAGTTGAAGAACTGTTTGAGGCACGCCGTCCCAAGAAGATGGCGCAGATCTCCGAGATTACCGGTATGGTTGCCATCGACGACAGCCACCGCAGCGCACTGCGCTCTATCACAGTTACCGCTGAGGACGGTGAGGTCAAGGTCTATCAGGTGCCTTACTCCGTGGGTCTGAAGGTTACCCACGGCAAGCAGGTGCTGAAGGGCGAGCCTATCACCGATGGCGCACTGTATCCCCAGGATGTTCTGCGTATTTCCGGTGTTGAGGCTGTTCAGGATTACCTGGTGCAGTCTGTTCAGGCTGTGTACCGTCAGCAGGGCGTTGAGATCAACGATAAGCACATCGAGGTTATTATCCGTCAGATGATGCGTAAGGTTCGTATCGAAGAGCCTGGCGATACTGCGCTGCTGACCGGCACTGTAGTTGACGTATTCGAGTTTGAAGACGCCAACGCAGAGATCATGGCGCGGATCGCAGCCGGCGAAGAGGAGCTGCGTCCTGCAGTTGCTTCTGCTGTGCTGCTGGGTATTACCAAGGCTGCTCTGGCAACGGATTCCTTCCTGTCTGCCGCATCCTTCCAGGAAACTACCAAGGTGCTGACCGACGCCGCTATCAAGGGCAAGGTCGACCATCTGGTTGGTCTGAAGGAGAACGTGCTGATCGGTAAGCTGATCCCTGCCGGCTCCGGTATGATGGCATATCGGGACTATGAACCCGGCATTACTCCCGAATCCCGTTTGTCCGAGGATTTTGAGGAGAACGAGGAAATCTAAGCAAATAAGGCCGCTGCCTTCCCGGCAGCGGCCTTATATTATGTATTTCCATAAACTGGGGCAGGGGAGCAGCCATTTTGTAGAAAAAATTACATAAAATTTGTTGACTTTTCAAAAAATGCGAGTATAATAGGTTTTTGTATGGACACTAAAAAAGATAGTATGATCCCAAAATGCGGAAATCTGGCGGATTTGAGCAAATTTAAGACGGTTGTCGGAGCAAAACAGCTGCGAAAAGCCTTGCTTGGCGGCAGGGCAAAAGCCGTGTTTATTGCCAAAAATGCAGATCCGTTTCTGACAGAGCCCATCACGACTCTGTGCGATCAAAATCACATCCAGATCAACTGGATCGACACGATGCTGGATCTTGGCATTGCCTGCGGCATTGATGTTGGCGCGGCAGCAGCTGCTGTCGTGGAATAACCGGATTCTTACGGGTTTCCCGTGGAATATATAAGCCACCGCAAGGTGAGAACGAAAGAAAGGAGAAATTTGATGCCTACTTTTAATCAGCTCGTTAAGTATGGCCGTCAGCAGGTAACCTACAAGTCCACCGCTCCTGCTCTGCAGAGAGGTCTGAACACTCTGGAGAACAAGGCTACCAATCTGCCTTCCCCCCAGAAGCGTGGCGTTTGCACTGCTGTTCGTACCACCACCCCCAAGAAGCCCAACTCCGCTCTGCGTAAGATCGCCCGTGTGCGTCTGACCAACGGTATGGAAGTTTCTGCTTATATCCCCGGTGTTGGCCATAACCTGCAGGAGCACTCCGTGGTTCTGATCCGCGGCGGTCGTGTTAAGGACCTGCCTGGTGTTCGTTACCACATCATCCGTGGCACTCTGGATACCCAGGGCGTTAACGGTCGTATGCAGTCCCGCTCCAAGTACGGTGCAAAGCGGCCCAAGGCCGGCAAGAAGTAAGAGCTACTTCTAAAACTAATTTTTGAATTTACTCCACGCCCTTTCGCAAGGCAACGCCTTGCCATAGCGTTTTTATATATTGTAAAAACCTCTGGCCAGGCACAACGAAAGACTCACTTTCGAGTACCGATGAAATCATTATAATATGAAGGAGGGAAGCAAAGTGCCCAGAAGAGGTAATGTTCCCAAGAGAGAGGTCCTGCCGGATCCTCAGTATAACTCCGTTCTGGTTACGAAGCTCGTAAACAGCGTCATGCTGGATGGCAAGAAGGGT
>JAZSGS010000015.1:0-31935 GCA_045532855.1 Faecousia sp.
CAAGTTTTTGTTGTGCCATTCCTCTCCCGACCCCCTTCGGGGGCCACCTTCCCCCCAGGGGAAGGGGTCGCTTCGCGACATTTTAGTCAGGAGGACTTCAAATGAAAGTAGTCGTAAAGAAAAAGCAGAGCGTCCAGGAGCTTTCCATTTCTACCGAGTACATCAAGCTCCAGGATGCCATGAAATTCGCCAACATCGTCATGTCCGGCGGTGAGGCCAAGACCCTCATCCAGGAAGAGCAGGTGAAAGTCAACGGCGAAACCTGCACCATGCGGGGCAAGAAGCTCCGGGATGGGGACACCTTCAGCTTTGAAGGTCTTACCTTCAAAATCGTAAAAGCATGAATCTGACGGAGCTGCAGATCCGGGATTTCCGGAATTACGCCGAAGAAAGCTTCACCTTTGAGCCGGGGGTCAATCTGATCGTGGGCAACAACGCCCAGGGAAAGACAAACCTTCTGGAAGCCATCAGCTATCTTGGCAGCGGCAAAAGCTTCCGGGCGCAGAAAACCGGGGAAATGGTCCGGTTTGGGGCGGACTTTGCTGAGCTTTCCGGCTCCGCCTGCTCCCAGGAGCGGTGCCAGAGTCTCCGGTGGGTGCTGTTTTCCGGTTCCCGGCCCCGGCAGCTGTGGCGCAACGGGGTGAAGAAAAAGACCGCCGCTGATGTGGCGGGGGTGCTGCCTACGGTACTCTTCTGCCCGGAGGATCTGATGATCCTGAAATCCGGCGCCAGCCAGAGAAGGCGGCTTGGGGACCATGTTCTCTGCCAGCTTCGGCCCAACTATGACGCGGCCCTGACGGAATACAACCGGATCCTGGACCAGAAAAGCCGGATCTTAAAGGATTGGCACGAAAACCCCGGTCTGCTGGAGATCCTTCCGGACTTCAATACCAGGCTTTGCCAGGTGGGAGCGCTGCTGATCTCCTACCGGGCCCGGTTCTATGAAAGCCTGGGAAAAGAGGCGGCGGTATTCCACGGTCAGTTTTCAGGATTCGCGGAGGAATTTTCCCTCCAATATAAGACCGTTTCCAATATCACCGATCCCTTCGCCCCGGTAAAAGAGTTGACTTCGCTTCTGAATGAGCATCTGGAGCGTCACTACCGGGCGGAGCTGGAGTCTACCCAGTGCCTGACCGGCCCCCACAAGGATGACTTTAATGTCACCCTCTCCGGCATCGACCTGAAGAGCTACGGTTCCCAGGGCCAGACCCGCACCGCCGCTATCAGCCTGAAGCTTGCCCAGCGGGAGCTGATGGCAAGAGAGTATGGCGAAGAGCCGGTGCTGCTCTTAGACGATGTGCTCTCGGAATTGGACCCGGGGCGGCAGGATTTCGTGCTGAATCAGATCGTTTCCGGGCAGGTTTTCATCACCTGCTGCGAACCCGGCCGATTTACCAAATTGGGTAAGACAATCGAAATTGAAAAGGGAAACCTTAAATAAGGCCCCCTTGTGTAAAGGGGGCTGTCAGCCGGACAGGCTGACTGGGGGATTGTCAAGATAAAACAATCCCTCCGTCAAAAATCAAAGATTTTTGCCACCTCCCTTTGCACAAGGGAGGCTTGGGCGATAATTTACAGTCAGGAGGACTTAGCATGTCTGACGAAACAAAAGTAACGCAGGAATATGGCGCGGAGCAAATTCAAGTTCTGGAAGGCTTGGAAGCTGTCCGCAAGCGCCCCGGTATGTATATCGGCTCCACCTCTTCCTCGGGTTTGCACCATCTGGTGTACGAGATCGTGGACAACTCTATCGACGAGGCGCTGGCTGGCTACTGTAAGAATATTACCGTTACCATTAACCCCGGTAACTCCATCACCGTAACCGACGATGGCCGTGGTATCCCCGTAGATGTCCAGGCCCAGACCGGCAAACCGGCGCTGGAAGTCGTATTTACTGTGCTGCACGCCGGCGGTAAGTTCGGCGGCGGTGGCTATAAGGTCTCCGGCGGTCTGCACGGCGTTGGCGCATCTGTTGTTAACGCCCTGTCTGAATGGCTGAAAGTCCGTGTCTACAAAAACGGCAACATCTACGAGATGAAATTTGCCCGGGGCAACATCACCCAGCCTATGCAGATCGTAGGCACCACCGACAAAACCGGTACCGAGGTTACCTTCCAGCCCGATCCGGAGATGTTCGACGATACCGTTTATGATTATGAGATCCTGCACACCCGTATGCGGGAAAAGGCATTTTTGACCGCGGGACTGAATATTTCCATTACCGACAAGCGTGGCGAGGAGGAAATTTCCGACTCTATGTGCTACGAAGGCGGTATTCGGGAGTTTGCCACCTGGTGCAACCGGAATAAGACCGCGCTGCACAGCGATGTGATCTATATGTCCGGTATGAAGGGCGATGCCTCTGCGGAAATTGCCGTGCAGTACAACGACGGCTTCAGCGAGTTCATCCTGTCCTTTGCCAACGAGGTCAACACCCCGGAAGGCGGTATGCACGAAACCGGTTTTAAGACCGCGCTTACCCGTGTTTTGAACGCTTACGGCGTGAAAAACGGCATTATCAAGGGCGATGACAAGGTTTCCGGCGAGGATTGCCGGGAAGGCATCACCGCCATCATCTCCGTCAAGCTGACGGATGCCCAGTTCGAAGGTCAGACCAAGGCAAAGCTGGGCAACGCCTATATCCGCACCCTGGTGGAGCAGATCGTAGGCGATCAGCTGGCCACCTATTTCGAGGAGCATCCTGCTACCGCCAAAACCATTCTGGAAAAGGCGATGATGGCCAACAGAGCAAGAGAAGCTGCCCGCAAGGCACGGGAATCCATCCGCCGCAAAACCGGCCTGGAATCCGGTCAGATGCCTGACAAGCTGCAGGACTGCAACGAGCGGGACCCAGAACTGTGCGAAATTTACATCGTCGAGGGCGACTCCGCTGCAGGCTCTGCCATTCAGGGCAGAGATTCCCGTTTCCAGGCGATCCTGGCGATGTGGGGTAAAATGCTGAATGTGGAAAAGGCAAGAGCCGACAAGGTCTACGGCAACGACAAGCTGTATCCGCTGATCGTGGCGCTGGGCGCCGGTATTGGCGAGGATTTTGACATTGAAAAGCTGCGCTACCACAAGGTAGTCATTATGTCCGATGCGGATGTGGACGGCGCCCATATCCGGACGCTGCTGCTGACCTTCTTCTTCCGCTATATGCGGCCCATGATCGAAAATGGCTATGTTTACTCCGCTGTGCCGCCCCTTTACAAGCTGAAGCGGGGCAAGACCGAGCGGGTTGCCTACTCCGACGAGGAAAGAGATCTGGTTTCTGCGGAGCTGCGTGGCGAAAGCAACGCAAAAGTCGAAATTTCCCGATTCAAGGGCTTGGGTGAAATGGATCCCCACGAGCTGTGGGAGACCACGATGGACCCGGAAAAGCGGACCCTGCGCCGCATTACGCTGGACGATGCCCGCCGGGCTGATGAGATCTTCACCATTCTGATGGGCGAGCAGGTCGAGCCCCGTAAGGAATGGATCGAGCGGAATGCAAAATACGCCATCAATATTGATATTTAACCCGGATCAGAAGAAAAATCCCTCCCCCGGGGGGAGGGTGTCAGCCGAAGGCTGACGGGAGAGGAACGGCGTGAGGATAAGATTTAATCAAGTCTTAAAAATGTGCTAAATCTAAGCTTTTTGCCCGCATTCCTCTTCCGACCTCGCTTTGCTCGGCCACCTTCTCCCCGGGAGAAGGAATTGATAGGAACACAAAAAAATGGAAAGAAATAGAAATCTTACAATAATATCTCAAAGACTTCGAAAGAATCAAACCAAAGAAGAAGCTCTTTTATGGTATAAGTTTTTGTGTCGACATCCCCTCCGCTTTCGTAGACAATATGTGATTGGAAATTATATTGCCGATTTCTATTGTCATAAAGCAAAACTTGTTGTGGAGTTGGATGGTTCACAACATTATGAAGACCGTATCCAAGAAAAAGAAAATAAAAGAACGGAATATCTGCAATCACAAAATTTAAGAGTATTAAGATACAGCAATCTGGATGTATTACATAATTTTCGGAGTGTCTGTGAAGAAATTGATATGATTGCGAAGGAACGAGCAGAAGAAAACAAATAAAGTTTCGCCGTTCCTCTTCCGGCCCTAACGGGCCACCTTCCCCCCGGGGGAAGGAACTACAAACTGGAGGTGTCCATTTTGGCAAAACACAATCGAAGCTATACTCCCGACGATATTCGCTTCCCGGAGCAGCATATTACCACGTCTGATCTGGTCAGCGAAATGGAAAAGGCCTACATTGAGTATGGTATGAGCGTCATCGTCGGCCGCGCCCTTCCCGATGTCCGGGACGGCTTGAAGCCGGTGCACCGCCGTATTCTGTATACCATGTACGAATCCGGTCTGACCTCCGATAAGCCTTTCAAAAAGTCTGCCACCTGTGTCGGTGATGTGCTGGGTAAGTACCACCCCCACGGCGACAGCTCTGTTTACGATGCAATGGTGCGTCTTGCCCAGGATTTCTCTATGCGCTATATGCTGGTGGACGGCCACGGTAACTTTGGCTCCGTGGACGGCGATCCTGCGGCAGCTTACCGTTATACGGAAGCCCGCCTTAGCAAGCTTTCCAATGAAATGCTTCGGGATATCGACAAGGAGACTGTCAACTGGGATCCCAACTTCGACGAATCCCGGAAAGAACCCCGGGTTCTGCCCAGCCGTTTCCCCAATCTGCTGGTCAACGGCTCTACCGGTATCGCTGTTGGTATGGCCACCAACATTCCGCCCCATAACCTCACCGAGGTCATCAATGCCTGCGTGGCAGTGCTGGACGATCCCGAGGTTACTATGGTGGATCTGATGGAGCATATTTCCGGTCCGGATTTCCCCACCGGCGGTATCATTATGGGACGCACCGGTATCCGCGCCGCCTATGCCACCGGCCGTGGCAAGGTAGTTGTCCGCGCCCGGACGGAATTCGAGGAATTCGGCAACGACCGTACAAGAATCATCGTTACGGAGCTGCCCTACCAGGTCAACAAGCGCCAGCTGATCAAGACCATCGCCGAGCAAGTCAAGGACAAGCGGCTGGACGGCATCTCCGATCTTCGTGATGAAACCGACCGCAACGGTATGCGAATGGTCATCGAGCTGAAAAAGGATGCCAATCCCCAGGTCGTGCTGAACAATCTGTTTAAGCAGACGGCGCTGCAAAGTAGCTTCGGCATTATTATGCTGGCGCTGGTGGACGATCAGAAGCAGCCTCGAATCCTCACCCTGCGGCAGATCATCGACGAATATCTGCGCCACCAGGAAGAGGTTTTGACTCGCCGCACCCAGTTCGATCTGCGTAAGGCTCAGGAGCGGGCCCACCTGTTGGAGGGTCTGCTGATCGCACAGGACAATATCGACGAGGTCATCCGCATTATCCGCTCCGCTTATGACGATGCCAAGCAGAAGCTGATGGAGCGGTTTGGCTTGGACGATATTCAGGCCCAGGCGATTTTGGATATGCGTCTGAAGGCTCTGCAGGGACTGGATCGGGAAAAGCTGCAGGCAGAATTTGACGAGCTGCAGCAGCGTATCGCCTATTACCAGAAGCTGCTGGCAGATCCTGCGAAAATGCGGGGCGTGCTGCGTGATGAACTGCTGGAGATCCGGGACAAGTTCGGCGACGATCGCAAGACCGAGATCCAGGATGTGGAGGACGAGATCGACATCGAGGATCTGATCGAGGAGGAAACCTGCGCCTTCACCATCAGCAAGCACGGCTACATCAAGCGGATGCCCGTGGATATTTACCGCACCCAGGCTCGCGGCGGTCGCGGCGTCAATGCTCAGAATCTGAAGGAAGAGGACTATGTCAAGTCGCTGAATATCGCCTCCACCCATGACCATATCCTGTTCTTCACCGATAACGGTCGTGTCCACCACCGTAAGGGCTATCAGATCCCCGAGGCTGGCAGAACGGCTCGCGGTACGGCAATCATCAACATTCTGCCTCTGGAGCCCGGCGAAAGTGTAACCGCGATGGTGATCACCCGGGAGTTCTTTGATGACGAATTCCTGATGATGTGCACCAAGAACGGCACCGTCAAGAGAATTCCGTTTATCGCGCTGAAGACCAACCGCAAGGGCGGCATCCGCGCGCTGACTTTGGACGAGGGCGATCAGCTGATCAATGTGATCCGCACCAACGGCAACGATAATATCATTCTGGCAACCCGCCAGGGTATGGCCATCTGCTTCAACGAGAACGATGTCCGCCCGATGGGCAGAGATGCTATGGGCGTTCGTGGCATTTCCCTGGGCACAGATGATGCGGTTATCGGCGCTGAAAAGGCGGAAGAGGGCAAGACTCTGCTGACCGTTACGGAAAATGGCTTCGGCAAGCGCACCGAGCTGAGCGAGTACCTGCGTACCGGTCCTGACGGCGAAAAGCAGCCTCAGCAGCGCGGCGGTAAGGGCCTGAAGAACTACAATATCACCGCCAAGACCGGCACAATCGCCGGCTGCCGCGTGGTCAGCGATACCGATGATGTAATGCTGATCGAAAGCAGCGGTGTCATTATCCGTATTCCTGCCAACACCATCAATATTTACAAGCGTGATGTCCAGGGTGTTATCGTAATGCGCATCGAGGAAGAAAATCGCCTTGTTTCTATGGAACGTGTGGAGCAGATGGAGAACGAGGAATGAAGACGGTAACACTGTATACCGACGGCGCTTGCTCCGGTAATCCCGGTCCCGGCGGCTGGGGCGCGATCCTGGAATACCAGGGACACGAGCTGGAATTGAGCGGCGGCGAAGAAAGCACCACCAATAACCGGATGGAGCTGACCGCGGTGATCCGTGGTCTGCAGGCACTGAAAGAAAGCTGTATTGTGGAGCTGTATTCCGACAGCAAGTATGTCATCGACGGCCTTCAGAAGGGCTGGGCAGTTTCCTGGCGGAAGAACGGCTGGAAAAAGGCGGACAAAAAGCCTGCGCTGAACCCGGATCTGTGGGAAATTCTGCTGGATCTGACCGAAAAGCACGAAATTCAATACCATTGGGTTAAGGGACACGCGGAAAATCCCAAAAATAACCGTTGCGATGAGCTGGCAGTGGAGCAGTGGAAAAAGCTGAAGTAACTTCGCAGGGGCGACCATTGATCGCCTGCATACCCTCTCCCGGGGAGAGGGTGTCAGCCAATAGGCTGACGGGAGAGGAATGGCGTGTAGTAAAATATGGCAGAAGACTTGTCATTTTGCGTAATCTAAGATCCCTGCCCGTATTCCTCTTCCGCTTCGCTTACGCTCAGCACCTTCCCCTCGGGGGAAGGTTTAGAGAGGATCCAAAATCCGGCGCTACGAAAGGAAAAACGATGTATTTATCCATTGGTAACGATATGGCGGTGCGGTCGAGTTCCATCGTGGGGATCTTCGACCTGGACAATACCACGGTGACTGCCCGTGGCCGGCTGTATCTGGAACAAGCAGAGCAGGAAGGCCGTGTCGTACCCTGCGACGATCTGCCGAAATCCTATGTGGTTACGGCGGAATACGGTATGGAGCGGATCTATCTGACCTCCCTCAACGCCGCAACTTTGGAAAAACGACTAAAATAAAAGAAGCCCCCTCGTCAGAGGGGGCTTTTTGTATGACGAACATTGTATTCGACCACAAAGGCTTCCCCTGGGGGAAGCTGGCAAAAATCTTTGATTTTTGACTGATGAGGGAAAACCTTTTGCCGCGGTTATTACCCTCATCCGACCTCGCAGCCGCTCGGCCACCTTCTCCCAGGAGAAGGCTTAAAACAGTTCCGTAATTAGGGCGAAACGGTAGCCCATCTCCTCCCATTTGGTCAGCAATTCGTCCAAAATCGCCGCATTTGTCGCCGATGTGGAGTGCAGCAGCACCACCGCGCCGTCGTGGGTGCGGGGCAAAAGCTTGGAAAAGGCATAATCCGCCGTGGGCTGCTTGTCATTGTTCCAGTCCACATACGCCAAACTCCAAAAGACCGTTTTGTAGCCCAATTCCTTTGCCATCTCCAAATTTTTCTCGGAATATGTGCCCTGAGGTGGTCGGTAGAATTTGAGCATTTCCTGTCCAGTTGTTTCAAAATACAGGGCTTCCAAGTCTTTTAACTCTTTTTCAAAGGCAGAAAGTTCTGAAATTTTGCTCATATCCGGGTGGTGCATCGTGTGGTTTCCCACAATATGCCCCTCCTTGACCATTCGCCGCACCAGATCGGCATTTTGCTGAAGGTAGTTGCCCACCAGGAAAAATGCCGCCGGAGCATTGTGTTTTTGCAGGGCGTCCAAAATTTTCTCGGTGCAGCCGTTTTCGTAGCCGGCATCAAAGGTCAGGTAGATGACCTTCTCCCCGGTGTCCCCCAAATAGGCGGCATCGTATTTGGCAAGCTGCTGGCTTGACGCCGGACCAAGGGGGGCAGCCCCCTCCGTACGAAAACTGAGTCCCCAGCTGGCAGTTGACATAACATCATTACGAATCAAATGCACGGTCAATGCCAATGCAACAGCCAGCGCGGTAAAAAGCAGCAGTAGATCCCGTTTGCGCATAAAAAATCCCCTCCTGGGGACAGCCTATGTCGCAAGGAGAGGGGTTATGCAGGTAGTATTTTTTTCAGCTTGCCGGACAGGGTAAATGCCAACAAGAATTTGACCGCATCCGGCAAAATATAGGGCAGTACACTTTGGGCGATGATCGCCAGGAATGCGCCGGGTGCGTACACCGAGAACCAGATCGTACCGCAGATATAGACACAGACGATTCCGGCAATTCCGGCATAAATCTTAGCTTTTTTACCGAATATGGCGGCAATTCCCCAAAAAACAAGGCTTGCCAGTAGGAAACCCCACAGATAGCCGCCGGTTACCCCCAGCAGCGTACCAAAGCCGCCCCGGAAACCGGAAAACACCGGCAAACCTGCTGCGCCCAGCAGCAAATATACCGCTACGGCCACTGTTGCGCCTCTGCCGCCCAGCACGAAAAACGCCAGGATCAGGGAAAAGCTTTGCATTGTAAAGCTGAAATTTCCAAGAGGGACACTGATCCAGGCACTGATACACATCAGCGCGGAAAACAGGGCGCATCTTGCCAGAAAATTTGGTCGCATTCTTTACCTCGTAGTTAACATAACACTATAGCCGGTCGACCACCAGGGTCGACCGGCAAGCCTTGGCCCCCTCTATGAGGGGGCTGGCAGAAATCTTTGATTTCTGACTGGGGGAGTTGAACTCCCTCCGTCTTCGCCTGCGGCGAAGCCACCTCATCTCCGCGCTAAGAGCCGCCCGTTGGGCGGTTGCGCTTCGAAACACGCCTGCGGGCGTAGCCTCAAAGAGGGAGGCGAGGATAGCGCTGTTTATTTCAAAATCTTCAATGCGCCGGTGGGGCAAGCCTGGGCGCACTTGCGGCAGGTTGCGCACACCGCAATCTTGGCAGAATCCCGGAATTCCGGCTTGATCACCGTGCCAAAACCACGCCCCACCAGTCCCAGCAGACCTTCCTTGGCCACCTCGTCGCAAACACGGACGCACAAACCGCAGAGAATGCACTTGCCCTCGTTGCGCTCGATGACCACCAGCTTGGTCTCGGAATCGGTCATCCGCTTATCGCCTGCAAAACGGGCAGGATCAATGGGATAGCGGTTGGCGTGCTTGATCAGGGCGCAATCGTAATAGTCGTGGCAGCCACACTCCAAGCACCGCTTTGCCTCGGCAATGGCCTGCTCCTCGGTAAAGCCCAGATTCATCTCGTTAAAGTCCTTGACGCGAACCTCTGCGCTCTTGCAGGGCATCTGCGCCCGGGCTTTCTTCTCACGATCCGCCAGCATATCAGCAGTAACCACCCGCTGGGAGTAGTAGGGTTTGCAGTAGGGCACAGCTTCGCCCCGCAGGTAGGAATCCACCACGGCTGCCGCCTTGTTTGCCTCGCCGATGGCGGCGATGGCGATACCGGCGCCCCGGTTGGTGGCGTCGCCCACGGCGAATACGCCCTCAAGGTTGGTGCGGAAGCTGCTTTCGTCGGCAGCGATGATGCCCCGGCGGTTCAGCTCCAGGCTTTCAAAGCCGGCAGGCAGCACCTTCTGACCGATGGCGGCGATGACGGAGTCCACTTCCAGGGTTTCAAATTTGCCCTCAACCGGCACAGGACTGCGGCGACCGGAGGCATCCGGCTCACCCAGCTCCATCACCTGCAGCTTGACGGCGGTAACCTTGCCGTTTTCGCCCAGAATTTCAGCAGGATTGCGCAGGAAGCGGAAGGTAACGCCCTCTTCCATAGCCTCGTGAATTTCGATCTTTTCCGCCGGCATTTCGTCCAAAGTGCGGCGGTAGATGATGGAAACTTCCTTTGCACCCAGACGGACAGCGCTGCGGCAGGCGTCCATAGCGGTGTTGCCGCCGCCTACCACGCAGACCTTTTCGCCAATATTGGGTTTGTTGCCCAGGGCGATCTCCCGGAGCAGGTGAATACCGCCCCAAACGCCCTCCAGCTCCTCGCCGGGACAGCCGATGCCCATAGATCTCCAGGCGCCGATGGCAACAACCGTGGCATCGAAAGCGGAAGTAATTTCCTGGAAGGTGGCATCAACGCCGACCCGGAAGTTCGGCTTCATTTCCACGCCCATTTGGTTGATGGCGGCGATTTCCGCATCCAAAACTGCCTTGGGCAGCCGGTATTCGGGGATGCCGTAGCGCAGCATACCGCCCAGCTTGGGCATAGATTCAAAAATGGTAACGCTATGACCGCTGCGGCGCAGGAAATAAGCAGCCGTCAGACCTGCAGGACCGCCGCCGATGACGGCAACCTTCTTGCCGGTGTCGGCAGCGCAGTCCGCCTTGAAGGGGTTGTCGGATGCCAGATCCTTGTCGGCGGCAAAGGCCTTCAAAAATGCGATGGAAATGGGCTCTTCCACCATTTTCCGGCGGCAGGCGGTTTCGCAGGGGTGGGGGCATACCCGACCGATGGAGGCAGGCAGGGGCAGCTTTTCCTTAATGGTTTCCACCGCGCCACGGTAATCGCCGTTTGCAATTTTCTTCACATACAGCTGGCAATCGGTTTCTGCCGGGCAATTCAGCACGCAAGGACCCCGGCAATCGCCATCGTGGTCGCTCATCAGCAGCTCCAGGGCAATTTTTCTTGCCTGCACCACCCGGGGACTTTCGGTGTTGATCACCATACCGTCGGCAGCCATGGTAGAACAAGCGCGCATCAGCTTGGGGCTGTTGGCGGCTTCCACCACGCAGATGCCGCAAGCGCCGTAATGCTTTACATTTTCATTGTGGCAAAGGGTGGGGATGTCGATGCCGTTTTCTTCTGCGATCTGCAGAATGGTCTGACCGGACTGACCCACACATTCCTTGCCATTGATAGTCAATTTGATTTCACTCATAGCAGCACCCTCCTTATTCCACAACCACAGCGCCCTTGCGGCAGGAGTGGATACACTGACCGCAGCGGATACATACGCTGGAGTCGATAGCAAAGGGCGTCTTTAGCTGACCGGAAATCGCGCCCACAGGACACTTTTTCGCGCACAAACCGCAGCCAATGCAGCTTTCGGCGTCGATGGAATAGGTCAGCAGCGCGGGACATTCCTTGGCGGGGCACTTTTTGTCGGTGATATGGGCTTCGTACTCGTTACGGAAGTAGCGAATGGTGGTCAGCACCGGGTTGGGAGCAGTTTGTCCCAAACCGCACAGCGCGCCATCCTTGATAGAGGTGCAAAGCTCCTCCAAAAGCTCGATATCGCCTTCTTTTCCTTCGCCCTTGACGATCCGCTCCAAAATTTCAGACAGCCGCTTCGTGCCGATTCGACAATGGACGCACTTGCCACAGGATTCCTTGGTGGTAAACTCCAGAAAGAACTTGGCGATGCCCACCATACAGGTGGTTTCGTCCATAACAACCATACCGCCGGAGCCCATAATTGCGCCGGTTGCGCCCAGGCACTTATAGTCGATAACGGTGTCCAGCAGATGCTCCGGTACACAGCCGCCGGAAGGTCCGCCCAGCTGGACAGCCTTAAAGCTGTGTCCGTCCCGGATACCGCCGGCGATGCCGAAGATCACATCCCGCAGGGTTTTGCCCATAGGGATTTCCACCAAACCGGACCGCTTGACCTTGCCGGTAACGGCGAAAACCTTGGTGCCCTTGGAATTTTCCGTACCCATAGCGGCAAAGGCGTTGCCGCCGTTGTTAATGATCCAGGAAACATTGGCGAAGGTTTCCACATTGTTGATGTTGGAGGGCTTCAGCCAGTAGCCTGCCTGAGCAGGGAACGGAGGCTTCAGCCGGGGCATACCGCGGCTGCCTTCCAAAGATTCGATCAGGGCGGTTTCCTCGCCGCAGACAAATGCGCCTGCGCCGGCTTTGATCCGCATACGGCAGCTAAAGCCGGAATTGAGGATGTTTTCGCCCAGGAAGCCCTTTTCTTCCGCCTGGCGAATGGCGCCCTGCAAGCGGACGATGGCCAAGGGATATTCTGCGCGAACATAGACAACTGCCTCGGAAGCGCCGATGGCATACGCGCCGATCAGCATACCCTCGATCAGGTTATGGGGGTCGGATTCGATGACGGCGCGATCCATAAATGCGCCGGGATCGCCTTCGTCGGCGTTGCAGATCAGATATTTTTCCTCGCCAGGGCTTTGACGGGCGGCATTCCACTTAAACCAGGTGGGGAAGCCTGCGCCGCCGCGACCGGCAAGACCGGAGATCTTAATTTCCTCGATGACATCCTCGGGGGACATGGTCGTCAGCACCTTTTTCAATGCCTGATAGCCGTCATCGGCGGTATATGCATCAATTTCGTCGGGATTGATGATACCGCAATGCCGCAGAGCAATACGAGTTTGCTTGGACAAAAACTGGGCATCTTCCGCAGAAATCACAAGTTTTTCCAACAAATCGTAGTTGTTTTCCGCAACTGCCTTGACGATGGTTTCCGCATCCTGGGGCTTGACCTGTACGCAGCGGTACAGCGTGCCGTTGTCAGCATATACATCCACGATGGGCTCTAAGTAACAGATACCGATACAGCCGGTGATGGAAAGTTGGGCGGAAATGTCCGGGTTCAGAGCCTTTTCCAGCGCAGCATATACCGCGCCTGCGCCGGCTGCCAAGCCGCAGCTGCCCTGACCGACTACAATACGAGCAGACATCACATTCCCTCCTTTTTGCGAATATCACGGAGAATGGTTTTGACCTTATCCGGCGTCAAAGAGCCGTAGGTGTCCTCGTTGATCATCATTACCGGAGCCAACGAGCAGCAGCCCAGGCAGGAAACCACGCTCAGGGAGAACAGACCGTCGGCGGTGGTTTCGTTATTGCCGATGCCCAGCTCCTCGGAGATGGCGTCGATGATCCGTTCTGCGCCGTTGACATAGCAGGCGGTGCCCTTGCACACCATGATCATATACTTGCCCACCGCGGTGAAGCGGAACTGGGAGTAAAATGTGGCGACACCCAAAATTTTGGCAGGTGTCAAACCGGTGCGCTCCGAAATATGATAAACGGCGTCCATAGGGACGTAGCCGTAAATTTCCTGGGTTTTTTGCAAAATGGTGATCAAACTGCCCTTGATGTCCGCATATTTCGACAAAACGTCATTCAAAAGGCTCAGATCCACCTTTTCGTGATTGCAGCACATTAAAAACCACTCCTTTTGTGGAATAGGGATTCCGTGCCGGGGTTGCCGGCACGGATAATATGGGAAATAATGGAAATTACTTATCCTTCAGCAGGTCGCGGATCTCGGTCAGCAGAACTTCCTCTGCAGTGGGCTCGGGAGGAGCCTCTTCAACGACGGCCTCTTCTTCCTTCTTCTTGCCCAGCTCGGTCAGCTTGTTCAGACCCTTGACAATGAAGAACACGATCATAGCCAAAATGAAGAAATTGATCACAGCGGAGATAAAATTGCCGTAGCTCAGATAGTTGGGGATCTCGATTTTGTCAATCACATTGCCGGCTTCATCCAAAACTTCCTCGTACATGGGGGTGATGCGGGGCAGACGGAGCTTCAGCTCAGAGAAATCGGTGCCGCCCAGGAAGATGTTGACCACGGGCATAATGACGTCGTCGGTCAGACTCTTGGTGATGGTGGAGAAGGCTGCGCCGATGATAGTACCAACGGCCAGCGCCATTGCGTTGCCCTTGACGGCAAACTCAGTGAATTCTTTCCAGAGGGACTTACTTTTTTTCATTTTCAATTCTTCCTTTCTTACTTTTCAATGATCTCCAAACCGCCCAGGTACTTGCGCAGGCACTCGGGCACGACGATAGAGCCGTCGGCGCGCTGGTTCTGCTCCACCAGAGCGGGGAAAATACGGGAGGTTGCCAGACCGGAGCCGTTCAGGGTGTGAACGAAGTCGATCTTGCCGTCGGCGCGGCGATAGCGGATATTGCCGCGGCGGGCCTGATAATCCCGGGCATTGGACACGGAGGAAACCTCCTTGTAGCCGTCCATAGAGGGGATCAGAATTTCAATGTCGTAGGTTCTTGCCATGGATGCGGAGCAGTCGCGGGCAGCCAGCTTCACGGTACGGAAATGGGAGGCCAGGCCTTCTACCAGCATTTGTGCCTTGGTTACCAGCTCATCAAAGGCCTCGTCGGAGGTTTCGGGGGTGGTGAACTGGAACATTTCCACCTTATTAAATTGGTGGCCGCGAACCATACCGCGCTCATCGGCACGGTGAGAGCCGGCTTCACGGCGGAAGCAGGGGGTGTAAGCGAAATATTTCTTGGGAAGATCGGCTTCTGTTAGGATCTCGTCCCGGTAAACGCTGGCCAAAGCTGCCTCAGCGGTGGGCAGCATATAGTGCATACGGTCATCGGTGGGGTTGGAGATCTTGTAGACCTCGTCGGCAAACTTGGGGAACTGGCCGGCAGTTTCGCCGCACTGGTACTCCAGCATGTGAGGCGGCAGGATAAATTCGTAGCCGTCGGCGGTGTGGGTATCGATAAAGTAGTTCAGCAGCGCCCATTCCAGCCGCGCGCCCATACCGGTGTACATCCAGTTGCCGCTGCCTGCCAGCTTTACGCCCCGCTCGTAGTCGATCAGCCCCAAATTGGTGCAAAGATCCACGTGATGCTTGGGCTCAAAGTCAAATTCCGGCTTTTTGCCCACATAACGCAGAGGCTCGTTGTTCTCCTTGCCGCCGGGCAGCAGGTCTGCATCCGGCAGGTTGGGCAGGCTCAGCATTGCGGTGCGGAATTCTGCGCTCAGATCCTTCAGCTTGGCGGTGTCGTCGGCGATAGATGCGTCGATGGCGATGGATTTCGCCTTGTTTTCCTCGATAATGGCGTCAATGGCAGAGGTGTCCTCGCCTTTTTTCTCCATACCCTTCTTCTGACCGAACAGCTTGCCGTTTTCCTTGGCCAGCTTGTTCTTCTCAGCGGTCTTGGTTTCGGTAGCGGTCTTCAGGCCGCGAACCTGCACATCCAGCTCCAGGATCTTGTCTACGACGGCGTCGCAGTCCACTTCCTTTGCCCGCAGACCGGCTTTCACCGCGTCGGGATTTTCCTTGATTTTACGAATATCCAGCATATTTTCAAACTCCTTAGTTGTGATTATTCCGCATCAATAATGGTGTCATCCGGTTTTTCCGGGATCACCAGCGCGCATACGATGTATGCAAGCACACCGGCGCCGCAAAGGGCAACCAGCACCCAGATCACGCGAATGATGGTGGGATCTATATTCAAAAAATCTCCTAAACCGGCGCAAACACCGGCGATCTTCTGATCAGTTTTGGAACGGTACAGCTTTTTATTCATAATAAAACTCCTTCCGTCAATGTTTCACGTGAAACAAGCCTTATTTTTTAAGCTTCATCAGCGCGTCCAGCAGATTCTGCAGATCCTCTGCGCCGTAGAACTCCAGCTCAAAGCGTCCCTTGCGCTTGCCGTTGACGATTTTCACGCCCCGGCCAAGATGCTTGCTCAGGCTCTTTTCACATTCGCCGATGTAATCCACCGCCAAAGCAGGGGTTTTCGGCGGTTTCGGCGTGGTGTCCATATTCTTGCACAGCAGCTCCGCCTGCCTTACGGACAGCCCCAAAGCGATGATCTTCTGGGCGGCTTCCAGCTGTTTTCTCTCGGATTTAATGGACAGAATTGCCCGGGCGTGTCCGGCAGAAAGCTCACCGGAGCGCACCTTCAGCAAAATTGCCTCGCTCAAATTCAGCAGCCGCAGGGCGTTTGCCACCGTAGGACGGGATTTGCCCACCCGAGCTGCCGCTTCTTCCTGAGTTAAGCCGTAATCGGCCATCAAAGTCTGATAGCCCAGGGCTTCTTCCACGGGATTCAAGTCCTGCCGCTGCAGGTTTTCGATCAGCGCCAGCTCCATAACCTTTTTGTTATCGGCCTCAATGACCACCGCAGGAACTTCCTGCAGATTTGCCAATCTGGCGGCGCGCCACCGCCGCTCACCGGCGATGATCTGATAATATCCGGAGTCCAGCTCCCGTACTGTCAGCGGCTGAATAATGCCGTGCTGGGAAATGGATTCCGCCAAAGCCTCCAGCTCCAGCTCGTCAAAATCCTGCCGGGGCTGACCGGGATTCGGCTCGATTTTGTGTATGGGCAGCAGCTTATAGGGGGTGTTTTCGTGGGAATCCACGGAAAAATCGCCCAAAAGCGCGCCAAGCCCTTTTCCTAGACCTTTCTGAGATGCCATTCGATCACTCCTTATAGTTTTGCCTTAATTTCCGCCGCCATTGCCTTGTATGCCAGCGCGCCCTTGCTGGAACGGTCGTATGCCGTTACGGGCAGGCCGTGGCTGGGGGCTTCCGCAAGGCGGATGTTTCTGGGAATAACGGTGGTATAGACCTTGCCGGGGAAATGCTTGCGCACCTCCTGGGCCACCTGGGTGGAGAAATTGGTGCGACCGTCAAACATAGTCAGCGCTACGCCGAAAATCTCCAAACCGGGATTGATCCGCTTTTTCACCATACGCAGGGTGGACATCAGATCGGAAAGTCCCTCCAGCGCATAATATTCGCACTGCACCGGCACTAAAATGCCCTCTGCTGCGGACAAGCCGTTCAGCGTCAGCATTTCCAAAGACGGCGGACAGTCGATGAGGATCAGATCATATTGATCCTTCACCGTATTCAGCGCGTTGGCAAGCCGGCGGTTGGGATCGTCCATACCGATCAGCTCCACAGCTGCGCCGGCAAGATCTGCCGATGAGGGCAGCACGTCGCCGAATTTCGTATTGATAATGGCCTCCTGCGCCGGAACGCCGTCGATGATCACATCGTAGACATCCCGCTTGACCTTCCGCTTATCCACGCCAAGACCGGAGCTGGCGTTGGCCTGGGGATCAAAGTCGCAAAGCAGCACCTTCAGCCCCATATCGTGGAGGGCAGCGGTCAGATTGACAGCGGTTGTGGTTTTGCCCACACCGCCTTTTTGATTGACCACGGCAATAATCTTACCCATAGTATACCTCTTTGTGTAAATGTTTCACGTGAAACATCAGCCCTGCAGATAGTGCAGCAGCATAGCTGACACCAGCAGAAAGCAGATGAATACCGCCACAAGGGCGATGCGTGTCAGGCGCAGGGCGTACTTGGTACGGCGCACCTGTTCCTCCGGGGAGATGCTCTTTTGTCGGCGGGATTTCTTCTTGCTGACGGGGATCTCCGGCCGGTAGGGCAACGTTACGGTGATGTCGGGGCGCACCGGATAGTTCTCCATATCCGCAAGACAGCTCTCGCAGAAAACCTGCGGTTCCTGGGTTTCTGCGCCGCATTTGATACAGCTCATTCGATTCGCCCTCCTATCCCATAATAAGATAATTTATTATACACCCTTTTTCTTGCGGCGTAAAGGGGTAAAAACAAAAAATGAATGAAGAAATAGGAGATAATGGTGTTATGTAAACCACGAATTTGTTAGCCAAGATGTTTTTATTGGAGCGCCGTAAGCCGCATCGGCTGCGGCGCTAATATGTAGGGGCGATCATTGATCGGCCGGAAAGGCTTCCCCTGGGGGAAGCTGTCGCCGCAGGCGACTGATGAGGGGAATCATAGCAGGACAGGGTTTTGCCACGGCTAATGCCGTGGGGATTACCCTCATCCGCCCCGTTGGGGCACCTTCTCCCAGGAGAAGGCAAATATGCACCGCGCTCTTGGCTCTCCCAAAGGAGGAGGCAAGGGGCATGGTGTCTGCAAGAAGAACGCCCCCTCGGTTGAGGGGGCGTTGGGTTTATTCTTTTTGCAGCTGTTTTTGGGCGGTTCGTATCTTTTTTACCATAAAAATGGCGATGGGGATGCCCAAAGCCAGGCTCAGCACATCCGCTGCCGCCTGGACAGATCCTACGCCGTATTCGCCCCACAGCGCCGCCATTGGGAAAAGAATGGGGATAAAGCAAAGGCCCTGCCGGGCGGTTGCCAGCAAAAACGCGCCTACGGCGTTACCAAGACCGGCGCACAGCATATTCACCACCGCTACCCAGGCGTGGATCGGCAGAGTTATGCCCTGGGTGATGATACAAAGCGCGCCGATTTTCCGCATGTCCGGATCTTCGCCAGCAAACAGCACGATGATGGGGTCGGCAAACACCGCCAACAGCACCGCCATTACAGTTGAGCCGAGCAACGCCACTTTAGCGGCGAAGCGATAGCTGCGCATCACCCGGTCATACTGCTTTGCGCCCCAGTTGAAGCCTGCCACCGGCTGAAAACCGTTGCCAAAGCCCAAAATAATGCCAAAGGGGAACATCATTACCTTGGTACACACGCCCACGCCTGCCAGAACGGAGTCGGAAATATTGCCTGCCAGATCGTTGAGCAGGATTCCGGAAACAACCGCCAAGCCGGAGCGGAACATAGAGGACGAACCTACACTGACGATCTGACCGATGATGTCCCTGCAGAAGTGGAACATCCGGATCGTCAGTGTCAGCAGGCTGCGCCTGGTCAGATAGGGGAAAATCAGAACAACAAAGGTAACCAGCTTGGAGATGGCAGTGGCAACGGATGCACCGGCGACGCCCATATCCAGCCCGAAAATGAACAGCGGATCCAAAAAACAGTTCAGCACGCCGCCGACACCCATACCGATCATAGACAGCGTTGCGCTGCCCTCGGACCGCAGACATTGATTCATCACGAAATTCGCCGCCATAAAGGGCGCAGCCAGCAGCACATAGGTGGCATAGTCCACGCTGTACTGCTCACAGGTGGGGGTCGCTCCCAGCAGCCGTACCATAGGGCGCATAAAGGAAAGACCCAGGATCAGCAGCACTGTGCCCAAGCCTGCAGCCAGGAAAAATGCGGTGGACAGCACCTGAGATGCCTTTTTATTCTGCCCGCTGCCCAACAGCCGTGCAATATAACTGTTTGCACCTACCGCCAGCATGGAGCCGCACATCATGATCAGCTGATCCAATGATGCATTGACACTGACAGCGGCGGTGGCGTTGGTGCCCAGAGAGCTGACGAAGTAGGTATCCGCCAGAGAATAGATGGAGTTGATCAAAAAGGCGATAATGGTGGGAAATGCCATCTTCAAAATGGTGCTTTCCACCGGCTCATTCAGCATCTGCTGGCGGCGCTGTTCCTGCCGCTGTTGCATATCCTGCGCCATATTGATCCCCTCTTTCTCTAAATTTCGACAAAAGTATTATATCACAGCGCAAGAAATTATCAAGTACCGGCAGAAAAAGGTTGCTTTCTGCGCCGTGGAGATTATAATAACAGAAAAGGAGGGTTCTCCATGACCAAACGGAATTTGTATATCGCCTGGGGCGCGCTGTATGTCATCTGCGCCGGGCTGGGCTTTATATCCTCGCCCAAGGGCGGGGCGTATGCCATTTTGCTGGTATTTGCCCTGCTCTTCTTCGTTCCGCCCACGATTTTGACCTGTAAGGCCATAAAAGGCGGCGATATTGCCGAGCTGAAGCGGATCCGCGCCATCTGCCTGATCAGCCTGGGGCTGACGGTTATGATGCTGGGACTGAATTTTCTGTCGGTAGGCTTTACGGCTATGGGCGGAAAATTTGTGTATTGGCTGCTGATTTTGGTGTCCTCGCCTATGGTTTGCGGACAGATTTGGGTGATCAGCCTGTTTTTGTGGGGCTGTTTGCTGTCGGCAAGCTGGCAGGAGATCTTCAAACGCAGAAAGATTTCAACGTAGGGGCGGATTTTTAATCCGCCCTAACAAGCGAAGCTTGTCATTCCGAGGAAGGGAAAAATCCCTCTCCCGGGGAGAGGGTGTCAGCCTTTAGGCTGACGGGAGAGGAACGGCGTGCACTTAAGTGCTGTGCAAGTCTTAAAATTGTGCTTACTCGAAGATTTCCGCCCGCATTCCTCTTCCGCTTCGCTGACGCTCAGCACCTTCTCCCCGGGGGAAGGTTTTTGGTGCGCTCCTACGGTTTTTGCATTCGTAGGGGCGGATTTTTAATCCGCCCTACAACATACGCCCAAATAAAAAAGCCACCTCGAAAGAGGTGGCTTTTTTGGGATTTATTCCAATTCAAATGCGCCGGTGTAGAGCTGGTAATAGGTGCCCTTTTGGGCGATCAGCTCGGCGTGGGGGCCGCGCTCGATGATACGGCCGTTCTCCAGCACCATAATGCAGTCGGAATTCATAACCGTGGACAGCCGGTGGGCGATGACAAAGGTAGTTCTGCCCTTCATCAGCGCGTCCATACCCTTCTGCACCAAGGCCTCGGTACGGGTGTCGATGGAGGAGGTCGCCTCGTCCAAAATCATCACCGGAGGATCGGCCACAGCCGCCCGGGCGATAGCGATCAGCTGCCGCTGACCTTGGGAAAGATTGGCGCCGTTGCCGGTCAGTTCGGTCTGATAGCCCTCCGGCAGACGGGTGATGAAATCGTGGGCATTTGGCAGTTTTGCGGCGTAGATGCAGTCCTCATCGGTGGCATCCAGCTTGCCATAGCGGATATTGTCCATCACCGTGCCGGTGAACAAATTGGTATCCTGCAAAACCATACCCAAGGACCGCCGCAGATCTGCTTTTTTGATCTTATTGATATTGATGCCGTCATAGCGGATCTTGCCGTCGGCAATATCATAAAAGCGGTTGATCAGGTTGGTGATGGTGGTCTTGCCTGCACCGGTTGCACCTACGAAGGCGATCTTCTGACCGGGCGTAGCATACAGCGAGATGTCGTGAAGCACTGTCTTTTCCGGCACATAGGAAAAGTCCACATTATACATCGTGATGTCGCCCTTCAGCTCGGTATAGGTTACCGTGCCGTCAGCCTGATGGGGGTGTTTCCAAGCCCATTTGCCGGTGCGCTTATCAGATTCGGTAATGTTGCCGTTTTCGTCAATATTGGCGTTGACCAGGGTAACATAGCCGTCGTCCACCTCCGGCTCCTGATCCATCAGCTCAAAGACCCGTTCCGCGCCTGCCAGCGCCATAATAATGGCGTTGAACTGATTGCTGACCTGGGAGATGGGCATATTGAAGGACCGGGACAGCAGCATAAAGGTCATCAGACTACCAAGGGACAGCAGCTCGCCGCCGGATGCCACGGCAATGGTGCCGCCAACCACCGCCAAAATGGCGTACTGGATATAGCCCAAGTTGTTATTTACCGGGCCCATCATATTGGTCAGCCGGCCGGCGGTATAGGCGTTTTGGCAAAGCTCCTCGTTGAGCTTGTCAAATTCTTCCTTGCATTTTTCCTCGTGGGTAAAGACCTTGACCACCTTTTGTCCGTGGATCATTTCCTCCACGAAGCCGTTGAGCTTGCCCAGAGACTGCTGCTGACCGATGAAAAACTTACCGGATTTACCCAGAATTTTCACTGTAACGAAGAAAATGCCGGAAACGGTGAAGAACATCACGCAGGTCAGTATCCAGGAAGAGCGGATCATGGCGATCAGCAGGACGATCAGCGTAACGATGGAGGAAAAACACTGGGGAATGGACTGGGAGATCATCTGCCGCAATGTGTCAATGTCGCTGGTGTAGCGGGACATAATGTTGCCGGCGGTGTTGGAGTCAAAATACCGCAGGGGCAGGGTTTGCATTTTGGTGAACATCTCGTCCCGGATGACCTTCTGGGTGCCCTGACCCACCGTAACCATCAAAAACTGCTGCAAAAATGCGGCAATGATGCCAACGCCGAAAATGCAGGCCAGCTGGATCAGATATTTCACCAGCGGAGCGAAATCCGTGGATCCGGTCTCCACCATAGGCAGGATAAATTCATCCACCAGATTGCCGATGTTCTCGCTGCCCTTGGTCTGTGCCACGGCAGTCAGTACGATGCAAAAAAGCACCAGAATAACAGACAGGGTGTACTTTTTCATATACCCCAGAATCCGGAGCAGGGTCTTACCGGGGTTTTTCGCCTTGCGGCCGTCGCCGCGCATAGGGGGTGGTGGCATTATTCTTCCCCTCCCTTCTGCTGAGAATAGTAAACTTCCTGATAGATGGAGGAAGAAGACAGCAATTCTTCGTGGGTGCCAACAGCGCTGATCATTCCGTTATCCATGATCACGATGATATCCGCGTCCTGTACCGAGGAGATCCGCTGGGCGATGATCAGCTTGGTGGTGCCGGGGATCTCTTCCCGGAAGGCCTGCCGGATCATAGCATCTGTCCGGGTGTCCACCGCAGAGGTGGAGTCGTCCAAAATCAGAATTTTCGGCTTTTTCAGCAGAGCCCTTGCGATGCAAAGCCGCTGCTTCTGACCGCCGGAAACATTGGTGCCGCCCTGTTCGATGTGGGTGTCGTAGCCGTCGGGGAAGGCTTCGATGAAATCGTGGGCGCAGGCAAGGCGGCAGGCGTGGATCATCTCTTCGTCGGTGGCATTTTCGTTGCCCCAGCGCAGATTTTCCTTAATAGAGCCGGAAAACAGCACATTTTTCTGCAAAACCATTGCCACATTGTCCCGAAGCGTGTTCAGATCGTAGTTTTTTACATCAATGCCGCCCACCTTCAGCACGCCCTCGGTTACATCGTAAAGCCGGGGGATCAGCTGTACCAGGGTGGTCTTGCTGGAGCCGGTGCTGCCCAAAATACCTACGGTTGCGCCGGCAGGGATGTGGAGATTGACCTCCTTTAGCGCCCGATGCTGGGCTTTTTCGCTGTAGCGGAAGCTGACATCGGTAAAGTCAATAGAGCCGTCGGGAATTTCTGTGATTGCGTTCTCCGGAGAGGTCAGATTGGGCTCTTCGCTGAGCAGCTCAGAGCACCGCTTCATCGGCGCCCGGGACAGCGTCAGCATCACGAACACCATAGAGAACATCATCAGCGAGGACAAGATCTGGGTGGTGTAAGTAAAGAACGAGGACAGCTGACCGGCGGTCAAACCCAAATCGGGATTGTTGCCGGAGGCGATGACCATATGGGCGCCCACCCAGGAAATGGTGATCATACAGCCGTAAACGCAAAGCTGCATAATGGGGCTGTTCAGCGCCATGATCCGCTCAGCCTTGCAGAACAGGCGGTAAATGGTGTCGCTGGTTTCGGTGAATTTCTCCGTTTCCTTCTTTTCCCGGACGAAAGCCTTGACGACCCGGATGCCGTGGACATTTTCCTGCACCACATTATTCAGCTTGTCATAGGTCTTGAAAACCCGGTCAAAGATCCGGAAAACCGGCGGCACAAGGCAAATCAGCGCGAAGATCAGAATCGGCAGCGCCACACAGTACACAAGGCTCAGCTTCACGCTGATGCTCATAGCGGAAAACAACGCCAAAATCATCATCATCGGGCTGCGCACTGCCATCCGGATCATCATCTGGAAGGTCATCTGCAGGTTGGCTACATCCGAGGTCAGCCGGGTAACGATGGAAGAGGTGGAGAACTTGTCGATGTTGGAAAAGCTGAAATTTTGCACATGGTGGTACATATCGTGGCGCAGATTTTTGGCAAAGCCGGTGGCGGCTTTGGACGCAAAATTGGCAGACGCCACGCCGAAAGCCAGGGATGTCAACGCCAGCAAGATCAGCAACGCCGAACGGGTCAAAACCACATTCATATCCTGCAGCTTGATGCCGTAATCGTACAGATTCGCCATCACCAGCGGGATCAGAACTTCCATAGCAACCTCGCCGATCATACAGATCGGGCTGAGGATGGCCGCCCATTTATATTCCCGGACACACCGGGCAAGTCGTTTGATCATATTAGAAACATTCCTCCTTAAAGGGAACGAAATAAGCTAAGGACAATTTTACCACCGTACCCAATAAAACGCAAGATTTTAGAAAAAAGTTTACAATTCCAAAGGCTTCCCCTGGGGGAAGCTGTCGCCGTAGGCGACTGATGAGGGTGTTCCCTATTATAATTACCCTCATCCGCCCTCACTGCGTTCGGGCACCTTCCCCCGGGGGAAGGCGTTTCCTGCGCAAACAAAAACTGCGCCCTGCATTTACAGGGCGCAGAAAATATTTTAGCACAGCTTTGCGCCGGCGGGGATGGAATCGCCGATCATGATCAGATTCAGCTTTTCCTCGCCCTTTTCGGTGTGGACAGCAGACAGCAGCATACCGCAGGAATCTCTGCCCATCATTTTCCGGGGCGGCAGATTGGTGATGGCAACCAGGGTCTTGCCGATCAGCTCCTCCGGCTTGTAGTACTTGGCGATGCCGGAGAGGATCTGGCGGTCGGTGCCGGTGCCGTCATCCAAAGTAAAGCACAGCAGCTTGTCGCTCTTCTTCACCGGCTGGCAATCCTTGACCTTCACAGCCCGGAAATCGGACTTGCAGAAGGTGTCGAAATCTACGGTTTCCTCGGCGTAGGGCACGATTTCCAGCGGGGGCAGCGCAGCCTTTGCCTTGGCCTCATTAAAGGCGTTGATCTGCTCCATCTTCTTGACGGGATCCAAGCGGGCAAACAGGATCTCGCCTGCGCCAACCTTGCCGCCAACAGGCAATGCACCGAAGGAAGTCAAGCTCTCCAAACCGCCGTTTTCTGCATTCAGCTGCTCCAAAATCCGCTTGGAGGTGTCGGGCAGGAAAGGCTCAAGAGCGATGGCAGCGAAACGAATGGACTCCAGCAGATTGTACAGAACCGTACCCAGTCTGCCGTGGTTTGCTTCGTCCTTGGCCAGCGCCCAGGGGGCGGTCTCGTCGATATACTTGTTGGCGCGGCGCAGCAGCACGAAAATCTCGTCAATGGCGTCGGCAACCTTCAGCTCATCCATCTTGGCGGCAACCTTGCCGGGCATTGCCAATGCCACAGCCTTCAGCTCCTCGTCCAGCGCATCGGTAAATTCGGCAGACTTGATCTCGCCGCCAAAATACTTGTTGCTCATCGCCACGGTGCGGTTGACCAAATTGCCCAAAATGTTGGCAAGCTCGGAATTGACACGCTCGATGATCAGCTCGTAAGTCATAATGCCGTCAGCTGCGAAGGGGATCTCGTGCAGCACGAAATAACGCACCGCATCCACCCCGAACAGCGCCACCAGATCGTCGGCATAGATCACGTTGCCCAAGCTTTTGGACATCTTATCGCCCTTGACCAGCAGCCAGGGATGACCGAATACCTGCTTGGGCAGCGGCTCACCCATACTCATCAGGAAAATGGGCCAGTAAATGGTATGGAAACGGACGATGTCCTTGCCGATCAGGTGCAGATCCGCAGGCCAGAACTTCTTGTAATGCTCGTCGTGATTGCCGTCGGGATCATAGCCGCAGAAGGTGATATAGTTGCTCAGCGCATCCAGCCACACATAGCTGACATGACCGGGGGCAAAGTCAAGAGGTACGCCCCAGGTAAAGCTGGAACGGGAAACGCACAGATCCTGCAGACCGGGCTTTAAGAAATTGTTGATCATCTCGTTCTTCCGGCTTTCGGGCTGGATGAAATCGGGATGAGTCTCGATGTGCTTCATCAGCTGATCGGCGTACTTGCTCATCTTGAAGAAGTATGCCTCTTCCTCAGCATCCACACACTCTCTGCCGCAGTCGGGGCATTTGCCGTCGACAAGCTGGCTCTCTGTCCAGAAGGACTCACAGGGGGTGCAGTATTTGCCGGAGTACTTGCCCTTGTAGATGTCGCCCTTTTCGTACATCTTGCGGAAGATCTTCTGCACCTTGTCCTTATGCTCCGTATCGGTGGTGCGGACAAAGCGGTCATAAGTGGTATTCATCAGATCCCAAATGCCCTTGATCTGACCGGCAACATTGTCCACATATTCCTGGGGACTGATGCCGGCGGCCTCAGCCTTCTGCTGGATCTTCAGACCGTGCTCATCGGTGCCGGTCTGGAAATACACATCGTAGCCCTGCTGGCGCTTGTGCCGGGCAATGGCATCGGCCAGCACGATCTCATAGGTGTTGCCGATGTGGGGCTTGGCAGAGGTATAGGCAATGGCAGTGGAAATATAGTAAGGTTTCTTGCTCATAATTTGCCTCCTGACAGGTATACTTTACCAAATATTATACCCGTAGATCGGAAGATTTGTCAACTGTATTTATAGCCGGTACGACAGCATTCGCGCGCAACCTCGGGCCCCTCGCTGAGGGGGCTGGCGAAAATCTTCGATTTTCGACTGGGGGAGTTAAACTCCCTCCGTCTTCGCCTGCGGCGAAGCCACCTCCCTCAAAGAGGGAGGCAAGGCTTAATAGGAATCCCCCGCCGGATTGGCGGGGGATATATCTATGAAGCTTAGTCCTTAAACTCCCACAGGGTTTCGCGGATGATCTCGCAGACCGTGGGATGGGGGAAGATGATCTGCCGTGCGTCGGTAACCCGCAGCTGCATCTCGATCATTTCTGCAGCGCCCCAAATGATCTCGCCGGAGTATGCGCCGATCAGATGTACGCCCAGAACATTTCTCTTGCGCTTGTCGATGATGACCTTGCACAGACCGTCAGCGCCTTCGTTCTCAGCCACAAAACGGCCGGAATAGACCATAGGCAGCTTGGCCACCTCGTACTCGATGCCCTTAGCCTTGCACTCTTCCTCGGTCTTACCCACAGAGCCGATCTCCGGCTGGGTGTAGATGACGGAGGGGTTGGCGTTGTAGCGCATATTGTCGGGCTTGCCCAAAATGGTGTTGATGGCAACTTCCGCCTCACGGTATGCGGTGTGAGCCAGCATATGGTGGCCGTTGACATCGCCGATGGCGTAAACATTGGGCACATTGGTGCGTCCCATGGTGTCGGTGGGGATACCGCGATCGACCTCAACGCCGATGGACTCCAGACCGATGCCCTGAGTGTTGGAACGGCGGCCGATGGACAGCAGCACCTTGTCAGCTTCCACGCTGATCTTCTCGCCGTTTGCCTTTTCCGCATTGACCTTGCCCTGCTCCACGCTCTTAACAGCGGTGCTCAGCAGGAAGGTAACGCCCTTGGCCTCCAGCTCCTTCTGCAGCATAGAGCTGATCTCCAGATCGGTAGGACCTGCGATATGATCCAGCATTTCGATGACGGTAACCTTAGAGCCCACAGCTGCGTAATAAGCAGCCATCTCAAGACCGATAACGCCGCCGCCGATGACGGTCAGACGGGCGGGGATCTCCTCCAGGTCCAAAACCTCGCGGTTGGTCATCACGAAGCCGCCCAGCAGCTCCTTCACACCGGGAATGGGGGGAACAGCTGCGCTGGAACCGGTGGCAATGATCAGATTCTTGCCCAAATAAGTAGTGCCCTTGGCGGCAACGGCGAAGTTTGCGCCGTCCTTGCCGGTAATGGTAGCTTCCTCCATCACCACAGTAACGCCTGCGCCTCTCATCTTGGCCTTAACGCCGCCAACCAAAGTGCGGACCACCTTGGCCTTGCGGGCAACCACGGCTTTCTGGTCGATGGTAACATTGGAGCAGCTGACGCCGTACTTATCGCCGTGCAGCGCGTGCTCGTAGTGCTTTGCGGAGTTCAGCAGAGCCTTGGAGGGGATGCAGCCCTCGTTCAGGCAAACGCCGCCCAAAGAACGCTTTTCAAACAGCAGGGTCTTCAGACCGGCATGTGCGCCCCGCTCTGCAGCCAGATAACCGCCGGGACCGCCGCCGATTACGATCAGATCATAAACAGTAGACATGGTAATTCCTCCATTTGTATGATTTGTAACATCATCATAACACATCTGTTTTGTAAATTCAATCGGTTTTGATAATAAAAATTTCCACCGCAACCTCGGCCACCTCCCTCATCAGAGGGAGGTAAGGGCGCATCCGCAGCTGTCATCCCGAGCGAAGCCGAGGGATCTACCGCAGTTCTTTGGTGCGAAGATTCCTCGATTCCGCTACGCTCCACTCGGAATGACAAAAGGGGCGGATTGAAATCCGCCCCTACAAGGTTATTCTTCTTCTTTTTCTTCTTCCAGCTGCGCGTTTCCGTCGGTCATATCCCAGTAGTTGGAGAAAACCCGGCGGAAGCGGCCGTAGGTCAGCAGGCAGTAAATAATCGGCGAAAGAGGCCCCAAAATGATGAAATAGGGCATCAGCGGCAAGCCCAAATTCACAAACCAAAGCAGACCGAATACCAGCGTGATCAAAAGGGACTGGGGGAAATGGGCAAAGCAGAGGATCAGCGTGTTTTTCAGCACGGTCTTAATGGGGTCTTCAATGTGGGCAATATAGGGGAACCAATACTGGATCCACATCGCGCACATACCTACAAAAATCAGGAAAACCGTCAAAACAACACTGGAGTTGCCGGCGCCCGACATCATATACAGCAGATAATAATCTGCCGCGAAGAAACCGCCCAGCAGCAGTATGATCAGCCACAGCAAGGTCGCCTGCTTGAAATTGCTGCGAAACTGCTCCCAAAAGGTGCGCCAAATATAGCCGTTGCCGTTTTTGACCACCTTATGATGGGTGGCATACAGGGCGGTGCAGGATGCGCCCACGGTAATAATGGGAACGCAGCCCAGCAGCCACAAAAAGCCCAGGATCATATAGTTTGTGATCTTGGTCAGCGTTTTGTAAAACGGACCGTCAATGCTAAGAAATCCAAACATAATTAGCCTCTTTTCCTATGTTTTCGCGTAAAAACGGCGGAATTTATACCTAGGATCGCCATTTTCGGTGGCGGGGATATTGCTCTCTTCAAACAAGGTCGGGCAGACAAAGACCTCCGCTTCTGCTGCGTGGAACGGACCGAGAAGATTCCGGTTGCCGATGCAGAAGGTAACGGCGATCTCGTTTTCGCCGGGCTTTGCAAAGGAGGAAATGTCGGTGGTATTCTCGAAGCAGATCTCCCCGGCGAAATGACCGTTGACGGACACCTTGGCGGTGAGGAAATCGCCTGCCAAAGCCAGCCGGACGTTGGGCTCGGCAAGGGCAACTGTCTGCGTCAAGGTCAGCTCGCCCCGGAAGAAGGGCAGACCGTCGGTAACGGTTTCAGACACGGCTTCGGGGGCTTTGCCGATGTAGAATTTGCTGCCCAGCAGGTGCTGATCGTCGTGGTTTTCCCAAGAATTGCGGGCGTATACGCCGAAATCACCGGCAAGGTATACCGCCTCCACCTCACTGTCGTAGGCGATGCAGTTGCGCAGGCTTTCCGTAACGCCTTCGCCAAACAGAGCGTAGTAGGTTTCTTCGCTTTGATGCCAGTTCATCACGGTTTCGCAGACGTTTTCGCCCAGCCGGACAAATTTGGAGATATCTACGCTGTGGAAGCAGTGATCTTCCTCCAAAGTGCGGTCAAAGGCAACGGTATGCCCGTTGACAGCGCATACGCAGTCGCTCTTTTCTGCGATGAGGCGCAGTTTTTCGGGAATATCCGCCACATCGAAGCTGTAGCGCAGCCACAGCTTGCCTTCATAGCGGCGCTGCAAAAGCAGGGTGTTGAGCTCGTTGCACAGCAGGGGCTGGGAGTAGTTTTTGCCGTCTTCCGACCACTGCAGCATATCCACCGTCAGGAAATTGGTGTCGAATTTCGCCTTCGCGCCGGTAAATCTCAGTGTATAGACCGGTTTTTCTTCCATCTCCGGGGCGGCATCGTCGCTGACCTGCAGCAAAAGTGCCTCGTTCTTGCCCAAAGTTACGGTCAGCGGCAGTTTTTTGGTTTCAAAGCTGACAGGATCAATGGCGATAAAGCTGTTGCCCTTGTCAAAGCGGAAGGTCTGGGTGTAGCTCAGTTCCGCCGATGCGTTTTGGACGAACAGATATTGCTTGCCGCCAAAAATGCGGTAGGTGCAGTACAGCTCCGTGTCGGTGTTTTCCACGGTGAAGGGCTGGGTAGACAAGATATCTTCCAGAGAAATGTTGCTGCGCAGATAGCTGTAATCAAACTTTTCGCCCTCCAAATATCCGGGCTTATCCTCTAAAAGCAGGACTTTTCCGCCATTTTCTGCGAATTTACGCAGAAGCTGCTCGGTGTGCTTGCCCATGGTCAACATCTTAGGCAGCACCAGGTATGTATACTTGCACTGCCCGCAGCCAATGGCATTGCCCTCCACAAAACCGTGCTTTTCAAGCAAGGTTTCGTCTAAGAAATGGTAGGCGATCCCCCGGCTGGACAAGGTGCGGCAAGCCTTACGCAGGCTGGGGTCAAGATGGCTCTCGGGGATGTCCACCGTGCCTCGCTTGTAGTCGAAATAGGCGCTGCGCATCGGGTGCAGCATCGCCACATTGACCGGCTCTTCGCTTTCTGCCAGCAGATAGCCCAAACGGGCGAAATAGTCGTTAAAATCCTTGAAATGGGCACCAATCCAGGGATTTACCGGGTTAAAATGTGCAGGATAATCCCGTTTTCTCTGTCCGTGTTCGGAGTAGGGGATCAGATGGTGGCACATTAAGTTTGCGCCGCAGGCATACTGGAAGCCGGCGATCCGGCGCAGATCGGCAGGAGAAATATTCCAGCCGCAGCAGCCAAAGGTTTCGGTCAGCGTCTGCTTTTTGCCCAGCTGCCGGGCAGCGCTGCCCAGCTGCCGGGGGGACAGCTCATTATTGGTGTCCGCGCCCAGCCAGTCAATGCCGGGAATGGTTTCGTACTCATAAAACGGCATAGCGCCGGCGCAGCACATCAGCTGCGCGCCCATAGAAACCTCTTCAACATAGTGTCCCGTAAAGGAGATGCCGTTGTCGCAGCACCAGCTATACAGCTGCTTGCCGAAGCTTTCCAGCATCAGCTTCTGCATCGCCAGCCAGTAGCGGTAGCGGAAGCCGCGGTAGCCCTCTTTTTCCAAAAACAGCAGACCTAAGCCGTCCCGGACATCTTCGCCGTATTCTTTGCGGAAATAATCCTCCAGCATCGGCGTATAGGGGGTGTCCGCCCGATAATACTGAGGCTCGTCGGTGAAAAAGCCCTTCAGGTCGGAGGAAAACGCCTTGCCCAGCCGCTTTTTGTAGGCTTCGTGGGTAACATCCAGGAATTTGCGCACCACATCGGGGTTGAGAATGTCCACGGTGGATGCGGAGCGATGCATATATATATTAAGGTGCTGGCCGCCGCCGTCGGAATCGGTGCGGACAAGGGCGTTTTCGCCGATTATGTAGGAAATGTCGGCGTCAGGATCGAATGTGCCCTGCTTTTGCGTCAGGTACATATCCCGGTTTTGCATATCCTCCAGCAAAAGACCGCCGGCAAAGCCGCTGGGCCAGCCGTTTTCGTCATAGATGACACAGCTCATCTTCAGCTTTTTGGCCTCGTCCAGGCAGACCTCGATCAGATGGAACCAGCGCTCGCCCAGATACTCCTCCTTCAGGCCGGTACGGGCGTGGGCGATAAAGCCGCGGATGCCCGCATCGTTGAAAGCGTTGATCTGTGCAACCAGCTCGTTCTCATCCAGCTCGTTGTTCCAGCTCCAGAACGGGATGGAGGTGTACTCCAGCATATCCTGGGTCTTCAACTGTTTCAGAATGTCACTCACAGTTCTTTTTCCTTTCTTTTTCCTTTTTATGTGCATGATGCTCCGCGCAGCGGCAGCATCACCGCCTTGCAAGGCTATTGTAGCATAGATTTGCGATTCTGCAAAGCGGTTTTTGCGTAAACTTTCCCCGAATTTTTTACGGATGCGCTTCGCCGCCCGCAGACACAAAAAAGCCCGCCGCAGAACGCACCCTGCGGCGGGCGAATAAAA
>JAZSGS010000013.1:0-85850 GCA_045532855.1 Faecousia sp.
CAAGGCCCAGCAGCTTGTCTAGGCGGGCGTAGAACTCACCTCCGTCAGCAGCCAGGTAAGCGATACGGGGCAGGTTGATGGTAACAACGCCGATAGAGCCGGTGGATTCGCCGGAGCCGAAGAAGCCGCCGGACTTCTTGCGCAGCTCACGCAGGTCAAGTCTCAGACGGCAGCACATGGAGCGCACGTCAGAGGGTTCCATATCGGAGTTGATGTAGTTGGAGAAGTAGGGAGTGCCGTACTTGGCGGTCATTTCAAACAGCAGCTTGTTGTTCTCGGTCTCGCTCCAGTCGAAGTCCCGGGTGATGGAGTAGGTGGGGATGGGATACTGGAAGCCACGGCCGTTGGCATCGCCCTCGATCATGATCTCGATGAAGGCCTTGTTGACCATGTCCATTTCCTTCTTACAGTCGCCGTAGGTGAAGTCCATCTCCTTGCCGCCAACGATCGCGGGCAGATCCTTCAGGTCAGCAGGCACGACCCAGTCCAGGGTGATGTTGGAGAAGGGAGCCTGGGTACCCCAACGGGAGGGGGTGTTGACGCCGTAGACGAAGGACTGGATGCACTGCTTGACTTCCTTTTGGGACAGGTTATCCACCTTGACGAAGGGTGCCAGGTAGGTGTCGAAGGAGGAGAATGCCTGCGCGCCGGCCCATTCGTTCTGCATAATGCCCAGGAAGTTGACCATCTGATTACACAGAGTAGACAGGTGGCTGGCAGGAGCAGAGGTGATCTTGCCGGGAACGCCGCCCAAGCCCTCCTGGATCAGCTGCTTCAGGCTCCAGCCTGCGCAGTAGCCGGTGAGCATGGAAAGATCGTGCAGATGCACAGCAGCGCTGCGGTGCGCCTCTGCGATCTCCTCGTCGTAGATCTCGGACAGCCAGTAGTTGGCGGTGATAGCGCCGGAGTTAGAAAGGATCAGACCGCCGACGGAGTATGTAACGGTGGAGTTTTCCTTCACGCGCCAGTCGTTGATCTTCAGATAGTTGTCGACCAGATCCTTGTAGTTGAGCAGAGCCGCATTGACGTTGCGGATCTTCTCTCTCTGCTTACGGTACAGGATGTAGGCCTTGGCAACGTCGGAGTAGCCGGCGTTGGACAGAACCTGCTCCACGCTGTCCTGAATGTCTTCGACGGAGATCACATCATTCTTGATCTTAGCCTCGAAATCGGACGCAACCTGCAGAGCCAGCAGATTGATAACACTGGGGTGGTACTTGCGGTCTTGGGCTTCAAAAGCCTTGGTCATGGCGGCGGAAATCTTGGAAATATCAAATTCCACAGTGCCGCCGTCTCTTTTTTGTACGCGATACATAAACAAACCTCCATATATAGAAATACAGGCACAGCCTGAAATGCGACAGTGCCTGTATTATATCTAGATATTGTGGGTTTGTCAATAGGTTTTTCCAATATATTGTGGGAAAATTTGAAAAATAAAACTATATCTTGTGGTTTAGTCTGCTCCGCGAATTTCCACAAATTCTGCGTAAGGCGTCAGAATTTCCTTGAAACAGCTTAATTTTTCAGCGCTGGGGGTATGCAATCCGGACACCAAAACGCTGTCTCTGTCGGCGTAGGGCTGCAGGAACAGCCGTTTTGCCTTGCGGTCAGGAGAAAGCTGAGAAAGCCATTGTCCCAATGCCAAAATATCGGCTTCGCTATGGAATTCCTCCACCACCGTGGTGCGGAATTCATAGTCCAGCTCCCCTTCCATTAAAAAGACCATACTTTTTTCGATCTCCTGGGGGAGCTGGGAAAGACCGATGGTTTCGCCGTAGCGGTCGGGGCTGTTTTTGATGTCCATAGCTACATAGTCGATCAATTTTTCTTCCACAAGGGCTTTCAGCATATCCGGGCGGCTGCCGTTGGTGTCTAATTTAATATGGTAGCCCATTTCTTTGATCTGCCGCAAAAGCTGGGGAAGATCATTTTGCAAAGTCGGCTCGCCGCCGGTGATGCACACGCCGTCTAAAATGCCGATGCGCTTGCGCAGAAAATCCAAAAGGGTTTCTACGGCAATGGTATCGTCCTGAGAAATGCCCAAAAGACCGCTGTTGTGGCAGAATGGGCAGCGGAAATTGCAGCCCTGCAGGAAAACCGTGCAGGCTACCCGACCGGGGTAGTCCAATAAGGTCATTTTTTGCAAACCGGAAATAATCATAGTGTCCTCCAAAGGTGTTTTTATTTGGACAAGCAAACGATCGATTCTACGTGCGCGCAGCGGGGGAAAAGGTCAGCGGCCATAGCCTTTTGCAAGGCATAGCCCCGTTCTTTCAGCAGCGCCACATCTCGCGCCAAGGTGGCAGGATCGCAGGAAACATAGACGATCCGCCGGGGGGACATTTGGGTAAGCGCCTCAATGGTGTCGGCGTTCAAGCCCTTTCTGGGGGGATCCACCACAGCCACATCGATATGGATGCCCTTTGCGGCCAGTTCCAGGGCGGCTTGTCCTGCATCGCCGCAGAAAAACCGGGCATTTTCGATGCCGTTGCGCCGGGCGTTGTCCCTGGCATCCTCCACCGCCTGGGGGATCACCTCCACGCCGATGACCTTGCCGGCGGCAGCCGCCATTGCCAGGGTAATGGTACCGACGCCGCAATAAAGATCCAGCACGGTGTCCGCCTTTGTAATGCCAGCCAGTTCAATGGCAGATTGGTACAGCCGCTGGGCCTGGTGGTGGTTGACCTGATAGAACGACCGGGGGGACAGCCGGAAATTCAGTCCGCAGAGGGTGTCCTCAATATAGCCCGGTCCGTAGAGGGTAATAAATTCATCACCCAGAATGATATTGGTGTCCTTGGTGTTGACACTGAGCACCAAGGTGGCAAAGCCGGGGATCTTTTTCAGCCGGTCGATCAGCTCCGTGGTGTGAGGCAGCTTCCTGCCGTTGACCGCAAGGCACACCAAGATCTGCCCGGAAACCTCACCCTTGCGGACATAAATATGCCGCAGAAGTCCCTTTCCGGTCTGTTCGTCATAGACGGTAATGCGATATTGGTTTACATAATCCAAAACGGCGTCTTTGACCTTGCCGGTAACCTCCGGAAGGATCAGGCAACGGTCGCTTTCCACCACACTATGGGTGCCTGCCCGGTAAAAGCCGGTGTAGGCCTTGCCCTTTTTGGCGGCAACGGGGTATTGGGCTTTGTTGCGGTAGCCGTAGCAGGTGGGCGCGGAAAGAATAGGGATCTCCTCCAAACTTTCACCGCCGATGCGGTTTAATGCCTGCAAAACCCGGTCAGCCTTTAGCCGGGATTCTTCTTCGTAGTCCATATGCCAAAAATCACAGCCGCCGCACAGCTTTGCTACGGGACATTCCCGGTTTACCCGGTGGGGCGATCTTTCCAAAAGCTCCACGATCTTGCCGGAAGCCCAGGTTTTCTGCGCTTTTTCAATGCGTACAGTGCATTTTTCACCCACGATGGCATTGGGAATGAACACGGCGCAGCCCTCGATCTTGGCGATGCCTTGGCCTTGGGCGGTGTAATCTACGATGGTGGCTTCGTAAACTTGGTTTTTGATCAACATTCGGTTTCCTCCAGGGGAATTTCCATCATCAAATAGCGCTCCGTCATACCCATCTGTTCGTAAAAACGAATGGCGCTGTCATTTCCGTTCCAAACGTGGAGGGTAATGAAATTGCAGCCGGTTTCCTTGGCGTATGCCAGGGTATGGTCATACAGCGCCCGGGCGATGCCCATACGGCGATGATTTTCGTCCACACACAGATCGTCGATGTACAGCTCCTGCCGACCGATGGCGCAGGAGGAAGCAACAACCTGCTGATGTACGCAGAAGCAGTAGCCAGCCACAACGCCGTCTACATCCGCCACAAAAACCGGGCGGGTTTCGTCCTGCAGCAGCGTTGCCAGTTGGGAATCGTTATATTTTAATGTGCCGGCAGGGAAAATATCGGGGCGGATGTTGTGATGCACCTGTCCCACCTGCTTCAGCAGCGACAAAATGCCGGGAATGTCTTGCATTTGCGCCTTGCGGATCATCATAGCGGACACCTCTTTCAAAACTTTCGTTTATCATAGCACAAAAATCTTTTGCGGTAAAGCGCAAACCTTGGCAAATGGAAAAAAGGGTGCTAGAATATAGAAAAGGATGTGAAAAAGATGGATTACAAAAATTGTGCCCTATGTCCCAGAGCCTGCGGCGTTGACCGCACCGCAGGGCAAGTTGGTTTTTGTGGCGGCAGCGATACTGCCCTGGTGGCAAAGACCATGCTCCACAAATGGGAAGAGCCTGCCCTGGCAGGCAGCGGCGGCAGCGGCGCGATTTTCTTCGGCGGCTGTACCTTGGGTTGCAAATACTGTCAGAATCGGGCGATCTCCGGAAAACCTGTGGGAAAAACGGTGGACAGTATTGGTCTGCGGGCGATGATGGAGCAGCTGATCGCTGACGGCGCGGAAAATATTGATTTGGTTACCCCTACCCATTATCTGCCGACGATCTTGCCGGCGTTGGAACAGAAACTGCCTGTTCCGGTGGTGTATAACTGCGGCGGCTATGAGCGGGAGGAAACCATCAAGCTGCTTGACGGCAAGATAGACATTTACCTGCCGGATATGAAATACGCCGATGGGGCTTTGGCAGAAAAACTGTCGGGAGCAAAGGATTATTTCCCGGTGGCAGTCAGGGCGATCCGGCAGATGGTACAGCAGGTTGGTCCGGTACAATGGCAGGGGGAGAAAATCGTCAAGGGCGTGATCATCCGTCATTTGATCCTGCCGGGCTGTGTGGACAATTCCTTGAAGGTGCTGGATTGGATCGGCGAGAATTTCGCCCCCGGAGAGGTTTTGGTCAGCCTGATGCGGCAGTATACGCCTATGGGCGGCTTGCCTGCGCCCTTTGACCGGCAGGTCAGCAATGCGGAGTACGATGCGGTGCTCAGCTGGATGTATTTGAACGACCTGGAGGGCTTTACCCAGGAGGAAACTGCCGCCACCCGGGAGTTCATCCCGGATTTTTAGAAAAAAACGCACCCCGGTGGGGTGCGTTTTATGTATGTACTTATATTGTTTCGTCAGCTTCTTCTACCTCGACCAGTTCCTCCTCAGCCTCTTCCTCGGTGGGGAATTCCACAACCACGGGAGCCTCGGCGAAGACCTGGTTGGAGATGGCCTCTGTCCGAGCGGCCTTTTCATAGCTTCTGCGGACGATACCCTTGGTAACGATACCGAAGATCAACAGCACCAGGCCCACTGCAAATACGCCGATGCAGATGCCGGCGTTCATAGTAACCAGCTGGCGGATCAAGATCTCCACAATGCTGAAAAGTCCAAACTGCTGCGACCAGCCGGCAGGAATTGCCAAAACCGCAACGGTAAGGATCACAGAGGGCAGCGCGGCAGACATCAAGGTAATGCCGGCCTTGTTCATACCTACCCAGATCTGTTTCATATTTACCAGTAGGATCAAAATGATCAGCAGTAGGCAAGCGCCGCCCAGCAGGTAAACAGTGTTGACGGACAGAACATTTCGAACGATGGTCATAATCTGCTCAGCTTCCACGCTGTCAGGGTTATGCATAGGATCGGAGGGACGGCCGTTGGGGTAGAAAAGGATATCCACGATACCCTCTTCCTGGATCCGGGCAAAGTACTCGTTGTCCTGAATGATCGAGGTGATGTCGGCGATCACCTGGGGCGCGATCTCAACGCCAAAGACCTCCTCGATCAAGGGGGTATTTTCCGCGATCTTTGCCTCGATCTCCTCCGGTGTTATGGTAGCGGTGTTTTGACCGGTATAGACATCGCTGAGCATCGCTGCGCCCTTTTCTACCAGGAAATCGTCAAGGGTGGAGCGTTCCACAAAGTCCTGAACCGTGCCCAAAGACACCTGCAGCTCGTCGCCGAAGTCCTCGATCAGCGATTCGTAGAGCCAATCCACCATAGAGGCAGCGGCCTGCTGTTCTGCCAGGCGAATGTCAGCCGGGGCTAAGGTTTTTACTGTAACCCGCTGTGCAGCCGGGGCGTTACCGCCGGGAACGGCGCGTACCGGCGCTTTCAGATCCACAAACATAACCTGCCGCAGCAGACTTTGCAGATTTTCCTGGGAGGAAAGAATATTTACAAAATTGGAAATGAGAATGCCTGCCACGGCAGACACAAACAGCGCAATGCTCAGCAAGAATGTGATAAAGCCCAGTAAAAACCGGACACCGGGAGATAACCGCTTCATAAGAAAACTCCTTTGCAGTTGTTGTACGCCTATTGTAATCAATTCTTGCAGATATGTCAACGCAATCTCCAATATGGTACTTGTGTTCTTTGGGAAAATAGTGTAGAATAAAACCCAAATAAGAATGGAGGAATCGGTATGCCCCGTTTTGGCAGAAAACAGAATAGTCCCGGCTTTGGCAGACGGAAATTATCTGTGGTCGCCAAGCTGGGCATTGTAGCCGGAGCCCTTGCGGTGCTGGCAGGCGGATTTTTTGGGATCCGGGCTTTGCTAAGCGCCGGGCAGAACGATCCCGGTGTCGGGACGGATCATCCGGCCGCGGCAGATACGGTGATCCATTTGATATCCGGTGGCGATGTGAATGTAACCGATAAGGTGGTAGCCGCCGGCGAAAAGGACGGCAGCTACGACTATGGCAACATCCTTTTGGATGTGATGCCGGTGCTGTCCGGCGGCGATCTGACCACCCTGAATTTTGAGGGAAATCTGTATCAGCCGCCCTATGGTTCGGCCAACAGCTGCGCGCCTGCGGAGCTGGCGGCAGCTTTGCGTAATGCCGGTGTGGATATTTTGCAGACCGCCAATTCCAAAAGCGTTACCAACGGCATTTTGGGCTTGTCCGCCACCCTTGATGGCATTCGCAATGCCGGAATGCAGAGCGTAGGCACGTATGCCAGCCAGGATCAGTTCCGACGGTATCAGGGCTTTGTGATCCGGGAAGTGGACGGAATTCGGATCGCCATTACCGCCTTTACCAAGGGTATGGACGGCAAGGGATTGCCCAGCGGCAGCGAATACTGCGTCAATCTTCTGTATGAGGACTACAACAGCGCCTACCAAACGGTGGACGAGGAGGGTATCCGGTCGGTTTTGAAGGCCATCGAAAAGCAAAAGCCGGATGTTACCATCGCGCTTTTGCATTGGGGCAGCGAATTTAACGACCAGATCAGCAAGACACAAACCCAGATCGTTGAGATTATGGCCGATGGCGGCGTAGATGCCATTGTGGGTACACATTCCCATTATGTGCAGAAGATGGGCTTCGACCAGGAAACGGGAATGTTCATCGCCTATTCTTTGGGCGATTTCCTGGGGGACGGCGATGCTGCCGGTACGAATTATTCTGTGCTTTTGGATCTGGAGATCACCCGCAGCGGAGAAACCGGCGCGGTTTCCATCTCCGGCTATTCCTATACCCCGATCTACCGGTATGAGGACGAAACGGGCAATGTTCGTCTGTTGCGAATTCAGCAGGCGCTGACGGCATACGAAAACCGCAGCCTGAATGCGGTTTCGGAGGTTGCCTATGAGGCGATGAAAACCGCCTTGAGCCGTATTGAAAGCAGAGTAAAGGGATAAACAAAACCGAGGTGCTTTGGGCAACACTCCGTAAGGAAGTATTGGTTTTGAACGGCTCCTTTCTCGCTTAACTGCACAAAAATTCCCGAAATGCGTCAGCATTCCGGGAATTTTGTTATTTGTGAATCAAAAAAGTTGCCACTTCAAAACTGCATAGCACCTGAAAAGGGTGGAGATTTCTGTCTTGCCTCCCCAAAACGCTGTCATTCCGAGTGGAGCGAAGCGGAATCGAGGAATCTTCGCAGCAAACAGGCGCGGTAGATCCTTCGGCTCACTTCGTTCGCTCAGGATGACAGGTGCGGGCAATTATTGTCCGTTATTCTGCTTGGGCTTATGGTGGTGGCGGTGGCGGCGGTGATTGCTCTTCTTGGGCTTGTCCGCACCCTCGCCGGCAGGCGCAGCAGGGGCTGCAGGAGCAGCAGGCTGGGTAGCTGCAGGAGCGTTGGGCTTCTTGGAGCCGTGTCCTCTGCGATGGTGGCGGCGGTTGCCCTTATGCTCGGCTGCGGGAGCTTCCTCCTGCTTGGCAGTGGGGGCTTCGTCCACAGTACCGTCATTGTAGCGCACCCGGAAGGATTCCAGTTTGGGGAATTCCTCTTCGGTGTCCTTGCGTTGGCGCCGCTTTGCGCCGGAAATGGGGGCAAGATCATCGGGAATGGGAGGATCGTTCTTCTTGGCCTTGCCGCTGCGAAGAACGGCAATATCCGCGTTGGGGAAGACGGAAATGGTCTCCGGCGCATCCTCCATACGCACCTTTACTCTCTGCCGCAGCAGATCTACCTCTACCACCGTACCGCGACCTTCCGGGGTATCCACGAAGGAATCCATTTTCGGAGCGGTGCGCAGCAGATCCTCATAGGCGTCCTGCTCATACTTGAGGCAGCACATCAGCCGTCCGCAAGTGCCGGAGATCTTGGTGGGATTCAGACTCAGATTTTGGGTTTTTGCCATTTTGATAGACACGGGCTGGAAGTCGTCCAAAAAGCTTGCGCAGCAGAAGGGACGGCCGCAAATGCCCAAGCCGCCAACCATCTTCGCCTTGTCCCGGACGCCGATCTGCCGCAGCTCGATACGGGTGTGGAACGCCGATGCCAGATTTTTTACCAGCTCCCGGAAATCCACCCGCTCATCGGCGGTGAAGAAGAAAATGATCTTGCTGCCGTCAAAAGCGCATTCGGCGCTGACCAGCTGCATATCCAGACCGTGCTCTTCGATCATTTTGACGCAGGTGTTGAAGGCGGATTCTTCCTTTTTTCGATTTTCTTCGATCACAGCTTCGTCCTGCTTATTGGCAAGCCGCAGAACACTGCGCAGAGGGCTGACAATGTCCTTTTCCGGAATCCGGTGATTACCGGCGGCGCAAATGCCGAATTCCGGGCCCCGGGCGGTGTCGATAATGACATGATCGCCGGTATGCAGCGTTAGTCCTGCAGGAGCGAAAAAGTATACCTTTTGACCGGGGCGGAACTGAATGTCCACCACTTCCACAGTGCGGTCGGTCGTAATTTGCTGTTCCATGTGTAACTCCTTTATCTCTGCCGAAAACGGCAGTCGCATTTATGTTTATCGCAGGTGCCAGGAAAGATAGCCGCAGGTGGCAGCCACCGATACATTTCCCTGGGCGTATTCAATGGCCTTTTGCAGATGGGAAACCGCCTGCATCAGGTCTTGGGAGCTGCGGTGTGTACTAAGGGTACGGGAAAGGGGATCTAAGCCCGGCATACCTGCCCGGCAGGCCAGCGCCCCCTCCAAAAGCTCCAGCCATTGCTGAAGTGTTGGGATCAGTTGATCCCGTTTCCATTTTTCCATAGGCGCAAGGGTTTGGATCAAAAGCAGCGCATCCCGTTGGGAAAAGCTTTTAACAAAATCCTCGGTTTGCTCAGATATGGCGGCGCTGCCACTTAGCAGCTTTTTCGCCTGTCCTAAAAATCCGCAGCTGCGGCTGGCGGCAGCCTGGAGGTCTTCTTTTGTTGCGTTGGGGAATTCTTCTGCCAGGGCCTGCATCAGTACCGGCTGGCTCAGGGGCTGCAGCTGCAGCGGCGTACACCGGGAGCGCACCGTTGGCAGCAGACTTTCCGGATTGTCGGCGATGAGAATGAACACGCCGTATTTGGGCGGCTCTTCCAGCACCTTCAGCAGGGCGTTTTGTCCTTCTGTGCGCATTTCCTGGTCGATCATATAGATCTTCCACATCGCCTCGTTGGGACGGATAAACAGATCGTCCCGCATATCCCGGATCATATCCACCGGCAGGGTTTTATGCTCCGGATCGTTGACGGTGATGAAATCCGGGTGGGTATTTGCCATCACCTTTCGGCAGGCGGCGCAGGTCATACAGGGCTTTTGCTGCCCCTGGCACATAATGGCGGCAGCCAAAAGCCGCGCCAGGGTATGCCGACCGGAGCCTGCCGGTCCGCTGATCAGGTAAAAGTGGGAAATATGGCCGCTATGCAGGGCATTTGTCAAGTTTTGTTTCAGCTGGTCGTTGCCCAGCAAACGGCGAAAACCCATATTCCCTCTCCTTGAAAATTTGTTTTAACCCCAAAGGGCAGACAGCATAGGAATGACCTGCTTCTTTCGGCTCATTACGTGGGGCAGGAAAACCGTGTTGTCCTTGGGCTGAATGTTGAATGCCTGATGAATGATCTCGTCGTCGCCAAGGTAGATCAGCTGAGTGCCTTCCATCAGCACATCGGTCAGCATCAGGATCATCATCGAAAACTTCTTCTTGGTCATCATCTGCTTCATCAGCGTCAGGAATTCCTCCTTGCGCTCCAAGATCTTGGGGCTGTCTACGCAGGTGATCTGCGCCACCGCCAAATTGTGTCCGGCGATGTGGAATTCCTTGTAGTCGGCGGTCAGCAGATCCTCAGCAGACTTGCCATCGACAGAGGTGGAGAAGATGGTCTTGCCCAGCTCGTCCAGAGATACATTGGCGATCCGCGCCATTCTCTCAGCGGTGCGTTTGTCCCGATCGGTGCAGGTGGGGGACTTGAACATAACCGTGTCCGACAAAATGGCCGCCGCCATCATACCTGCCATATTGGCAGAGGGCATCAAGCCCCGATCCTGGAACATACTGGCGATGATGGTATTGGTAGAGCCAACCGGCTCGTTGCGGACATAAATGGGGTTGGTGGTCTGAATATCTGCCAAACGGTGATGGTCGATGATCTCCAGAATATCCGCCTCTTCCAAGCCGGGAACGGACTGGCTGATCTCGTTGTGATCCACCAAAACTACCCGCTTTCTCCGGGGACGCAGCAAATGATACCGACTCAAAACGCCCACAACCCGCTCTTGCGCATCCAAAATGGGATAGCAGGAATAGCGGTGCTTCAGCATCTGCTCTTTTACATCGTCCACCCGATCCTCCAAATGGAAGCAGATCAAGCCCTTGGTGTTGCAGATACGGCTGACAGGGACAGATTGGAAAATAAGCCGGGCAGTCCGGTACGCATCAAAGGGGGTGGCGATGATGCAGGTGGTGGTGGGCATAGCGCGAAGCTCGTCGTCCAATTCTGCCTGGCACAGCACCAAGCAGTTGACATTCATCTGCAAAGCCCGTTTGATCATATCCGGCTGATGACCGCACAAAACGATAGAATCCGCACTGTTGAACAGCAGGGTTTCCTGCTGCTGGGGCAGGGCGATGCAGACCTCACCGGAGATCCTGTCGGTGCGCTCGCCGGCATCGTTGAGCACCTTGCCCTCCAAAATGGAGAGGACATTGAAAAGGGGAACTGCCTCCAGCTTTCCTGCGGTGGCAAGGTTCATATTATAATGCGCCACATTTTCCCGGGACAGCATACCGAACAGCGTACCGTCATCGTTGGCTACGGGGATGGCGGCAATACCGCTCAGATCGCCCAAAACATCCCAGGCTCTGCCCATAGTAACGGCAGCGGAAAGGATGGGGGGCGTATCGTATTCCAAATCTTCCACCTGGGTGTGAATACTGTGCAGAAGCTGGGGCGGCTGGAAGCCGAAACGGTCCAGCACCGATTGGGTTTCGTCAGAAACCCGTCCCAGACAGGCGGCAACATATTCCCGATCACCCAAAGCGTTGCGCAGCGCGGCATAAGCCATAGCGGCAACGATGGAATCCGTATCCGGATTGCGGTGGCCGGTTACATAAATGTTATCCATAAAAACCTCCTAACAAGGGGATGTAGAGAAAAACAAAAAGTTGTCATTCCGACCGAGGCGAAGCCGAGCGGAGGAATCTTTGCAGCCAAAGGTGCGGTAGATCCCTCGACTTCGTTTCACTTTGCTCGGGATGACAGCAATTTTGTTTAGGCTTGGGTGATCTCGCCGGCAAGGCTGTAGGTAAACAGCTTGGCGATCTCCTTTTGCTGCATACCCTGGCCGATGGCCCACATCAGCTTGGTCATAGCGGCTTCCGAGGTCATATCCCGGCCTTGAATAACGCCAAGCTGCAAAAGCTTATTGCCTACCTGATAGACCTTCAGATCGGAGCTGTCGTACAGGCATTGGGTGATGACCACCACGCTGATGCCGGCATCTACGGCATTTTGAATACCGGCAAGGCCCTTGTGCAGCACCTGCACGCCGCCAAGACCGAAGGCCTCGATGACGATGCCCTTGTAGCCCATATCGGCAAGAGCGTCGAAAATGGCAGGATTTAAGCCGGGTGTCAGCTTCAGCAGGAAAACATCTTCGCTGATGTTCGTTGCCAGAGCCGGGGCGCCGGTGTATTTGGGCAGCACCCGGGGATCCAGCACCAGGCCTTGGTTGCTGACCTGGCCGGCGTAGCGGGCGTTGATACTTTCAAAGGCGGAAAAGCCGGAGGCTCTGACCTTGACTGCCCGGCAGCCCAGCATGATCTTCCGGTCAAATGCCAGAAATACGCCCGGCTGACCGGTGGCTGCCATCGCAAAGGCGGTACGCAGATTATCCGGTCCGTCAGACAGGAAATCCGTCAGCGGCAGCTGAGAGCCGGTAAACACTACGGGGATATTGATGTTGGGAAGCATAAAGGTAACTGCCGAGGCGGTATATGCCATAGTATCTGTACCGTGGGACACCACAATACCGTCAAAATCGTTGCGCCGCAGGAAAATCTGCTGGGCAAGGGTCTGCCATTGCTCCGGCTGGATGTTGGAGGAGTCTAAACACATAACATCCTCTACGGAAATATCATAATATGTGCGAAGCTGGTTCAGCTCCCGCTCCATCACATCCGCGCGGCGGGGTTCCAAGCCCTCTCCTCCGTCAACGGAGGCGATGGTGCCGCCGGTGGTCAGCAGCAGAATATGTTTCTTTGTCTGCATAAAATAACCTCTCGCAGTTGGAGTGTGATTCTCAATATTGCGCCAATGCGCATAATTCCACTAACTACATTATACCTGCATTATTGAAAAATAGCAAGATAAAATCGGAAATGCCACTTAGCTATACTTGCTTTTTTTGCCCAGGTAGAGTAAAATGGTAAAAAAATATCTGTAAAGGAGAATTTTTATGAAAGTTTTGGTTACCGGCGGCGCCGGATATATCGGTTCTCATACCTGCGTAGAGCTGCTGAATGAAGGCTACGAGGTGGTTGTGGTTGACAATCTGTGCAACTCCAATCCCGAAAGCTTGAAGCGTGTGCAGGAGCTGACCGGCAAGACCTTGAAGTTCTACGAGGGCGATGTCCGGGACGAAAAGCTGCTGAAGCAGATCTTTGCAGAAAATGAGATCGCTTGCGTGATCCACTTTGCCGGCCTGAAGGCAGTTGGCGAAAGCGTCGCCATGCCCTGGGAGTACTATGACAACAATCTGAATTCTACTTTGGTGCTGACCAAGGTGATGAAGGAAGTGGGTATGAAGAATCTGATCTTCTCCTCCTCCGCCACGGTCTACACCGCAGATAACGAGATGCCCCTGAAGGAAACCAGCCGCACCGGCTACTGCACCAATCCCTACGGCTGGACCAAGTATATGACCGAGCAGATCCTGTCCGGTATGAGCCACGCCGACAAGGAGTGGAGCATCGTTCTGCTGCGCTATTTCAACCCCATCGGCGCCCACCACAGCGGCCGTATCGGCGAAGATCCCCGTGGCATTCCCAACAACCTGATGCCCTACATCACCCAGGTGGCAGTTGGCCGCCGTGAGCAGCTGAATGTGTTTGGCGATGACTATGATACCCCCGACGGCACCGGCGTGCGCGACTATATCCACGTTGTGGACCTGGCTCGTGGCCACGTGGCGGCTGTTAAGTATGCCACCGAGAACGAAGGCTGCGAAGTGTTCAATCTGGGTACCGGCAGCGGCTACAGCGTGCTGGATATGGTCCATACCTTTATTGATGTGAACCGCGTTCCCGTTCCCTATCAGATCGTGGAGCGCCGCCCCGGCGACATCGGCACCTGCTATGCAGATCCTGCCAAGAGCGCCGAGAAGCTGCACTGGAAGGCAGAGAAGACGCTGGCAGATATGTGCCGGGATTCCTGGCTGTGGCAGAGCACCAATCCTATGGGCTACGGCGAATAAACTACAGACCGGCGTACCGAGAGGTACGCCGGCTTTTAATGTTGTCATCCCGAGCGGAGGGCAAAAGCCCGAAGTCGAGGGATCTTCGCACTGCGAGGATTCCTCCGTGCGCGTGTTTGCAACACGCTTAGTCGGAATGACATCAACAGAGAGTGGGGATCGTGCAGTATAAAGGATTGCTTATATTGACAAAAATTTTGCCGTATGATAAGGTAGGCAGGAAAATTTACATTCGGAGGAACGAAAATGCCTTTGGATTTTATGTTCTATTTCAATAGCCTTCTGCTGGGCGTGGGATTGGCGATGGACGCCTTTTCCGTGTCCTTGGCAAACGGCTTGAATGAGTCCCATATGCGGCTGCGGAAAATGTGCCTTGTGGCGGGCATTTTTGGCGTGTTCCAGGGCTTGATGCCTATGCTGGGCTGGGTGTGCCTGCATACGCTGGTGCAGTTTTTCGGCGTGCTGCAGGATCTGATCCCCTGGATCTCTTTGGGACTGCTCAGCTACATCGGCGCGAAGATGATTTTGGATAGCCTGAAATGTGAAAACGAGGGTATTTGCAATATCACGCTGACCTTCTCCGCGCTGCTGCTGCAGGGCATTGCCACATCCATTGACGCGCTGAGTGTTGGCTTTACCATTGCAGACTATAATTTCCCCGAGGCGTTGATAGCAGCCAGCTTGATCGCGGCGGTTACCTTTGCCATCTGCTTTGCAGGTATTTTTATTGGCAAGAAGGTGGGTACAAAGCTGGCAGGCAAGGCCGGCATCCTCGGCGGCATTATCCTTATCGGTATTGGCATTGAGATTTTTGTAACGAGTTTCTTCTAAATCTATATCTTGGCTCTCCCTATGGGAGAGGTGGCAAAAATCTTTGATTTTTGACGGAGAGGGCGTCTTGAAAACCCTCTCAGTCAGCCTGTTTGGCTGACAGCTCTCCCAAAGGGAGAGCCAAGGGAAAAGGAAAACCGGTGTGCTTTTGCACACCGGTTTTTGTATTAGTTGGTATAGTTATCGAAATAGCCCTGAACCAGGATGATGGGCGTGCCCTTATCGCCGGAGCCGGAGGTCAGATCGCACAAAGAGCCGATCAAGTCCGTCAGACGGCGGGGGGTAGTACCCTGGGATGCCATAGAGCCGGCCAGGTCGCCCTTTTCGCGGATCCGCTGCTCGATAGCGGCCTTCAAAGCATCGCCGCTCAGGTCAGCGAAATCGTTGTCTGCCAAATACTTCAGCTTCAGCTCGTTGGGCGTACCCTCCAGGCCGGGGGTGTTGGCAACGGAAACGCTGGGGTCAGCCAGCTCCCAGATCTTACCCACGGGATCCTTGAATGCGCCATCACCGTAGACCATAACCTCGATGTTCTTACCGGTGCGGTTCTTGAAGCTTGCCTGAATGTCCAGCACCAGATCGCCGCACTCCTTGGGGAAGAGCTTGATCTTATCCTCGGTGGACTTGTTAGAGCCCAGCAGACCGAACTTTTCGTTGTAGCCGCTGCCGTCAACGCTTTCGTTCAGAATATCGTCCAGACCGCAGACCACCTCGGCACCGGCGTCCTTCAGGATCCGCTTGGTGCGCACACGGGTGTGAATGTCGCAGGTCAGCACATTCTTGGTGTAGTTCAGGATCACCTTGGGGTTGTTGGCGAAGATGATCTCTGCCTCTGCGCCGCATTCCCGGATCAGATCGCCGTAATACTGCACATAGTCCACCAGAGTGAAGGGGTGCAGGTTCTGACCGAACAGCTCACGGTACTTTGCTTCGGTCAGCACATCGCTGTAGGGATTGACGCCGGCTTCGTCCAGCTTGTCCAGGGACACCAGTTCATTACCTACCTCGTCGGAGGGGTAGCTGAGCATCAGCACGATCTTCTTCGCGCCCATAGCGATGCCACGCAGGCAAATTGCGAAACGGTTACGGGACAAAATGGGGAAAATGACACCGATGGTTCCGCCGCCCAGCTTGGCGCGGACATCCTTAGCGATGGCATCAACGGATGCATAGTTACCCTGTGCCCGGGCGACTATGGATTCGGTGATACCCACCACATCCCGGTCGTTCAGACCGAAGCCTTCACTCTCAGCGGCTTCAATGACGCTGGTAACAACAATATCAGCAAGGTCATCGCCCTCACGGATGATGGGGCAGCGAATACCTCTGGAGGTAGTACCGACTTTTCTTTCCATTCAAAAGACCTCATTTCCTGGGGATGACCCAAGCATCCCCGACTAAATAAAAACAACACCATTGTTATACAGCAAAACGCAGAATTTTTCAATATTTTTTTGAAAAAAATTATGATTGGCTGCAAAGATTGGACATTTACACAATCTTGCGCCGTAATGCGGCGGAATATTCGTGAACGGAAAAACAAGGGACTGCAAAAGCAGTCCCTTAAAATATTAGAATGTGCAGCGGATGGACCAGCGGTTTTCGTAGGTCTTGCCGGGTGCCAGACGGAGCAGATCTTCCCGTTCTTCAAAAATGGCAGGCACATCCTGGAACGATGCCAAAGAGCACCAGGGCTCAATGCAAACATAAGGCGCATCACTGTGGGGCTTGTGCCAGAAGCCGATGTAACGCATACCGGGGTATGTAACGGTAACGCTGTGGCTGTCGCCCGCGGTCTCCAGAGTAACTTCCCGGGCGGCGTTACGCAGGACGATAGCATCGTCATTGAACAGGGAATGCTCCAGCGGAATGATCTGATCGTCCTTCAGAGGGTAAGGGGCGGTTTCGCCGCTGAACAGATACTGGGGTGTAACCAGATACATTTCCGGCTCGCACTTTTCCGAGAAACGAAGCTGATAATCTTCAAATTTCTTGCCCGCAGCCAGCGGCACATTGAAGCCGGGATGTCCGCCCAGACCGAAGGGAAGCTCTTTGCTGTCCTTATTTTCAATCTTAAAGAGAATATCCAGCTTGTTGCCCTCCAGGGAGTAAGCTACGGTAAAGGCAAACTTTCTGGGGTAGATTTTAAGGGTTTCCTCGCTGTCGGTCAGCAGAAGCTCCAAATAGGTGGTCTCTGCTTTGACAACCTCAAAATTGCTCAGCCAGGCGAAGCCGTGGCAGCCCAATTCATACCAGTTGCCGTCCAATCTGTACTTGCCATTGGTCAGACGACCAACGCTGGGGAAGATGTTGGGAGAGCGGTCTGCCCAATACTTGGGATCGCCCTGCCATACATACTCAGTGCCGTCTGCGGCAACGATGCGCATCAGCTCTGCGCCCTTGGCAGATACGGTAACGGTCAAAAATTCATTTTGAATGGTATACATAGCGGTATTTCCTTTCATCCTTGATAGCGGGGCTCGCAGGTCAGATTAATGCCCAGCCGCTTAAAGGTACGCTCGTCCACGCTGGATAAAATCACAGAGGAGTGGACATCGCAGCCCCGCAGCTTGCTCAGCTGCTCCATCGCCAGCTCTGCCGTAGGATTGGTGGCGGCACTGATGGACAGAGCGATCAGTGTTTCGTCGGTATGCAGTCTGGGGTTGCGGTTGCCCAGATGATCCACCTTCAGATGCTGAATGGGATCAATGGCGATGGGGGAAATTAAGTGCAGATCGTCGGGCATATTGCCCAGCGCCTTCAATGCGTTCAGCAGCAGCGCAGAGGATGCACCCAGCAGATTGGAGGTCTTGCCGGTGATGATCCGACCGTCGGGCAGCTCCATAGCAGCGGCAGGCAGATCGGTTTCGTCTGCCCGTGCCAAAGCGGCGGTTACCACACGGCGGCTGGAAATATCCACGCCTGCCTTTTTCATCAGCAGCTCCAGCTTGGAAACGGTCTCGGCAGTGCCTCTGCCCTTTTTCTCAGCGCAAAGAGCATCGTAATACCGGCGAATGATCTCCTGCCGGGAGGCCTCCTTCACGGCGGCATCGTCGGTGATGCAGTTACCCACCATATTGACGCCCATATCCGTGGGGGATTTGTAGGGACATTCGCCCAAAATCTTTTCAAACATAGCAACCAGGACGGGGAATGCTTCCACATCCCGATTGTAGTTGACGGAGATCTTATTGTAGGCATCCAAATGGAACGGATCGATCATATTCACATCGCTGAGGTCGGCGGTGGCGGCCTCATAGGCCAGATTTACCGGGTGATTCAGCGGCAGATTCCAAACCGGGAAGGTCTCGAACTTGGCATAGCCGGCCTGAACGCCCCGCTTATGCTCGTGGTACAGCTGGCTCATACAGGTGGCCAGCTTGCCGCTGCCGGGGCCCGGCGCGGTAACCACCACCAATTCCCGGGTGGTTTCGATGTATTCGTTGCGGCCATAACCGTCGTCGCTGACGATGTGAGAGATGTTGGCGGGATAACCCTCAATGGCGTAGTGGCGATAGACCTTAACGCCCATACCCTCCAGCCGCGCCTGAAATGCCTCTGTACCGGCCTGCTTGTTAAAGCGGGTTAGCACCACGCTGGACACATACAGACCAAGCTCCCGAAACAGACCGATCAGCCGGATCACGTCCAGATCGTAGGTGATGCCCAGATCGCCGCGAACCTTATTCTTTTCAATATCGCCGGCGTTGATGGCGATGACCATTTCCACCTGATCCTTCAGCTGCAGCAGCATTTTCAGCTTACTGTCGGGCTGGAAGCCGGGCAACACCCGGGAGGCGTGGTAATCGTCATACAGCTTGCCGCCGAACTCCAGATACAGCTTGCCGCCAAAGGCGCTGAGCCGCTCCCGGATATGGGCAGACTGTGTCTGCAGATATTGTTCATTGTCAAATCCAATGCATCGCATATCGGCACCTCAGTTCAAAAAATACTACCTATATATTGTAATCCATTCGACAGAAAATAGCAAGGGATTTTCCGTTCAAAAATAATTTATAAATGAAGGCTTGACATTTTTAGCACTCTAGTGTATAGTGTGCTTAGCACTCAAACGCAAAGAGTGCTAACACCACTGCAAGGAGGGACGGTATGGAACTGACCGAACGGAAAAAGAAGGTGCTGCGCTCCATCGTAGACCTGTATATCCGTAGTGCGGAACCGGTGGGCTCTAAGGCCATCGCCCAGCTGCCGGATATGAACTATTCTCCTGCCACGATCCGCAACGAAATGGCGGATCTGACCAGTATGGGCTATCTGGAACAGCCTCATACCAGCGCAGGCCGCGTCCCCTCTGCTGCCGGCTATCGGCTGTATGTGGATGAGCTGATGGCGGACTACCGCCTGAGTATGGATGAGACCCAGTCCATCAATGTTGCCATCGAGGAGAAGATGCAGCGGGTGGATAAGCTGATGGAAAAAGTGGCAAAATTGGTGTCGCAAGCAACCGATCTGCCGGCAATTTCCGTTGCATCCCGCAGCTGTGGCGTTACTGTGAAGCGGTTTGACCTGATCATGGCTGGGGCGGGCAGCATTATTTTGGTTGTGATGCTCAGCACCGACGAGGTGGTCAACAAGCTGATCAAGCTGCCGGTGAATGTGGAAGAGGCTGACCTGAAGCTGCTGAGCGCCGTGCTGAACGCTACGATGACCGAGCTTCCTGCTGAGGAATTTACCCCCGCCCTTATGGATCGGGTGCTGAATTCTGCCGGAATGGCGGCAAGCTTAGTTCCGGTGGTGGTGGAGTTCGTGATGGACACCCTCCGTCGGCAGGAAAGCACCAATATGACGGTGGCAGGACACGTTCGGCTGCTGGAACAGCCGGAATACCGCAGCATCGACAAGGCGCAGCGGGTGCTGTCCTCCATTGATGACGGTGCGCTGAGCAATCTGCCGGCAGTGATGCAAAACGCCAGCGGCACAAAGGTGCTGGTGGGACCGGAAAACATCACCGAAGAGCTGAAGGATACCTCCGTTGTTATGACGAAATTCGACATCGGCGACGGTCTGCAGGGTATGATCGGCGTGGTTGGTCCTACCCGTATGGATTACGCCAAGGTTACTGCCCGACTGAGTTATTTTGCAGAAAGCTTGAGTAAGATGTTTAACAAGCCGGAGCAGGAGCAGCTCCCCCCGGCGCAGGAATGAAAGCCGCATTAGGAGGCAAAAATGGCAAAGAAAAGCAAGGAAAAGAAGGACCTGGAGGAACAGCTGGAGCAGACTCCCGTAGAAGAAACGGTAGAGGAAGCGCCGGTGGATCCCTGGGAGGAAAAATACAATGCCGAGCGGGATTCTCACCTGCGGCTGGCGGCGGAATTCGATAATTTCCGCAAGCGCACCTTAAAGGAAAAGGAAAGCTCCTACGCAAACGGCAAGGCCGATGCGGTGGAAAAGCTTTTGCCGGTGTACGACAATCTGGAGCGGGCGCTGAATCAGCCCACCGAGGACGAGGCGTATAAAAAGGGCGTAGAAATGACAATGACCGAGCTGGTTAAGATCTTTACCTCTCTGGGTGTTGAGATCTTCGGCGAGGTTGGGGAGACCTTTGACCCCAATATGCACAATGCTGTGATGCACACGGAGGATGAGAATCTGGGTGAAAACACCATTTCCCTGGTGTTCCAGAAGGGCTTCCGTATGGGCGAAAAAACCGTAAGATTCGCCATGGTGCAGGTGGCAAACTAAATCTGTTAACAATTTAAGTTTTATATAGGAGGAAATTATTATGGGTAAGATTATTGGTATTGATTTGGGCACCACCAATTCCTGCGTGGCTGTTCTGGAAGGCGGCGAGCCTGTTGTTATCGCCAATGCTGAGGGTGGTCGTACCACTCCCTCTGTTGTGGCATTCTCCAAGACCGGTGAGCGTATGGTCGGTCAGGTGGCAAAGCGCCAGGCTGTTACCAACGCAGACCGCACCGTTGCCTCTATCAAGCGGCATATGGGTGAAAACTACAAGGTAACCATCGACGGCAAGAACTACACTCCCCAGGAGATCAGTGCAATGACGCTGGCAAAGCTGAAGGCGGATGCCGAGGCTTATTTGGGACAGCCGGTTACTGAGGCAGTTATCACCGTGCCTGCTTACTTCTCCGATGCGCAGCGTCAGGCTACCAAGGACGCCGGTAAGATCGCCGGTCTGGATGTCAAGCGCATCATCAACGAGCCCACCGCAGCTGCGCTGGCTTACGGCCTGGACAAGGAAAATGAGCAGAAGATCATGGTCTACGACCTGGGCGGCGGTACTTTCGACGTTTCCATTCTGGAGATCGGCGACGGTGTTGTGGAAGTTAAGGCTACCTCCGGCGACACTCGTCTGGGCGGCGACGACTTCGACCAGAGAGTTATGGACTATCTGGTTGCTGAGTTCAAGAAGGCTGAGGGCATTGATCTTTCCAAGGATCGCGTTGCTATGCAGCGTCTGAAGGAAGCTGCTGAGAAGGCAAAGATCGAGCTGTCCGGTATGACCAGCACTGCAGTTAACCTGCCTTATATCACCGCTGACGCTACCGGTCCTAAGCACCTGGATGTTACGCTGACTCGCGCAAAGTTCAACGAGCTGACCGCCGATCTGGTGGAGCGTACCCTGAAGCCCGTCAATCAGTCCCTGGCAGATGCCGGCCTGAAGCCCAGCGACCTGGATAAGGTTCTGCTGGTAGGCGGCTCCACCCGTATTCCTGCTGTGCAGGAAGCTGTTAAGAAGATCACCGGCAAGGAAGGCTTCAAGGGCATCAACCCCGATGAGTGTGTTGCTGTTGGCGCAGCGATCCAGGGCGGCGTTCTGACCGGCGATGTGCAGGATATTCTGCTGCTGGACGTTACCCCCCTGTCCCTGGGCATCGAGACCATGGGCGGCGTATTTACCCGTCTGATCGAGCGTAACTCCACCATTCCCACCCGTAAGAGCCAGATCTTCTCCACCGCTGCTGACGGTCAGACCTCCGTTGAGGTTCACGTGCTGCAGGGTGAGCGTGAGATGGCTGCCTACAATAAGACCTTGGGCCGCTTCCAGCTGAGTGGTATTGCTCCGGCTCCCCGTGGCGTTCCTCAGATCGAGGTTACCTTTGACATCGACGCCAACGGCATCGTAAAGGTTTCCGCTAAGGATCTGGGTACCGGCAAGGAGCAGAACATTTCCATCACCGCATCCACCAATCTGAGCCAGGAGGACATCGATAAGGCTGTCCGCGAGGCTGAGCAGTATGCCGCTGAGGATAAGGCTCGCAAGGAAGAGGTGGACACCCACAATATGGCTGATCAGACCATCTATCAGACCGAAAAGACTCTGAACGAGCTGGGCGACAAGATCAGTGAAGAGGAGAAGAACTCTATTCAGACTGCGGTCGACAACCTGAAGGAAGCCAACAAGGGCACCGATATTGCCGCTATCAAGGCTGCAACGGAAGAAGTTCAGAAGGCGTTCTATGCAGTATCTGAAAAGCTGTATCAGCAGGCAGGCGCACAGGGACAGCCCGGCGCGCAGCCCGGTGATGACGGCGTTGTAGATGCAGACTACGAAACTGTTGACTAAAATAATCAGCCCTCAAGGGACGGCCTCCGCCGCCCCTTGTTGTGGCGTATAAAGAAAGAAGCCTTGCCTCCCTCTTTGAGGGAGGTGTCAGCCCGTATGGGCCGACGGAGGGAGTTTAACTCCCCCAGTCGCACTGCCCGTGCGACAGCCCCCTCAGGGAGGGGGCCGAGGCGCTACCCATCTATTGAGGTGAATCCATATGGCAGAAAATAAACGCGATTATTATGAGGTGCTGGGGCTTCAAAAGGGCGCCAGCACCGATGATATAAAGAAAGCCTACCGGAAACTGGCGATGAAATACCATCCCGACCGGAATCCGGACAACAAAGAGGCGGAAGAAAAGTTCAAAGAGGCGGCAGAGGCTTATGAGGTGCTGTCCGACGATGACAAGCGAGCCCGTTACGATCAGTTCGGCTTTGCCGGCGTGGATCCCAACTACGGCGCAGGTCAGGGCGGCAGCGGCTTTGGCGGTTTCGGCGGTTTCGGCGATTTTGGCGATCTGGGAGACATCTTTGGCTCATTCTTTGGCGGCGGTGCATCCCGCCGTTCCAATGCCAACGCGCCCCGTCGGGGTGAAAATGTAGGCGCAAGACTGGAGCTGACCTTTGAAGAGGCGGCATTCGGCTGCGAAAAGGAAGTTTCCGTCCCCAGAATTGAAAATTGCGCCGCCTGCTCCGGCACCGGCTCGGCTGACGGCAAGACGGAAACCTGCTCTATGTGCCGCGGCTCGGGACAGATCCGCACCACCCAGAATTTTATGGGTATGGCAATGCAATCAACTTCTACTTGCCCTCAGTGCTCCGGACGTGGTAAAATAATCAAAACACCCTGCAACACCTGCCGCGGCAAGGGCAAAGTCCGTCGCACACAGAGAATCAAGGTGAAAGTTCCCGCCGGTGTGGATGACGGACAGAGCATCCGCGTTCGCGGTGAAGGCTGTGTGGGCATCAACGGCGGACCAAATGGCGATCTTTTGGCAGAGGTGCGCATCAAGCGGCATCCCATTTTTACCCGCCAGGACTATACCGTGCTTTGCGAAGTGCCCATTTCCTTTGCGCAGGCGGCCTTGGGCGCGGAGATCCAAGTGCCTACCCTGGACGGCCGCGTTCCCTTTGAGATTCCCGAGGGCACCCAGACCGGCAGCGTATTCACACTTAGCGGCAAGGGAATTCCCGTGGTGGGAAATGCCCGCCGTCGGGGCGATCAGAAATTCACGGTGGTGGTAGAAACCCCCACCAAGCTCTCCAAGGAGCAGAAGGAGCTGCTGCGGCAGCTGGATGACTCCATAGAGGAAACCCCCAAGCGCAAGAAATTCTTTAACGCGATCAAAGACTTATTCGATTAAGAAAGAACATACGGAGGATAGAATATGAAGCGTACAGACTATATCAGCTGGGACGAATACTTTATGGGTATCGCCATCCTGGCAGCCAAGCGCAGCAAAGATCCCAACACCCAGGTAGGCGCCTGCATCGTATCTCAGGATAACATTATCATTTCCACCGGCTATAACGGTATGCCCAAGGGCTGCAGCGATGATGAATTTCCCTGGAACCGCACCGGCGACCAGACCAAGTACCCCTTTGTTGTCCACGCAGAACTGAACGCTATCCTCAACGCCAGCGGCCGTGATCTGCGGGGCAGCCGGATTTATGTGGCGCTGTTCCCCTGCAACGAGTGCGCCAAGGCCATCATTCAGAGCGGCATCAAGGAAGTGTACTATCTGTCCGATAAGTACAAGGACACGATGGGCAACATCGCCTCCAAGCGGATGATGGATGCCGCCGGTGTCAAGTACACCCAGCTGCATACCAATATCCAGTCCCTTACGCTGGACTTTATCCCCGAGGAAGAACGGTAAATAACAGAGCTGTCATTCCGAGTGAAGCGAAGCGGAACCGAGGAATCTACGCACACACAAAGTGCCAGGATCCTTCGACTCGCTACGCTCGCTCAGGATGACAACTTTTTTGCATTTTGAGGCGGAATAATTTGGATTGCATTTCTGGTATTGGTATGTTACAATAAAAGGTGGTATAAGGGTTTTTACGCCTTAAAACGACCAAATATGAAAAGGGGTGCTCGAAATGCAAATTGAAAAGGCAGCATATGCGTTTCAAATTGACGGCAATCCTGTTTCCTGCGTGGAGTTAAGTCAGGGACATATCAACCAAACCCTGAAGATCACTACGGACACCGGAGCAGAGTATGTTCTGCAGATGATCAATAAATATGTTTTCCAAAATCCCATTCGCTTGATGGCAAATGTCAGCTCCGTTACGGATTATCTGCATCAGCGGGTGGAAGACCCCCGGCATGCCTTGCACTTTATCCCCACCCACAAGGGTACATATTATCACAGAGACCGGGACGGCGAATTTTGGCGGATGTACGACTTTGTTGGCGGCTTCTGTCTGGACGCGCCGGAAAGTCCGGAGGATTTTTACCAGAGTGCGTTGGCGTTTGGCCGTTTCCAGCAGCTTCTGGCGGATTTCCCGGTGGAAAAGCTGTATGAGACAATTCCGGAATTTCACAATACCATTGACCGATACCGTCAGTTTAAGGAATCTGTGGAGCTGGACCCCTGCGATCGGGTGTCCCAGGCACAGGCAGAGATCAAGTATCTGCTGAAGGTGGAGGGGATTGCCGGAACTTTGCAGAAAATGCGGGAAGACGGCACACTTCCGCTGCGGGTAACCCACAATGACACCAAGCTGAACAATGTTCTGCTGGATCGCAAGACACGGAAAGCTCTGTGCGTTTTGGATTTGGATACGGTTATGCCCGGCTTGAGCCTGTACGATTTCGGCGATGCCATTCGGTTCGGCGCTGCCACAGCGGCAGAGGACGAAACGGATGTTGAGAAGATGGAGCTGGATCTGGAGCTGTTCCGGGTATATACCGAGGGTTATTTGACCGCCGCTCCGTCTTTGACGGACAAGGAAGTGGAAATGCTGCCCACCGGCGCGTTGATTATGACCTTGGAGGTGGCCGTTCGATTCCTGAAGGACTATATCGACGGCGACCTGTATTTTAAGACGCATTATCCCGAGCACAATTTGATCCGCGCCCGTACCCAGATCAAGTTGGCAATGGATATGCAGAAAAAATGGGAAGAAATGAATCAAATCGTGGCAGAGGCTGCCGCAAAGATTCGTAAGAATTGAGGAGGACCACTATGAATTATCTTGGCGTAAATTACAATTACAAGCACGTTCCCAAGCTGGACCCGGAGTTTATCCCCTTCGGCGTGTGGATGGATGCTTATCAGAAGGATGCGACTGTTCCTGTCGCCATCGCAGTAGAGCGCAACGAAGGCTTTATTTCCGTGCGCAATGCAAAGATCCACGGCACTGCCGAGATGGCGGCTGCGGACTATCGCTTTATTGAGCGTTATATGAAGTTCCTGCTGTGGTCCATCGGCGGTTTCCGTGTCTATATCTGCGGCTGCAGCGACATCGCAAAGAAGCTGCAGAAGGCGTACACCCCTGCCGGTGAGCGGGCTTTTGACTACGATTTCTTCCAGAAGCTGTATGAGCAGCCTCTGCAGATTTTGGATCTGCCGCTTTCTGAGTGCCCCGCTGCCAATGAGGCGCCCCGTCCCATCGGCGGTCATGTCAACGGCTGCCGTATCGGCTTTGATGCCGGCGGCTCTGACCGCAAAGTTTCCGCTGTCATCGACGGCGAAGTGGTCTACTCCGAAGAGGTGGTTTGGCTGCCTAAGGTCAATCCCGATCCCAACTATCAGTATGAGGGTATTCTGGATTCCTTCCGTACCGCTGCATCCAAGATGCCCCGGGTGGACGGCATTGGCGTTTCCTCTGCCGGCGTGTTTATCGGCAATGCGCCTATGATCTCCAGCATCTTCTATTGCGTTCCCAGAGAGCGTTGGGACGAGGTCAAGACCGTATTTGACCGGGCTGCTGCTGAGATCGGTAATGTGCCCATCGTCGTTGCCAACGACGGCGACGTTTCCGCCCTGGCTGGCGCTATGGGTATGGATTGCGGCTGCATTATGGGCCTGGCTATGGGCACCAGTGAAGCTGTTGGCTATGTGGACAAGGACAAGAATGTGCTGGGCTGGATCAGCGAGCTGGCATTCGCTCCCGTTGACCTGAACGAGAACGCTCTGGTGGACGAGTGGTCTACCGACCTGGGCGTTGGCTGTAAGTATTTCAGCCAGGACGCCGTTATCAAGCTGGCTCCCAGAGCCGGTATCGAGATCGATCCCAGCCTGACTCCTGCTGAAAAGCTGAAGGTTGTCCAGGCTCTGATGGAGAAGGACGATCCTCGGGCACAGGCAGTGTTCTATGACATCGGCGTGTATTTGGCTTATGCTGTTCAGCAGTACGCCAAGTTCTATGACCTGAAGCGGATGATGGTGCTGGGCCGCGTGATGTCCGGTAAGGGCGGCGATACCATCCTGGCCACCTGTCAGAAGGTTTTGGCGGACGAGTATCCCGAGCTGGCAAAGCAGATTACCGTTATGCTGCCCGATGAGAACACCCGTCGTGTTGGTCAGTCCGTTGCGGCTGCCAGCCTGCCGGATATTGGCTAAGATAAAGGAGAAAGCTATGTTTTTTAAGAATGCAAGAATCTTTTGCTCGGATTTCCGGTTTCATATTGGCGCATTTGAGGTAAAAGACGGCGTATTTGGTAAAATTCTGCCCCAGGAAGTGCCGGAGGATGCCATTGACCTGCACGGCGCAACGGTAATTCCCGGCTTGGTGGACGCCCATATCCACGGCGCTGCCGGCGCAGACTTTTCTGACGGCGATTACGAAGGCCTGCAGAAGATGGCAAAGCATTTGGCCACCTGCGGCGTTACCTCCTTCGCGCCTACCTCTATGACACTGCCCTACGATGTGCTGGCAAAGGCTTACGCAACTGCGCAGAAAATCGTAGAGGAAGCACCCGAGGGCTGTGCCCGGGTGCTGGGCATCCATATGGAAGGCCCCTACTTCTCTGAGAAGAAGAAGGGCGCGCAGAATGGCGCATATCTGAAAACCCCGGACTTTGCGGGTTTCAAGAAGCTGTATGACGGCTGCAATGGCTTGATCCGCATTGCGGATGTGGCTCCGGAGCTGCCCGGCGCTGCAGAATTTGTGGAGCAGGCAAGTAAGCTGTGCACCGTATCCGTTGCCCACACCGATTCTGATTACGATCACGCCAAGACCGCTTTTGGCTTGGGCGCAACCCATATGACACATATGTACAACGGTATGCCCGGCATCCACCACAGAAACCCCGGTGTGATTCCTGCTGCAGCAGAAAATCCCCACGTTCGGGCGGAGCTGATCTGCGACGGCCTGCATATCCATCCTGCGGCTGTACGGCTGGCATTCCAGATCTTCGGCGGCGCAAGAATGGTGCTGATCTCCGATGCGCTGCGCTGCTGCGGTATGCCGGAGGGCGAGCTGGAGCTGGGCGGACAGATGGCTTACTTAAAGGGCGGCGTTGCCCGCTTGGCTGACGGCACCATTGCCGGCGCAGCTACCAATCTGTTTGACGGTATGCGCAATGCGATCCTGTTCGGTATTCCGGAAGAGGATGCTGTTCGCGCTGCAACTGCAAACCCCGCTGCTGCATTGGGTGCAACTGACCGGGTTGGCTCTATTGCCACCGGTAAGCAGGCAGACTTCATCATCTGCCGCGGTGATTACACCGGCAAGCGCGTCTTCCTTGGCGGCAAGGAAATTCAGTAAATGTGAACCCCGGGATGTGAAAACATCCCGGGGTTATGCGTATTCTTGGCCCTTTCTTTGAGGGGGCAGTCAGAAATCTTTGATTTCTGACTGGGGGAGTAAACTCCCTCCGACTTCGCTGTCGCTCAGCCACCTCCCTCAAGGAGGGAGGCAAGGGCTAGCGGCTTTTATTACTTCCCAAATGCTTTTGCAGCTCGTTTCAGCATTTGGCGAATGGGCAGATTATAGGGGCAGCGGGTTTCGCAAACGCCACAACCGGTGCAATCAGCGGCGGTTTTTGCAAAACCGGCATACCGTGTTCGCGCCCAATCCTCCAAGCCATAGCGGGACAGGTAGCCCTCCATCAGGAAAACGCCGCTGATGGGAATTCCGGCGGTGCAGGGAGCGCAGTAATTGCAACGGCGGCAGAATTGAGTACCCAAGCTGTGGCGAATGGATTGGATTTTTTGAAGCTCATCATCTCGCAGCGGTGAATCATCGTTGACCGCGGCGATGTTCTGCGCCAGCTCCGCTTCCTCTGCCATACCGGGGATCACCACAGAAATATGGGGATTTTGCATCACAAAGCGCAGCGCCAGCGTAGCATCGTCGATGGCGCCGCCGGCCAACGGCTTCATACAAATAAAACCGATGTTTTTCTCCGTACAGCGACGAATCAAGTCTTCGCCCTGAGTTTCCACAATGTTGTAGGGGAACATAATGGTTTCCACCCAATCCAATTCCAGAGCCGCCTGGAAAACCTCCAATGTATGCACAGTTACGCCCAAATGTCCGATTTTGCCGGCAGCTTTTGCTTTCTGCAATGCTTCTACTGCGCCACCGGGAGTGCATACTTTCTCCAAATCCCCGAGGTTGGGATTGTGGATCTGATAGAGGTCGATATGATCGGTGCGAAGATTATGTAAACTAATATCAATATCCCGCGCCATATTTTCCCGATCCCGGGACATACTCTTGGTGGCGAGGACGAAATGCTCCCGGATCCCCTCCAGAGCGAAGCCCAAATATTCTTCGCTGACAGTATAGCCCCGGGCGGTGTCGATATAGTTGATGCCGGCGTCCAAAAGCTTTTGCATCAGCTTTTTTGTGCCTTGGGCATCAATTTTCTGAATGGGAATACCGCCAAAGCCCATACGGGAGATATTCAGCCCGGTTTTGCCCAAAATATTATATTCCATAGTTGTTCCTCCAAAAACGCTCCTGCTGTAGCAGGTGCGTTTTTTGTATTATACCTTGGCCAGAGCCTGTTCCAGGTCGGCAATCAGGTCTTCGGCATTTTCCAAGCCGCAGCTGAAGCGGATCAGGTCGGGGCTGACACCGGCAGCCTCCAGCTCCGCATCGGTCATCTGACGGTGAGTAGCGGAAGCGGGGTGCAGGCAGCAGGTGCGGGAATCTGCCACGTGGGTTTCGATAGAGCCCAGCTCCAAATGCTTCATAAAGGTTTCCGCAGCCTTTCTGCCACCCTTCAAACCGAAGGAGATGACGCCGCAGGAGCCGTTGGGCAAATACTTCTGCGCCAGGGCATAATCCTTGTCGCCTTCAAGACCGCAGTACTTGATCCAAGCCACCTTTTCGTGGCCTGCCAGATACTGGGCAATGGTCTGGGCGTTGGAGCAGTGCTGCTTCATACGGAAAGGCAGGCTTTCCAATCCCAAATTCAGATAGTATGCGCTCTGAGGAGATTGGACAGAGCCCAAATCCCGCATCAGCTGGGCGGTACACTTGGTGATGAATGCGCCCTCGATGCCAAACCGCTCCGTGTAGGTTACGCCGTGATAGCTGTCGTCCGGAGTGCAAAGACCGGGGAATTTGTCCGGATACTTGGTCCAGTCAAACTTGCCGCTGTCTACGATACAGCCGCCGACGGCGCTGGCATGGCCGTCCATATACTTGGTGGTGGAGTGAATGACGATGTCTGCACCCCACTCAATGGGACGGCAGTTAATGGGTGTGGCAAAGGTGTTGTCCACAACCAAAGGAACGCCGTGGGCGTGAGCGGCAGCGGCAAACTTTTCGATGTCCAGCACTGCCAGTGCTGGATTGGCGATGGTTTCGCCGAATACGGCCTTGGTGTTGGGCTTGAATGCGGCATTCAGATCTTCTTCCGTGCAGTCGGGGCTGACGAAGGTGGTTTCGATGCCCATACGCTTCATCGTAACTGCCAGCAGGTTGTAGCTGCCGCCGTAAATGGCAGAGCTGGCAACGATATGATCACCGCAGGAGGCGATGTTGAACAGAGTGAAGAAAGTGGCAGCCTGACCGGAGCCGGTGAGCATAGCGGCAGTGCCGCCCTCCAAAGCAGCGATTCTTGCAGCAACAAGATCGCAGGTGGGATTCGCCAAACGGGAATAGAAGTAACCGGAAGCCTCCAGGTCAAACAGCTTACCCATATCCTCAGAGGTGGCATATTTGAATGTGGTGCTCTGATAAATGGGGATCTGCCGGGGCTCGCCGTTCTTGGGGCTATAGCCAGCCTGGATACACAAGGTTTCCAGATGTAATTTCTTGTCCATAGGGATCACCTCAAAAGTAGAATTAGGGATATTGTACGCCTTTCGGTGAAAAATGTCAACCGCGGCGGCTTATTTCATTTCGGCTGCGCACTTTTGCGCCTCCAGCGCGGCTTTATAGCGTACCATATAGTTTTCAAAACCGGCAACACCCTTAGGATCGGGATCGATACGGCTGCCCTTGGCATTGGAGAAGACCTTGTTTTGCAGGTAATCTTCCAGGGCTTCACCAGCCTGGTGCTTTTGCATATAGGCTGCCAGCAGCGCCATACCCCAAGGACCGCCCTCGCCGGCGGTTTCCATTGTGGTAATGGGCACATTCAGCGCGTCAGCCAGGATCTGCTGACCGACCACCGGGGTTTTGAAGAAGCCGCCGTGTCCCATCAGCCGGTCGGTTTCCACCTGCTCCTTTTCAGCCAGCATATCCATACCCAGCTTCAAGGTGGCGATTGCGCCATAGAGCTGAGAACGCATAAAGTTTGCGATGCTCAGCTTGCTTTCCGGCAGACGAACCACCATAGGACGGCCGGTTTCCGTGCCGGACATAGGCTCGCCTGCAAAATAGTTGAAGGAAATGATACCGTCGCAGTCGGGATCCCCCTCCAGCGCCTTTTGGAAGAGGGTGGCATACAGGGTGTTCATATCCACCGGCCAGCCCATGGTATGGGCGGCGTCGGCGATCAGCTTTACCCAGGCGTCGATCTCCGAGGTGCAGGTGTTGGTGTGGGCCATAGCAACGGTCTTGCCGGCAGGGGTGCAGGCTACATCAATTTCGGTGTAGTAGCCCTTCATGGGCTTGTCCAGCACCAAAAGGGAAAAGGAGGAGGTGCCGGCGGAAACGCTGCCGGTACGGGGCGCAACGGCATTGGTAGCAACCATACCGGTGCCGGCATCGCCCTCAGGCGGACACATAGGAATTCCGGCTTCCAGGATGCCGGTTTCGTCCAGCAAAGCCGCGCCGGCTGCCGTCAGACAGCCTGCCTGGGTGTCTGCCTGATAGATGGTAGGCAGAATTTGCTCCAAGGTCCAGGGCAGATCCCGGATCAGTTCATTAAACTGGGCAACCCGGACGGGATCAAAATTCTTCGTTTCCTCGTCATAGGGGAACATTCCGGAGGCTTCGCATACACCGGTTGCCCACACGCCGGTAAGCAAGTAGTGGATATAGCCACTGAGGGTGGTCAGCCGGGCGATGTCCTTAATATGGGCTTCTTGATTCAGAATCGCCTGATACAGATGGGCGATGCTCCAGCGCTGGGGGATATTGAATTTGAAAAGCTCTGTCAGCTTTTCGGCGGCAGGACCGGTGATGGTGTTACGCCATGTGCGGAAGGGAGCAAGCTGCTTACCGTCCTTGTCAAAGACCAGGTAGCCGTGCATCATACCGGAAATGCCGATGGCGGCAACCCGGCGCAGCTTCTCGCCGAATTTCGCCTCCACCTGATCCCGCAGCTCTGCATAGCAGGCCCGGATACCTTCCACGGCGGATTCCAGGGGATACACCCAAACGCCGTTTTCCAAACTGTTTTGCCAGGAATAGGCGCCGGACGCCAGAACTTGATGGTTTTCGTCGATCAAAACGGCTTTGATCCGGGTAGAGCCCAGCTCAATGCCGATCACAGCAGATTGTAGATCCATAATAAAATCTCCTTAAAAAATTATGAGCCGATGGGAACACCGGCTCATAATGAAAGTGTTAGATCTTCTTGGCGTTTGCCAGCAGGTACTTTTCTGCTTCGGGGTTCCACAGATTGTTGTTCGCCTTGCACAGACGGTCCAGCTCAGCGAACATAGGATCAGTCTTGCCCTTCTCCTCAAACTCGGAGATAGCGGTCAGAGGCAGATCCAGGTGGTTGTAGATCAGCTTCTTGCCACCGGGGATACTGGGCAGGTTCAGAACGGTATCAACAACAGCATTCAGGCCGCCGATATGGGTAACCAGAGCAGAGGGGTTCAGCTTGCCGGCGTTCATCATAGCGATGGCTTCCTGCATATCGTGGGTGTTACCGCCGGAGGTGCCAACTACGTGGGTGTACAGATAGTGGACATTGTACCAGTTGAAGGGGGCCTTGAACTGAGGGTCGGTAGGACCGGCAAAGAAGTTCAGGCAGCCGTCGAAGCCCAGAATGTCGTCAGCCTGCTCGATAACGGGCTTAACGGGGGCGAAGCAGACAACGTCATCGTAACCGGTGCCGCCAGTCAGGCTGCGCAGGTACTCGGTGGCGTTCTCCATACGGGTGTTGACGTAGTGCAGCTCGATGCCGTACTTGGCAGCCTCTTCTACGGTGTAGATGGAAGCAGCGCGCTCCAGTCTGGCGTCATCGATGTCGGTAATAACCAGCAGAGAGGGACGGCGATCGCAGTGGATAGCGTAGTCGATAGCAGCCAGGCCCATAGGACCGACGGATGCCAGCAGAGCCATCTTACCACCCTCCTTAATGCCCATTTCGTGGACATAGGAACCGGCCTTGGTGTGGTACATTGCGTGGAAAGTACCGATAACGCAGCTCAGAGGCTCAGCCAGAGAGCCGTAGTAGTAAGTGTCGGAATCGTAGGGCAGCAGGCAGTTTTCCAGCAGAGTTTCGATGGGGATGTTAGCATACTGGGTATTGCCGCCGCAGTAGCTGTAGGAATAGCCGGGAGCCATCTGGCTGCCATTGTGGAAGTGAGCGGGCTGGATGGAGAACTTGTCGCCAACCTTATATTTGTGTGCCCAGTTTTCGCCTACGGCAACGATATCACCGCAGAATTCGTGGCCAACGATGGTGGGATTCTCAGCAACATCATTGGGGATACGCTTGTGATCCTCGCCTTCCAGTGCTGCCTTGTAGGTAGACATACAAGCGGAGTCACAGATAACACGGACCTGAACATCGTCAGGACCAACCTGGGGCAGAGTAATCTCGTCCAGACGCAGGTCGTTCTTACCGTGGATTCTTACTGCTTTTGTATTCATAAAAACATTCCTCCTGTTACTTTGTTTCGTGTTCAATGAGTTTCCAGGTTGCGTCGATCAGGTTCTTGAACATGGGGTTCTCCATAGCCTTGATCACGAAGCTCTGGCGGGGAGAATTGATATCCTCGCCGGAGATCTGGAACATACCGTACTGATCGCAAAGACCTCTCAGCCGTTCCAGCTGTGCCTGGGTGTTACGGGTGGGCATATAGGTAACAGCTTTAACGCCCTCTTCCTTCAGACATTCAAAAACGTCGTCCAGATAGTCGTCCTCAAACTTCTGCGCCTTCTTGTCGCCGGTAACGCTGTCGCCAACGTCGCCCAAGTAGGCGTAGCACAGAAAAGCGTCTACATCAGCGCAAAGCTTGACCATATCGGGCAGCTTGGGGCACTCGTCGGTGGCATCGATGAAGATCTGAGGCACGAACGCGCCCTTGAGAATGCCCAGCAGGTCATACTCGTAGAAGGGATACGCGGTGTCCATCATCTGATCGACCTGCTTGGAAGACAGACTCAGACCCATATCAGAAAGTTTCTTGACCATTGCTTCGCCCTTGCCCACCTGAGCCACCAGCTTCTTCGCCAGGGCGTACATCAGATGGCGCTCGGTTACGCCGCCATTGTCAGCCGCTTCGGAAAGGGGCAGAACATCACGATCGTAATCAAGCGCGATGCCGGGCAGCAGTGCGTTGATCTTTTCGATCATCTTGCGATTGCGCTGATGGCGGGCTGCCTGGTAGGGACGGAAGAACTCGGTCAGAGTTGCGATCTTATCGTGGGGAACGGACTGGATGGTCATATAGCTGACGCCCACCTGGTCGGGGTTATTGGTGCGGCGACCTTCCAGACGGGTGCCATCCATAGAAACGCGGCACTCCATACCGATGGTTACGGGCATATCCACCAGCTTTGCAGCTTCCAGAAACTCCTCAGCGCCGGAAATGGAATCGTGGTCGATAATACCGGCGGTGCAAAGGCCCTCCATCCGGGCGGCATAGACCGCAGCGGTGGGAGAATAGGGGGAGAAGGAGTAGGTGGTGTGAATGTGGTTATTGATGTACTCCGGTACGGCAGGGGGGAAAGTGGTGGTTTTCAGCACTTCGGCAAGGTTTGCCAGCCGCGCTGCCTTGGTAGGAGCATTCAGCTTGTTCAGAATGTCAATATTGATCATAGCGCGTTACCTCAGCTGAGCATGATCTGACCGCCGGTTACGGGGATCGCCTGGCCGGTTTCGTACTTCTGCTCGCAGCAGTACATAACGGCACGGGCAACGTCAATGGGCAGGCAGCCGCGGTTCATAGGAACCAGGGACTCGTAGTAGCGGCGAACATCTTCTACCGTCTTTGCGCCGGGAACCTTGCCGGCCTGCAGGTACTGAACGAACAGACCTCTCTCGGGATCGCTCCACAGAGGACCGTCCAGATAGTTGCCGGGGCAAACTGCGTTAACCTTGATGTTGTAAACGCACAGTTCCTTTGCCCAGCTCTGCACCAGACCGATGCCGCCGAACTTGGAGCCTGCGTAAGCAAAATTCTTGTTAGAGCCCTCCAGGCCGGACTTGGAGGAGATGGTTACGATGTCGAAGGTAGCCTGGGGATCTGCCTCGTGCTGAGCCTCCATAATGATGGCGGCGTACTTGCAGGTCAGGAACAGACCGGTGTAGTTGATGGCGGTAACGAACTCAAAGTCCTTCTTCTCGAACTCCGCGATAGGACCGCTGCGGACAACGCCGGCGTTGGCCACCATCAGATCCAGACCGCCGAACTTCTCAACTGTCTGCGCCACCAGATTGGCAACGCTGTCCTCGTCGGAAACATTGACGGAGATGGCGCAGGCGCGATCGCCCATTTCAGCAGCGACCTGCTCAGCCAGAGTCTGGTTCATATCGGCGATGATGATGGTTGCACCTTCCTTGTACAGCTCTTCAGCGATGCCCTTGCCGAAGCCCTGAGCAGCGCCGGTAACAATGGTGATCTTACCTGCCAGACGGCCTTGGCCTGCGGGACGGTTATGGATGTTCTGCTTGGCAAGTTCCTGCCACTTTGTCATATCTACGCTCATAATGATCTCTCCTTATTTCAGTAAATTCAATAATTTGTTATAAGCATCTTCCCAAGCCTGGGTGTGGTTCGGCGTCCAGGTTTCAACGGACTCGGAATTGCGCACCACCTGCCGCAGCTGGGCAAGATCGGCAATGTCGCCCAGCGCCATCGCCTGGGTTAGCAGGTTGCCGATGGCAGCGCCCTCCACGGGACCGGTGATCACATTCCGGTCAAGGGAATCGGCGATCAGCTGGTTCAGGAAGCGGTTGTTGATGGGTCCGCCCACAATGTTCAGCGAGTCGATCCGCTGACCCTTCATCTTTTCCAGGCCCTCCAGCGCGTGGCGGTACTTCAGAGCCAGAGATTCGTATACGCACCGGGCAACCTGTCCCACGGTTTCGGGAACGGGCTGGTTGGTAGCGCGGCAGAAGTCCTGGATCTTCTTTTCCATATTGCCGCCGGCGTAGAACTCGGGGGAGTCGGGGTTGATAATGGAGCGCAGAGGCTCAGCAGCCTTGGCTTGGTTCACAACCTCGTCCCAGCTGATGTCCATACCGCTCTTGAGCCAGTCGCGGCGGCATTCCTGGATGATCCACATACCGATGATGGTGTTCAAGGGACGGAAACCGCCCTGAATCGTACCTTCATTGGAGAAATGGGCGGCTGCAGCCTCGGGAGAAAGATCCGGCTTGTCCATTTCTGCGCCGAACAGCGACCAGGTACCGGAGGAGCAGAATGCAAAACTGCCCGTACCGGGAATGGCGGCAACGGCAGATGCGGTATCGTGGCTGCCGACAGCTACAAATGCGGCGGCGTTCAAACCCAATTCCTCGCAAAGCTCGGGACGGAGATAGCCGCGAATGGTGCCGGTTTTGTCGATTTTTGTAAAGATATGCTCCGGCAGTCCCAGCTGTCTGATGGTTTCCCAATCCCAATCCTTGGTGGTGGGGTTGTATAGTTGGGTAGTGGTGGCGATGGTGTACTCCGTACCCTTGGCTCCGGTGAGGAAATAGCCCAGCAGGTCAGGTGTCAGCAGCATAGTATCTGCGATCTCCAGCGCCGGATCATTTTCTCTTTTTCTGCGGTAGAGCTGATAAAGCGTATTAAAAGTCAAGGTGGTGTCAATGCCGCTGCGCGCATACAGCTTGTCAGCGGGAATGACAGCCTTAACAGCGTCAATATCCTCCTGAGTTCCCAATCGGTAAGAACGGGGGACGCCGGCAAGCTGGCCGTTTTTGTCCAACAGACCGTAGTCTACGCCCCAGGTGTCGATACCGAAGGAATCCAGCTCACCGTAGCCGCCCTGCTTGAATTTCAGCAGGCCCTGCTTCAGCTGGTTGTACAGATAGGGGGTGTCCCAGTAGTAGACGCCGTTCATTTCTATGTAGTTATTTTCAAAGCGGTGCAATTCGCGCATGGTGATCTTCTCGCCGTCGAATTGACCTAAGATGGCGCGGCCGTTGCTGGCGCCCAGATCAAAGGCGATCATATTACGAACTTTTGCCATTGCGTTACCTCCTGTATCACTGCTCAGCGCTGAAGACGGAATGTCATCTGCAGCGATCAACTTTGATACCCTCGGCCCCTTCTCTGAGGGGGCTGTCGCGGTGCAAACCGCGACTGGGGGAGTTAACTCCCTCCGTCCTCACGTTCGTTCGGACACCTCCCTCAAAGAGGGAGGCAAGTGGGTGCTTTGTTCCACCCAACATTATATCACATCTATCTGTAAAAGGGAATGAAAAAATGCGAAATTTTCCATATTTTTATTAAGAAAACCGGCACCACCGAAGTGGTGCCGGTCGGTGTTAATTAACCGTTAATTCGATTCACTTACAGATTAGTCGTATACCAGCAGAGCGATGTCTTCGTTGTCGATGTTGGAAGCATCATACCACTGAGCGCCGGTATCCTTGTCGGCAACGGTTTCGCCCTTAGCAGCCTGAACAGCCATCTCAACAGCGTAGTAACCGATGTGGTAGGGATCCTGAGTGACGGAGCCGTAGAACCAGCCGTTGCGAACAGCAGCCTTCTGAGCAGCACCGGCGTCGAAGCCAGCAACTACCAGGTCAGCGTACTTGCCGCCGTCTGCCAGGTCCTCACCGTCGCTGGTAGCAGCCAGGAAGCCGGTAACAGTGCCTTCGTTGGAGCAGAACAGAGCAGCCAGATCCTTCTTAGCCAGCAGAGTGTTAGCAGCGTTCTGAACGTCGCCAGCCTCAGTGGTAGCAGAGATAGCAACCTCGATGATGATGGAAGCAGCAGAAGCCTTGCCGTCCTTCCACTTGTCGTGGCCGATAACAGCAACAGTGCCGTACTCGGAAGCGATTTCCTTCATCTTGTTAACGAAGCCGGTGGTACGGCCGGTAACAGAAGCGGAAACTGCGTCCTGAGACAGAACAGCGATACGAACGGGGTTCTCAGTGGTAGCAGCCTTCATAGCAGCAACCAGGCCCTCGTGCTCACCGAACTTGGTGGCAGCGATAGCAGCAGCGTTCTCGTTGTTGGTGGAAGCGGTAGCCTTAACAGCGCCGGAGGTGTCGCCGGGAACACCGGAGTCGAAGCCGATGATGGGGATGTTCTTATCAGCGCACTCAGCCAGGATATCACCGACAGCCTCGGTGTCCAGTGCAGCCAGAGCCATAGCCTTGGGGTTCTTAGCCAGCTCCTTGTTGATCATATCAACCTGGGACTGGATCTCGGTTTCGGAAGCGGGGCCGTCAAAGTAGATCTCGACGCCGTACTCAGCAGCAGCGTCCTGTGCACCCTTGGCAACAGCCTGCCAGAACTGATGCTGGAAGCCCTTAGCCATAACGGGAATGTACAGCTTGCCGTCGTCTGTTTTGCTGGTGTTGCCACAAGCGACCATAGCGGTAACCATAACAAGGACCAAAAGTAATGCGATAAGTTTCTTCATTGAGTTTTCCTCCTTAATATTTATTCTAAGCGCACATTGTGCGCGCTTATACGGGGTTAAGATTTCTTGACCTTAGATGCGGCCTTAGTCCGGTAGATATCCAGCAGAACAGCGCCGATAACGACCAGACCGGTGAAGAAGGTCTGCCACTGCGCCTGCAGGCCACAGGCAGACAGGCCGGTCTTCAGAGTGGACATAATGAAAACGCCGATCAGAGAGCCGACCATAGTACCGGAGCCGCCGGCCATAGATGTGCCGCCGATGATAACACCGGTAATGCCGTGCATTTCCTGGCCCTGACCAACACCGGGGGTGATGGTGGAGTAAACAGCGGCATAGAACAGAGCGGCCATACCTACGAAGAAGCCGGACAGCGTGTAGGCTGCGATCTTCCAGTTGTCAACATTGATACCGGACAGGCGGGCAGCTTCCTCGTTGGAGCCAATGGCGTAGAAATAACGTCCCAGCTTGGTTTTGTGCAGGATCACTGCGGCGATGACGAAGAATACCAGCAGCCACACAGCGCCAATGGGCAGGAAGTCAAACAGCTTGGTGCGGACAAAGATCTTCTTGAACCAACCGCCGGTAGGATCGGTAACCGGGGGCCAGGTCTGCGCCTGAACCTTGGTCAGGATGGAGCCAAGACCTGCAGACATCATCTGCGTACCCAGGGTAGCGATGAAAGGAGGCAGCTTCAGCTTGGCGATGAGGATGCCGTTGATGAGACCGAAAGCAGTAGCGGTGAAAACCGTTACCAGAAGGCTGACATACATAGGCAGGTGCAGAGCCTTGAAGCAGTAGCCGCCCAGCAGTGCAGAGCACATCATAACGGTACCCAAAGACAAGTCGATGCCGCCGGTGATAATGATAAAGGTAACACCGAAAGCCATAAAGCCGATATAGTAGGAAGCCTGCAGAATGTTTTCTGCGGTATCCCAGGTGAAGAAGTTTTCACCGATGACAGAGAAAAGAATATACAGGATTACCAGCGCCATAGGTGCCAGCAGCTTCTGCATATCCAGTTTTTTAGCACCCAAACGGGCACCGTTGGTTGTTGAGTTTCTCATAATTAAATTCCCCCACTTATCTATTGGTTGCATAAGTCATAATTTTTTCCTGCGTAGCCTCGGAAATGTCCAGCTCGCCGGTCTTGCGACCTTCGCACATAACGACGATACGGTCGGACATACGCAGCAGCTCGGGCATATCAGAGGAGATCATAATAATAGATTTGCCTTCGGAAGCAAGCTGATTCATCAGCTTGTAGATCTCGCTCTTGGCGCCCACATCGATGCCGCGAGTAGGCTCGTCAAAGATCAGGATGTCGCAATCCCGCAGCAGCCACTTGGAAATAACCACCTTCTGCTGATTGCCGCCGGAAAGACTGCCAACCCGGGTTTTGGTAGAAGGCGTCTTGGTCTTGATCTTGTCGATGTATTCCTCGGAATGCTTGTCAGCGGCGTGGTCGTTGACGAACGGGCCCTTGAACAGGGTGCTCAGGCTGGGCATTACGGTATTATCGGTAATGCTCAGGTTCAGGCACAGACCAAAACGCTTCCGGTCCTCACTGAGGTAGCCGATACCGTACTTGACTGCGTCCTGGGGGGTTCTGATCTTGACGGGCTTGCCGTTGAGCTTGATCACGCCGGAGGTCATCCGGTCAGCGCCGCACAGCAACCGCATAGTTTCGGTACGGCCGGCACCCATCAGGCCGGAGAAACCCAAAATCTCACCCTTCTTCAAATTGAAGGAAACATCCTTAACATCAAGGGAGTTCAGATGCTCACATTCGAGAATTACGGGAGCGTCGGCAGGAACAGCAGACTCCGTCTTGGGATCTTCGTAAATGGTACGACCGACCATCATACGCACGACCTCGGGGATCTCGGTCTCAGCTGTTTCCAGAACGCCAACATATTGACCGTCACGCATAACGGTTATGCGGTCGGTAATGCGCTTAAGCTCATCCATTCTGTGGGAGATATAGATGATACCAACGCCGGTGGCCTTCAGCTGCTCGACAAACTGGAACAGATCGTCGATCTCTGTGTCTGTCAGAACCGCGGAGGGCTCGTCCAGGATCAGCAGCTTGGTATTATTGTAGGAAAGCGCTTTTGCGATTTCCACCATCTGCTGCTTCGCCACAGAAAGTGTACGAACAACTGCCTTGGGATCGATAGACAGGTGGAGCTTATCCAAAAGTTCCTGAGTTCGTTTGTTCTGATCTGCCTGCTTCAAAAACAGACCGCAGGAAGATTCGCGTCCAATAAAAATATTGTCCGCAACGGTCAGGTGCTGCATCAGGTTCAATTCCTGGTGAACGATGCAAATACCTCTGCTTTGCGCATCCTTAGGACCGTTGAGCTCGATCTGTTCGCCGAAGTACTCAATGGTGCCGCCGTCCTTGGGGTAGATACCGGTTAGGATCTTCATCAGTGTGGATTTACCGGCACCGTTCTCGCCAACCAGCGCCATAACTTCGCCGGCACGTACTTCAAGCTGTGCGTTGTTCAGCGCGTGAACGCCGGGGAAGTATTTTTCGATGCCTTGCATCTTTAAAATTGTTTCGCCCATTCAAAAATCACCTTTCTGTAAGTTGTTTTTGCTGCGCTGCCGCCATAGGGGAGCGCATAGGATAAAGGTAAGATTTTTCCCTTCGCGAAACATTTAACAAAAACGAAACGATTCGTTTGTGCGGGGTGTACAAAGGGGGAAAAATATCACCAAATTAGACATGACTTTTTTGTGAAAGATAACATCAACCTATGAAAATGTTCATGACCTTTTCTATAATATAATAAACTTTACTAAAAAAATCAAGAACTTTTTTCAAAATTTGTATTGACAGCACAAATTTGTTTTTATATTATATAAATAGTAAACGGGACAGGATTTCGCGAAAAAGCGCGAATCGTTTCGCTTTTTTACCGGAAGGAGCACCCTATGGCCACCATTAAGGACGTTGCCCGTATGGCGGGCGTGTCGATTTCCACCATTTCTAAATATATGAACGGCGGAAATGTACGGCCGGAGAACGCCCAGGCCATTAAAGATGCCATTTCGGCATTGGATTACCGTACAAATCCTTTCGCCCGGAATCTGAAGATCCAGCGCAGCCGCTCTATTGGCATTTTGCTACCGGATATGACAGCCCCCTTCTACGGAACGGTGGTTATGTCCCTGGACAAGACTTTGCGGGAGCACGGCTACCATACTTTGATCTCCGTTTACGGCTCTTATTACGGCCTGGAGCGGGACAACCTCCGCTTCCTCATCACCAACGGCATCGACGGGCTGGTTTACATCCCGGAGGATATTACCGGCGAGGAGTTTTACGAGCTGACCGCCAGTATCGGTATTCCCACTGTGCAGGTGGATCGGGTCATTTCCGGTGTGGAAGCCGATGCGGTGCTGGTGGATAACAGTGATGCTGTGTATCAGGCAGTTTCCCGACTCGTTGAAAAGGGGCACAGCAGGATCGCGATCATCACCGGACCGAAATCCGTCTTTACTGCCAAGGAGCGTCTTGGCGGATACCTTCGGGCGCTGTCGGACCACGGTATTCTGTTTGATGATGAATTGGTCATCAGCGATCAGAATACATTTGCTACCGGCTATCGGGGCTGCGAAATGCTGCTGGGCTTGGCAGAGCCTCCTACAGCGGTGGTTACTACCAACTATGATATTACCATCGGGCTGGTTACGGCCGTCCGGGAACGGGGCATTCGTATTCCCGAGGATGTGGACATATTCGGCTTTGACTGCGTGGAGATCTGTACTATGATGAAGCCGCCGCTGCCGGTGGTGCATCAGCCGGAGATCGAGATCGGTCAGACCGCCGCCAATTATTTGATCGAGCGGCTGAGCGGCTATGACGGTCCGCCCCGGACAACAAGGCTCAAATGCCGTCTTGCGCCGGAGTAATATATTTATATTGTATAAAGACGCCTTGCGTTTTTTATAAAAAGTAAATTTGCCGCGGTTTTCGTGGCTAGAATCAGGAGGAAATATTATGGCAAAGAACAGATACATCGGCGAATATCCCGTAATCGGTATTCGTCCCACCATCGACGGCCGCCGTGGACCGCTGAAGGTCCGTGAATCTCTGGAAGACCAGACTATGGCTATGGCTCAGGCCGCTAAGAAGCTGTTTGAGGAGAATATTCAGTATTCCAACGGTGATCCCGTCAAGGTCATCATCGCTGACACCACCATCGGCCGTGTTGCCGAGGCTGCCGCTTGCGCAGAAAAGTTTAAGAAGAACGGCGTTGACATCACCCTGACCGTTACTCCCTGCTGGTGCTACGGCTCTGAAACGATGGATATGGATCCGCAGACCATCAAGGGCGTTTGGGGCTTCAACGGTACGGAGCGTCCCGGCGCTGTTTACCTGGCTTCCGTTCTGGCAAGCCACGCACAGAAGGGCCTGCCTGCATTCGGTATCTACGGCCACGATGTTCAGAATCTGGACGAGGTTACCAACATTCCTGCTGATGTGCAGGAGAAGCTGCTGCGCTTCGGCCGCGCTGCAGTGGCTGTGGCTTCTATGCGGGGTAAGAGCTATCTGCAGATCGGCTCTATCTGTATGGGTATCGGCGGCTCCATCATCGACTCCGCTTTCATCGAGAGCTATCTGGGTATGCGCGTTGAGTCCGTTGACGAGGTGGAGATCATCCGTCGAATGACCGAAGGCGTTTATGACGCTGAGGAAGTTGCAAGAGCAAAGGCCTGGATCGCTGAGAACTGTAAGGAAGGCTGGGACAAGAACCCCGACTTCGTTAAGACCTCCGACGAGAAGAAGGCTGAGCAGTGGGACTTCCTGGCAAAGATGTACTGCATCATCAAGGATATGTTCAACGGCAATCCCAACCTGCCTGCAGGCTGTGAGGAAGAGATGGTTGGTCATAACGCCATCGCCGGCGGCTTCCAGGGCCAGCGTCAGTGGACCGACTTCTATCCCAACTGCGACTTCCCCGAGGCTCTGCTGAACTCCAGCTTTGACCACAACGGCGCCCGTGAGCCCTACATCCTGGCCACCGAGAACGACGTTCTGAACGGTCTGGGTATGCTGTTTATGAAGCTTCTGACCAACCGGGCTCAGATGTTCTCCGATGTCCGTACCTATTGGTCTCCCGAGGCTTGCCAGCGTGCTTCCGGCTACAAGGTCGAAGGCAAGGCTCTGGAAAACGGCGGCTTCATTCACCTGATCAACTCCGGCGCTACCGCTCTGGATGCCTGCGGCGAATGCAAGGACGAGAACGGCAACGGCATTATGAAGAAGTGGTGGGAGGTTACCGACGAGGACATCAAGAAGATGTGCGACGCTACCACCTGGCCTGCAGCGGATAACGGCTACTTCCGTGGCGGCGGATTCTCCTCCTCCTTCACTACCCGTGCCGAGATGCCCGCTACTATGATCCGTCTGAATCTGGTTAAGGGCCTGGGCCCCGTGCTGCAGATCGCAGAAGGCTGGACTGTACAGCTGCCCGATGATGTAACCAAGACGCTGATGATGCGCACCGATCCCACCTGGCCCTGCACCTGGTTTGCGCCTCGCTGCGACGGCAAGGAGGGCTCTCCCTTCAAGACCGCTTACGATGTGATGAACAACTGGGGTGCTAACCACGGCGCTATCTCCTATGGCCACATCGGCGCGGATCTGATCACCATGTGCTCTATGCTCCGTATTCCCGTCTGTATGCACAATGTTCCCGAGGAGGATATCTTCCGTCCTGCTGCCTGGAATGCATTTGGTATGGACAAGGAAGGCGCAGACTACCGCGCTTGCGCTGCCTACGGTCCTATGTACAAGGCTTACTAATTCGCAATAATCAAAAAAAGTGGCGGTCCAAAAGACCGCCACTTTTCAAAAACCGACCTGGAGGTAAAATTATGCTGAAAAATATTCCTTCCATTCTTTCTCCCGAGCTGCTGAAGGTTCTTTGCGAAATGGGACACAGCGACCGCATCTGCATCGGCGATGGCAATTTCCCCGGCGCCTCTATGGCAAAGGCGAAGAACGCCATCTTCCTGCGGGCGGACGGCCACGGTGTACCGGAGCTGCTGGATGCCATTTTGCAGGTGTTCCCGCTGGATACTTATGTGGAGCAGCCCGCCATTTTGATGGAAAAGATGGACTGCGACAAGGATCTGGTGATCCCCGTTTGGGACGAGTACAAGTCTATCATCGCCAAGTACGATGACCGGGGTGCAGCAGCTGTAGGCAATATCGACCGCTTCAAGTTCTATGACGAGGCTAAGGATTGCTACTGCATCCTGCAGACCGGTGAAACTGCCATTTACGCCAATATTATCCTGCAAAAGGGTGTTATTAAGTAATGGATAAAGTGATTTCTATTATCCAGACGGCGTTGCCGGTTTTCCTGACATTGGCGTTGGGTATGCTGTGCCGTAGCCGGAATTTTCTTACTCGCAGCGGCGTGGACACCTTAAAAAAGGTGGTCATCAACATCACCCTGCCTGCGGTGCTGCTGAACGCCTTTGCTACAGCCGAGTATTCTATGGCGGCGCTGATTTTGCCGGCGGTGATGTTTGGGCTGTGCTGTGTGGCGTTGGTGCTGGGCAAGCTGATCATTCGCCTGAGTGGTATGAAAAGCCGGCTTGCGCCTTTCCTTGCCACCGGCTTCGAGGCGGGAATGTTGGGCTATGCCCTGTTTAGCCTGCTGTTTCCCGGCGAAAGCCTTTCTGCCTTTGCCCTGCCGGATATTGGACAGACCTTGTTTGTCTTTACCCTGTTCAAGATCCTGATTTCCGGCAAGACGGATCTGAAGGCCATTGGCAAGGATATGGTTACCACCCCCATTTTGTGGGCGGTGTTTGCCGGCGTGCTGATCGGCGCGACCGGATTGTATGGCAAGCTGCAGGATTGGGGCGTTGCGGGAGTTTTGAATTCCGCTACGGATTTTGTGTCCGCCCCCACCGGAATGATCATTTTACTGACCGTTGGCTACGATCTGGTGATTCGGGAAATTCCCTGGCGCAAGACCGCAGGACTTATGGTTATGCGATTGGTGGTTGCGGCGATCCTGTTTGGCATCGTAGCGCTGCTGAACCGGACGGTGCTTGCCGGAATGTTCTTTGAAGGCGCGGCGATTTTGATGTTTATTTTGCCGCCGCCCTATGTGATCCCCGTCTTTGCCGACGAACCGGAGGAGCGGGTGCAGATCTCTGCCGCCCTGTCTGCTATGACACTGATGACGGTCATTCTCTTCGCCGTGCTGACGGTAATTGTAGGAATGAGATAAAGTAAAACCCGATGGATTTTCCATCGGGTTTTTATTTGTAAGAATTGTCATTCCGACCAAGCGTGTTTCACGCGCGCGGAGGAATCCTCGCAGCGGAAAGATCCTTCGACTTCGGGCGTTCCGCCCTTCGCTCAGGATGACATATGTTTATTTCGCTGTATCCAAACTCTTGCCAAAAACATAGTAACGCTGGTAGAGGTACTCCGTAACGAAATTCAGCGCCATAGAGATTGCCAGCACCAAATATTCATTCCAGCCTATGGCTTCCAGCGCTGCGCCGCCCCAGGTGGACAGCGGGGTAAACACCAGATAGAATGCCGCAACCTTCAGCATCGCAACGGGAATGTTGGCGGCAGAATGGAAGGTAACCTTGCGGTTCAGCGTGAAATTCCACAGCACGGAAAGCACCAGCGCCGTTAGATAGCAGACCCAGTAATTCCAGCGAAACACCTCGTTCATCAGGGTGAACGAACCAATTTGAATGATGCCGGCGCTGATGGAGAACAGGGTGAATTTGATCGCCCGGATCAGTTCCTTATTTTTCATAGGAAAACTCCTTTGCCAATTTTAGTAGACGCAGAGCCTGCTCCGCGGTGTCTGCCATATTGGGGTAGGCGTTTTCTACAGCCATAGCATATTCCAGAGTGCAAGCGCCTTTGACGATGGGGAAGAATGCGTCAATGCCGTGGTGGTTGCACACGCCGGTTTCGGGGGTGGTGCAGCCGGAAAATGCAATGACCGGCTTATTGTATTTTTTGGCAATTCTTGCGATGCCGATGGGGGCTTTGCCCATAACGGTCTGGGCATCCAGCCGACCTTCGCCGGTAATCACCAGATCAGCGTCCCGAATAGCGCTTTCGATGGGCATTTCGCCCAGGATCAGATCAATACCGCTGTAGGGTTTGCCATTTAAGAACGAGAAAAAGGCAAAACCGATGCCACCTGCTGCGCCAGCGCCGGGCATATTTTTGTCGGAATTGGGGAAAACAGTCTTAACCGTGTCGGCATACCGATTCAGCCAGCCGTCCATTTTCTCGATCTGCGCAGGGGTTGCGCCCTTTTGCGGACCGTAAATGGCGCTGCAGCCAGATTTGCCGCAGAGGGGATTGGTAACATCGCAGGCGATGCGGAAGGTACATTCAGCAAGCTCCGGCAGGGCGTTTTCTGCGGTAATAGAGGCGATTTTCTCCAAACCTGCGCCGCCGAGGGCAACCTGCGCGCCGTTTTCGTCCAAAATGCCAAAGCCCAAAGCTTGCAGCATACCGATGCCGCCGTCGTTGGTGGCGCTGCCGCCGATACCGACGATGAAATCCCGGCAGCCCTTAGAGATGGCGTCAGCGATGACCTGTCCGACACCATAGGTGGTGGTGTTCATCGGGTTTCTCTCTTCAGCGGTCAGCAGCGTGATGCCTGCGGCGCAGGACATCTCGATAACTGCGGTCTGCCCCGGCAAAATGCCGTATTCGCAGGTGATGGGACGCCCTAAGGGATCAAGCGCATCAACGCTTTGGAGTGTTCCGTTTAATGCAGTGGTCAAGGCGATGACCGTACCCTCTCCGCCGTCGGCGATGGGGAAGATCTCGGTCTGCGCCTGGGGATATACACGGGAAATGCCCTCCGCAGCGGCAGAGCCTGCCTGCAAAGAGGTCAAACTACCCTTAAAAGAGTCGATTGCAATTACAATTTTCATAAAAACACCTCATTTTCAGAAGTATCGTGTAGAAAAAGTATACCAAATTTTGCAAACCTTGTAAAGGGATTCTTGTAATCTGTAGTAGCCGTGGTATAATAAGGGAAAATCTACCAAAGAGGCGAAAAACAATGAAACTCATCGACATTCATACCCATATTTATCCCACCGCCATTGCCCAAAAAGCGGCGGCCAGCATTCGGGATTTTTATGAGCTGGAAACCCGGGAAATGGACGGAACAGCGGCGACATTGCTGGAGCTGGGAACAAAAGCCGGCGTTGACCGGTTTGTGATCCTGCCGGTGGCAATGCGCCCCGACAGAACCCGGCATATCAACGACTTTATCCTGGAGCAGGTGGCGCAGCAGCCCCGTTTTATCGGCTTTGGCACGGTCCACGCCGGTATGGAGAACATTACCGACGAGGTGGAGTATATTTTGGCGCAAGGTCTGCGGGGCATTAAGATGCATCCGGATTTTCAGACCTTTGGCATTGACGATCCCCGGCTGTTCCCGATGTATGAGGCGGTGTCCGGTAAGATTCCGGTGATGCTGCATATGGGCGACAAGCGGTATGACTACTCTCACCCCCAGCGGCTGAAGCGGGTGCTGGAGTTGTTCCCCCGGCTGCAGGCCGTCGCAGCCCATTTCGGCGGCTACAGTATGTATGAAACTGCCTTTGAACTGCTTAGTAAGACGGACTGCGTGTTTGATGTGTCCAGCTCTCTGATGTTTATGGACGAGGGCGTGGCGGAAAAGTATATCCGCTCTTACGGCGTGGAGCGGATGGCATTCGGTACGGACTATCCGCTGTGGGATCCCATTGTGGAGACCAAGCGATTCCAGCAACTGAAGCTGACGGACGAAGAATTCGACCAGATCGGGCATAAAACTGCGGAGCGGATCTTGAAATTGTAAATACGCTAATCTTGGCCCCCTCTTTGAGGGGGCTGTCTTTTTGCTTTGCAAAAAGACTGGGGGAGTTAACTCCCTCCGGCTTCGCCGCAGACGAAGCCACCTCCCTCAGCGAGGGAGGCAAGAAAAGCTCCCTTCGTGAGAAGGGAGCTTTTTGTCTTATAAATTAGCCGTAGATCAGGGACTCGGCGTAACGGGTGGCGATGACGCCCTCGGGCTCGCCGGTCTGCTTGGACTCGGACAGGATCCGCTCGATGGAGTTGTAGATGTTATCTACCTTCTCCAGAACGGCAGCCTCGTTATAAGGACCGTCTACCTCAGCTGCAGCATTGATAACGCCGCCGCCGTTGATAACGAAGTCGGGAGCGTAGTAGATGCCGCGAGCCTTCAGTGCCAGACCGGAAGCATCGTCCAGGATCTGGTTGTTAGCAGCACCGGCGACAGCCTTACACTTCAGCTGGGGAATGGTGGTGGGATTCAGGATAGCGCCCATAGCGTTGGGGGAGAAAATGTCGCACTCCTGGGAGAAGATAGCCTCGGTGGGAACGATGGTTGCACCGAACTCTTCAACAGCGCGATCAGCAGCAGCCTTATTGCTGCGGTTGGCGATGATCAGCTTTGCGCCGTCATTGTGCAGCAGACGGCACAGATCGTAGCCGACCTTGCCCAGGCCCTGGACAGCGATGGTCAGACCTTCCAGGGAGTCCCGGCCCAGCGCAACCTTAGCGGTGGCCTTGATGCCCTGCCAGGTGCCGCGAGCGGTGAAGGGAGAGGGATCGCCGCTGTTCTGAGGCAGACCGCAGATGTAATTGGTCTTGCGCAGCATAACCAGCGCATCGTCGCAGTCGGTGTTCACATCCTCAGCGGTGATGTAGTCGCCGCCCAGGTTGTTAACAGCCTCGCCGAAGGCCTCGAACATAGCCTCGGTCTTCATAGAGGGGTCAGCGATGATGACGCCCTTGCCGCCGCCGTGGGGCAGACCGGCAACTGCGTTCTTGTGGGACATACCTCTGGATAGACGCAGAACATCAAACAGCGCGTCGTCAAAGGATGCGTAGGGGAACAGCCGGCAGCCGCCGATAGCGGGGCCCAGGTTGGTGTTGTGGACAGCGATGATAGCCTTCAGACCGGCCTTTTCATTGTTGACAAACAGCACTTTCTCGTGGCGGTATTTGCTCATTTCGGTCATTGCATTCATAAAATTTTCCTCCTTAATTTTTGCAGATGGTTTACGCGGTGTATTGTTTGCCCAATGTGAGAGCCTTCATATTCAGCTCCACAAGGGCGGCTTTGGTGGGAGGCACCAGCTTTTCTACTACGGTGTCTGTGCCATCAAAGGAAAGCTCGGGATGATTCTGCAGCAGATGACCCATAATGATCATATTTGCCAGCGTGGGGATATGCTGCTCTCTTGCCATAGCGGTGGCGGGAATGTAGAACACCTCCACATCGGTACGTTCTACCTGGACACCGATCAGGGAAGAATCCACATAGATCTGTCCCCCGGGAACGACGGTATCCACATATTTCTGCAGGGACGGCAGATTCATCGCGATCAGCACATCGGGGCTGGTTACGATGGGAGAGCCTACGGGCTGCTCGGATATGATCACATTGCAGTTTGCTGTGCCGCCACGCATTTCCGGGCCGTAGGAAGGCAGCCAGGAAACCTGCAGCTCTTCCATAAGTCCCTTATACGCCAGGAACTTGCCGGCGAAAAGAATGCCCTGTCCGCCGAAGCCGGCGATCAAAATTTGTGTCGTTTTCATTTGGCATCCTCCTTTGCAGCGGAGCGATCCTTATAAACGCCGATGGGATAGTAGGGCAGCATATCGCTTTCCACCCATTCCAGCGCTTTCTGCGGTGTCATACCCCAGTTGGTGGGGCAGGCGGAAACCACCTCAACCAAACTGAAGCCCTTACCCTCGATCTGATTGGTGAAAGCCTTCTTGATCGCCTTCTTGGCGGCGTTGACGTTCTTCACATTGTTAACGGCAACACGGGCCAAATACTCGGGGCCCTCCAAGCTGGACAGCATTTCGCAGACCTTGATGGGCCAGCCGCAGTGATTGACATCACGGCCGTAGGGGCTGGTCTGGGTAACCTGACCGGGCAGGCTGGTGGGAGCCATCTGACCGCCGGTCATACCGTAAATGGCGTTGTTGACGAAGATAACGGTGATGTTTTCGTTTCTGGCAGCGGCGTGGACCGTTTCTGCCATACCGATGGAGGCCAGGTCGCCGTCGCCCTGATAGGTAAAGACCACATTCTCGGGACGGCAACGCTTGATGCCGGTGGCAACTGCAGGTGCGCGACCGTGAGGGGCTTCGATCATATCGCAGGCGAAATAATCGTATGCCATAACGGCACAGCCAACGGGAGCGACACCGATAGCCTTGCCCTCGATGCCCAGTTCGTCCATAACCTCAGCCACCAACCGGTGGATGATGCCGTGGGGACAGCCGGGACAGTAGTGGAAGGGGAGGTCGGTCAGGGAGTTCGGTTTCTTAAATACAACTGCCATGATCAGAACACTCCTTTCTCAGCATTGCGAATGCTTTCCAGCACCTCGTCGGGGCTGGGTATCATACCGCCGCAGCGGTTGCACAGCCCCACAGGTCGTTTGCACTGGGTATACAGGCGGACATCCTCGATCATCTGACCCATACTCAGCTCCACGCTGATGAAACCCTTGACCTTGTCGGCAGCCTTCAGCAGGGCGTCCTTGGGGAAGGGCCACAGGGTAATGGGACGGATCAGACCTACCTTAATGCCCTCCTGCCGGGCGGCAACGATGGCATTCTTGGCAACACGGGAAGCGATACCGAAGGCGACGACACAGATCTCGGCGTCCTCCATCATATACTCTTCCCACATAGCTTCGGTTTCTTCGATAGCCTTGTACTTTTCGTACCGCTCGAAATTGGTCTTTTCCAGCGCCTCGGGCTTTAAGTACAGGGAGTTGACGATGTTATGCTTGCGCTCACAGTTAGTGCCGGTCAACGCCCAGGGTTTTTCGTAATTTTCGATCTCGGCATCTTCAAAAGAGATGGGCTCCATCATCTGTCCGATGGTGCCGTCTGCCAGGATCATAGAGGTCATCCGGTATTTGTCTGCCAGGTTGAAGCCCTTAATGGTCAGGCTTGCCATTTCCTGTACAGAAGCAGGGGCAAGGACGATCATTCTGTAGTCGCCGTGTCCGCCGCCCTTGGTGGCCTGGAAATAGTCGGACTGAGGGGGCTGAATACCGCCCAAGCCGGGACCGCCACGCTGGACATTGACCACCAGCGCAGGTACATCAGAGCCGGCGATGTAGCTCAAGCCCTCAGCCTTCAGGGAGATTCCGGGGCTACTGGAGGAGGTCATAACACGCATACCGGCAGCGGCTGCGCCGTAGACCATATTGATGGAAGCGACTTCACTTTCTGCCTGCAGGAAAACGCCGCCGATCTTGGGCATTTTCTTCGCCATATAGGCAGCAATTTCTGTCTGGGGGGTGATGGGGTATCCGAAGTAATGGCGGCAGCCGGCACGGATGGCGGCTTCAGCGATGGCTTCGTTGCCCTTCATAAGAATTCTCTGCGCCATCTTTGCCTCCTTATTTCTCTCCGGTGATGATGCAGCCCGGGCACATAGTGGCGCAGAATGCACAGCCGATACATTTTTCCATATCGGTCATCACGGCAGGTGAATAGCCTTTGTTGTTGATCTGATCCTCGGCAATGACCAGAAGCTTCTTGGGGCAGGCGGATACACACAGACCGCAGCCCTTGCAAAGGTCCGTATTGAATGTAACTTTTGCCATTTGGATTCCTCCTTTTGGTTATGCGATCAGGAGCTTACCGCTTCTGGTCGGGTAGATCAAAGTATTTCTCCTGCAAATGCAGGGGGAAAACATTGGGGATATGATCGCTGACTTGGGTTGCAAGGTCAGCGCGAACAGTAGTCATATACAAATTCAGACCGGAAAGTTCTTTTAGCTTTTCTATATAGGGCACGCTGTCCAAAACCGTCTGTACATCGGTTAGCGGACCTAAATGGGAGTTGTTTACGATGTCCGTAAAGGCAAGACCGCAGGCATTTTCGATCTCCCGCATCACTTCCAACGCATCCTCCGGCGTTTGTGTCAGGGGACGGTAGCAGTTGGCAACGAAGATCATTCGATAGTTGCCTTCCTTGCGGATAAAGGGGACGTACCGACCTAAGGCGTATGCGCCCCGGTCATCGCCGCCGATGTCCATCACGCCAAAGCTGCTGCGATCCTCCACCAGCCGGTAGGCTTCTGCCGGCAGGGCAGGCAGGTCAACATTGGAGTTGGCAAACTGGGGGGAGATCAGCTCTACGCCGGCATTTTTCAGCTGAACAGCGCTGTCAGCGGTGCGAAAGTAGGGATTTACGATGTCCAGGTCTGCAATACAGACCTTTTTGCCCTCGCTTGCCAAATGCAGCGCATAATTTACGGCAATATTGGTCTTGCCGCTGCCGTAATGGCCGGCAAACAAAGTAAGGCGTTTGTGGTTCATAAATTACAACTGCTTTCTGATGATCTTGCCGCTGATGGTCTTGGGAAGGGATTCCTTGAATTCCACGATACGGGGGTATTTGTAGGGAGCGGTTCTGCTCTTGACATATTCCTGGATCTCCTTACGCAGCTCGTCGGTGCCTTCGGTGCCCTTTACCAGCACGATGCTGGCCTTGACCACCTGACCGCGAACCTCGTCGGGAGCGGCGGAAACGCCACATTCCAAAACATAGGGCAGCTCCATAATCACATTTTCGATCTCGAAAGGTCCGATCCGGTAGCCGGAGGACTTGATCACATCGTCTACACGGCCAACATACCAGAAGAAGCCGTCCTCATCCTTCCACGCCAGATCACCGGTGTGGTAGAAGCCGTCCCGCCAGGTTTCTGCGGTGATCTCGTCGTTGCCCTCATAGCAATAGGCAAGACCGCAGGGCAGCCCCTTGGAAATATCGATACAGATCTCGCCGGTCTCACCGGACTCCACTTCATTGCCGTCGGCATTCAGCAGCTTAACATTATACAGCGGCACGGGCTTACCCATAGCGCCGAATTTGTGGCTGTCGCCGGCCAGGTTGCCGATAATGAGGGTGCTTTCGGACTGACCGAAGCCCTCCATGATCTTCAGACCGGTGGAAAGCTCAAACTGACGGAACACCTCGGGATTCAGCGCTTCGCCGGCGGTGGATGCGTGCTGGATAGAGGAAAGATCATACTTGCTCAGATCCTGCTTGATCAGCATCCGGTACATAGTCGGCGGTGCGCAGAAGGTGGTGATGTTGTATTTTGCAAACATAGGCAGGATCTTCTCACCATCGAAGCGGTCAAAGTCGTAGACGAAGATACCTGCTTCACACAGCCACTGACCGTAAAGCTTGCCCCAGGAGGACTTTGCCCAACCGGTGTCGGAAATGGTCAGGTGCAGACCGTCGGGGTTGACACGGTGCCAGTATTTGGCGGTGATGAAATGTCCCAGAGGATACTTGTAGTTATGGGCAGTCAGCTTGGGATAGCCGGAGGTGCCGGAGGTGAAGAACATCAGCATAGGATCGTTGCCGCAGGGGGCATCTTCTGCTCTTGCAAAGTGGGAGCTGAAGAGGGCGTATTCTTCGTTAAAGTCGTGCCAGCCTTCCCGGCTGCCGTTTACCAAGATCTTATGCTTCAGTCCCGGGCACTTTGCAGCGGCCTCGTCCACTGCGTCGGCGACATTGCCGTCGGCAGTGCAGAGGATGGCGCTGACATTACCGGCCTGGAAGCGGTAAGTAAAGTCTTTTTCAAGGAGCTGGTTGGTGGCGGGAATTGCCACAGCGCCCAGTTTGTGCAGAGCCAGAATGGCAAACCAGAACTGGTAGTGCCGCTTCAGCACCAGCATCACCCGGTCGCCCCGCTTGATGCCCAGGGACTTAAAGTAGTTTGCTGCTCTTGCAGATTCTTTCTTCATATCCTGGAAGGTGAAGCGCCGCTCGGTCATATCCTCGGAGATGTGGAGCATAGCCAGCTTTTCCGGCTTGCTGCGACCCAGCGCATCCACCACATCGAAGGCAAAGTTGAACTTATCCTGGTTCTGGAATGCGATCTGCTCCAGCTTGCCGTCCACCACCGTGGGGGTGATGAAATTGCGGTAGACCCGGGGCTTTTTGTCCGGAGTCAGGCTCTTGCCGGGGGTTGCCACGGCGGCAGCCTGCTCACCGTCCCGGGCTGCAGAATTGCTCAGAACAAAGGCATAGAATGCGCAGTCCTCGCCATCCACGGCGATCATACCGTGGGGCGTGGCAGAATCGTAGTAAATACAGTCGCCGGGGTGGAGGATCTCGGTCTTGCTGCCGATCTGGATCCGCATCGTACCGGAAATGACGATGTCGCACTCCTGACCTTCGTGGGTAACCAGCTCGATGTCCTCGTATTCCGCGCCGTCCCGGTACTTCAGCTCCATATACAGGGGCAGACCGATACGGTTGCGGAAGCCGGCTGCCAGGTTGTAGCCGATCATATGGTGCGCTTCCTCGATACGCTGACCGTCGCCCTTGCGGGTGAGGGCATAGCTGCGCAGCTTGGGGCTGCTGCCCTCCAGCAGGTCGCCCATATCCACGCCCAGACTCAAGGTGCAGCGGTACAGGAAAGCAATGCTTAAGTTGCGGTTGCCCGCTTCACATTGCAGATATTCTTCTACGGACACGCCGGTACGGGAAGCCATTTCCTCCGCTGTGAAGCCGTTGACTTCACGCAGCTCCTGGATACGCTTGGCGACTTCCTGAATCTTAAAGTCCGTGCCGGTAAATTTCTGTTCCATTAGTGAAACCTCCAAGATTGAGACAAAAAAGCAAAACAGCCCGTCTCAAAGATAGATTCCTTGAGACGAGCTGCGAATCACAACCCGCGGTACCACTCAAATTGCACCTGCCTTGGGGGCAGATACCACTCATTGGGTGCCAACACACCCTAAGCACTGACGCAGCTGACACGGGGAGGCTCTACTTGCGTTCGCGTTCTTCCTCCCAGCTCAGGAGGGACAAGCAATCATTCCCGCCATGGCTTGCACCGACCGCCATTTCTCTGCAGGCGCAGGATTTGAAAGCTTTTCTCCATCATAGCCTTTATGTATGGAATCATACCATTGCTGTCTTAATTTGTCAATAAATTTGTGGATTAAAGTTTGTTACGCTGGATCTTGCCGGAGATGGTCTTGGGCAATTCGTCCCGGAATACCACGATCCGGGGATACTTGTAAGGTGCGGTGTGCTGTTTGACATAGTTCTGGATCTCTTTTTTCAGCTCCTCTGTGCCTTCCACGCCGGGAACAAGCACGATGCTGGCCTTGACCACCTGACCGCGGACCTCGTCGGGGGCAGCGGAAACGCCGCACTCCAGAACATAGGGCAGCTCCATAATGGTGGACTCGATCTCGAAGGGTCCGATCCGGTAGCCGGAGGACTTGATAACATCGTCAGCACGACCCACATACCAGTAGTAGCCATCCTCGTCTCGCCAGGCAACATCGCCGGTGTGATACATACCGTCGTGCCATACGCTGTCGGTGGCTTCCTGGTTGCGGTAGTAGCCCAGGAATACACCGCAGGTGGGCTTGGGATCGGTGCGGATGACGATCTCGCCGTTGACACCGTCTTCCACGCTCTTGCCGTCGGAATCCACGATGTCGATGCCGTAGCCGGGAACAGGTTTGCCCATTGCGCCGGGCTTGATGTTGGCGCCGTACAGGTTGGCGATGCCCAGGGTCATCTCGGTCTGACCGAAGCCCTCGTGGATGCGAAGACCCGTAGCCTTTTCAAACTGATAGAACACCTCCGGATTCAGCGCCTCGCCGGCGGTGGTGGCATGATGGATGGAGGAAAGGTCATACTTGCTCAGATCCTGCTTGATCAGCATCCGGTACATCGTGGGAGGTGCGCAGAAGGTAGTAATATTGTACTTGGCAAACATAGGCAGGATCTTTTCTGCATCAAAGCGGTCAAAATCGTAGGTAAAGACCGCGCCCTCGCACAGCCACTGACCGTAGAGCTTACCCCAGAGAGCTTTGCCCCAGCCGGTTTCAGAAATGGTAAAGTGCAATCCGTCCCGCTCACATAGATGCCAGTATTTGGCGGTAACATAATGACCCAGAGCATACTTGTAGGAATGGGTAGCCATTTTGGGATAGCCGGTGGTGCCGGAGGTGAACAGCATCAGCATCGGATCGCTGCCGCAGGGAGCGTCCTCGCCACGGGTATAGCGGCGGCTGAAGAGCTTATATTCTTCGTTATAGTCGTGCCAGCCCTCCCGGCTGCCGCCGACCAGAATTTTGGTCAGATTGATGTTTGCGGTCTTCTCAGCCAGCTCGACCTGCTCGGCGGTGTTGCCGTCGGCGGTACACAGTACGGCACTGACATCGGCAGCCTGGAAGCGGTAAACAAAGTCGTGCTCCATCAGCTGATTGGTAGCGGGGATGGCGATAGCGCCCAGCTTGTGCAGACCGAGGATGGCAAACCAGAACTGGTAGTGCCGTTTCAGCACCAGCATGACCCGGTCGCCCCGTTTGATGCCCAGAGATTTGAAATAGTTTGCACTCTGAGAGGAGGCATCCTTCATATCCTTAAAGGTGAAGCGCCGTTCGGTCATATCGCCCCCAATGTGGACCATAGCCAGCTTATCCGGCTCTCTTCTTGCGATGGCATCAACGGTGTCGAACGCGAAGTTATAATTTTCTTCATCAGAGAAGGTCATACCCTGGAATACGCCGTTTTCATCCTCCTGGGCGTTGACAAAACGGTTGCACAGCAGATTCTGTTCCCGCTTGCCCTTTTGGACCTCGCTGATGTACATAGGCTGATCGGTAGCATCAGATGCCATGATCATAGACAGGAATACGCAGTCCTCGCCGTCCACAGCGATCATACCGTGGGGGGTGGAGGATCTGTAGAAGATGGAGTCGCCCTCCCGGAGCACTTCCTCGTGGTCGCCGATCTTGATGCGCATAGCACCCTTGACCACCAGATCAAATTCCTGACCGGTGTGGGTGGTGGTGTGGATGGGCTTATTCTGCAGCTCCTCAGAATACTGGTAGGTTACCCAGTAGGGGGTAGCCAGCTTCTTGCGGAACATAGGCGCCATATCCTGAATGGTGATGCCGTCCTCGCTGGCAGTTACCAGACCTTTGCCCCGGCGGGTAACGGTGTAGCCGCTGAGCTTTGCGCTGCGGCCTTCCAGCAGAACGGTGATCTCAATGCCAAATACCTTGGCACATTTATGCAGGAAAGAAAAGGGAAGATCCACGGTGCCGGATTCATACTGGCGGTAAATTTCTTCCGCTACCTCCGTCTGCTCGGCCATTTTCTGTGTGCTGTAGCCCAGAATTTCCCGCATACCTCTGATACGAGTTGCGATGTCCATTAGTTGGGTAGAGGTATTTGTGTTGCTCATAGGGGATCTCCTTTCTGAAACAAATGAAAATAAAAAACGCCTCAAGCCAAAGCTTGAGACGAGAATAAACCCGCGGTACCACTCAAATTGCGGCTTGCGCCGCCACTCATCAGACTCTAACAAGTCCTATCCTTTAACGCAGGCATACGGGAGAACTTACTGAAAAACCGTTCAGCTCTCCGGCTCGGAAGGGATTGGTACTTAGATCAGGCACTACCGGCTCACACCAATCGCCGGCTCTCTGAAAGATGCTTTGATCTGACCGTCTTCGTCAAAGCTTTTTGCTATTGCACATACTATAGCATGTCCGCGAGAAAAAGTCAAATGTATTTGTGCACAAAACAAAAATATTTTTCGCGCCGTTTTTTGTCTATGTTTTTCATAAAAAAATATTGACAAACGGAAAGGGATATGCTTAAATGACTACATTATAATAATAAAAGACGCTGAAGGAAAATCTGCCCTTTCGTATACTGCTCCAGAGAGCCGGCGGTTGGTGTGAGCCGGTGCAAAAGGAATTGGCAGTCTGATTCCCGAGTTGATCTTGTGAACGCCGTTGGCTGGTAATGAGATACGGGCGCTCCCGTTACAGAGCTAGGGCTTGCTGGAGCCCGATGAGTGATTCTCCCCTTGGGAGAATAAGCAGGGTGGTACCGCGAATTTATCAATTCGTCCCTGAGATCAGATGATCTCAGGGATTTTTTTATGAAGGAGTGCTTATTATGAGACAGATCCGAATCAGTGATATGACGATGAAGCAGGCAGCAGAAGGCTTCAGCCTGTCTTTTAAGGAAAAGATCGAGCTGGCAAAGCTGTTGGATAAGTTAGGTGTGACTGTGATCGAGTTGGAGGGCATTGAGAACCCCCGGATCGACGCGCTGCGGATCAAGTCTATTGCGGCAGCCGTAAACGGCAGTGTGGTTGCTGTTCCGGTGCAGCTGAATGCAGACAGCATTACCCAGACCTGGAACGCGCTGAAAGAGGCGAAAAAGCCCCGTCTGCAGGTCTGCGCGCCTGTCAGCTCTGTGCAGATGGAGTATCTGTTCCATAAAAAGCCGGATGCTATGCTTGCCGCCATTTCCCAAACGGTGGCGGACTGCCGTAAGGTTTGTGAAAATGTGGAATTTATTGCCGACGATGCTACCCGCAGTGATGGCGCATTCTTGAATCAGGCCATCGCCGCTGCTGTGGAAGCCGGCGCCACCACCGTTACCCTGTGCGACACCGCCGGCACCATGATGCCCGACGAGTTTGCTGCGTTTGTAGGCCAGGTTTGCAAGGATAATACTTGCCTGGCAAATATCAATGTGGGCGTTGCCTGTGTCGATAGCCTGGCAATGGCTGATTCCTGCGCCATCGCAGCTGTCCGGCAGGGCGCTGTGGAGGTCAAGGCGGCGGCTTACCCCATCAACACCGCAGCGTTGGCCAATGTTGCCCGCGTTATCAGCACCCGGGGCGAAAGCTTTGGCGCGACTTGCTCCGTCAATAGCACCCAGCTGAGCCGCACCGTAGAGCAGATCGCCTGGATGTGCCAGACCGGTCGGAAGAAGACCTCCCCCTTTGATAACGGCGTCCAGGACGAGGACTCCGGCGTGTATTTGACGGTTCACGATGATATTGGCGGCGTGATCAAGGCTGTGGAGCGTTTGGGTTATGACCTTTCTGAGGACGATGCTCAGAAGGTTTTCGAGGCATTTCAGAGCATCGCTGCCAAGAAGGAACGGGTGAGCGCCAAGGAGCTGGATGCCATCGTGGCGTCCGCTGCTATGCAGGTGCCCCCTACCTTTGTGCTGAAAACCTATGTGATCACCGCCGGCAACACCGTTTCTGCCACCGCTCACCTTACATTAAATAAGGATGGCGCGGCATTGGAGGGCGTCAGCATCGGCGACGGTCCTATCGACGCGGCATTTTTGGCCATTGAGCAGATCACCGGCTGCCATTACGAGCTGGACGATTTCCAGATCCAGGCGGTTACCGAAGGACGGGAGGCTATGGGCCAGACGGTGGTAAAGCTGCGTTCCGGCGGCAAGGTCTACTCCGGCAGAGGCATCTCCACCGACATTGTGGGCGCAAGTATCCACGCCTATATCAGCGCGCTGAATAAAATCGTCTACGAGGAGGAAGCGGTATGAGACTTTCCTTTTCTACCCGGGGCTGGACAGATCTTTCCTGGGATGAAATGATGCAGACCGCCCTGGAAATGGGCTTTACCGGCATCGAGGTCTATAATCTGCCCAAATTCGATCCTATGCTGGATCGGAGCGGTCCTTTCCATAAATATCAGGCTGCGGCTACTGTGCGGCAGCTGCGGGAGAAGAAGCTGCAGATCCCTTGCTTTGACACCTCCTATGACCTTTCTCAGGACGATAGCTGCGCGCCTTACCTGCAGTCCCTGCTGGAGGTGGCCCACAACACCCAAGTGCCCTATGTGGCGGCTGTTGCGCTGAGCGATAACGAGCCCCAGGTGAATGAGAATCTGCAGAAGCTGCTGCCCCAGGCAGAAAAGCTGGGGGTAACACTGCTGCTGAAAACCAGCGGTATTTACGCCGATACCGGCAGATTGCGCAATCTTTTGAACAATTTTGCCAGCGACAATTTGGGCGCGCTGTGGGATGTACACCACACCTACCGGGATTTCGGCGAAAGCGGCGATACCACCATTAAAAATTTGGGCAGTTATGTCTGCCACGTCCATTTGCGGGATTCTGACGATCAGGGCGCATACCAGGTGATCGGCGAGGGAACGATGCCCATTGCCGATGTGATGCGGGCGCTGTCCTCGGTCAATTATGACGGATTCCTCTCTCTAGAGTGGAAGCCGGATTGGATGGAGGAGCTGCAGGATCGGGACATCATCTTTCCGTATTATGTAAACTATATGAGCCGGTTTGAAAGCCCCAGAAGCCAGAAGAAATCGCTGTATTTCAACCACGATGGCTCCGGTCAGTATATCTGGAAAAAGGACGAGCTCATCGACCTGACCTTCTCTCAGGTGCTGGATCGGGTAACGGAGGAGTTCCCGGATCAGTACGCTTTCAAGTACACCACGCTGGACTATACCCGCACCTATCGGGAGTTTAAGAAGGATGTGGACGATTTTGCCCGGGCGCTGGTGTCTATGGGCATTAAGGCAGGCAGCAAGGTTGCCATCTGGGCTACCAATGTACCGGCCTGGTATATCACTTTTTGGGCCACCACCAAGATCGGCGCAGTGCTGGTAACGGTGAATACCGCCTACAAGATCCACGAGGCGGAGTACCTGCTGCGCCAGTCCGATACCCATACTTTGGTGATGATCGAAAGCTGTCTGGACTCTGATTACCGTGGCATTATCAACGAGCTTTGCCCTGAATTGGCAACCACCAAGGCAGGCGAGCCGCTGCACTGCAAGCGGCTGCCCTTCCTGCGCAATGTTATTACCGTGGGCTTCAAGCAGCCGGGCAGCCTGACCTTCGACGAGGCGATGGCACGCAAGGAGCTGATCAGCTCCGAGCAGGTGGCGAGAATGGCCGCTGCAGTGCGTCCCAACGACGTTTGCAATATGCAGTACACCTCCGGCACGACCGGTTTCCCGAAAGGTGTTATGTTAACCCACTACAACGTGGTCAACAACGGCAAATGTATCGGCGACCGAATGGGCTTGTCTACCGCAGACCGTATGATGATCCAGGTGCCGATGTTCCATTGCTTCGGTATGGTGCTGTCTATGACCTCGTCTATGACCCACGGCGCAACGCTGTGTCCGCTGCCTTATTTCTCTGCCAAGTCCTCTTTGGCTTGTATCAATCAGGAGCGGATCACCTGCTTCAACGGCGTACCCACGATGTTTATCGCTATGTTCAATCATCCGGATTACCGGAAGACGGATTTTTCCTATATGCGCACCGGCATTATGGCGGGCGCAGGCTGTCCTCCGGAGCTGATGCGCCGGGCTGCGCAGCCGGATGAGATGAATATGACCGGCATCGTCAGCGTTTACGGTCAGACGGAATCTGCCCCCGGTTCGACTATGTCCGCCTGGACAGATCCGCTGGATGTGCGCACCGATACTGTCGGTTATGCCTTCCCCCACGTGCAGTGTAAGATCATCGATCCGGAAACCGGTCTTGAGGTTGCCGACGGCGTGAACGGCGAGTTCTGCTCTCGCGGCTATAACACGATGAAGGGCTACTATAAGATGCCCCAGGCCACCAAGGATACGGTGGATGCAGAGGGTTGGCTCCACTCCGGCGATCTGGCTTGCCGGGATAGCGCAGGAAACTACCGCATTACCGGACGGCTGAAGGATATGATCATTCGTGGCGGTGAGAACATTTACCCCAAGGAGATCGAGGAATTCATCTACACCCACCCCCAGACCAAGGATGTTCAGGTCATCGGCGTGCCGGATAAGAAGTACGGCGAGGAGATTATGGCCTGCATCGTGCTGAAAGAGCCAGGCAGCGTAACGGTGGAGGAGATGACCGACTACATCAAGGGCAGTATGGCGCGGCATAAGGTGCCGAAGTATATTGAGTTTGTAGATGCCTTCCCCATGAATGCGGCAGGCAAGGTGCTCAAGTACAAGATGCGCGAGGATGCCGCCAAGCGGCTGGGCTTAGTCGGCGACGGCGCCGACACCGCCGGCAACCCGGGAAAGTAAATAAAAAAAGGATGCGCCTAGCGCATCCTTTTTTCTTGCCTCCCTCTTTGAGGGAGGTGGCAAAAATCTTTGATTTTTGACGGAGGGAGTTAAACTCCCCCAGTCTTTTTGCGTTGCAAAAAGACAGCCCCCTCAAAGAGGGGGCCGAGGTGTGTCCTGTGATTTTACCGAATTCCGTACTTTTCGATGATATAGTCCATATCCTTATCGCCTCTGCCGGAGAGGTTGATGAGGACAGAGCCCTTGCCCAGCTTCTTGGCAAGCTTCATACCGTAGGCGACGGCGTGGGCGCTTTCGATGGCGGGGATGATACCCTCCAGACGAGCCAGTTCATAGAAAGCGTCGATGGTCTCGTCGTCGTTGATCACATCATACTTGACCCGGCCGCAATCCCGCAGGAATGCGTGCTCCGGACCGGAGGAGGGGTAGTCAAGACCGCTGGCAACGGAGTAAACGGGCGCAGGATCGCCGTTTTCGTCCTTCAGCATCACGCTGTTAAAGCCGTGCATAACACCCTCGGTGCCGTACTGCAGGCTGGCGGCGTGGTCGCCCAAAGCTGTGCCGCGTCCCAGAGGCTCAATGCCGTAAATATCCACAGGATCGTTCAGGAAACCGGAGAAGAAGCCGGCGGCATTGGAGCCACCGCCAACACAGGCCACGATGGCATCCGGCAGATGACCGGTCATATCCAGGAATTGTGCCCGAGCCTCTTCGCCCACCACATGCTGGAAGTCCCGAACCATCATGGGGAAGGGGTGAGGGCCGACTACAGATCCGATGCAGTAAATGCAGTCCTTATATTCCTTGGCATAGGCGGCGAAGGCGGCATCCACAGCTTCCTTCAGGGTCTGCTGTCCCTCGGTAACCTCTACCACATTGGCACCCAGGATCTTCATTCGCGCCACATTGGGGGCTTGCTTTTTGATGTCCTCTGCACCCATATAGATATCGCATTCCAGACCGAAATAGGCGGCAGCGGTTGCCATTGCAACACCGTGCTGACCTGCGCCGGTCTCGGCGATGACCTTCTTTTTACCCATGTATTTCGCCAGCAGAACTTCGCCCATACAGTGATTCAGCTTGTGGGCGCCGGTATGGTTTAAGTCCTCCCGCTTGACATACAGCTGCACATTGCCCAGCTTGTTGGACAGCCGCTCCAGATGGGATACCGGGGTAGGACGGCCCTGGAACTCCTTGCGGATACGGCGCAGCTCGGCGATGAATTTCCGGGATTGAGCGATGGTAAAATATGCCTCGCTGATTTCCGCCATAGCGGCCTTCAGCTCGTCGCTGACATATACGCCGCCGTAACGGCCGAAATAGCCCTTATCATCGGGATAATGGCGGAAATAGGTTTCAAAATCCACATTGTTCAGAATCATAATATGTACCTCCTAAAAATGAAAAGCCCTTGACAGAATACTGTCAAGGGCGAATTTATATCCGCGGTGCCACCTTGATTCATAGGAAGATCCTATGCGCTTGACGGGATACCGATATATCCCCGGCAACTGACGCATGCCCACGCGTTGCAGAATACTCTGTGAAGATTCACATTTGACTGCACCCTCAGCGGCCCATTTGACAACTTGTTTCCTGCCTGACTCTCAGCACCACAGACTCTCTGTATGGGCATCATTGCCTTTATCCCCGCCTCAACGGTTTGCTATGAAATTAAATGTATTATAGTATACGGACACTTGTTTGTCAAGTGCTTACAAAAGAAACATTTTGTGCGTTTTTTACAATGCCGGAGGGGGTTATGAATAGAAAACCATAAAATATACAAAAAAGATGAATATTTATGAAAATATCTATTGACAACCATAATTAATAGATGTATAATCCGGGTAAACCAATGAATACACGGAGGCATACCATGAATAAAGAAAACATTAAGAAGGTCGTTCTGGCCTATTCCGGCGGCCTGGACACATCTATTATTATCCCCTGGCTGAAGGAAAATTACAATAACTGCGAAGTCATCGCCGTTGCCGGCAACGTCGGTCAGGCTGACGAGCTGGAGGGTCTGGAAGCCAAGGCTATCGCCACCGGCGCATCCAAGCTGATCGTTGCCGACCTGGTGGACGAGATGGTAGACGAGATCATCATTCCCGCTATGAAGATGGATGCCAAGTACGAGACCTATCTGCTGGGCACTGCATTTGCCCGTCCCGTCATCGGCAAAAGATTAGCGGAGATCGCTCTGGCTGAGGGCGCTGATGCCATTTGCCACGGCGCAACCGGCAAGGGCAACGACCAGGTTCGTTTCGAGCTGGCTATCAAGCGTTTCGCTCCCGAGATGAAGATCATCGCTCCATGGCGTGAGTGGGATATCAAGTCCCGTGAAGAGGAGATCGAGTATGCGGAGGCACGGAACATCCCCCTGAAGATCAGCCGTGAGACCAACTACTCCAAGGATAAGAACCTGTGGCACCTGAGCCACGAGGGTCTGGATCTGGAAGATCCCGCCAACGAGCCTCAGTACGACAAGCCCGGTTTCCTGGAGATGGGTGTTTCCCCCATGCAGGCACCCGATGTTCCTACATATGTTACCATCGACTTTGAGGCTGGCGCACCCGTTGCTCTGAACGGTGAGAAGATGAAGGCCTCCAAGATCATTGAGAAGCTGAACGAAGTTGGCGGCGCCAACGGCATCGGCATCATCGACATCGTGGAAAACCGTCTGGTGGGTATGAAGGACCGCGGCGTATACGAGACCCCCGGCGGCACCATTTTGTACTTTGCCCACAATCAGCTGGAAATGCTGACCGTGGATAAGGATACTCTGCACGTTAAGCAGAAGCTGGCTGTGGACTACGCTGACCTGATCTACAACGGCAAGTGGTACTCTCCTCTGCAGGAGGCTCTGACCGCTTTTGCCAACGAGTCCAACAAGTTCGTTACCGGCTCTGTAAAGCTGAAGCTGTACAAGGGCAACATCATCCCCGCCGGTACTACCTCTCCCTACTCTCTGTACTCCGAGAGCCTGGTTACCTTCGACGAAAGCGATTACGACCAGAAGCAGGCTGAGGGCTTCATCAATCTGTGGGGCCTGCCCACCCAGGTGCAGGCACTGCGGGAGCAGGGTAAGCTGTAATATGGCAAAGATGTGGGCCGGTGTAACTGCCGGCGTAACCGACAGCATTGCGGATGATTTCAATTCTTCCATCCACTTTGACTGTAAAATGTATAAAGAGGATATCACCGGCTCTATGGCCCACGCGGCTATGCTGGCAGGCAAGGGGATCATCTCCCAGAAGGATGCCGACCTGCTGATCGACGGTTTGCAGGGGATTTTAGAGGATCTGGAGTCCGGCAAGCTGGAATTTGATCTAAGCTGCGAGGATATACATATGTTTGTAGAGCAGGTGCTGACCGAGCGCATCGGCGACACCGGCAAGAAGCTGCATACCGCCCGAAGCCGAAACGATCAGGTGGCGCTGGACCTGAGAATGTTCCTGCGAAACCGGACAGACGAGGTCATCGCCCTTACGAAGGACGCGGTTGCCGCCATCTATGAGCAGGCAAACGCCAACAAGAGCGTGATCATGCCGGGCTACACTCACCTGCAAAGGGCGCAGCCGATCCTGTTCAGCCATCATATTTTAGCCTATGCGATGATGCTGCTGCGGGATATTGACAGACTTGCCGATTGCCGACGACGAATGAATGTTTCGCCCATCGGCAGCTGCGCGCTGGCTGGCACTACTTACGATACTGACCGGGAATTTGAAGCAAAGCAGCTTGGCTTTGACAGCATTTGCCTCAACTCCATCGACGGCGTTTCCGACCGGGACTTCTGCCTGGAGCTGATGAGCGACTTGGCCATTTTAATGATGCACCTGAGCCGCTTCAGCGAGGAGATCATCCTCTGGGCAAGCTGGGAGTTCAAGTTTATTGCCCTCAGCGATTCCTACACCACCGGCTCGTCCATTATGCCCCAGAAGAAGAATCCGGATATGGCGGAGCTGATCCGCGGCAAGACCGGCCGTGTTTACGGCGATCTGATGGGACTGCTGACCACTATGAAGGGCTTGCCCCTTGCATACAACAAGGATATGCAGGAGGATAAGGAAGCAGTATTTGATGCGGTTGACACTGTGGTGCAATGCCTGCAGGTGTTTGCTCCGATGCTGCGAACCTTAAAGACCATTCCGGAGAATATGAAGAAGGCGGCGCAGGGCGGCTTTATCAATGCCACCGACCTTGCCGACTATCTGGTGAAGAAGGGCCTGCCCTTCCGCAGCGCCTATAAGATCTCCGGACAGCTGGTAGCCAAGTGCATCCAGGACGGCTGTGTGCTGGAAGACCTGCCCTTGGAAACCTATAAGACCTTCAGCGAACTGTTTGAAGAAGATCTGTATTGTGAAATTGATCTGCTTACCTGCGTGCAGAAGCGGATCAGTCAGGGGGGAACCTGCATCTCCTCTGTGGAGCAGCAGCTCCAATATGTGCAGGAAAAACTACAGTAATTTATTTTAGGAGGAAACTATTATGTTGAAAAAGATTATTGCACTGACTTTGGCCATTCTGATGGTCGCCGCTTGTATGACCGCCTGCGCTGGCAACAACAACCAGACTGCCGGCACTAAGATCGCTGTCCAGAAGGGCACCACAAGCCTGATGTATGCTCAGGTCCTGAAGGGTGCAGAGGCTGTGTCCTACGATACCTTCGCACTGGCTGCCAACGATATGAAGAACGGCAATGCTGACTATGTCTTCGTTGATAAGACCACTGCTAAGGCACTGTGCAAGGAAATTTCCGGCATCAAGATGATCGACATCGCCCTGTCCAGCGAGAACTACGGCATCGGCATCGACCCCAACCAGGCTGACCTGAAGACCAAGATCGACGGCATTCTGACCGATAAGGCTGCTGAGATCGACGCCATCAAGGATAAGTATATGAACGGCGACGAGGCAAACTATGTTGGCGTTACATCTGCTACTAAGGATGTCAACCGTGCAGCTGAGCAGCTGGTAGTTGCTACTAACGCTGAGTTTGCTCCCTGGGAGTACAAGGAAGGCAACCAGTACTTCGGTATCGATATGGAGATCGCACAGCTGATCGCTAACGAGCTGGGTCTGGAGCTGGTTATCGACGATATGGACTTTGATATGGTCGTCGGTGCTGTCGGCAAGCAGAGCGTGGATATCGCAATGTCCGGCATCACCATCACCGCAGAGCGTATGAATGTTATCAACTTCTCCATTCCTTACTACACCGAGGCTATCGTAGCTGTATGTAAGGCAGACGATACCTCCCTGGATTCTGTAGGTACCGTTGTTGATATGCTGAATGTTATTTGCACTGCTAACTAAAAAAGAAAAGGTGAACACAAAGGCTTAGTCTGTGTGGCTGCGGAGGGGAGACCCTCCGCAGCCTGCAAGCACTAGGCCTTTGCATTGGTTAAGAATATGACTAATTTTACTCAAATGTGGAATGAATTTGTCAAGCAATTCATCACCCTGAGAGGCTATGAGAATGTTCTCAAGGGTCTTTGGGCGACATTGCAGATCGCAGTGATCGGATTGCTGATCGGCATCGCTATCGGCACGCTGATTGCCGTGGTAAGAGTGATGCCCAAATATAAGCTGCTCCCTAGAATTCTGGACAAGATTTGTGTTTGCTACATTGAATTGTTCCGGGGCACACCTATGGTGGTGCAGCTGCTGATCGGCTATTGGGTGCTGCTGCCGCTGATGGGAATCACGGTCAACTCCGGCATTCCTGTAGCGGTGATCGTATTCGGCTTGAACAGTGGCGCCTATGTCAGCGAAATTATGCGCGGCGGTATCAATTCCGTGGACAAAGGCCAAATGGAGGCCGGCAGAGCTGTGGGTCTGACCTATGCAACTACGATGCTGAAGGTCGTAGTACCCCAGGCAATTAAAAATATCCTCCCCACTCTTGGCAATGAGTTTATTGTTTTGATCAAGGAAACCTCTATCGTAAGCTTTATTGCGGTAACGGATCTGTATAAGTCCTTTAAGCAGCTGGGCGATCCTACCTACAACTATACGATGCCTTATCTGATGCTGGCGCTGACCTATCTGGTTATGGTCCTGTTGATCTCCTGGGGTGTCAGAGCGTTGGAAACAAGAATGAAGAAGAGTGAGAGATAATATGGAAAAGCAGTTAATTTTATCGGTAAAAAACCTCACCAAGAAATTTGATAAAGTCGAGGTCCTCAAGGGTGTAAACCTGGATGTTTACGAGGGAGATGTGGTTGCCATTATCGGCGCTTCCGGTTGTGGTAAGTCCACATTTTTAAGATGCGTCAACTGTCTGGAAGATCCTTCCGGCGGTACGATTATGTTCCAGGGCGAGGATCTGGCGGATATGAAGGTGGATATCAATATCCATCGCCAGAAGATCGGTATGGTGTTCCAGCAGTTTAACCTGTTTAACAACCTGTCGGTGCTGGACAACATTACCCTGGCACCCCGGGTCGTGGCGAAGAAAAAGAGAAGAAGCCTGCAGCGCAAGAACCTTGCCATCAGCCTGGGCAACCTGTTTAAGAAGGAAAAGAAGGAACTTTATGACCTGGGCTGCACCGTTGCCGAGGCGAAGGCGCAATCGGAAAAGAAGGCTATGGAGCTGCTTCGTGCCATTGGTCTGGAGGAGAAGGCTGCCGCCTACCCCTCTCAGCTTTCCGGCGGTCAGAAGCAACGAGTGGCCATCGTCCGCGCCCTTGCCATGGACCCGGAGGTTATCCTGTTTGACGAGCCTACCTCTGCCCTTGATCCGGAAATGGTGGGCGAGGTGCTGGATGTTATGAAGGCACTTGCCAAAAAGGGAATGACAATGGTGGTGGTTACCCACGAGATGGGCTTTGCCCGTGAGGTTTCCAACCGCGTGCTGTTTATGGACGACGGCGTCATTGCTGAAGAAGGAACACCGGCAGAGGTATTTGACAATCCCAAGTGCGAACGGCTGCAGTCCTTCCTGGCGAAAGTTCTGTAATCGAGGTGTAATATGAAGGGCAAACATTTTCTGAAACTGCTGGATTTTACCCCGGCGCAGATCACTGAGCTTTTGGATTCCGCTGCCGACTTTAAGGCAAAGAAAAAGGCTGGTGCTCCCCATAAGATCCACGAGGGCAAGAACATTGTCCTGCTGTTTGAGAAGGATTCTACCCGTACCCGTTGCGCATTTGAGGTTGCCGGCGCGGATCTGGGTATGTCCGTTACCTATCTAGGACCCAGCGGCAGCCAGATGGGCAAAAAAGAGTCCATTGCCGATACCGCCCGGGTGCTGGGCAGAATGTACGACGGCATTGAGTATCGCGGCTTTGACCAGACCATCGTGGAGACCTTGGCAGAGTATGCCGGTGTGCCTGTATGGAACGGCTTGACCAACGAGTTCCATCCCACCCAGATTCTGGCGGATATGCTGACCATTCGGGAGCATTTCGGCACGCTCAAGGGCAAGAAGCTGGTGTATATGGGCGATGCCCGGTACAATATGGGCAATTCTCTGATGGTGGGCTGCGCCAAGCTGGGTATGCACTTCGTGGCTTGCGCCCCGGAGGCCTATTTCCCCGGCAAGGAATTGATCGAAACCTGCCAGGCGGTTGCCGCTGAGACTGGCGCGACACTGGAGTTCATCACCGACCCGATGGTAGCAACCAAGGGTGCCGATGTGATCTACACCGATGTGTGGGTATCTATGGGCGAGCCGGACAGCGTTTGGGAGGAGCGGATCCGCTTGATGACTCCCTACCGGGTGACCAAGGAACTGATGGACAATGCAGGACCCCAGTGCCGGTTTATGCACTGCTTGCCGGCGTTCCACGATCTGAATACGGTCATCGGTAAGCAGATCTACGATAAGTTCGGCATTGACTGTATGGAGGTTACCGACGAGGTATTTGAGAGCGAACAGTCTATCGTTTTCGACGAGGCGGAAAACCGGATGCATACCATCAAGGCCGTTATGGCAGCAACGCTGTAAAGAGGATATGAAAAAACACCGACCGCAAGGTCGGTGTTTTTTGCTTTTACAGGGAGATCACATAAATCTACAGCTTGAATCCAGGCAACATCCAGGATTATCTGCATTGTTACAGTGCACGATCGTAAAACTGTCAGACCGTTTTGTGCAGATAGCTCCGTTGCGATAAATACATTCAAGTCGCTTGCCGGATATATTGACAGCAGGTTGTGTTGGCGCAGACTTAGTTTCGGTTGTGTCATTTTCTAGACTGTCAATAACCTTTACCAAACGGCGGATCAGATCACTACATAGATTTGCATATTCTTCCGAAAGCTGGTTGCTGGCTTTGGATTTCCGTAAACGATCCAAAGCGGTACGCACTTCCTCTTCCGTTTCAATCTTATCAACTTGAAATGCGGTGAAATAATACAAGAATGTGCTGTTTGCTGAATAATTGCCGTGATACTCCAAAACTTTTAGCGATTGATATGCCAATTCATAAAAGCCGTGTTGCTCTTTTTGTGTTCTTTCGTCTGAGGTTGCCTGCAGCAGTGCGTTTTGGGCAATTGCCATAGCGGCATCGTAATGGCCAAGCGCAGCAATTTCAGTCAACTTGGTTAAATCTGTGGTGCCTTCCTCTAAATACTGCTGATATAGAGCATCGGCCTTTTCACGCTTTTCAGCTAATATCCGGTTGCGTTCCTTTTTTTCTTCTTGCTCTTTTCTTTCTTTCTCCTCGCGTTCCTGCTGTTCTTTTTCTTTGCGTGCCTGTTCTTCTTGAAACTCGCGCAGTTTCTTTTTGTCCTCTTCCTCTTTTTCCAAACGAGGAATCAATTCGCTAAATTCATCCGTAATTTCTGCCTTCAGCGCGTAGTTCTCTTTCCAAAAGCCCTGAACCAAAAGAACAAAAATACCTCTAAAAAGGAATAACACTAAGTAGAAGATTAGAGTATAGCACACACCGGCGAACACACCGGCAAATACATTTCCGCATTGGCAACCCACTGTAATAAAGGTCGCTAAGGAGAGAATAAAGTACCAAACAATGTTAGCGATATTTGATACATCATACTCCCTCCTGGTTGCCTCTTCAAAATTCTCTTTCAGGGATTTTGCATAGAGCAGAGTCTGCTTCTTGCCTTGAACCTTCCAGTTGAACTGCTTTTTGGGTATGGCATAGAGGCATGTTACGAGGGTGGAAAGGATAGAGGAGGCTGCACCAAGAATAAGTAATATACCCCATGTGGGCAAGCCAAAATTGGCAAGAAAACTTACAATACAATTCCACAGGAAAGACACGCCGGGAACATTTATGCGCGCCAGCTCCTCCGGGCTGGCAAACCAAGAAACAGTCATTCCGTAGGCCACCAATATGGAGCCGACAACCGTGAAAAGGGCTGCCTTGCCGCGCGCAAAGCGTTCAATTGATGTGCGACAGGTTTGGAGAGCATCATATTTTGATATTTTCTCCTCTAATTCAACAAAAGTCATAACAAAACCTCCCTAAACAGCACAAAATCTAGATATTCCAATTATACTTAATATATTAAGTATAGTCAAGAGGTTAAGTATGGTAAACTAATCTTGGTGATGAAAATGATTAGCTACAAGCCCTTTTATGACACGCTGTTTAGGAAGGGAATAACCGAGTATAATTTGATCTTTAAGCAAGGCTTTTCTGCCAATACCCTTCACCGCATCAAAAAGGGTGAAGCCATCAGCACGAAAACCTTGGATGCACTGTGTTATGCGTTGGATTGCGAAGTTGGCGATATTATTAAGTTTGAAAAAGAATAACACCTGCTATCGTGCGATGGCAGGTGTTTTTATTAGGTGAAATCGTGGCTGTCGCCAAGAGCCGCCTTTCGAATCCGTCCTCCAAATACCCATACCAAACCAAAGACACCAGCCGTTAGGCTGGTGTCTTTGGTTTGGTGGGGGAGGACGGATTCGAACCATCGAAGCGATACGCAGCAGATTTACAGTCTGTCCCCTTTGGCCACTCGGGAACTCCCCCATATTCAGTTCATTTCAGCAACCTGTCTGGAGCCGGTAGACGGACTCGAACCCCCGACCTACTGATTACAAATCAGTTGCTCTACCAACTGAGCTATACCGGCAACTGAACAGAACACGCTTATTATAGCCACGCAGGCGGCTTTTGTCAAGCCCTTTTTCATCTTTTTTGCCGAAAAAAACCGGGGTGAATTTCACCCCGGTTTTGCTTCATTAAAACTCGATGTCCAGCTTGGAAATCACGCTGGCGCAGCGGTCGCAGAGGTCGTCTGCATTGGTGCTCAGAGAGTGCATCCAGCACCGGGGGCACTTAGCGCCCTTGGCCTCGCTGACACCGATGGTCAGGTCGGGGAAGTTGACGCCGTTGCCTACCTCGGCGCCCTCTTCAGGGGCGCTCCAGTCGCAGCTGGATACGATGCAGATCTCGGAAAGGTTCACATCAGCGCAAGCTGCCTTCAGCTCGTCGCTGCCCTGCAGCGCCACGTGGGCTTCCAGAGCCTTGCCGATGCGCTTGTCTGCACGGGCCTTTTCCAGCACACCGTTGACATCCTGGCGCAGCTTCATAACGGTCTCCCACTTTGCCATCACATCGTCGCACAGCGCATAAGCGCTCAGATCGGTGGGCATCTGGTTCAGCAGGATGTTGCGGTCGTCATCTCCCTGGCGGTGGGGCATTGCCTGCCAAATTTCGTCGCAGGTAAATGCCAAAATGGGAGCAAACAGCTTTGCCATAGCATCCACGATCAGGTACAGAGCGGTCTGGGCGGAGCGGCGGCGGTTGCCGTTGGGCTCTTCGCAGTACAGGCGATCCTTGATGATGTCCAGATAGAAGGAGCTGAGCTCAACCACGCAGAAATCGTTGATGGCGTGGGTGATCACGTGGAACTCGTAGTTCTCGTAAGCCTTGCGGCACAGAGCCACCAGCTCATTCAGCTTGGTCAGCGCCCACTTGTCCAGCTCTTCCATATTCTCTACGCCAACCAGATTGTTGGGATCGAAATCGCTGAGGTTACCCAGGCAGTAACGGGCGGTGTTACGGAACTTCAGATAGTTCTGGGCGATCTGCTTGAAGATCTCCTTGGAGCAGCGGACATCGGCGTGATAGTCGGAGCTTGCAGCCCACAGACGAACGATGTCAGCACCGAAATCCTTGATAAGATCGGCAGGATCAACGCCGTTGCCCAGGCTCTTGTGCATTGCACGGCCTTGGCCGTCCACGACCCAGCCATGTGTCAGCACCTGCTTGAAGGGCGCGCCCTGATCCAATGCGCCGACAGAGGTCAGCAGGGAAGATTGGAACCAACCGCGGTACTGGTCAGCGCCCTCCAGATACACATCTGCAGGCCACAGCTCAGGAGTGCGGTGCATCAAAGATGCAAAGTGGGTAGAGCCGGAGTCAAACCAGCAGTCCAGGGTGTCGGTTTCCTTGGTAAAGGTCTTGCCGCCGCAGTGGGGGCAGGTGAAGCCTTCGGGAACCAGCTCCATCGCGTCCTTCTCGAACCAAATGTTAGAGCCGTGCTCATCGAACAGCTTGGAGATCTTGGCAATAGAATCCGGGTTGGAAACCGGCTTGCCGCAATCGGTGCAGTAGAATACGGGAATGGGCAAGCCCCAACGGCGCTGACGGGAAATACACCAGTCGGCCCGTTCGCGGATCATACTAACCATACGGTCCTCGCCCCAGGCAGGATACCACTGGACATTCTCAATGGCCTTGACCGCCTGATCCTTAAAGGATTCCACAGAGCAGAACCACTGGGGAGTGGCGCGGAAGATGACCGGCTTCTTGCAGCGGTCGTGGTGGGGGTAGGAGTGGACGATCTCTTCAGAAGCGAACAGCGCGCCACTTTCCTTCATATCCGCCAAAATGACGGGGTTAGACTCTTCGGTCTTTAGACCGGCGTACTTGCCGGCATAATCGGTGTGGCGGCCGTAGTCGTCCACAGGCACCACCAGATCCATACCGTAGCGCATACAGGTCTGATAGTGGTCAGCACCGAAGCCGGGAGCGGTATGGACACAGCCCGTACCGGAATCCATAGTAACATACTCAGCGTAGACCAAACGGGAGGTCTTGTCCAGGAAGGGGTGCTGCGCCAGCATATTCTCAAAGAATGCGCCGGGATAGGTAGCCAATATCTCGTAGCTGGTGTAGCCGCCCATACCCATAACCTTTTCGCACAGAGCCTCTGCTACGATGAAGGTTTCGTCGCTGTAGTCGGGCTTGACCAGCACATAGTTGTCCCGGGGGTGCAGGCAGACTGCCATATTGCCGGGCAGTGTCCAGATGGTGGTGGTCCAGATGATAAAGAAGGTCTTGCTCAGATCGAAGCCGGACAGCTTGCCCAGATCGTCCTTGACCGCGAACTTGACATATACAGAGGTACAGGGATCGTCCTGATACTCGATGTCAGCCTCTGCCACAGCGGTGGCGCAGAAGGGACACCAGGTAACGGGCTTCAAGCCCTTGTAGATAAAGCCCTTGTCGAACATCCGGCCAAAGACCTTAACCTCCTGAGCCTCGAAATGCTTGTCCATTGTACGATAGGGATGCGCCCAATCGCCAACGACACCCAGTCGCTTAAAGCCGCCCATCTGCTTCTGAATGAAGTCCTCAGCAAAGTCCTCACAGGCCTTGCGGAACTCGGGAACGGTCATATCCTTGTTCAGCTTGCTCTTGGACTTTTCGATGGCCCGCTCAATGGGTAGACCGTGGTTGTCCCAGCCGGGGACATAGGGGGTGTAGTAGCCCATCATTGCGTGGCTGCGGACGATAAAGTCCTTCAGCGTCTTATTCAGGGCGTGGCCCATGTGAATATAGCCGTTAGAGAAGGGAGGGCCGTCGTGGAGAACGAAGGGGGGCAGATTCTTGTTCTTTTCCAGCATTGCGTTGTAAAGATCCTGCTCCTGCCAGCGCTCCAGCATACCGGGCTCCCGGGCAGGCAGACCGGCTTTCATAGGAAAGTCCGTCTTCGGGGTGATGATGGTGTTTTTATACTCCATTGGAAGATACCTCCATATAAGATTCTTACAGTTCTCTGCGGCAAAGCCACAAAAGGCTTCCCCCGGGGGGAAGCTGTCAAAAATCTTTGATTTTTGTCTGATGAGGAATGCGGGCGGCGATCTTGCGTGCTCTGCATTGTAACAGGCTTATTGTCAAACCCGGGATAAGGATTACCCTCATCCGACCTCGCTTTTGCTCGGCCACCTTCCCCCAGGGGAAGGCTAGAAAAAAGCCTTTGTCCCTTGCAATAAGAGACAAAGGCATAAATTACCTCTGCGGTACCACTCTTGTTCCGGCTTTCGCCGGCACTCGTGTGCGCGGTATCGGGCGCGACCGGCGCAGCTTACTGCCCCAAAGGGGTTCAGCGCGCAGCTCGGAGGGGATGAAATTCTGCCGCCGACACTGCCTTGCACCAACCGGCAGCTCTCTGTGAAGGGAGGGTAGAATTTTGTGTCCTCGTCATAGCCTGAGGATTATTTAGGTGTGGGGATAATTCCGACCGAACTGCAGGTTGTCAAACTTGCGGCTGGTGGTATCGTTGACGGGGTGCTTGGGCTCTGCCTTGGGAGCAGGCTCCTCAGCGGGGCCCATCATAGCCTCCAAATTGGAGGAGATCTCGTCGGCCATAGCCTCAGTAGGATCTACAGCAGGGGCGCCGGAGTCCTTATCGAAGTCATACATCTGCGGACCGCCGGCTACCTTTACAGGAGCGGGGCGGTTGGATTCCCGGATCTGCTCCAGAGATTGCAGGCAAGCCTTCAGCTGCTCCTCGATCTTCAGGATCTTGGCAGAAGCAGCCACCTTGGCTTCTTCAACTCTGGCGGTTTCCTCTGCGATCAGAGCATCGGAATTTTTAGCGTTCTCGATGGCGGCAGCATTGGCGTCGTTGAGCATCTGGGTGCACTTGGCTTCTGCTTCCTTGATCATCTTATCGCAGGCCTTCTGAGAATTGACGATGGCATCCTTCATACTGGCTTCGGTCTGGCGGTATTCCTCCAGCTTGCCAACAAGGACACGCATCTTGTTCTTCAGCAGGGCGTTCTCTTTGTAAAGGGTGATGTAATCTTCGGTCAAAGGCTCCAGGAACTGGTCAACAGCGTCCATATCATAGCCGCCGAAAGCCTGCTTACCGAAGGAAATTTGCTCAATTTGTTGGGGTGTAAACATATGTTATCCTTTCTCAGAAAGCATTAGATGTAGCTTTCGACTTCGCTCTGCAGATTTTCCAAATCGCCTACCACATCCATATTGTGGGGGCAGAACAGGTAAGTAGACTGGGCCACCTTCTTGACCTTGCCGTCTACCGCGTAAGCGCAGCCGGACAGGAAGTCCACAACACGGCGAGCCATAGCCTTGTCCACGTTTTCCATATTCAAAATGACAGCCTTCTTATTGCGCAGATCGTCTGCAGCCTTAGAGGTGTCGTTGAAGGTGGTGGGGTGGAACAGAACAACCTCCTGGCGGTTGCCCAGGCTGACCACCTGACCGCTGAAACCGCTGCGGCCGGTATTGGTAGCGGCGGGGGCGGCAGGAGCAGCTTTATAATCGGAGTCATCGTTGGAAGCAAAGTTAAAGAAAGAGCCACGACGGCGGGCAGGACGCTCTTCTACCTCGTCCTCTTCTTCGAAGGTGTCCATACCTTCTTCTTCGTCGTAATCATCGAAATCGTCGTCACCATAGGGCTGGGTAAACTTCTTCAGATTGTCCCATAAACTCATAATACTTTCCTCCTGTATGTTAGCATCATTACGGATGCGCGATTGCATAGTTTCTTGCACCGAAAATGGCGGTGCCAACGCGGATCATGGTGCTGCCGCAACGAATGGCGTCGGCAAAATCATCGGACATTCCCATAGACAGAATTTCCATAGATACATTATCACCTTTTTTTGCCGTTATGTCAACAGCAAGGTTATACATTTCTTGAAAAAATTTGTCATTGTCCCCGGGATTTTGACAAATTGGGGGGATCGCCATCAGGCCTTTTACCCCAATATTGGGAAAAGATTGAATTTTGTCCAAAATTTCCCAAACCTCACCGACAGAAAAACCGCTTTTGTTGTCTTCCTGACCGATGTTGATTTCCAGCAGGATGTCCTGGCAAATGTTCTGCTTGGCAGCTTCCTTCTGGATGGCGTCCAAAAGGCGCAGACTGTCCACGCTTTGGATCAGATCCACCTTGCCCACCACCTGCTTGACCTTATTGGTCTGCAGATGACCGATAAAATGCACCGGCTTGCCCCGATAAGCATCCTCAGAAAGCTTTGCGGTCAGTTCCTGCACCCGGTTTTCACCGCAGCAGTCCACACCGCCCCGGATCGCCTCCCGGACGGCATCGGCATCGTTCATTTTCGTGGCGGCGCACAGCAGGATCTTTTCGGGATCCCGTCCGGCAGCAATGGCCGCAGCATTCATTTTTTGGCGAATGGCGGCGATATTTTCCTGAATAGACATAGGCATAACCTCGTGGATTACAGTGTTTTGACGGCGGCTAAAAGGGCGTCCTTTTCGTTGGGAAGCTGTTCCTCCAGCACCTTGTCCAGCAGGGCGTTGAGGGTTGCGCCAATGGCCTTTCCCGTCAGCCCCAGCGCCTGCAGATCATTTCCGTTTACCGCCAGATCCTTCAGGGACAGACAGCTCTCTTCATCCAAAATTTCTGCGATCAGCCCTTGGATTTGGGCAAATTGGGGCGCATCGCCCGTAACCCCTTTGCTGCAGAAGTCGGCCTTTTGCAGTTCCAGCAGCTGGGTAAGGGCTTCCTGTCCGTACCGTCCCAGTTGGCGGCGCAGGGTTTTGCGTTCCGGCAGGATCGTATCCATATGGTGCTCGATGAGGAATACCACCCGCTCCCGCAAAGCGGTAGGTGCTTTCAGCTGCAGCAGGATCTCATTTGCCCGCTGCGCGCCCAGTTGGGCGTGTCCGTAAAAATGCCCCCGACCGGTTTCGTCGGTGGTGAAGGCGGCAGGTTTGCCCACATCGTGGAGCAGCGCAGCCCATCGCAGCGGCAGATCGGCTGACACAGCCGCTGTTACATAGGCGGTGTGGGTGAAAACGTCATAGGCGTGATGGGGCGAATGTTGCTGGAAGCCCACCGTTTCCCCAAGGAAGGGGATGACCTGCGTCAAGATGGGGGCATAGCGAAGAAGATCGGTGGCGTTTACCAAAGGGAGCAGTTGACATAACTCCTCAAACACCCGTTCTCTTGCCAAATTTTCCATCAAAGGAGCCAGCTGCGTCATAGCGTTTTCGGTTTGCTGCTCCGGTGTCAGAGCAAACCGGACGGCAAAGCGGACACCCCGCAAAATCCGCAGAGAATCCTCCCGAAACCGCTGCATCGGATCGCCAACAGCCCGCAAAATCCGGTTTTCCAGATCTGCCTGTCCGCCAAAGGGATCAATAAGACCCCGGGTGGGGGAAAACGCCATTGCGTTGACGGTAAAGTCCCGGCGGGAAAGGTCGGCTTCAATGTCGGAAACAAAGGTTACGGCGTCCGGGTGGCGATTGTCCAAATAGTCGCCTTCGGTACGGAAAGTGGTGATCTCCACCACGCCCTCCGGGGTGATCACGCCCACAGTACCGTGCTTTTCGCCTGCTAAAATCAGCTTATAGCCGCAGAAAATCTCTTTGATCTGCGGCGGCGTTGCAGCGGTGCAAAGATCGTAGTCGTGGGGAACTTTCCCCAGCAGAGAATCCCGCACACAGCCACCCACCGCATAGCAGGGAAAACCTCTGTTTTCCAATGCGTTCAGGCAGGCAAGCACATACTCTGGGATTACCATTGGTAGTCCTCCTCGTCATCTTCGAGAACGGCATTGGACGACAAGGGAATCAGATTGCAAATATCTGTGATCTGCCACACCACTACAGACAGGAAGAAGACAATATTGCTCCAGCCCACCATAGACAGACAGCTAAAGAAAACAGCAGTAAGGCAGAAAAATGCATAGGAACGGCGATTGCCGTTATCAGCGGCGAAGGCTGCCCGCTGGAAGGTGGCCAGCATCAGGCAGGCGGTTGCCACCAAGGGGAAGCAGTAGTCCAAAATCTGAGGATCAGAGCTCCAATGGCGGTAATCGCAGATCAGCCGGACCATTAAAAATGCGCACAGTCCCAAGTGGATCAGCAGGGAGGGAACAATTCCTCTGCGGCGGCAATAGCCATTAAGCACCAATAGCAGCGCTGCCACCAGTCCCAGCACAGAAGTAACGGTTTCAAAAGTATCGGCAACGAAAAAGATCTCCACAAAGGAGCTAAGACCGATGCCGGCAGCGGCAATATACGCGCCAAAACCGCCAATATCCGATTCCGGGAAGTTAAAGCTGTATTTTGTGGCCTCCAGCAGATGCCGGGTATAAAGAAGCACAACAACAACCACAGCTAGTGCCAAAAGGAACAGGACAACGGCAGCAAAATGGCTGGTGACGATAAAGCCCGTCTTGTCCACACCGAAATACATCAGCCAAACCCGCAGCATCAGACCGACGCCGCCGGCAAGGAGTATCCAAAAGGGCAGGTTTTTGTGCTCGAAAAATCGTTTCATAGTTGCCTCCAAGTCAGGCTAAAGTTTAAGCATAAGAATTAGATAGAAAATACCGCTAAGCAGGGGTTGGTGCAGCAGATACAGCCATAAGGACTGTCTGCCGCAGAAGCTGAAAAAGCGGATAAAGACATTTTTGGTATTTGCGTTGGGGAAAAGACTTTCCTTGCGGCGGTACAGGGTTTTTCCCAGTACAGAGCCCAAGAGGAAAAATCCAAAGTAGGGCAGCAGCGGGAAATAATCCGCGGATATAAAGCCCCGCCAGGGCAGGCCAAAAACCATCAGCCAGTAATGCTCGACAGGGGGCTGCGCCCACAGCCAAAAGCCCAGGGCGATCAATGCGCTGCCGATAGGTAGCAATGCCCACCAGGGCAGACGCCGAAACAGCGGCCACAGAAGCATACATACGCCAAGACAGTGCAGTACACCAAAATAGATGAGAATGTTGCGATTTGCCATTTCCAGGCGGTACATCGCTACGGTAACCAGGGTGATGACCAGACCGCAGCCGAAAACCACCAAGCCTCTGCGCACGCTGTGAGAGCCTAATGTGGCGCAGATACCGGATAGGATCAGAAACAGTACGCCGCCCCAATCCCGGATAAATGTGAAAACAGGCGGATAGTCCCACTTGACCAGTCCGTAAAGCTCCACCATATCATAGACAATGTGCACGGCGATCACACCGAGGATACAGATGCCGCGAAAGACATCCAGTTCCCAGATACGCTTTTTCATCAGGCGTTTGCCTCTTTGGCGGCCTCTTCTTCCAGCACCCGGTAGGCCACCTTGCCAACCAGGGTCTTAGGCAGCTCTGTGCGGAATTCCAGTTCCCGGGGAAGGGCGTATTTTGCCATTTTATCGGCGCAATAGCTGAGGATCTCCTCTTTCAGCTCCTCACTCGGCTCGATGCCGGGCATAGGAACCACATAGGCCTTGATTATTTGTCCCCGGTATTCGTCCTTGATGCCGATGCAGCAGGAAAGCAGCACCTTTTCGTGGCCGTCGATGATGTTCTCCAGCTGAGAGGGGTAGACATTATAGCCGGAGGTGATGATCATTCTCTTAAGCCGCTGACGGAAATAGACGAAGCCGTCCTCGTCCATATGGCCTAAGTCGCCGGTGTGGAGCCAAATACGGCCGTCGCCGTGCTGACGCAGGGTTTGGGCAGTTTCCTCCGGGTTGTCCATATAGCCCAGCATAACGGTAGGACCGGAAATGCAGATCTCGCCCTCGGTGTTGGCATCGCATTCCTCGGTAGTACCGGTTTTGACGATCTTATAGTAGGTATCGGGGAAGGGAACGCCGATAGAGCCGCTGCGGGCGTAATCCTTGGGTGTCAGGCAGGATGCGGTAACGCACTCCGTAGTGCCGTAGCCCTCCCGGATCTGCTGGTCGCAGTTGTGCTCCTTCAGGAAGGCGTCTACCTTCTTCTTCAGCTCCGGACTCAGACTGTCGCCGCCGGAGAAGATGCCCTTCAAAAAGCTTAAGTCAACGCCCTCCAAGTCCTCTGCCCGCAGCAATGCCTCGAACAAAGTGGGGACGCCGGGGATCAGATTGGGCTTACGCTTTTTCAGCGTGTCAGCATAGACCTTAACGCTGAACTGGGGGATCAAAATGCAGGTTGCACCGCCGATCAGCGCGGTGTGGATGCCCACACCAAGACCGAAACCGTGGAAAACCGGCATAATGGACAGCATTTTCATACCGGCGATGGTTTCGTAGCCGGACGCTGCGATGGTCTGCAGTCCCAGTGCGTTGAAGTTCAGGTTGGACAGCATAATGCCCTTGGTGGTGCCGGTGGTGCCACCGGAATAGAGGATGGCACCGCAGTCGTCGTATTTGCCGTCCTCGGGGGGCAAAACGGCATTTTTGCCGGCGCTGACCATATCGTACCACAGTGTGTAGCTACCCTTGGGCTTGCGGTCTGCCTTGCCACCGGCGGTAATGGGATACAGCATATTCAAGGGGGCAGGCAGCTCGTCAGCGATCCGGGCGATCAGCACAGTAACGCTCTGCGTAACCTTGTCCAGCACAGAAGCAACCTTGTCATAAAACTGGGCAAGTGTCAGAATCGCCTTGCTGTGGGAAACATTCAGATAGAATGCGATCTCCTCTGCCGCAGACAGGGGGTGGATCATATTGGGGATCGCGCCGATGCGGTTCAATGCGTAGAAGCAGTCCAGCGCCTGGGGGGTGTTGGCCATACAGATGGTAACACGGTCGCCCTTTTGGATGCCAAGGTTTACAAGTCCCTTGGCAGCGGCGTCAATGCGCTTCATAAACTGGGCATAGGTGGTTTCCTTGCCCATAAAATTGTAGGCGATATAGTCGGGATACTTTCTTGCAGTGTCAGAAAGAAGCTTATACATACTTACCCGAGGGTAGTCAATGGTGGCGGGGGTGTTGCCGTAAAAGGAGCGCCAGGGGGCGGATGCGGAAATTCCCATCTCTTTCTCTTCCTTTCAAAAGCCAATATTTCATACATTATACCAAAACACGCAGACAATTTCTAGTCCTAAGTTTATTATTTACACTTGTTTCTGCAACAAAACAGGAGTATAATAGAGGAAAATTATGTTTTTGGAGGACCGAATATGCTGATAGGAGGAATCCTGCTGCTGTCTGCCGGCTTTGCAGCGGTAATGTGCATCGGCGCGCAGGGGCTGAGCTGGCTGTGGATCGCGCCGGTGAGCTTTGTTGGCGGTGTGCTGGCGCTGTCGATGGTGGCGTTTTTATTCTTGTGGCTTGCGTGCCAGCTGGTGGACCAGTCGAAAGAGCAGCAGCACGACAGTAAATTCTACCGTACAATGATGGCGGTGTATATTTCCGCCATCAAGACCGTAACCCGGCTGCATATTCACACCCAAGGGCTGGAAAAAACTCCGAAGGACGGCCGTTTTCTGCTGGTGTGCAACCATACCAGCCTTGCCGATCCGGTGATCCTGCTGCACTGTTTTAGAAAGAGTCAGCTGGCGTTTATCTCCAAGCGGGAAAATGCCTCCATGTTCCTGGTGGGCAACGCTATGCACAAAATTATGTGCCAGACCATCAACCGGGAAAATGACCGGGAGGCGTTAAAGACCATTCTCAAGTGCATCCAGCTGATCAAGGACGATGAAGTATCCATCGCCGTGTTTCCGGAGGGCTATATCCATAAGGACAAGAAGCTGCACCCCTTCCGTAGCGGCGTATTTAAGATCGCCCAAAAGACCCAGGTGCCTATCGTGGTGTGTACGCTGAAAAATGCGCCTTTGTTTTTTAAGAATCTGCCCAAGCTGAAGCGCACCGATGTCCAGCTGCATTTGGTGGATGTGATCCAGCCGGAGCAGTACGCCGGTATGACCACCGTTGCTCTGGGCAACCAGGTGTATCAGATGATGGCGCAGGATCTAGGTCCTGAACTGGTGGCGCAGGACGAGGAAATCTAAATCCGCACTTGATTTACCGCAGGAAACTCTGTATAATAAGGTGTCTGAGTATGAATTACCCGATTTTGGAGGATATATAAATGAAAAACAGCGAAAAAACTCTGGAGATGATCGTAAATCTGTGCAAGAACCGCGGCTATGTGTACGCCGGCTCTGAGATTTACGGCGGTCTGGCAAATTCCTGGGACTACGGCCCTCTGGGTGTGGAGTTTAAGAACAATGTGAAGAAGGCTTGGCTGAAGAAATTTGTGCAGGAATCCGACTACAATGTGGGTCTGGATGCAGCCATCATTATGAACCCCACCACCTGGGTTACTACCGGCCACGTGGGTTCTTTCTCTGATCCTCTGGTGGACTGCAAGGGCTGTGGCTCCCGTCAGCGGGCTGATCAGCTGATCGCCGCTTCCGAGTCCGGCAAGCAGGTCAATGTGGACGCGATGGACACCAAGGAAATGAACGCCTTTATCGAGGAGCACGAGGATGTTGTTTGCCCCAACTGCGGCAAGCATCACTTTACCTCTATCCGTAACTTCAACCTGATGTTCCAGACCAAGATCGGCGTTACCGAGGACTCCTCCTCTGTCGCTTACCTGCGTCCCGAGACCGCTCAGGGTATTTTCGTTAACTTCGATAACATCCAGCGCACCACCCGCAAGAAGCTGCCCTTCGGTGTCTGCCAGGTTGGTAAGGCATTCCGTAACGAGATTACTCCCGGCAACTTTACCTTCCGTACCCGTGAGTTTGAACAGATGGAGTGCGAATTCTTCTGTCAGCCCGGTACTGACCTGGAGTGGTTTGTCTACTGGAAGGATTTCTGCAAGAACTGGCTGATCAGCCTGGGCATTAAGGAAGAATCCCTGCGCCTGCGGGATCACGATCCTGCTGAACTGGCATTCTATTCTCGTGCTACCACCGATATTGAGTATCAGTTCCCCTTCGGCAACGGCTGGGGCGAGCTGTGGGGCATTGCTGACCGTACCGATTACGACTTGGGCCGCCATCAGGAGGCTTCCGGCAAGAAGCTGACCTACTTCGATCCCGACCGGAACGAGCATTATATTCCCTATGTCATCGAGCCCAGTTTGGGCTGCGACCGTGTGGCGCTGGCCTTCCTGTGCGAGGCTTACGACGAGGAAGTGGTGGGTCAGGACAAGAATGGCAAGGACGATGTCCGTACTGTGCTGCGTCTGCATCCGGCTCTGGCGCCTTTCAAGGCGGCGATCCTGCCCCTTTCCAAGAAGCTGAGCCCCAAGGCAGAGGAGATCTACCGGGAGCTGCGTAAGGACTTTATGGTGGACTTTGACGATGCCGGCTCTATCGGCAAGCGCTACCGCCGCGAGGACGAGATCGGCACGCCTCTTTGCATCACCGTGGACTTCCAGACCGTTGGCGACGAGAACACGCCTGCCGACGATTGCGTTACCGTCCGCGACCGCGACACTATGGAGCAGGTCCGTATCCCCATCAGCCAGCTGAAGGAATACATCGCCGAAAAGTGCAAGTTCTAAAAGAATAAGGAAAGCGCCGTGGAAACCTCCACGGCGCTTTTTAAGCCTTCCCCCGGGGGGAAGGTGCCCCAGTTCGCAAACTGGGGCGGATGAGGAATGCGGGCAGAAATCTTAAATTAAGCACAATTTTAAGACCTCTGTGGTCTTTGTATACGACAATCCCTCCGTCATTTTCTTGCGAAAAAGCCACCTCCCTTTACACAAGGGAGGCTTAAAAAATCGCCACCCAACCGGGTGGCGTTTTTTGTTAGAATATGCTTACTTTTGATATTATCTCCCTATAGCAATCAGGGAAAACGTCTTTGCTAAGATAGTATCTAACCCCATCAATTATTGTAATATCTGTTCCTTGCTTGGTTATTGTTCCATCTAGATATTCGATTTCCACGTGAATGGTGTTTGTGCCAGGAGGAAGTATTTCAGGAACATCCCTATCCGTATCGAGCTTGAATGAGTCGAGCCAAGTTATAATTTCTTCCAAATGTTCAGCTGGGACATCGCTGCCTTTTCCTGCGCCATAGTAGGCGTAGAGCGTGATGCGCTTAATATTCTTTGTGTTGAAAATAGCGGATGTTTGATTTTCGGTATTGTTTTCGGTTGGTACAGGCTCGGTAGGAGGATCAGTAGGTGGATCAGTAGGTGGATCAGTAGGAGGCTCAGTAGGAGGCTCGGAGGGTTTCGTAGGTACTTCCGTAGGCTTTGTAGGCGTCTTCGTTTCCTGCGTGGGAGCCTCGGTAGGTTGTGTAGGTGCCTCAGTAGGTTGTGTAGGTACTTCGGTTGGCTGTGTGGGAGCCTCAGTAGGTTGTGTAGGTGCCTCAGTAGGTTGTGTAGGTACTTCAGTTGGCTGTGTGGGAGCCTCAGTAGGTTGTGTAGGTGCCTCAGTAGGTTGTGTAGGTACTTCAGTTGGCTGTG
>JAZSGS010000044.1:0-14871 GCA_045532855.1 Faecousia sp.
TGATGTTCACCACGGGGTGCGCCGCATAGGAACTCAAAGAAGAATACGGACTTTTCCTACCCATCAGGTCAAATCCCGCGTTGCAGAATGCGGAAATGGAATGAAACACCGCCAGCCAGATGCCTTTCACGCCGTACTCTGGGATAAATACGGTCATCAGCACCAATGTTCCCAGCAGTTCAAAGAGGAAAATGCCTTTCAGAATAAAGCCGGTGAATCGGACAATTCCGCCCACCTGAGGGGCTGAGATGGCATCCTGCATGGTGCTGCGCTGCATTAAAGATATCTTCTTGCCGGAGGCCATAGCGATGGCCGCTGCAACAGTGATCACGCCCATGCCGCCTATTTGGATCATCAGCAGGATCACGGACTGTCCAAAGGCTGACCAGTAGCTTGCAGTATCCTGAACGATCAGACCTGTCACACAGACGGCAGAGGTGGCTGTAAACAGCGCATCTCCAAAAGGTGCGCTGTGTCCTGTTCTTGTGGCAAAGGGCAGCATTAAAAGCAGCGTGCCCACAAGAATCACTCCGGCAAAGCCAAAGAGAATGATCTGGGATGAACTGAGTTTTCGTTTATTTAAAACCGCCCACATGGCGATACCTCCTGATTGTTTTCTCATTGTTATCATATAAGAAAACGCATAAAGAAGGTGTTAAGGCTCACGTAGACAGAGTTAAGATTGTATAAAGATGTTGACGGCTATATCCGGGAAAACTATAATACTGTTAGAGGTAAAGCACAATGCAGTATGTTGAATATGGTGCGCACAATTCACAAACCGTCATCCTGCTCCATGGCAGCGGTCGGCGAGTACCTAGCGCACTTCGCTGCGCGCCGGTACTGCCGGGTACCGTAACAGGAGAGCGCATAATAAACGCCCATCCAATCGGATGAGCGTTTTCTTATTCAATATCAAAAATGCTTTCAAAATCGGCTTTCAGAATATTTTTGATCAGGATGACCTCGTCGGGGTAGAGGTGGCGCTGACCGACCTCGATTTTTGCAACGGCGCTTCTTGTAATATCGCAGCCGCTCAGCTGAAGCTTGGCAGCAAGCTGTTCTTGTGTCATACCGACTTTTTCACGCAGAGTTCGGACATTTCTGCCGATACGTTTTTCAATTTCTGCATTCAATGTCAATCACCTCTTGCACCTATTTAGGAACAAAATCCTTGACATTATTATATGACTGTGTTACGATAAACTTGCACCTAAATAGGTGCAAAGTGAAAATAGTATAGGAGGTATTTACAGATGAAGAAAGTAATTCTTTTAGCCTTATCGCTGATTATAGCGGCTTGTTTATGCGCTTGCCGCGTTGAAAAAGAGCCTACTGCACTGGAAAAGGCGAAAGCAGAAGCCGATGCGGCTCGCGATGCCTTGGAATCCATTAGCGGCGCCGTGGATGAGGCAGAAGACCGCCTGGATTGGGCAAACAGTCTGTTTAATTAACTATGGAGGAATTAAAATGAAAAAGATCCTTTCTGTTTTGTTGATCTTGGCGGTGGCTCTCGGAGTGTGCGCGTGTGCAAGTATGAGGCCTGTTGGTAAGGTAGTGGCTGAAGCAAATGAGAATATCAAAGCATGTCAGCCGCATCTTGACAGTTTGCCACTTGTTCTTACTGGGTCGTTTGATGAAGAGAATATGATATATACACTTACGCTTGCAATTAGCAGTGAAGAAGATTATAAGGATTACATTTATTCAATTCATTATAATAACCTTGTGGCAAATGGCTTCAACAGTCTCTCCTCTATACAAAAGGAAGCTGTTATTGCACAGATAATGAGTCAGTCGGATAAGTACGGTAATGCTGAAGCTGCAATTATTACGCTTGCAAAAAAAGAATTACCGATGGATGAATTCGAAAAGCATGGAATCACATTAAAGGTGGTTTATCAGGATAGAAATGGGATTAAAGAAGTTATAGAATAGAATCAAGTATAAATAGGACGTTGAAAATGTATAAGTACCAGCCACCCCGGATGGGGTGGCTTCATTTTTGCTTGCATTTTTGCAAGTATTTGATATTATAACATTATCTACAATTATGTAGAGTTGTTTCCATAGTTTGTTCATTCTATGTAGATAAAGGAGATTGCAATATGGGACTGTTTGGACCGTCTAAGAAAGAAAAGGCACTACAGGCAGAGGTTGAAAGACTGAAAAATATGCTTCTTCCAGAGCAACAGAACATTGAGAAGCTCAACCAAGAAATTAAAGATTTAAATGCTAAAATTGCGGAATTGAATTTTACAATTAGCGGTAGTAGCACTAAAGTCAATCAGCTTAATGCGCAAGCAAGCAATTTGGAAATGGAGATTCAGGGAAAAAGAAAACAGCTGGCTGTTTTTGAGGTTGATATTAATGCCCTGGACTATGGTCTCTATAAACCCACCTTTGAGTTTGCTAATTCCGATCTTTACAAGGATCAGTTGAATAAGATTCGAGAGAAGCAGAAGCTGAGTATCAAGAACGATATTGCTGCTTATGGCAATACGAATTGGCAAGTGAATGGTAGCGCATCTCAAGGTCGTACAATGGTGAACAACTATAAGAAGTTGTTGTTACGCGCTTTTAATGTTGAGTGTGATGATATTGTTGCCAATGTTAAAGTGTCCAACCTTGAACGTTCTATTGAACGCATTGAGAAAATTAGTGAGCAGATTTCTAAACTGGCAAAGACGATGGGAATCGGCATTGCGCCGGATTATGTTCGCTTGAAAATCGATGAAGTTAAACTTGCTCTGGACTACCAGCAAAAGAAGCAGGAAGAGAAGGAACGGCAAAAAGAACTGAGAGCGCAGGAACGCGAGGAAGCTAAGGTTCGTAAGGAAATTGAAGAGGAAAGAAAACGCTTGAAGAAGGAGCAGGCTCATTACGAGAATGCACTGAAGACAATTCTGGCTCAAATTGAGAATAATGGCGAGACAGAGGAATTGCTTGAAAAGAAGGCTCAACTAGAGGGCCAAATTAGCGATGCGACCAAAGCCATCGAAGATGTCGATTATAGAGAGGCAAACCGCAAGGCTGGATATGTTTACGTTATTAGTAACATTGGCGCTTTTGGTGAGGAAGTCTATAAAATTGGTATGACTCGGAGATTGGATCCTCAAGAACGTGTAGATGAATTGGGTGACGCATCTGTTCCGTTCAATTTTGATGTTCACGCAATGATTTTTACAGAGGATGCGCCTGCTTTGGAGGCTGCACTGCATGGTGCATTTGAATCGAAGAAGTTGAATAAGATTAATACTCGCAGAGAGTTCTTTAAGGTTTCTTTGGAAGAAATCAAGGAAGAAGTTCGAAAGAACTTTGACAAAACTGTTGAATGGGTGGATGTGGCCGAGGCAGAACAGTATAGACAGTCTGCACTACTTAAGTAACACAGGTCACATTGCAAGCCAGCCACCCCGTTTGGGGTGGCTGGTTTTCTCTTCAATTGACATTGTTTCCCAATCGTGGTATCATACCATCGAGGTGATTATTATGCGCAATATTGCAGATGTTGACGTAAATTTTAAAACAGCTACCACCATTGACAAGGATGACATAGTTTTCTATGACATCGAAAATGAGCCCTTTAAGATCTACGGCGTGTTCCACGAGAATGGCCGCTACCGCAGAATGCCCGAGGCTACCGCTAAGGCAGTCAGCGATGCGTTGGATTTTCTCCATTCCCAGACCTCCGGTGGTCGCGTCTGTTTCAAGACCGACAGCCCCTACATCGCCATTCACGCGGAGATGCCCTACATCGGCAAGATGCCCCATTTCGCGTTAACCGGCGCGGCAGGCTTTGATATGTATGTCCGGGAAAACGGCGCGTATACCTATCTGAAGACCTTGGTGCCGCCCTATGATCTGAATGACGGCTACGAGTCCATTCAGGAGCTGCGCACCGCCGAAATGCGGGAGATCACCATCAATTTCCCGCTGTACAGCGATGTGGGCAAGCTTTATATCGGTTTAAGCGACAAGGCGCAGCTGCTGCCGGCAGACGATTATAACTATGACAAGCCCATCGTGTTCTACGGCAATTCCGTAACCCAGGGAGGTTGCGCATCCCGTCCCGGCAACTCCTATGTCAACCGCATTTCCCGCAGATTCCATACCGATGTTGTCAACCTGGGCTTCTCCGGCAGCGGCAGAGGTGAGCAGGCCATCGCGGATTATATCGCCGGTTTGGATATGAGCATTTTCGTCTGCGACTACGACCACAATGCCCCGGACATTGACCATCTGCGCGCCACCCACGAGAATCTGTTTAAGACCGTGCGCGCGGCTCAGCCGGAGCTGCCCATTATCTTGATCACCTCTATGTCCCAGCATTACTGCACCGACGACAAGCGGGGCAGACGGGATGTGATCTATCAGACCTATCAGAATGCCATCGCCGCCGGGGATAAGAATGTGTACTTTATCGACGGCTACGATGTGATGGACGAGTTCTGCTATGACGATACCGTCGACGGCGCCCACGCCAGCGACTGGGGCTTCTACAATATGGCCAAGTATATTGGCGATGTGATCGAGCCTCTTTTGAAGTAAAAATAAAGCCTCCCCCTGTATAAGGGGAGGCTTGTTTTATGCCCAGTCGGGCTTGGCTTCGAATGTACGGACATTTCCTTTCAGGGGGAAGGTCAGTTTACAGGAAAACAAAAACGGGGCAGAAAAGCCGTCCCGGGCGCCGTACTTATGGTCGCCTACAAGGGGAAAACCCCGGCTGGCAAACTGAACGCGGATCTGATGGCTACGCCCGGTGTGCAGACGGATATGGATAAGGGAATCTTCGCCTTGCCGGAGGGTTTTGTACTCCAGCTTGGCTTTTTTTACGCCCTTGCGTTCCCGTTTTACTACGAAAACCTTGTTTTTGCTGCTAACCTTCCACAGCAGGTCCTCCAGGATGCCAGATTCAGCTGGCGCGCCGTGGACCAGGGCGAGATACTCTTTGATCATTTCGCCGTTCTGAATGGCGCGAGAGAGCTCTGCGGCGGCTGCCTTGCTCCGGGCATAGACCATCACGCCGCCCACATTCTGATCCAGGCGGTGAATGGTGTAAAAATCGCCGCCCAGGGCTTCTTTTAATGCATTTGGCACATCCGCCTCGGAATTTAACCCAACCGGTTTTACACAGACCGCAATATCCCGGTCTGAATACAGAATATCCATAGCGCACCTCCTTTTGGTGGTATTATAGCACAGCTCTGCCCAATTTACAATTGCGCCCTTGCAACTGCAGGCGAAAAAGTGTATAATATAAACAAAGATTGGAGGGAAGCGTATGACGGATAAGGATTTTGAGAAGAAAAGTCCGCTTTTGATCTTCCTGGGCTATTTTAAGAATCACAAGGGACTGTTCCTTGTGGACATTTTGTGCGCTATGGGCATTGCCGGCATTGACCTGGCGTTTCCGCTGATAACCCGCAGCGCCCTTTATGATATGCTGCCTAACGAGATGTACCGGACCTTCTTTGTGATTATGATCGCCGTGCTGCTGAGCTATGTGCTGCGCAGCGTGTTGAATTTTATCGTGGCCTATTTTGGACATATCTTCGGCGTTCGGGTTGAGGCGGATATCCGCAAGGATCTGTTTGCCCATATGCAGGCGATGAGTTTTGACTTTTATGACCAGAACCGCACCGGTCAGCTGATGAGCCGTTTGACCTCAGATCTGTTTGAATTGACTGAGCTTGCCCATCACGGTCCGGAGGATCTTTTGACCTCGGTGCTGACCATTATCGGTGCACTGGTGGTTATGGTGTCCATTCGTTGGGAGCTGGCGCTGATCGTGGCACTGACCATTCCCGTGTTCTTGACGGTGATCATGATGATGCGCCGCAGTATGAGCAAGGCATCCCGGATCACCAAGGAGAAGACCGGTTATATCAACCAGGAGATCGAATCCAGCCTCAGCGGCTTCCGCACCGCCAAGGCCTTTGCCAATGAGCCTTTAGAGAGCGCCCGGTTCAATGCCGCAAACGATCAGTTCAAGACCGCCAAAAAGGGTTTTTACAAGGCAATGGGACGATTCCACAGCTCCATTGAGTTCTTCCTGTGCAGCTTGAATGTGATCATTATCGGCGTAGGCGGCTATTTTGTGATGAAGGGCAGTATGGACTATCGCGACCTGTTGACCTTTACGCTGTACATCTCCTCTTTTGTTGGACCGATGCGCAAGCTGTCCGGCTTCTCGGAGATGTTTGCCAACGGCTTTGCAGGACTAAACCGATTTGTTGCCATTATGCGCACAAAGCCCACGCTGCAAGACCCGGAAAATGCCCCGGATCTTCAAAATGTCAAGGGCGACATCAAAGTGGAAAATGTGTCCTTTGCCTATGACAGCGATCTGGATGTGCTGCAGGATGTGAGCCTGCATATCCAGCCCGGAGAGACCGTGGCCATCGTCGGTCCTTCCGGTGGTGGCAAGACTACCCTGTGCCAGCTGATTCCCCGGTTTTACGATGTGTCCAGCGGCAGCATCAGCATTGACGGAATGGATGTGCGATCTGTTACTCAACGGTCGATCCACAAGAATATCGGTATTGTCCAGCAGGATGTATTTCTGTTTGCGGACACGATTTTTGAGAATATCCGCTACGGCAAGCCGGATGCTACGATGGAAGAGGTCATCGAGGCTGCCAAGAAGGGCGAAATTTACGACGACATTATGGCGATGCCCAATGGCTTTGATACCTATGTGGGCGAACGGGGAACGCTGCTGTCCGGCGGTCAGAAACAGCGGGTGGCCATTGCCCGGGTGTTCCTGAAGAATCCGCCGATCTTGATTTTGGACGAGGCTACCTCTGCGCTGGACTCTATGACCGAGGCAAAGATCCAAAAGGCATTCGATGCCTTGGCAAAGGGCAGAACCACACTTATCATTGCCCACCGATTGTCTACCATTCGCAACGCCGGACGGATCATTTCCATCGCCGACGGTGTCATCACCGAATCCGGCACTCACGAGGAGCTTGTGAATACCGATGGCATCTACGCAAGCCTTTACAACACCCAGAACGCCCAGAACTGGAGATAAGCGCAATGAAAAAAGCCTGCCGGTCGGCAGGCTTTTTTATTACATTTTCTCCGGGGCGGAGAAACCCAGAATATTAATACACTCCTCCAGAATGTCCTTCGCAAGACCGATCAGGGCGATGTAGCCGTTCTTCAGATTCTGATCCTCTTCACCCAAAATCCGGGTTTCGTGGTAGAACTTGTTGACACAGCCCGCCAGATCGTAGATGTATGCGCAGATCTGGTTGGGGGAGGAGGTGTTCAGCGCGAATTCCAGGGTAGGACCGAGCTTGGTGATCGCCAGCATCAGATCCTTGGCGGATGCATTGGTGGGTGCCTGGATGGGAAGATGCTCCCAAGCGCCAAACTTTGCCAAAATGCTCTTGATCCGGACCACGGTATAGAGGATATACGGACCGGTGTTGCCCTCGAATGCGGCAAAACGCTCCAAATCGAAGTTGTAGTCCTTGGTGGGCTGGTTGCTCAGATCGCCGTATTTCAGCGCAGCAAGGGCGATCTTGGCGGTGGTTTCCTCCACCTCGTCATCACCGACGATCTTATTTTCCACAACCTTGCTGCGGACGAAGTCGGTCATATCGCCGATCAGCTGCTCCAACCGCAGAACGCCGCCGTCCCGGGTCTTGAAGGGCTTGCCGTCCTTGCCGTTCATCGTGCCGTGACCAACATGCTCAAGCTCCGTTTCGGGCATTACGATGCCGCCCTTCTTGGCAGCACGGAAGACCTGCTCAAAGTGCAGATTCTGCCGCTTGTCGGTAACATAGAGCATCTTGTCCGGATTCCAGTCCTGCATACGCTGTACCATGGTTGCCAGGTCGGTGGTGGCGTAAATAGCCGCACCGTCGGACTTGACCAGAATACAGGGAGGAACTTCTTTTTTGTCGCTTTCCTCAGCAACGGGAAATACCAGAGCGCCGTCGCTCATTACCGCGTGTCCCTCGTCCTTCAGCCGCTGGATCATAGCGGGAATGTAGGGATCGGCGTCGCTTTCGCCCAGCCACTTTTCGAAGTGGACATCCAAAAGGTCATAAATGCGGTGCAGATCTGCCAAAGATACCCGCATAATGTGATTCCAGATGGCGCGGTAGCCCCGATGTCCCTGCTGCAGCTCAAAGGTTGCGATGTGTGCCTTTTCGGCAAATTCCGCGTCCTCTTTCTTCTTGGCAGAGGCGGTGGGGTAGATCTCCTCCAGCTCGGAGAGAGTGAACGGTGCTTCGGCGGGGTATTCACCGGTGAAGTTGGGATCGAAGTAGGGAAGGTCGGGCTGCCGCTCGTGAAGCTCAGCAACGATCAGACCCATCTGCAAGCCCCAGTCGCCCAGATGCACATCGCCGATGGTGTTGTAGCCCATAAACTTGTACAGCCGCTTCAGCGCCTCGCCAATAATGGCAGGACGCAGATGTCCGATGTGCAAGGGCTTTGCAACATTGGCGCCGCCGTAGTCTACAACAACGGTCTTGCCTGCACCGATCTTCTCAACGCCAAAGGCGTCAGAGGTGCGCATTTCCTCCAGATACTTCTGCAGGAAGCTGCCGGACAGCTTCAGATTGATAAAGCCGGGCATAACCGCCTCAACCATATCGTAGTCGTTTGCGTCCAGCTTGGCTACCACAGCGTTTGCGATCTGGATGGGGGCACATTTGTACTGCTTGGCAGCTGCCAGCGCGCCGTTGCACTGATATTCACACAGATCAGGGCGGTTGGATACCGTTACCATACCGAAATTAGCATCGTAGCCGGCGTCAACAAAGGCCTGCCGCATATTGGCGGTGATGATGTCTAAAATTTTCTTCATAATTATTCTCCTAGACTAAAAGTTGTGTCATCCCGAGTGAGCGAAGCGAGTCGAGGGATCTTCAATCCCAAGTTTTTGATAAATCTTCCCACAGAGGGTTAACACTTTCAATAAGTGCCTTTTTCTTCTCTCTACGCCATTTCTTGAGCTGTTTTTCTCTAGAAAGGGCACTATATACATCGTTTGTAGATTCAAAATAAACAAGTTTGTACGTTTTGTATTTACTGCTGAAGCCGTCAACCAAATGATTTCTGTGCTCATAAAGACGACGGGGAAGGTTGCTTGTTACGCCGATATACAATACAGAATCACACCAGTTAGAAAGAATATAAACATAATACATAAGTTATCCTCTTTGTCGGGGTGCAAGGCAGTATGTTTGTGCATAGATCCCTCCACGCGCTGCGCTTGGTCGGGATGACAGCGGTTTTTATTGCTTGTTTTGGTCCAGCCAGGCCAGGTAGTCATCGTAAGTGCCGTAGCGGTCGACGATGGTGCCGTCGGGCTGGAATGCGATGACGCGGTTACAGGTGGATTGCAGCATTTCGTGGTCGTGGCTGGCCAGCAGCACAACGCCGGTAAAGGCCTCCAAGCCCTTGTTCACTGCCTGAATGGACTCCATATCCAGGTGGTTGGTGGGCTGATCCAGCAGCACCACATTAGCGCCGGAGAGCATCATCTTCGACAGCATACAGCGGACCTTTTCACCACCGGACAGTACATCCACGCTCTTAAATACATCCTCGTTGGAGAAAAGCATACGGCCTAAGAAGCCACGCAGGTACACATCGTCCTTCTTGGCGGAGAATTCCCGCAGCCAGTCAACCAGCTCGCTCTTGTTGCCCTCAAAGTAGGAGGAGTTGTCCTTAGGCAGATAGCTGCGGATGGTGGAGATGCCCCACTTGACAGAGCCTTCGTCGGGCTCAAGCTCACCCATTAGAATCTGCATCAGCGCGGTCTGTGCCTTTTCGTTCTCGCCAACAAAGGCGATCTTGTCGGTACGGCCAACGGAGAAATATACCTTGTCCAGCAGTTTTTCACCGTCGACAGTAACGGAAACATCCTTAACAGTCAGAACATCCTTACCCAGCTCCCGCTCCGGCATAAAGCCTACGAAGGGATAGCGGCGGGTGGAGCAGGGCATTTCCTCGACCGTCAGCTTGTCCAGCAGCTTCCGGCGGGCGGTTGCCTGCTTGGCCTTGGACTTGTTGGCGGAGAAACGCTGAATGAACAGCTGCAGCTCCTCGATCTTTTCCTGGTTCCGCTTGTTCTTGTTGCGGATCATAGCTTGTACCATCTGGGAGGATTCGTACCAGAAATCGTAGTTACCCACATACATCTTGATCTTGCCGTAGTCAATGTCAACGGTGTGGGTGCAGACGGTGTTCAGGAAGTGGCGGTCGTGGGAAACGGCGATGACCATACCGGGGAAGTCCAGCAGGAAATCCTCCAGCCAGTTGATCGCCTCAATATCCAGGTTGTTGGTGGGCTCGTCCAGCATAACGATGTCGGGGTTGCCAAACAGTGCCTGGGCAAGCAAAATCTTCACCTTCAGTCTGGGATCCACGGTTGCCATAATGTCATAGTGCATATCGGTGCCAATGCCCAAGCCCTGCAGTAGGCGGGAGGCGTCGGATTCGGCTTCCCAGCCGCCCAGCTCCGCAAATTCTGCTTCCAGTTCAGCGGCGCGAATGCCGTCCTCATCGGAGAAGTCCGGCTTTTCGTAGATGGCATCCTTTTCTTTCATCACATCGTAAAGATGCTGATTGCCCATAATGACGGTGTCTATAACGGAATATTCATCGTAGGCGTTCTGATTCTGCTTCAGAACGGAAACACGCTTATCCGGATCAATGCTGATATTACCTGCGGTGGAATCCAGCTCGCCGGTGAGGATCCGCAGGAAGGTGGACTTGCCTGCGCCGTTGGCGCCGATGATGCCGTAGCAGTTGCCCGGCAAAAACTGCAGATCAACGTGCTGGAACAGCCATTGACCGCCAAATTGCATACCTAAATTACTGACAGTGATCATTTCTTACTCCTTCTTTTTGCTCATAATCATTCACCTTAAAGCATACCACAAAATTGCAAAAAAAGGAAGAACTTTTTTATATAGATACAAAATCGCCTCCCGTAGGGGAGGCGACTTGACAATATTCAGATTTTTCCCTGCAGCACCAACAGCAGAAGAATGCAGGTAATCAGCAGAATTCCGGAAAAGAAATACAATCCGATCTTGGAATTGTTTTCAGTTACATTTCTTTGAGAAGCCAATCCGGTATGCCGCAGAGCGGTAACCAAGGGCTTATATAGCAGCAGTGTCAGCGCGGAATTGAAACCGGCTTTCAGCGCGTTGAAGGGAAGGAAAACGGGCACCAGCATTTCAGCCACATTGGAGCGTGTCGTACCGGTCATATACAGCGGTGTGATCAGATAGTTCCACAGTAGCATAATGACTACCATTATAACCGAGCCCAGTATCAGCCCCATTACGGCGCCTGTCAGATCCCGGCGTTTTTTGTAAATAATTGCAGCGGTGCAGGCAAAGCTGCAGGAGGAAAGCAGATTCATAATACAGCCGATGAGACCGGTGGAGGAGATCGTGAACATCTCTACCAAAGAAACCACTGTGGAGGCGGCTAAGGCTGCTACAGGACCAAGCAGAAAACCGCAGATCGCCAGCATCACATCCTTAGGCTCATAGCTTAAAAACAGAACCACAGGAATACGGACGAAAAATACCAGCAGGTACGCAACTGCCGCCATCATAGCGATCAAAACCATATTCTTCACATTACTTTTCATACATTACCTCACAAAAAAACGCCCTGAGTACATACTCAGGGCATAAAAAACGAAATAAATCTTCTTTCATCCAGACTCTACTGTCGGTATCGGAATCACACCGATTCGGCGCAGCTGCGCTCGCGGACTTTTGGGCAACTTCTGAAATACACTCGCCGCCGGAATAACGGTCCATTTGCAGCAACTCTTCACTTTGAAGACCTCGAAATACACAAAGTATTCCTTCGGCTTCAAAGCTCGATTTGCCACAAAAAACCTCGTTATCCGTCTGACGATCGTATTACAGAATTTGCCCACCGCCGGTCGGGAATTTCACCCTGCCCTGAAGATGTATGCGATTACTGACAGCATAGCACCTTGCTGCCGCCTTGTCAAGTTTCGGTTTTTGTGGTATGCTTATTGGGTAACGGCTGTGGGGCTTGTGGGTTCGGTGGCGGTGGTTTCCGGCGTGGTGGGCAGGGCAGACTGATCCGGTTTCTTGAAACCGTGGATGTAGCCCTTTGCCGCGGTGTTGGTTACATCACCGCCGATGACCTGATTTTTGTACACCAGCAGCGTTGCGTACACTGGCTCGATTGCGCCGGGATAATTGTTAATTTGATAGACATAGCGCATTACGGTTTTTCCTGCGTACTTTGACAGATCGTAGCCCTGCTGCTTTTGCAGCGCATTGTATCGGTCAAAGACCTCGCTGGACTTTTCCGGAATACGCACCTGACTGCTTTCCACCGGGGAGGTGGTTACATCCCAACCGAAGCCCTTCAGAAATTCCACCCGGGCATCGTTGTTGGAGATGTTGGTGGCTGCAGTCGTCGCAGTATTATTACCACCGCTCAGCAGCATGATCAGCGCCGCCACCACAACAACTACGGCGGCAAAGATAATGGCGATTTTTTTCTTATCGACCTTTGCGGTCATTACCATCATAATAAATCCCTCCAATTTTGAATTCGCATTACACACTATTCACGGTTGGACGAGGTTAGAACGGAGGAACTATGGAACGGCTGGACAAATTTCTGGTAGAATGTGGCGTTGGCAGCCGCAGCCAGGTCAAGAATATTCTGAAGACCGGCGCCATCACCGTTGACGGCGTACCCCAGCGGGACGGCGCGAGAAAGATTGATCCTGATAAACAGGAAATTTTGTACAATGGGGAAGCGCTGCAAGGAAAACGAAGAGTTGTGGCTATGCTCCATAAGCCTGCAGGCTTTGTAACGGCAACGGAGGATAAGCAGCGCACAGTAATGGAATTGCTGCCACCGGAGCTGCTGAAGCAAGATGTAAAGCCGGTGGGACGGCTGGATAAGGAAACCGAGGGGCTGCTGCTGTTTACCAACGATGGCGACCTGCTGCACCGGTTGATCTCGCCAAAAAAGGAAGTGCCCAAGGTCTACTATGCCCGCCACGAGGGACAGGCAACGTGCGAAGATGTGCAGGCCTTTGCGGACGGTCTTGTTTTGCGGGACGGCACAGTCTGCCTGAGTGCAAAACTGGAACCGCTTGGAGCAGGGGAGAGCCGCATCACTGTTTGTGAGGGTAAGTATCACCAGGTGCGCCGGATGATGGCATCCCGGGGTATGACGGTGCTGTACCTGAAGCGAGAGCAGGAGGGGAATCTTATCTTGGGAACACTCTCCATTGGACAAGTCCGGGAACTGACAGAGGAGGAAATCGCGGAGCTGGAAGCCCAGTGCCGGTAAACACTACCAGTTTTTAGGGAATAATACATAAAAATCACACCTCTTTTTGCAATAATATGTCAAAAGGTACTTGCAAAATGTGCAAAAAGGTTATATACTAATGGTGCATTTTTGTGAAAACCGTGTTTTTGCACATTATTAGGGAGGGCTACGAAATGTCCAACAGTGTTTTTCAAGGTGTTATTCTGCAGTTAAAAGAAATCTCCGACCGCACCTTTGGTGTGATCGATACTGACGGCGTTGTTATTTCCAGCACGGACGCCACGATTTTAGGCGAACGCTGGCAAGATGCAGCGGTGAAGGCTGCTTCCTGCCCGGAGGGCGTGGTTACCTTTAATCAGAAAACCTTTAAGCCTATTTTCAGCAACAACAATTATCTGGACTATGCTGTGTTCTGCTCCGGCGACGATGATAACGCAAAGCTTCTGTGCCAGATGGGATATATTGCTCTGAATGATGCCAAGACCTTCTACGAAGAGAAGCACGATCGCAGCACCTTCGTGAAGAACATCATTATGGACAACATTCTGCCCGGTGATATTTATATCCGCGCTAAGGAACTGCATTTTGCAACCGAGGCACCCAGAGCGGTATTTTTGGTACGGCAGCTGGGACATGCCGATGTGGCTACGGTGGATGTGATCTCCGGTATTTTCCCGGATAAGGCTCAGGACTTCGTGCTGAGCATTAACGAAACCGATATTGCGGTCATTAAGCAGATCACCGCCAATACCACTGCAGCAGAGCTGGAGCATATTGCCCACAATATTGCTGATGCGCTGAAAAATGAATTGTTTGTCAAGTCCGTCATCGGTATCGGCACTGTGGCGGAGCATCTGCGCAATTTGGCAGACTCTTACAAGGAAGCCCAGACTGCCATTGATGTGGGTAAGGTCTTTGATACGGAAAGAACCATTATCAACTATGAGAATTTGGGCATTGGCCGGCTGATCTATCAGCTGCCTACCACCTTGTGCGACATTTTCCTCAGCGAAGTATTTAAGAAGAACTCCATTGATTCTCTGGATCAGGAAACCCTATTCACCATCAATAAGTTCTTTGAAAACAATTTGAATGTATCTGAAACTTCCCGTAAGCTGTTTGTTCACCGCAACACCTTGGTCTACCGTTTGGAGAAGATCAAGAAGCTGACAGGCTTGGATCTTCGGCAGTTTGACCACGCCATCGTTTTCAAGGTGGCTCTGATGGTCCGTAAGTATCTGTCCTCCCGGGAAGCTCGATAATGCTTTATGAGCAGGGCTGTACCCCGGTACGGCCCTGTTTTCTGTTGTAAATTTCTGCCGGTATATTGACACAAATGTTACAATATGTTACAATTTAGACATACTGATTTTGGAGCTGTAGCACTATGATTGAGTTTACCAATGTTACCAAGTCTTACACCGTAGGCACAAAGGCCCTAAAGGGCGTGTCTATGCAGATCGAAGACGGCGAATTTGCATTTTTAGTCGGACCTTCCGGTTCCGGAAAGTCCACCATCATCAAGCTGATCACCGGTGAGCTGAAGCCCAC
>JAZSGS010000004.1:0-24326 GCA_045532855.1 Faecousia sp.
TTGAGTGAGCAAGTTGGTATTACGGTAGATAATTACTAAGTGCTATTTGGTGTGATCTGTTGATATTAATGGGCGAATCACTTCCTAATAACGAAGGACTGTGGAAAAAGCAGCATCCTGCCACTCTGAAACAGTGTTAAAAACGGAGTTAGGTATATAATGAAGCCGTAGGCGGGAGATCCGCCTACGGCTTTTTGACACTTAGTAATTCTCTTCGTGGATCTCGAAGTAGCTTTGCGGATGGGCGCAGGTGGGGCAGATCTCGGGGGCCTTGGTGCCCACGATGATGTGGCCGCAGTTGCGGCATTCCCAAACCTTCACTTCGCTCTTTTCGAAGACCTGCTTGGTTTCCACATTGTGCAGCAATGCGCGGTAGCGCTCCTCGTGATGCTTTTCAATGGCAGCCACCAGGCGGAACTTGGCGGCCAGCTCCGGGAAGCCTTCTTCCTCGGCGGTGGCGGCGAAGCCGGCGGACATATCGGTCCACTCGTAATTCTCACCCTCGGCGGCGTGGAGGAGGTTCTCGGCGGTGCCGCCGATTCCGTTAAGCTCCTTCAGCCACAGCTTGGCGTGCTCTTTTTCATTGTCAGCGGTCTTCAGAAACAGGGCAGAGATCTGCTCAAAACCGTCCTTCTTGGCCCGGGAGGCGAAATAGGTGTACTTGTTTCTGGCCATGGATTCGCCGGCAAATGCGGCTTCCAGATTCTTTTCGGTTTGTGTTCCTGCATACTTAGACATAGGGAAACCTCCTAATAATAAAATGTGGGGTAATTTCTTGCTGGATTTATTATGCCACAATCTAAAAAACAATGCAATAGGGAAATGAGGCTATGTAGAAATTAAGTGAATAGCCCGTAGATCACGCCCAGGCTTGTAAGGTCATAGAGGATTACGGCGTGTACGACGATCATAATGGGCACACCAACGGCGAAGGACAGATGTCTGGTTTTGTGGCGAAAAAGCTTCATTCCCAGGAAAGTGCCCACACTACCGCCGATGAACGCTGCCACAAAAAGAACAGACTGGGGTATACGCCATAGCTTTTTTTGTGCGTGGTGCTTATCAATAAGCATAAGCAGGAAGGCCAGCGCATTTATTAGAATCAGATAGAGTGTCAATAGCTTCATAAAAAGTCCCCTTTCGGAGGTAAAATGTATGAAAAAAGTCTGTTTTTTGCTGGTATTTGTTCTTGCGCTGAGTGGCTGCAAAGCGGCGCAGACCTTTGAAACTGTGAATGATGTCTATGCCCAGCAAACCCAAAGTACACCACGGCAGGTGGACTTGGTACTGCCAAAGGATGCCGTAACCATTGCCGGAGACAGTGGGAAACTGTATCTGTGCGAGGGGTTCGATGTAACCGTGGAAACATTGTTTTCCGGTGATCTTACCCGGACAGTGGAGTCCTTGACGGGCTTTGCGCCCAATGCGCTGACGATCCTGCAGACCGCGACATCCGATGTGGACAGATATGAATGCGTCTGGACAGCTGCCGGGGAAAATGGCGATACCGTAGGCAGAGCCGTGGTCTTAGATGATGGGCAGTATCATTACTGCGTAACCGTTATGAGCCAGGCAGATACGGCAGGGGAGCTGTCCCAGGTTTGGCAGGAGCTGTTGGGCTCTGTGCAGCTGAATTGAATAGAAACTCCCACGGGTAGATCTGCTGCTCGTGGGAGATTTATCTTGTTAAAATTATTATAACACATTTCCCGGCAAAGGCAAACATAATTTGCAATTTACAATGAAATATGGTATCCTATGCAAAAGGAGTGATTCCCTTGCGTTATATCGGATGTCATTTATCCACCACCGGTGGGTTTTCAAATACAGTTAAGACAGCTTGCTCCATTGGGGCAAATACTTTTGCGTTCTTTACCCGAAATCCCAGAGGTTCCCGGGCAAAGGAAGAAGATCCTGCCGATTGCGCTGCAGCAATGGCGCAGATGAAAGAGCTGGGTTTTGGGACATTGGTTGCCCACGGCAGCTATACTATGAATCTTTGTACCGCCGATCCGGAGGCGCGGGCATTTGCGGCGCAGATCCTTTGCGATGACCTGCGGCGAATGGCGTTACTGCCGGGAAATTTCTACAATTTTCACCCTGGCTCCCACGTGGGACAAGGAGAGGACATCGGAATCCAGCAGATCAGCGATGCGCTGAAAATGGCGTTGGCACCGGGATATCCGGTTACGGTATTGCTGGAGGCTATGGCCGGTAAGGGCAGCGAGATAGGCGGCAATTTTGCCCAGCTTCGCAAGATCATTGACTGTGTAGGCAGCGATGAGCTGGGTGTCTGTCTAGATACCTGCCACATTTTCGACGGCGGCTACGATATTGTGAACGATTTGGACGGCGTTTTGGCAGAATTTGACCGGGTGGTGGGCTTACGCCGCCTGCGGGCATTGCATTTGAACGATTCTAAAAATCCGTTGGGAAGCCATAAGGATCGCCACGCCTGCATTGGGGAAGGCTATTTAGGACTGGAAACATTCCAAAAGATCATCAATCATCCGGCACTTCGGGATTTGCCGATGATTTTGGAAACGCCCAATGAACTGCCGGGCTATCAAAAGGAAATCGCATTACTTAGGCAGTTTGAGAAATAATAAGGAAAACGGGAGGTGATAGCGTGGAAAATTGGATATTGGCATTTGCTCAGGCGGATCCGGCTGTGGTCAATGTGTTTACGCAGATTCTGCGCTATTGCGCGCCGCTTTTGGTGGGACTTTTGCTGTTTCTTTGCATCAAGCCCCTGCTGACTTTCCGCAGAGAACCGGAAATTTGGGCGTGGCTGGTACTGGCAGATGAGCGCAGACTGCCCATTACCCATTGGGAAAGTGTAATCGGTCGCAATAAGCGCAGCGATGTGGTGATCGATGCGCCTGCAATTTCCCGGAATCACGCGGTACTGACACGGTATGATGACGGAAGCTGGACCATTGCCGATGCAAATTCTAAGGGCGGTCTGTATGTCAATGGCGAGAGAGTGGATATTGCGGCGCTGGAGCCGGAGGATATTATTGACATCGGCGGCGTGCAGATGAAACTTCTGCCCATTTCCCGCCGGCAGGAGATCAAGCTATCTCATCTGCGCACAAAGGGTGCGCATCCGCTGAGCAGCCTGACCAATGTGCTGCTGCTGACCTTGATCCAAATGCTGATCTGCTGCGCATATTTGCTGGGCGGCAACGAAAATTATGCCCAAACCGTGTTTTGGGGCTTTGCCGGCATCACCATCAGCCAATGGGTGCTGCTGATCTTCTATTTCACCATCCGCAAGCCCTCTTTTGAGGTGGAAACCATTGCGTTTTTACTATGCACCATGGGTATGGCGGCTATAGCCGCGGTCAAGCCCGGAGAGGCGACGAAGCAACTGATCGCTATGCTTATGGGTGTGGTGCTTTTTTTGGTCCTGGGCTGGTCCTTGCGGGATCTGGAGCGGGCAAAAAAGATCCGCTATATCGCCGCAGCGGCAGGCATCGGCTTTTTGCTGATCACGCTGCTGTTTGGCAAGGAATATCACGGCGCGAAAAACTGGCTGATCATCGGCGGAATGTCCTTCCAGCCCTCGGAATTGAGCAAAATGTGCTTTGTATTCGTGGGCGCATCTACTATGGATCGGATCGTCAACCGCCGGAATTTGATTCTGTTCATTGGCTATACCCTTGCCATTTGCGGCTGCCTTGCGGTGATGAATGACTTTGGTACAGCGCTGATCTTCTTCGTGGCGTTTTTGCTGATCGCTTATATGCGCTCCGGCAGCGTGGGTACTTTGGCGTTGGCGTGTACTTCTTTGGGCTTTGCCGGTGTGATCGCCTTGAAGATCGCGCCCCACGCAATGCGGCGTTTCAGCAGCTGGCGGCATATTTGGGAAGATCCCCTTGGCGGCGGCTATCAGCAAACCCGGGCGCTGATGTGTCTTGCCTCCGGCGGTCTGTTCGGAATGGGTGCCGGTAAGGGCTGGATGAAAAATGTATTCGCTGCCGATTCCGATGTGGTCGTCGCCACATTGGCGGAGGAGTGGGGTTTGCTGATCGTTCTGATGCTGATCGGCTGTATTCTAGCTTTGGGTATGTTTGCCGTTCGTTCGGCGGCAGTCCAGCGCAGCAGCTTTTTTGCCATCGGCGGTTGTACCGCGGCAGGCATTTTGCTGGTGCAGACCATTTTTAACGCGCTGGGTACGGTAGATGTTCTGCCGCTGACCGGCGTTACATTCCCCTTTGTTTCCAACGGCGGCTCCAGTATGATCGGCGCCTGGGGACTTTTGGCCTTTGTCAAAGCCTCGGATACCCGGCAAAGCGCCAGCTTTGCTGTGCGTCAAACCAAAGAGGGGAGGCCAGACGATGAATAAAGTTGTCAGCCGAGCCAAAATTATGCTGGTTTTGGTGTTGATCCTGGCGGCAGGAACGCTGTTCTTTGTAGGCGAGTATGTGATCAATGCAGAAAACTGGGTGATGTTTGCCGGCTCTCCTCACGTGTATAATGAAAATGCCGGCTGCGGTCAGATCACAGACCGGGACGGGATTTTGCTGCTGGACACCACCGGCGATCGTATCTATACAGAAAATGAAGTGCTGCGTAAGGCGGTCATTCATTGGCTGGGAGACCGGGAGGGCAATATCAGCGCGCCGATCCTTTCTCATTATGCAGACCGGATCGCTGGCTACAACATTGTCAGCGGCGTGTATAACTATGGCGGCACCGGCGGTCAGGTTACGCTTTCGCTGTCCTCTAAGGTGCAGATGGCGGCGCTGAATGCGCTGGGCGACCGTAAGGGAACTGTGGCGGTCTATAATTATAAGACCGGCGAGATTCTGTGCGCGGTTTCTACACCCACCTTTGATCCTGATAATTTGCCGGATATTGCCGGCGATACCTCCGGACAATGGTCCGGCGCGTATATCAACCGGTTTATGAAGTCGGCCTATGTTCCCGGCTCTATCTTCAAGATCGTTACGGCTGCTGCCGCCCTGGAGACCATTCCGGACATTCAGCAGCAGACCTTCACCTGCAACGGAGAAACCATCTATAACGAGGCGGCGGGGGATAAGGTTACCTGCCTGTCAACACACGGAACGATCACCTTCCAGGAGGCATTGACCTATTCCTGCAACTGCGCGTTTGCGCAAATTGCCGACCAGCTGGGCGGTGAAACCCTGCAGCGCTATGCCGAGCAGTTTAAGATCACGGAAAGCATTTCTTTTGACGGAATGACCACAGTTGGAGGAAATGTTACCGCTGCCGGTGAAGCGCCGGTGATGGTGGCTTGGAGCGCCATCGGTCAGCATAAGGATATGATCAACCCCTGTCGGTATCTGACCTTTATGGGTGCCATTGCCTGCGATGGCGTGGGCGTAGAGCCTCATCTTGTATCGGAGATCTCCGGCGGCAGCTGGAAGACCTACGGCGCCAAGAGTGTATCTACCGGACGGCTGATGTCTGTAGATACCGCGCAAACCTTGCAGACGATGATGCGCAATAATGTCAAGGACTATTACGGCGATGAGAATTTTGCCGGTCTGACGGTCTGCGCAAAGTCCGGTACGGCAGAGGTTGGCGGCGGTAAAAAGCCCAACACTCTGTTCTGCGGTTTTGCAATGGACGAAGATTATCCTCTGGCATTTATCGTGGTGGTGGAGGAGGGCGAATCCGGTCGCCGCACCTGTATTCCCATATTGAAAGAAGTGCTGGCAGCCTGCAAAGAGGCTATGGACAGTTAAATTTCACACCCCCTGCGCATATAGTTGCGCAGGGGGTGTTTTTATGTGCAGAAGGAATCATCTTTGCGGTTGCGCCCTAATCACATTTGGCTTGGGCTTGCTGATCGGCACTTGGCTGGAATCCGGATTTTTCTGCTTTTTGATCGGGGTTGGAATTATGTCGCTGGGATTTTGGTGTACCGGCAAAAAATAATGGGCATAAACTTGTCCCGGGGTGAATATAATGTAACAGCTAAGTGGGATAAGGAGTGATCCGAATGGAGTTAATGTTCAATAAAACCCCAGTACCTTGCCTGCGTAAGGCAGTCAGTCAGATACAGGTGCAGGAGCAAACGCAGGAGGTGCGGCTACCGGATTCAATGCCGGATATCGGCGCAGTTTTGGGCAGCTGGGGGCAGGTGCTGATCCGTAGTAAGGAGTGGCGAGGCAGCAGTATGGCTGTATCCGGCGGTGTAATGGCGTGGGTGCTGTATGCGCCGGAGGACGGCTCCGCGCCTATCAGTATGGAGGCCTGGATCCCGTTTCAGATGCGCTGGGAGTTTCCGCAGACGGAACGGGATGGGATCATCAGTATCGTACCGCTGCTGCGCAGCGTAGATGCCCGCAGTACCTCTGCAAGAAAGCTGATGTTCCGCGCCAATGTCAGCGTATTGGGGGAGGCCTATGAGCCTGTAGAGCCGGAAATCGCCGTGCCGGTGAATGTGCCGGAGGATCTGCAGCTTTTGAAGGCAGTATACCCAATGGACTTGCCGAAGGAGGCAGGCGAAAAGCAGATCCACATAGATGAAGAGCTGTCCTTACCCGATACGTATCCCCAGGTGGGGAAGATCCTGCGCTATACACTGCAGCCTAAGGTTATGGAGCAGAAGGTGATGGCAGGCAGGCTGGTTTTCCGGGGAGAATGTGGGCTGCATACCCTGTTTGCAGACAATGAAGGGGGGATCCACAGCTGGGATTGCGATGTGCCTTTTTCTCAGTATGCGGAGCTGGATCGGGATTATGGCTCCAATTCTTCCGCCACGATTCTTCCAATGCTGACCAATTTGGAATTGATGGTTGATGAGCAGAACAGACTGCAGTTAAAGTGCGGTATGTGCGCCCAGTATGTGATCTACGACCGGGAAATGGCGGAGATTACGGAAGATGCCTATAGCCCGATGCGGCAGGTGAAAATGGAAACACAACAGCTGAAAATGCCTCTTCGCCTGGATCGGAAAGAGGAAACTATGCGCATGCAGCAGCAGCTGACCGCGCCGGTAGAAAGAATCGTAGATGTGTGCTACCTGGCAGATCAGCCCCAACATCGGCAAAATGCAGATGTGGCGGTTTTGTCTGCGCCGGGGCAGTTCCAGGTGCTGTATTATGACACCAATGGAAATCTGCAAAGTGGAACTGTCCGTGGCGAGGAGGCTTGGCAGTTCCCCTCAGATCCCCAGAACAAGGTGGACGCCTATATCCAAATGAGTAGCCGTCCCGTAGCAGAAATTAACCAGCAGGGCGCTGTGTTGACAGCCCAATGGGAGATGGTGGCGGATGTGTTGTCCCAGCAGGGGCTTTCCATGCTGACACAGATCACCCTGGGTGAAAAATGCGAAAAAGATCCGCAAAGACCTTCTTTGATCCTGCGCAAGGCAGGACAGCAGCGACTGTGGGATATTGCCCGGGAGTGTGGCTCCACTGTCGATGCGATTATGCAGGCAAATAAGCTTGAATCACAACCGGATGCCGATCAGATCCTGTTAATTCCAATGGCATAAGAGAAACCGCCGCATCGAGGGAGAGCCGATGCGGCGGTTTTTGGGCGTGTCGCTGCCGGGAGGCTGTATGCCCGGATATAGCATAAAGAAACGCAAGCCTAAGAATCAAGAAAAAGCTGTCGAATCCTCAAAAAACCTTTCCAGCAAAGCAGGAATTTCCGATTTTTCGGGAATTCCTGCTTTTTATGATAGCAATTTGCGTTTTTGCGTGTTATAATATTAGTTACGAAATGAACCTTACCAAAGGAGACGATGTTATGACGAAAATTGATATTTATTCCGGCTTTTTGGGGGCAGGTAAGACTACGCTGATCAAAAAGATGATCCAGGAGGCTTATCAGGGCGAAAAGCTGGTGCTGATCGAAAACGAATTTGGCGAGATCGGCATTGACGGCGGCTTTTTGCAGGATGCCGGCATTAACATTACGGAGATGAACTCCGGCTGCATTTGCTGCAGCCTGGTAGGCGATTTTGGCAAAGCCTTAACGCAGGTGATTGGGGAGTATAATCCGGATCGCATTGTGATTGAGCCCTCCGGCGTTGGTAAACTGTCGGATGTGATCGCTGCCGTACAGAAGGTTACCAATGAAAATGTGGTTTTGGGCAACACGGTTGCTGTTGCCGATGCCGGCAAGGTCAAGGTGTATATGAAGAACTTTGGCGAGTTCTACAACAACCAGATCGAAACCGCAGCTACCATCATTTTGTCCCGCACCGATGCCATTTCTCAGGAAAAGCTGGACGCATCTGTGGCGTTGATTCGGGAGCATAATGCCGCCGCTGCGCTGGTTACCACCCCTTGGAATCAGCTTACCGGCGCACAGCTGATGGAAGCAATGGAGGGCAAATCCTCTGTTGCTGCGGAACTGGAGAAAATGGAGCACGAGCACGAGCATCATTGCTGCTGTGGTCATCACCATCACCATCACGAGGAGCACGACCACGACCACGATTGCGGTTGCGAACATCATCACCATCACGAGGAGCACAACCACGACCACGATTGCGGTTGCGGTCATCACCATCACCATCACGAGGAACACGAGCACGATCACGATTGCGGCTGCGGTCATCACCATCACCATCACGAGGAACACGAGCACGACCACGATTGCGGTTGCGGTCATCACCACCATCATCACGATCACCACGCCGACGAGGTGTTTACCGCCTGGGGTGTGGAAACTGCAAAGAAGTATTCTGCCCAGGATATTCACAACGCATTGGCTGCTCTGGATTCCGGCAAGTACGGTATGATCCTGCGGGCAAAGGGCATCGTTGCCGGCGCTGACGGCAGCTGGATCCACTTTGACTATGTTCCCGAGGAGCACGATGTCCGTAGCGGCAGCGCTGCCGTTATTGGCAAGCTGTGTGTCATCGGCTCGAAATTGGATGAGCAGGCAGTTGCCGCTCTGTTTGGAGTGTAAGCTATGCAACAGATCCCGGTGTATGCTTTTACCGGATTTTTAGACTCCGGTAAGACGAAATTTATTCAGGAAACCTTGGAAGATCCCCGTTTCAATGCCGGTGAGCGCACATTGCTTTTGGTGTTTGAAGAGGGTGAAGAGGAGTATGATTTCTCCGCCTATCCTCATCAGAATGTACACCTTGCGGTGTTGGATCAGGAAACAGTAACCACGAAAGAGTTGCAGGAGCTTGCCAAAAAGTGCAAGGCGCAGCGGGTGGTTGCAGAGCTGAACGGCATGCAGCTGGTGGGCGATCTTTACACCCGATTCCCCAAGGAATGGGTGCTGGCGCAGGAGGTTATGTTTGCTGACGCCACCACCTTCATCGCCTATAACGCAAATATGCGCAATTTGGTGATGGACAAGCTGGTGGGCGCGCAAATGGTGGTATTTAACCGGCTGGAAAAGGGGCAGGATACTATGCCCTTCCACAAGATCGCCAGAGCCGCCAACCGCCGCATTGACATTCTCTACGACTATACCGATGGCACCACAGATTTTGACGATATTGAAGATCCGCTGCCCTTTGACATCAATGCGCCTGTCATTGAGATCAAGGACGAGGATTACGCCCTGTGGTATCGGGATGTAACGGAAGAACCGCAGAAATATCAGGACAAAAAGATCCGCTTTAAGGCGCAGGTGGCTATGCTGCGCCGGGAGAAGAACGGAATGTTTGCTCCCGGTCGGTTTGTGATGACCTGCTGCGTTGACGACATTCAGTTCTGCGGCGTGCCTTGTAAGTATGCGGATGCTGCCAATCTGGAATCCCGGTCCTGGGTGATGCTGGAGGCTACCATCAGCGCGGAAAAACACCCCATTTATCAGGGCGAGCTTGGCCCGGTGCTGACTGCCATTTCTGTAGAAAAGGCAGAGCCTGCTGCCGAAGAGGTCGCTACTTTTTAAGTTTTATTGGAAGGAGGAAGCTGTATGTACCAGCCTCTTGCGGATATTCTGCGTCCGACGGCTTTGGACGATGTTGTCGGTCAGGAGCATATTCTGGGCGAAGGCGCGATTTTGCGCCGGCTTATCGATTCCGGCAAGATCCCCAATATGATCTTTTACGGTCCCAGTGGCACCGGCAAGACCACTGTTGCCAATATTATTGCCCAGCAGACCAAGCGCAAGCTGTATAAGCTGAACGCCACCACGGCTTCCACCTCGGATATTAAGGACATTGTGGCGCAGCTGGACACCCTGATGGCGCCCAATGGCATACTGCTGTACTTAGATGAGATCCAGTCCTTCAATAAAAAGCAGCAGCAATCCCTGCTGGAGCATATTGAAAACGGCAAGATTACTTTGATCGCGTCTACCACGGAGAATCCGTATTTTTATGTATTTAACGCAATTTTAAGCCGTTCTACGGTCTTCGAATTCAAGCAGATCTCGGTGGAGGCAACCTTAAAGGCGATCCATCGGGCGGTAGCCTATTTGGAGGAGCGGACGGCGTTGAAAGCCCAGCCGGAAGAGGGGGCACTGGAATATATTGCAGGCTCCTGCGGCGGTGATATTCGCAAAGCCATCAATGCGGTGGAGGTGCTGTTCTCCGCCGGTCAGCCGGAGGGAGATATTCTGCGGCTGTCCTTAGAGGATGCTAAGGCGGTGGCGCAAAAAAGCGCATTGCGGGCAGATCGGGACGGCGATAATTTCTACGATCTATTATCTGCGCTGCAGAAATCTATTCGCGGCTCGGATCCGGATGCGGCCTGCCATTACCTTGCCCGGCTTTTGGAGGCAGGACAGATGCAGGCGGCTTGCCGCCGGTTGATGGTGATCGCGGCGGAAGATGTGGGTTTGGCATTTCCGCAGATCATTTCCATCGTCAACGCCTGTGTGGATATGGCGTTGAAGATCGGTATGCCGGAGGCGCGGATCCCCTTAGGTGATGCGGCGGTGCTGATGGCGACCTCGCCGAAATCCAATTCCGGTCATATTGCGCTGGATGCGGCTTTGGCAGATGTAAAGGCAGGCAAAGGTCGGGGCTTCCCCCGGCAGCTGCAAAATGTTCACGCCGACACCTATACCCAGGAGCGGGCGCAGGGGTATCTGTACCCCCACGATTACCCCGGTCATTGGGTACAGCAGCAGTACCTGCCTGACGATATTGCCGATGTCAAGTACTATGAATACGGCGAAAACAAGCTGGAGCAGGCGGCGAAGCAATACTGGGAAGTTTTGAAGGGGAAATAACGATGAATGTGCAGTTGGGTGATATCCTTGTGATGAAAAAAGCCCACCCCTGTGGGGAAAAGCAGTGGCTGGTGCTGCGTACCGGCGCGGATTTTCGCCTGCGATGCCTGGGTTGCAACCACGAGATCATGGTGCCCCGGTTCAAGGCGGAGAAAAATATCCGCAATATTATTCCTGTAAAAAAACCATCGACAGAAACAAACGGCAGCTGAGAAAATCAGCTGCCGATTTTTTATGCCTATGTTCGTCCCCGGTGCCATCGTGCCGGGGACGATCTGTTTTTGACGGCAAGCACAGGTGAAGATGCGACTAACTTTTTTGTTGGCTGTCGCTATACTGGAGGCAACGGGGGTGGTGAAATGACGGTGTATCTGGATCTTGTGATGTTGGTGAATTTCCTTGTGGACTTGCTATTGATCCTGGCGGCAAACCGGTTGTGCGGCTATCCGGTCAGGTTGAAAAGGGCGGTCTTAGGCGCCGGCATTGGCGCAGTATATGCAGCCGTATGCATACTGCCGGGATTTCGGTTTTTGGGCAATACCCTTTGGCGGCTGGTGGCGCTGGGGCTTATGAGCGCGGCGGCGTTCGGCTGGAATCCGGCTACCTTGCGAAGAAGCGCGATATTTGTGTTTTTGAGTATGGCGTTGGGTGGAATTGCCCTGGGACTGGGTAATGGCGGCGTGGGTGCTTTGATCGCAGCTGCCGGGGCGGTTTGTGTGATCTGCGCGGTAGGATTTCGGGGCAATGCATTGGCAAAAGAGTATGTTTCCGTCAAGCTGACCTACGGTGGCATTACCCGGGAACTGACCGCCCTGGTAGATACGGGAAATGCGCTGAAGGATCCTGTTACCGGGCTTTCAGTGCTGGTGGTTGGGGCAGATGTTGCCAAGCAGCTGCTGGGGCTGAGCCGGGAACAGCTGCTTTCACCCATTGAAACTATGACGGAAAGTAAAATACCAGGGTTGCGGCTGATCCCATACCGATCGGTTGGTAATGCCAACGGTATGATGCTGGCGATAAAAATGGAAAGGGTATGCATTGGAAAGCAGGAGGTTGGGAATTTGGTGGCGTTTGCGCCGCAAATACTGGGCGCAGGAGAATATGCAGCTTTGGCAGGAGGGGTAATATGATGGGGAAAATTCGTATACTTTTAGACAAAATGGGGTTACTGCCCCGGGAGGAGATCTTCTACATAGGCGGCGCGGATATACTGCCTGCGCCGCTGAAGGGACAGGAGGAAACCGATGCGCTGACAGCCTTGGAGCAGGGTGATGATGGGGCAAAGCAACGGCTTATCGAGCATAATCTGCGGCTGGTGGTGTATATTGCCAAACGATTTGAAAATACCGGCGTCAATATTGAGGATCTGATCTCTATCGGCACCATTGGGCTGATCAAGGCCATCGGCACCTACCGAATGGAGAAAAATATCAAGCTGGCGACCTACGCCTCCCGGTGCATTGAAAATGAGATATTGATGCACATTCGTAAAATATCCGGGCAGCGAGCGGAGGTTTCTTTGGATGAGCCTATCAATATGGACTACGACGGCAACGAGCTTTTGCTGTCGGATATATTGGGAACAGAGGAGGATATGATCCTGCGACCGCTGGAGGATGATGTAGATCTGTGCGTTTTGCGGCAGGCGTTATTTGAACTTCCGGAACGGGAACGGGAGATCGTGCTGATGCGCTACGGGCTTTACGGCTACAAGGAGCTGACGCAAAAAGAAGTGGCGCAAAAAATGGGCATATCTCAATCCTACATTTCCAGATTGGAGAAGCGGATCATGCTCAGGCTGAAGAAGGAACTGATCCGCCAGACAAGCTGCGTTTGAGAGCTTTTATGTGAATTTCATTACAGATAATTCGTTGACTTTTGCACTTTCTTGTGTTAAAATGACCAAGGTGCTTATCTGAAAATGGTAAGTATCGGTTTGTATGCAGACGCATTGATATTACAGCATAATTCAATGCGTTTTACGGATAAAAGTTTGCATTGAAAGGAAAGTGCGGTATGGACAACAAAGGAAAGCTGAAAAGCATTGAAATTGACTTGTTTTCTGTCTTAATGGCTTTTTGGAAAAGAAAATATATCATCATTTTGGCTGCTTTTTTTGGCGCGGCTGTTTTCCTTGGCAGAGCGGTGCTGTTGGTAACGCCGATGTATTCCTCCTCTGTGACGATGTATGCAAACAACTCCAAGACTACGGAGGAAAGCACCAGTATTTCTTCCGCGGATATCAGTGCATCTGCCCGGTTGGTTAACACCTATAAGGCAATTATCCTGAGCGATCCGGTTTTGGAGCAGGTCATTGCGGAAAATAAAATTAAGATGTCCTCCCGCGTGCTGGCAGATTATATTTCTGTAGAAGCGGTCAACGATACGGAAGTCTTTACCGTAAGCGTTTCTTCCACGTCGCCGGAGCTTTGTGCAACGATTGCCAATGCAATCGCTAAGGTGGCGCCGGAGAAGATCGCGGATATTGTAGACGGCTGTTCTGTTAAGGTCATCAGCTATGCAAAGGTTCCTACAACACGGAGCGGGCCCAGCTATCGTCATGAGGTGATGGTTGGCGGTGCTGTCGGTTTGGTACTGAGTCTGTTGACGATTTTCGTTATCGTTTCCGTGGATACTCGCATTAAGGACGAAGATGATCTGCAATCCTGGGAATATCCCGTTCTGGGTGTGATTCCCTCGTTCTCGTCCGACCTGAAGAGTGGCGCGTACGCATACTCCGCTAAAGGAGGGACAAAATAAGTATGATTTTCAAGAAAAAGGTTAAAAAGGCCGTAGAAACTGAGGTCTTTATCAGTAAAGATGCGCCCTTCGCTATCGAAGAAGCATATAAGGCGCTGCGTACAAATCTCATTTTCTCCCTGCCTGAAGAAGGCTGTAAAATCATTGAGGTTACCAGCTCTCTGCAAAAAGAGGGTAAGAGCGTAACTGCCATCAACCTGGCGATCTCTTTGGGCAAGAACGGCTCCAAGGTTATCCTGCTGGACTGCGACCTGAGATTGCCCACTATTGCAAGAAGACTTCGGATCGAGCAGAAGCCGGGCATAACCAACTGGCTGTTTGGTATGAACAAATTGGAGGATGTGATCAATCACCACCCCAGCGGTATTGATGTGATCCCTGCAGGCGACCTGCCTCCCAACCCCTCTGAGGTTTTGGGCTCTCAGAATATGAAGACGGCGATTGATAATTTGGCCCGCCATTATGACTATATCATTTTGGATACGCCGCCTGTTGATATTGTGTCCGATGCTTCGATTTTGTCGAAGTGCACCTCCGGCGTTGTATTCGTTGTCCGTAAGAACAGATCCACAACGGAAAGTGTTAAGGATGCTATCGACACGCTGAAGCTGGCAAATGCAAAGATTTTGGGCTTTGTTATGACCGATGCGGACGAAGCAAGACATTACTACAGCAAGTACGGCAGATACGGCAGATACGGAAAATACGCAAAATACGGTTACTCCTATTACGGACAGAAAAAGGGGTAGACGCTATGCGGATTGATTTTCATACGCATTTGCTGCCTGCGATTGACGATGGGAGTCAGAGTGTCGCAGAATCGTTAAATATGCTGGATGCCTTGCGTTTACAAAATGTACACTGTGCTGTTGCAACACCGCATTTTTATTCCAACAAAGCGAACCTAACAGATTTTCTGAACCAGCGAGACAAAGCGTATGAAATGCTGCTTTCCAAATGCTCACAGGAAATGCCTAAGGTGATTCCGGGAGCGGAGGTAGCCTTTTTCCGCGGTATGGGAAAAGCGGAAGACCTCACGAAACTGTGCATTGCCAATACAAATGCATTGTTGATTGAAATGCCCTTCGTACAATGGGGGCAAAGTGAGTTGTCAGAAATCGAAAAGATACTGAACAGAGGAATCCTTCCCGTCCTTGCCCATATAGAAAGATATTTCCCGTTCCAAAGAGATGTTTCAACATTTAATGAGATCATCAATCTGCCGCTCTATCTGCAGGTGAATGCAGAGGCGATGCAGATGCGCAGATCCCGGAAATTTGTTTTCAAGCTGATTGAAAACGGGTTTTCTGTGCTTTTGGGTACGGATTGCCACAATATGAAAAGACGCAAACCCAATATGGAAGAGGGCAGAGCTGCCATTGCGAAAGCATTTGGCAGAAGCTACCTGCAATCTATGGATGCGGTGGGCGCAGATCTATTGAAGATCGGCGATCCCTCTGACTTTGCAGAAAGTGGCGTATAGTTCAATATAAAAAGGCTTGCCATTAGGCAAGCCTTTTTGCGTTATTTGTGCTGCTTCAGCAGCCATTTCAGCAGCGTTTCAGAGTACGCCAAATCCCAGCAGTTGTGGCCCACACCTTCATAAAGGGTGTAGCGGAAATGGGGATTGGTGTCCTGCAACACATTGATCATATCTACCGTATGATAAGGCGGAACTACCGGATCTTCCAGGCCGTGGAATGCCCAGATGGGCATGGTCAGCCGGTCTGCCAAAGCAGCAAGACAGCCGCCGCAGCAGGCTGCGATAGCGGCAAACTTCTCGGGGCTTGCCACTGCGGTGTACCAAGTACCGAATGCGCCCATACTGATACCGCACAGATACACTCTGCTGGTATCAACGGCGTACTTTTCGATCATCTGGTCGATGAAAGCCTGAATGCTTTCGATTTTCAGCGTCCAAAAGGATTCTGTGGGACACTGAGGCATAACCAAAATGCAATCTTGCAAATTTTCGTCATTGACGATGTTGGGAAAGCCGTTGACCAGCACCAGATCCAACGCGTCCTTGCCGTTGCCCCGTTCGCCTGCGCCGTGAAGCTGTACAATCATCGCAGGATGCTCGCTGCAGTTTTCCGGGATATAGGCGATGTAGGGGAGGATCGCTTCGTCAATGGCGTGCTTTGTGATCTTCATAGAAATTCTCCTATTACTGCAGTGCTTTCATCAGCTTTCCAAGTACCGGCTCAAAGGCAGCGCCGTACCAGTGGTTGTCCAAGCTTGCGGTGCAGCGAATGCAGTCCATAGTGTAGTTGGCGGCGATGGAGGCAGCATCATAGGCACTCTTGCCCTGGACGAATGCGCCCACAAAGGCGGAGGCATAAATGTCGCCGGTGCCGTGGCAACTGTTAGGCAACAGCTCGTGCTCATAGTATGCATACTCACCGTTTTCAAAGACGACAACACCGGTTCTGCCGGGAGCGTAGGAAACGCCGGTGAGAATGATGTTCTTGCAGCCCAGCGCGGTAAGACCGGTCAGCAGCAGGTCGATGTAAGCGCGGTCATACTCGGTGCGGAAGGTTTCGCCGCACAGGAAGCAGGCCTCCGTAATATTCGGTACGATGTAGTCTGCTTTGGCGCACAGTGTACGCATAGCGGCAACATAGGCGTCGTCGAAGAGGGGATAGAGCTTGCCGTTGTCAGCCATAGCAGGATCGACAACCTTTACGCAGCCCTCTGCGCCGGTTTCGGCAAACAGGTCGGCAACATAGTCGATCTGCTTGGTACTGCCCAGATAGCCGGTGTAGATGGCGTCAAACCGGATGCCCTCTTTCAGCCAGTGATTCTTAATCGCGGGCATATCGTCAGTCAGATCCCGGAATGTAAAACCGGTAAAACCGGCGGTGTGGGTGGACAGGACGGCGGAGGGCAGAATGCAGGTCTCAACACCGCAGGCGGAAAGAATCGGCAGCGCTACGGTCAGGGAACATTGTCCAACGCAGGAGATGTCCTGCACGGTTAAGATCTTTTTGTATGTCATAAAAGGGCCTCCTTTATTGATTATGCATTGATTATAGCATAAATTGTCAATAAAAAAAGTGGTAAAATGCAAAAAAATTACTTTGTTGTTGGGCGATTCTTTTGGATATTTTTAAGTTTGTATTTACAGAAGCCGTTTGGGTGTGGTATGATAATAGGTACGATAATGAACTGAGGTTGAAGCAATGGATTATATTGTTTTGGATATGGAATGGAATCAGCCCTGGCCCGGCTCTCCCTCTGCACAAAAGGTGCTGCCGGTGCAGATCCGGGGTGAGATCATTCAGATCGGCGCGGTCCGCATTACTGCGGATCAGCAGGTAAAGGATGAATTTCAGGTACTGATCCGTCCCAAATACTATCGGCATCTGAATCGCCGCGTCAGTAAGCTTACCGGCATTAAGGAAGCGCGGCTGAAGGAAGAGGGAATCCCTTTCCGGGATGCGATGAAACGCTTTATGCAGTGGTGCGGCGAGGATATTATCTTCCTGACCTGGGGCTTTGACGACATTCGGATTCTGCGGGAGAATCTGCAGCTGTTTAATATGCAAACCCAGTGGACAGACCGCTGGTTTAATGCCCAAATGATCTTCAATGCCCAAACAGATGGCAGCAGCTCCCAAAAAGCCCTGAAAACGGCAATGGAGATCTTCGGTATTGAGGCAACACGGCCTGCTCACGATGCGCTGGGAGATGCCTACCACACGGCGTTGATCTGCGCCAAACTGGACTTGAATAAGGGCATTATGGAATACGGTCAGGCTCTGAAGGAGCACGAGAACGGCTTTCACGGCGCCCAGCTGCCCGGCTGTATTGCCAGAAAGGTTTTCTACGATTATGCCGATAAGCACGCGGCGCTGGCAGCTATGTCCGGTGAGGAAAATATCTGCCCCACTTGCAAGAAAAAGATGACCGGCACCCGCTGGTTTGCCCAGCCGGGACACCGGTATATGGATTTGGCGGAATGTCCGGAGCACGGAAAATTCCTGATCCGTGTCCGTCTGTCGGAGCAGCCCAACGGCTTGGTCCGCGTCAGCCGATTGACCTATGAGGCCACCTCAGAGGCGGCAGAGGCCTATGCCCGCCGGGCGGAAAAGGCAGATCCGGAGGAGCGGAGGACTTCGCCCCACCGCCGCCGTCGCCGTGGCGGTTCAAAGACGCAGAAAACTGTTGAAAGCTGACTTTTTGGACAAGATATACCCATCTTAAGTAGGAGGGAGTTTCTATGCTGGATTTTATTCGAATTTCTTGCGCCGTACCTGCGGTACGCGTGGGAGATGTGGTAAAAAATGCTGAGGATATTTGCCGTTATATTGAAAAAGCGGATGCTGCAGGCTCTGATCTTGTGGTTTTCCCCGAGCTGTCCCTGACCGGATATTCCTGCGGCGATCTGTTTTATCAGCAGTCGCTGCACGATGCAGTTAAGGTCGGTCTGCGGATGATCGCGGATTGCACTGCAGCCCATCCTGACATTCACGCCGTTGTGGGCCTGCCGCTGAAAGCCAACGGAAACCTATATAACTGCGCGGCGACGATCGCCCGAGGTGAAGTGCTGGGCATCGTTCCCAAGACACATATCCCCAATTATCACGGCTTTTACGAAAAGCGGTGGTTTGAAACCGGAGATGAAATCGTAAGTGCTTGGTTCTCTAAAAAGGAATTGGGGCTGGATAGCGAGAATGGTCTTGATGGCGCATATTTGCAGACCAACCATCTGTTCAATATTGGTGGCGCATTGGTGGGTATTGAGATCTGCGAGGATCTGATGGGGCCCATTGCAGAATCCTCTTATCTGGCTATGAGTGGCGCAGAGGTGATCGTCAATCTGGCGGCATCTCCCGAGATCATTGGCAAGCGGGCATTCCGTCGGGATCTGGTGAAGTATCAGTCCAAGGCTTGCTGCTGCGCTTACGCATTCTGCTCTGCCGGCTACACCGAATCTACTACAGATAATGTGTTCTCCGGTCATAGCTTGATCGCCCAGCAGGGCAAGGTCCTTGCGGAAAATGAAAAGCAGATCGACGGTGATTATATGATCACCATGGACTGCGATTTGGGACGGATTCGCGCTGATCGGCTGGTGTGCAAGCACTTTGGAGAAGATTTGTTTGAAATCGTGGAAGATGCTGCGGACAATGCTTTGCGTTCTGACGGATCGCTGTATCCGCTGCAGAAGCTGCCCTTTGTGCCTTCCGATCAGGGGGAGCGGGCTGCCCGTTGTGAAGAAATCTTCAATATTCAGGTTGCTGCCCTGAAGCAGCGGCTGGCCACCATCAATGCCAATGCGGTCATTGGTATTTCCGGCGGCTTGGATTCTACTCTTGCGCTGCTGGTGGCTGTGGAGGCTACCCGTCAGCTTGGCAAGCCCCTTTCCAGCGTTTACGGCGTAACAATGCCCTGCTTCGGTACTTCTGACAGAACCTATCAGAACTCTTTGGAGCTGATGAAAACCCTGGGAATCACCGCCAAGGAGATCAATATCCGCGCTGCCGTTTCCCAGCACTTTGCGGACATCGGCCACGACGAAAATAAGCACGACGGCACCTACGAAAACTCCCAGGCTCGGGAGCGGACGCAGATTTTGATGGATTACGCCAGCGTGGTAGGCGGTATCGTGGTAGGTACCGGCGACCTCAGCGAGCTTGCGCTGGGCTGGTGCACCTACAACGGCGACCATATGAGTATGTACGGCGTCAATGGGGACATTCCCAAGACCTTGATCCGCTGGATCATCGAAACAGTGGCGCAGAAACTGGAATTTGCCGCATCCAAGGCTACGTTGGAGGACATTTTGGATACACCCATCAGTCCTGAGCTGCTGCCCCCGGATGCCCAAGGCAAGATCAGCCAGCAGACTGAGGATATTGTGGGCCCCTATGCGCTCCACGATTTCTTCCTGTATTATATGCTGCGGTTCGGCTTCACGCCCACGAAGATCTATCATCTTGCCTGCCGGGCATTTAAGGATGATTTTGACGGTGAAACGGTGAAGAAGTGGCTGAAGACCTTTTATCGCCGGTTCTTTACCCAGCAGTTCAAGCGCAACTGTGTGCCGGATGGCGTGGCAGTTGGCAGCGTTGGACTGAGCCCCAGAACTACTTGGCGGATGCCCAGTGATGCCTGCGGCCGTATTTGGCTGGACGAAATTGAAAAGCTGTAAAATTAAGCCGGGAGGGGAGACCTTCCCGGCTCTGTTTTTGCAAGAAAAGTGCTTGACAGAACGGCGTTTCGGTGGTACAATACCGCTTGTGATGGTGTGCTGCACACCGACTTTATGGGCCCTTAGCTCAGTTGGTCAGAGCCTCCGGCTCATAACCGGATAGTCCCGGGTTCAAGTCCCTGAGGGCCCACCATCTAAAATTCGGCGTAAGCTTTTATATATAGGGGTATAGCTCAATTGGTAGAGCGGCGGTCTCCAAAACCGTAGGCTCTGGGTTCAAGTCCTAGTGCCCCTGCCAAGTGCGATAAATCCGAACTTCATTACCGTAATAGGTGATGCGTTCGGATTTATTGTTTTCTTATTATGAAATTCATTCTATTTTTCGTATTTTGTAAGCAAGACATATCTATTTTGATGTTTCCATGTTATTGAAATAAAAAGCACTTTTGGAATTCAGTAACCAAAAGTGCTTTTTATTCATCTTAATATTTTATGATTTTAAAGAAGAGTAGCAATTATCACATACATATTTCAATCTTTCGTAAGGTCCAGTTAGTATAGTATTAATCATATCCGTGCGTGAATAATCCTTGCAGAAAGAACACTTCGTATCCAAATTTTCTAAATTTATAGTTAATCCAACATCACCAGCAAGAACTTTGGGATTATATGTTTTCTTTGATTTAAACACAGTATTATTAAACCTATCAATTAATGTATTTACAATAAATAACCTAATATCTTCTTTACCACCCCAAAATTCAGATATTATGTATAGTTTTGGGATAGCGTCCATTTTTTCTACAAGATTAATGCAACCTTGAAGTCTAAGGTGAAAATCAGATTCTACAGTTTTTTTCAACAGATCGTTTTCGCACAATTCACTGATATTTGAAATTAAAATATCACATTTTTCCAGATTATTGCTTAACTTATCAAAAAAAGCAGTATCAGAAGTATATCCTATAACAACATTATTTTGTTTATTTCGCATTTCTGACAATTCTAATTTAAAGCCAAAAGAACTTGGACAATTATGTATTGTATGGAAATAACTTATTTTTATTTTTGTATCTTTTATTTCTTCCTCCAAGGCAATAGCATCTATGCTGCCTATCGTTTTAGGAATACTTATATTTTTGCGTAAATTCACTTTTTTAAAAATATGCTCTGCTCGTGGATAGACGTTTTCGTCTTTGAATCTATCATAAGTAATTCCATCAACAAGCCAATTAATCTTATGCGGCTGCAAATTTTTAAATTTTGGAAAACTTCTATCTTTAATAATTTTATTGTATTCATAATTCATTGTTGCTAAAGTTTCCATATCATTATAGTGATCTATGTGCGAATGTGTTATAATAACATAATCAATATCACTTATGTATATCCCATGTTCATGCATATTCTCGACAAAGTTACATCCAGGGTCAACAACGATTCCCAACCCATTATAACGAATGTAAAAGCCACCACCAAATTTTTGGTTTCGAAAATTTGGACTGTTAATTAATGGGGTGGATGAACTCCAGCCTTTGAGCATTATCAAACAATTATCTGAAATTCTATTTCTAATTGATGCACAAACATAATGATAAAAATTTGTTTTTTTCTCATGTATATACTTAGATAATACTGCATAGTTCCTGGGTAAATCTTCATTTTCATTTGACATTTGATCAACTGAATTATTGAATTCCTTAGCCCAGTCTTTGGTAATATTAATTGAATCATCAACATTTTTATACAGCAATATAGTGCCTGCAATTATTGCTTTTTTTACTGCAGATTCTTCGTTGTCAAAAATATCACAAATATGTTTTTCGTTAAATTCAGATGAATTTATCGCTTTACTAACGGCATTTAATTCTTTGTCGTTTATTGCTTTTATTAAATATTCAATAGTCGAAAAATTATTTTCATCTTCTTTTGCTAGGGCCTCCGATATCTTTGATAATATAAAACTAAAACCATTGTTATTCATATTAAACACCTTGCTTTCTGCTATTTTCTATATTATAGCAAAGAAATATGGTAAAAACAATAAAAAAAATTTGACAGTATTCGACAATTGTGTTATTATTAAGAAAATATTTGAAAGAATGTTAATTGATATGAAACAAAGCTCAGAAATGCTATATAAGTTTATTTGTGATTATTGTAAACCAAATGTTTTAATAAATTTCTGCTTAGAAAATTACTATAATGCAGATAGCAATTCATTTCTCATTGAAGATATTACATTAGGTGTACAACTTGTAAAAGATGAATTTCACAACACAAAAGAGAATGTTAAAACTTTAAATGATTTTAGTTCTTTTTTGGAGGCGGCGAAAATAAATACAATCGATTTGTTTTGCCAGGAATTGCTTGACAAAATCCCAAATGAGTTACGCGAAGAGTTTAATAAAGAAATTAATAGAATCTTTGATGATTTCAATAAAAAGACTTGCAACCCCCAAAGTTTCTATGATATAATGAAATCGTATCGTAACCTTGAAGAGAAATATAAATCCATGGAATATTGAGGTAATTAAAGAATGGACAAGTTTTCAGAAAGAATATTATATGCTATTAACGCTTTATCTGATGATGAAGTTATTTTAGAGGATGCAAATAATTTTAGCAATATTGATTTAACTAAATTCGCAATAAAAGAATCAACTGTTGTTGAAACTGGTGGCTTTGTTCCTTTTGGGAAAAAACTAGAATGTAACAAATGTTTTCTTTCTATAAGTTCGCTTAAAAGTATGTGGGAAAATATAAAATAATATGAATTTTCAACACAACTCCTATAATTTGATTTCCGCTAAACAATTAGAAGATCTTTGTGACAAATCTAGTGATAGCATTTTTCTTGCTCTTGAAAAAATTTCTTTGGTTACAACGTTATACTACAAGTGTAAAATAAAGGTAATGCCACCATTTGCCACCAATTTTAGAGATGCGTTATTTCATTATAAAAAATTATACGAATCAGATACTGTTGAAGATGCTATTTCTCAGGCAGAAGCTATAGACGAACATTTAAGTAGAGCTATAAAAGATTCGTTAATGCAATTGGTACAAGTTTTACTTTATTCTTCGACATTTTTATATGAGGAAAATGATACAGAAGATAGCGATAAAGCGGAACTCCAAGAACTAATACATAGTTTTAAACAATCAATTCTTAAACTAAGAATCGATGCAATGGACATAGTACGAGTTACTCAAGATGGTATAATAGATGAAATTGCAGAATGCATTGCAGATTTTTCACAAAAGCCGAAAATAAAAGATAAACTATTAGATAGATGTTCTAGATATATTAAACGTATAGATGTTAAATTTGAGTAATGCACATGTAGTTATATATCATAAAGGCAGAGGGTTTTCACTCTCTGCCTTTAATTTTTCTCTAAGCTTTTTTATTGGCCTTCTGTGTCTTTAGTTCGTCTTGTTCAATCTTCCACTCCTCGTATTCTTTTCGGCCTTCTTCGCTCTCAAAGAAGGCTTGAATTTGCGGAAGGAAGTGCCGTGCAAGTATTTCTAATTCATGTTTTGGTACACCACTTCTGTTCGCTGCCATAAAGCAACACAACATTTATTTTTTGGTGTTTTTAAGTTCACTCCTTTACATTTTCAACTGCATTTCATTGCTGTCGTTATTATTTTGTTGTTTCTTTTGTCCGCGTTTGCGTTCACAGACAACCTTCGATTTCTGTTTATCATTATTGTCCGTTTCTCCTATCATCGTAATATCAGCTGCAAGATACAAAGCATCGATGGTAATATCGCCCCAACCGCTGCCCATTTCAGCTTGAGCTTCCACGGTGTCAAATCCTTGGCTTTCAGCTCGTTCATCATACGATTGATCTCCTTGTGAAGTTGCTCTTTCAAGGATTCCGTCTGCTTCGATAATTTGTCCTTGGTCGAATACTCTATTGAGTCCAACTTGTCTGATGTTACCTTCCGTATCTCTGCTAAATACGGTCTGAGCGTTTGCACCGTTAGGTCGTTTAAATCCTGATGCGTTGGCAATTCGGATATCAAATCCGTGTTTCTTACAATGCTGTTCCCAACTGTCGAAAAGTATTCCGCTATTTTGTTGTACTGTTCCAATGTCAACAGTAGATACTGAGGTTGTATCGGCTCGGTTAATGTCGCTACCGTTTCCTCGGTTATCTGTTCTATCGGATTGTTGTTCTTTAGTTTCATAATATCCATAAGCAAATAATTCCTCCATATTAGTTTTTAAATATTTGTCATCAAGTAATCGGTTATCCCGAAA
>JAZSGS010000038.1:0-11470 GCA_045532855.1 Faecousia sp.
TTTTTAAAATTGTCCAAGGTGTTATAGTTTGTCTCACATTATTCAATTTACAAGGTACAGAGCGCCCTCCGAGCGGAGAGCTTTTTAATTCTACCACGCACCACCCCTCTTGTCAAGAACTTTTTTCAAGTTTTTGCAAAAAAGTTTTTCTTTCGCGTTTGTGCGCATTTAGGCACAAAAACAGGGGCCTTTTCAGGCCCCTGTCAGTTGGCATTTTCTTTACTCAGCGTCTTCGATCAAACCGTAGCCGCCGTCGTTTCTGCGATAGACCACAGCGAAGCAACCGCCCTTTTCTTCATCCCGGAATGCGAAGAAATTATGCTCCAGCAGATTCATCTGCAGCACAGCCTCATCCCGTGTCATAGGCTTAAACTGGAACTGCTTGACACGAACGATACTCAGATCGTCTTCTGCTTCCTCCGGAATAAAGGAGGTCTCCTCCACCGTGCGGGTAAATGCATCCTGGCGGAGTCTGCGGGCCAAGCGGGTTTTATTCTTGCGGATCTGGCCCTCAATGGTGCCGATGGCGGCATCAATGGAGGCGAACATATCCGATGTGCTTTCTCTTGCCCGGAACCAAGTGCCTGCACCGTGAACGGTCAGCTCCACATTGTTCCGGTTCTTCTCGACAGAGAAGACGATCAGTGCCTCCGCATCTTCGTCAAAGTAGCGTGCCAGCTTCATCACCTTTTTCTCGGCATAAGCGTGGACATTACCGGGTAACTTGACTTTCTTCTCACTAAATTGAAACTTCATTATGCGTCAGCTCCTTTCGTTTCACCGATACTTCGGTGTACTTATATTATACCACAATTCCTTCGAATCGGCAAGGGTTTTTCGCTCAATCTTCGTCAGAATCTTCGCCATCCAGCAGTTCGGACATCGTTAAATTGTAAATGATCTCCGCCTTCTTTTCAAACAGACGGCTCAGCCGTATTGCTTGCCGCTGATCCGGAGCCACAAGCTCAAGCTTCATCAGGTTGCCCACCTCGTCATCCAGCGACAGCATAACGGCAAATTCATTATTTTGCCGGGGAATGACCTGCGTCTTAACAAAGCTGCTGCGGCGCACCTGCCGGTTGTACCGGGCAACTGCATTTTCCGTCCGCTGCTTGACCGTGAATGCGATAGAGTCCGCCGTCAGCTCGCCGTCCTGGCGTCCCTTTTCGGTGATCTCATATTTTTCGTCTTCCACCTGCTTCAAATGGCCGGATTTCAGCAATTCAGGAATAGCCGTGCACACATCAAAATAGCTCAGACATTCATCCTGATAGCACACCTCGTAAATATCCTGGCTGGTCATAGGATAGTTGGAGCGCGCCATTGCAAACAGGATCAATACCTTAACATCCATCATATCGTGAATAAAGCCTAATCTTTGCATATTCTTCACCTCTTACATTTATTATACAGAAACCCAAGGAAAAATCAAGCACAACGGCAGCAGAATCGGCATATTCTGGGACGAAAGGGTGATAATTATGAAGGGAATTCGATTATATTCTGCCGGAAATAACGCTGCGCTTGCGTTCGCTTGCCGAAATCTGTCCCAGCGAGGATTTGAAATTGCGGAACAACCTGCGCCGGACATAACCCATCTGCTTTTACCGGTTCCCAGTCTGGAGGCCGACGGACGGATCAAAGGCGGTGGCATTCCCGCCCACATTTTGGCGGATCTTCCGGAACATATTACCATCGTCGGCGGAAATATCCGCAATCTTGCCCTATACGGACATTCTGTAATGGACCTGATGCAGGATGGGCAATATGTGGCAGAAAACGCCGCTATCACCGCAGATTGTGCCATTGGCATCGCAAGAAAGCAAATGAATCTCGTCTGGCGAAGCTGTCCGGTACTGGTGATCGGTTGGGGCAGGATCGGCAAGTGCCTTGCATCGCAGCTAAAAGCTTTGGGTGCAGAGGTTACCGTAGCTGCCAGAAAGGAATCCGATCTTTCCATATTGCAGGCCTTGGGTTATGGGGTTCAAAACAGTCTTTCCTTCGGCAAAGAGCTTGGGCATTACCGCGTGATTTTTAATACTGTCCCCTTCCCCGTCCTTTCCAAAGAACAATGTAAGCAATGCGATCCGGATTGCATTAAGATCGAACTGGCCTCCAAGCCAGGGATCGAAGATACCAATGTGATCTGCGCATTGGGGCTGCCGTCAAAATATGCGCCGGAATCTTCCGGCAAGCTGATCGCCGATACTTTTATCCGTTTGCTTTATAGAAAGGAGCTGCCATTATGACCGTTGGATTTGCTGTTTGCGGATCATTTTGTACATACGACCGGGTATTTCCCGTTATGGCGGAGCTGGCGAAGGAGCATACTGTGATCCCTATTTTCTCCCCAGCTTCCTATGTTACCGACAGCCGCTTTGGCACGGCCCAGAGCAATATCCGTAAGGTCGCGGACATTTGCGGCAAGGACCCAATGTATGCCGTTAGTCAGGTAGAGCCCATCGGTCCGAAAAAGCTGCTGGACGCATTGGTTATCGCACCCTGTACCGGCAACACATTGGCAAAGCTTGCCCACAGCATTGCCGACACCTCAGTAACGATGGCGGCGAAGAGTCATCTGCGCAATGGCCGGCCAATTCTCGTGGCCGTTTCCACCAATGACGCGCTGGGCGGCGCAGCAGAAAACATTGGAAAGCTTTTGGCGCGAAAGCATTATTTCTTCGTTCCTTTCCGGCAGGACGATCCGCAGAATAAGCCTACCAGTATGGTGGCAGATTTCAGTCTGATCCCCAAAGCGCTGGAGGCTGCCATGCAAGGCATTCAGCTGCAGCCGATCTTATTATAATGTATAAGAAATGACGGATCGTGTCGAAACCACGATCCGTCAAAAATTTTGGGATTTTTAGTCAAAAAGGCTTGCTGTTTCCGGGCAAAGCTTGCAGAAATATTGCAGATCCTGCAAACTTACCGGACTTGCACCCATTTGGCACAGCTGCTGGGCAACAACCGAGCCGTCCTGGAAGCAGTATACATTGCTCCACTGACCGCGAAGATTTCTTACTGTTCCGTCCCAGGTGCCGCCGGTTTGGTAGCTGCTTTGAGCAACAAAGGTCATTTCACCCAAGGCGTGGATAATGCGATTTCTGCTCAATGCCCGTTGGGCGGAAAATTCCTGATCATAGTCCTCTTCGCTGAGATAAAGCACCCGTTCCTGCTCTTTTTGTTGCGCCAGCGAATCCGCCACCACAACGATCACGCAGCCACCTGCCTCCAAGCAGGCATCCTGAGCAGTTCGATCTGCGCCCCGGGCGTTTCCGGATACCAATGTATAGCCCTGCAACGCCGCCTGCCGGCCCACTTCCCGGGCGAAGGCAGCATTTTCTTCCATTAAATCCCGGCTGCCTACCAATGCAATCTTGGGATTGTTCAGCAGTTCCAAATCACCCTTCGCCCACAGCACGCCGGGGCTTTCCAATGCCAATCGTTGCCGCAAAACAAGGGGATACCCCTGGCTGATCCGCGTCAGCGGAACGCAATCTTTACGACGGGCGATCTGCAGATAATGATCCAGCACCACGCCCTCAGACAGCAGCTTCAAGATCCGCGCCGCCATCTGCCGGCCGTAGCCCAGCGCAATCAGGTCTGCAATCTCCAATTCCCGTTCTTCCATAGGAAATTCCAGCTTCCACGCCCGGTCAGAGAGTATGCGCATTTGAGCCGTACTCAGCGGCTTTCGCATTGGATCTCCCAAACAGCTGCTTAGGAGCAAAAAGCCCCGTTCCGCCCCTCTCAACGGAATCTCCTCTTCACGGGAGCCGGCGTCTTTACTTCCTCGTCCACCAAAACGCCGTTCTCATCCAAACGAACGGGGCGAATGGCATAGTTAGAATACTTTGCGATCTCGTCCAGCTTTGCCTTTTCCGGGAAATTGCCGATGATGGAATAGGCGCTGCCCTTGCGCTTGGCTCTGCCGGTTCTGCCGATCCGGTGGACATAGTATTCATTTTCCTCCGGCACATCGTAGTTGATAACGCAGTCCACATCGTCCACATCAATGCCGCGGGATGCCACATCTGTAGCGATCAGGATCGCCAGCTTGCCGTCCCGATAGCGTTGCATCGTCTTTTCCCGCTGACTCTGGCGAATGTCGCCGTGAATACACTGGCAATCCATTCCAGCCCGCTGAAAATCGTCGCACAGCCGCTGGCACATATGCTTGGTATTGCAGAAGATCATCACCCGTTCAAAGCCCTGGGTGCGGATCAACCGCAGCGTGGTTTCCGCCTTTTCTAAAGGTGTAACGGTAATGCTGTACTGGTCAATATCCGGGCGATCCTCCTGCTTGGGCTCTACGGTGATCTCCACCTCGTCCCGCTGATACATCCAGGAAACGGTCATAACCTCCTGGGAGATAGTGGCAGAAAACAGTCCCAAATTCTTGCGGTTTTTGATCTTTTCGATGATACGGGTAACATCCTTGAAAAAGCCCATATCCAGCATTCGATCCGCTTCATCCAGCACCACGGTCTGAATCTTGTCCAGGCGGACAGTCTTGCGGTTATAGTGATCCATCAGCCGTCCGGGAGTAGCCACAACGATCTGGGGCTTCTTTTCCAAAGCCTTGATCTGTCCGCCAATACCGGCGCCACCATACAGCACCGCCACGCGAATGCCCTGATAATAGGTCAAAAGACCTCTCAGCTCATCGCCGATCTGAATCGCCAGTTCCCGGGTAGGCGCAAGGATCAAGCCCTGCACATCGCCACATTCCGGATCAATATGCTCGATCATCGGAATGCCGAAGGCAAAGGTCTTGCCCGTACCGGTGGGGGCTTTTGCGATCACATCCTTCCACTGCAAAAAGTGGGGGATCGCCTCCATTTGAATGGTGGTAGGATAGCCGTATCCTTTTTTCTCCAAGGCTTTCAGCATCGCATCGCTTAAACCCAGGTCTGCAAATGTAATATTGCTTTTCTCCATAAGTCTCGTCCTTGCTGTAAATTACTTTTTTCTAATTGTAGCATTATTTTCCTTAATATGCAACCCCACTTCCCTATTGACAAAGCGCTTGCCGTGTTGTATATTATATTTAACCTTTAGGTTAAATGTTAAATAAGGAGTGATCTATATGGGTTTGCAAAACACTATGCGGGCGTTGGCAGATCCCATTCGGCGGGAGATCCTACAGCTGCTGAAGCAAGGGCGGCTGTCTGCCGGCGAAATTGCGGAGCATTTTCCCGTAACCGGTGCATCCATCTCCCGGCATTTGTCGGTGCTGAAGGATGCGGATCTGATCCGGGATGCCCGGGAAGGAAAATTCATATACTATGACCTCAACGCCTCGGTTTTGGAGGAAATTCTGCTGTGGGTCAGCAATTTGAAAGGAGCGGAAAGCAATGCTGAAGAAGAATAAAGGCACGCTTATCATCACATCTATCGTTACCCTCATCCCCATCTTTATCGGTCTTTTGCTGTGGAACAAGCTGCCGGAGCAAGTGCCTTTCCACTGGGATGTAGGCGGCAATGTGGATAACTGGGTCAGCAGAACGACTGCGATCTTCGTTATGCCTGCAGTGCTTCTGGGATTCCACTGGCTATGTGTCCTGGTCAGCAGCGTCGATCTCAAGTCCAAAAATTATCACCGCAGTGCCATTCGGCTTGTGCTGTGGATCTGTCCGATGATCAGCCTGCTGGTCAACACCCTTGTTTACAGTTACGCATTGGGATATTCCCTGCGTGTTGAGATCATTATGCCGCTGTTTATGGGCGTGCTGTTTACGGTGATCGGCAATTTCCTGCCGAAAATGCAGCAAAGCTACACTTTGGGCATTAAGCTGCCCTGGACACTAAACAGCGAAGAAAACTGGAACAAAACCCACCGGTTTGCCGGTAAGCTTTGGGTTGCCGGTGGTGTGGTTACATTGGCCACCGCATTCTTGGGTAACTTCTGGATCTATATCGTCATCATCGCCCTGATGGTCATTATCCCCACCATCTATTCTTACCTGCATTACAAAAAGCATAAGGAATCTTAATAAGCCTTCCCCTGGGGGAAGGTGGCGCGGCGTAGCCGTGCCGGATGAGGGCAATAAGGAACACCCTCATCAGTCGAAAATCAGAGCTTTTCGACAGCTTCTCCCAGGAGAAGCCTTTCTCGCATTCATTCGGTGCGCCCTTTGAAACACAAAAAGGAACGGATCACTCCGTTCCTTTTCTTTTATATAAGCACATTTCGTAGGAAATGCCGTTCTCTTCTCCAGACTGCAGCACCTGTGCAAGCTCCCAATCGGGATCTTCGTCTAAATTTGGGAAGAAGGTGTCCGATTCCGGCTTGCAATGCACCTTGGTGATATAAGCGGCATCGCACATCGGGAGCATCTGCCGATAGATACTGCCGCCACCGATGACCATGGCTCTTTCTGCCGTCTTTGCCAATTCCGCCGCTTCTTCAGCGCTGGTGCAGACCGTAAAGCCGGGAATTTCCTTAGGTGTACGGGTAAGCGCCACATTGACTCTGCCGGGCAGAGGCTTCTGACCGGGAAAATCCGCAATGGTACGCCGTCCTGCGATCACCATAGCCCCCCGGGTGGTTTCCCGGAAAAACTTTCGATCCGCGCTCAAGGCGACAGGCTGTGTTCCGTCCTTGCCGATACCCCAATCATCGTAAACTGCTACGATCAGTTCCATTTTCCTACCTCAGATTGCCATAGGAATCTCAAAATTAAAGGGATGGAACTTATAGTCCTCCATCTTAAAGCTATCCTTGGTAAAGGCATAGAAATCGGTGATGGACTTGTCCATAATGAACTTAGGCGCATCGTAGGCTTCGTTTTCCAGCATTGCCTTCACAGCGGGAATGTGCCGATCGTAAATATGGCAGTCGGCGATCACGTGGACAAACTCGCCAACCTCCAAACCGGTAACCTGGGCCAGCATATGGGTCAGCACGCTGTACTGCACCACATTCCAGTTATTGGCCGCCAGCATATCCTGAGAACGCTGATTCAAAATGGCGTTGAGCTTATTGCCGGTAACATTGAAGGTCATAGAGTAAGCGCAGGGATACAGATTCATCTCGTGCAGATCTTCAAAGTTATAGATATTGGTCATAATACGGCGGGAGGCAGGATTGTTCTTCAGATCGTAGATCACACGATCCACCTGATCCATAGGCTCTGCGCCCACCTGGAACTGATACTTCTTGCCCAGCTGGTAACCGTAGGCCTTGCCGATGGTGCCGTCCTCGCCGGCCCATTCGTCCCAAACATGGCTACCCAGATCGCAGATCCGGTTGGACTTCTTCTGCCAGATCCACAGCATTTCATCCACTGCGCTCTTCCAATAAGTACGGCGCAAGGTCATAATGGGAAATTCCTCCGCCAAATTATAGCGGTTTACCACGCCGAATTTCTTAATGGTATGGGCAGGCGTACCGTCCTCCCACTTAGGGCGCACTTCCAGCCCCTCATCGGAGAAGCCGTTCTCCAGAATATCCAAACAAGTTTGGCGATAAAGTTCATCTGCTCTGCTCATAGATTCAGCCGCCTTTCGATTTTCTTGACACGCGCTTTATGCTTTGCTAAAATAAAGTTGCGCAAAGTTGCGCACATATTCCTAGATATTATATCACAGTAAGCAGCATTTTTCTAGAGGAAAATTACGATTATGACAAAAAAATCTAAATTAACAATCGATGCGATCGCGCAGGAATTAGGGGTGTCCAAAACCACGGTGTCCCGTGCCATTTCCGGTAAAGGGCGTATCAGCGAAGCCACCCGTTCCAGAGTGATGGATCATATTAATGCCTGCAACTACCGCCCCAACGCAACAGCCAAAAGCCTGGCAGAAAATCGCACCTATAATCTGATGCTGGTTCTTCCCAGCGCCAATACCAACGAGTCATATATACCCGGCATTTGGGCAGAGGCTTTTTCTCAGGGCTATTACATTATGGTTTGCTATTGCAATCAGGAAAATCCTGCCGTTTTGGTACAGGCATTGGATAACCGCAAAGTAGACGGCGTGATCCTAACCTCAGAAAGCACCGCCTTGCGGTCTGTTTTGAAGGAACGGAAAGTCCCCTTTGCCATCGTCGATTCCCAAAAGCACAGCCGCAGCATCTGCCAGGAGCTGCTTGCTCGTCTGCAAAGCAACAGCTAATCCCGGGAGTGGACAAACGCCGGTAATTATGGTATGATATATTATTATGGTATTCCTACGGTCAGGAGGTAACAAAATTGGGTAAACTAATCGTAATCGAAGGCACTGACGGCTCCGGAAAATCCACACAGTTTCGCAAATTGACACAGCGGCTGGAACAGGAGCATCAGGAATTTAAGACCTTAGTATTTCCCCGCTACGCAGAGCCCAGCTCCGCGTTGATCCGGATGTACTTAGGCGGCGAATTCGGCACGAAGCCTTCTGATGTCAACGCCTATGCCGCCTCCAGCTTTTATGCCGTAGACCGCTACGCATCCTATAAGCAGGACTGGGGACAGTGGTATGAAAATGGCGGACTGATCGTATCCGACCGCTATACCACCTCCAACGCCGTACACCAAACCTCGAAAGAGCCGAAGGAAAAGCAGGCAGATTTCCTGAAATGGCTGTACGAGTTTGAATATGACAAGCTTGCGCTTCCCTGCCCGGATCTGGTGATCTATCTGGATGTACCCACATCCTTTACCGAGAAAATGATGCGCCACAGAGAGCAGGAAACCAACACCCAAGCCGACATTCACGAGCAGGATATGGCTTATTTGTCCACCTGCCGGGAATCCGGCCGCACCGCCGCCAAATATTACGGCTGGCACATTATCCAATGTGTAAAAGACGATGAAATGCGTTCCATTGAGGACATTCACGAAGAGATCTATTCGCTCGTTAAGAGCTGTCTGGAGGACTAAATATGGTTTATATGTTATTGGGAACCGGATTTGAAGAAACCGAAGCCATCGCGCCGCTGGATCTGATGCGTCGCGCCGGCATTGATGTGCACACCGTTGGTGTCAATGGCAAAACCGTTTACGGTGGCCATGGCATTGGCGTGGAAGCCGATATTACTTTGGGCGAAATGGATCTGACACAGATGGATATGATCGTTTTGCCCGGCGGTTTGGGCGGCGTTGCTTCTGTTCGCGCCAGCCAGGAGGCTATGCAGGCACTTAAATTTGCCTGGGACAATGACAAATTTGTGGCCGCTATCTGCGCTGGTCCTACCGTTTTGGCAGATTTGGGAATCACAGAGGGCAAGAATGCCACCTGCTACCCCAGCTGTGAAAGCGGAATGGGCAACGCCAATATGATCCCCAACCAACCCTGCGTCCGGGACGGAAATCTGATCACCGGCACTTCTGCCGGCTGCGCCATTCCCTTTGGTCTGATGCTGATCGCCGCGCTGAAGGGACAGCAGGCTGCAGATACCGTCGCGGAGCAGATCGTGATCCGCTGACAGGAGGTAACACGTATGGACAACGAAAAATTCAACGATCATCCTGACCGCTGGTTTGACGATCTGCTGAACACACCGGAAATCGGTGATGAGATCGGCGCAGACGAGCAGGCTGTGGCATCCCACGATATGCCCGGGCTTTCTGAATTGGAGCTGGAGCAGATCATCCGCGAAACTATGGCGGAGGATTGGGGGATGACCGATGACGAGATCCTGCAGGAAGCAGAAGACGACGATACGAACGAGGAATCCCCCGATATGGAAGAATTGGAGGATGCAGACGAAGAAGAATACTACGACGAAGCCGTAGAAAGAAAAGTCCGCCCCAAGCGTAAGGGCGGCTACGGTCTGTTCGGTCTGCCCCACTTCCTCTCCACCGCGATTTGGGCTTGCCTGATTTTGTTTGTCGGCATTTCTTTGGGTAAACTGCTGTGGGTGTGCGCTGCTGATATTTTGGCTTTTGGCCGCGTAGACAAGAGCGTTACCATCACCATTACCGATTCCGATGATCTGGACAGCATCACAAACAAGCTCTACAACGCCGGCTTGATCGAGTATCCCGAGCTGTTTAAGATGTATGCCAAGCTGGCAAAGGTAGAAGAAAAGGACAAGATCAGCGTCGGCACATTTGAGCTGAATACCCTTTATGACTACCACGCCCTTGTAGGCGGTATGTCCGCCACCTCCTCTTACCGGGAAACCGTGGAGGTATTTATCCCCGAGGGCTACACCTGCGCCCAGATCTATTCCCTGTTGGAAGAAAAGGGCGTATGCAGTGTCCAGCAGCTGGAAACCTACGCCTCCGAAAGTGAATTCGCATCCTACGAATTTTTGGACGGCGTGGAGCGTGGCAGTAAGTACTGCCTGGAGGGCTTCCTGTTCCCGGACACCTACGAATTCTACACCAATGATACGCCCCAGCGTATCTTCCACAAGCTGCTCAGCCGCTTTGACGATCAGTTTACCGATGAGATGGCAGAAAAGATCGATGCGCTGAATGTTCGCCTTGCGGCTATGTACCGCGCCAACGGTTTGAGCCAAAGCTATATCGACCAGCATAAGATTACCGTCCGCGAAGTGGTCATCATTGCTTCTATGATTGAAAAGGAAGCCGCCCACACCGGCGAAATGCGGAATATCTCTTCCGTTATTTACAACCGTCTGACCAACCCCGGCAACTATCCCAAGCTGAATATCGACGCTACCATTGTCTATGCTTTGGGCGGAAAAACCGACCTGACCACCGAGGATATGAAGGTGGATAGCCCCTACAACACCTATCTGTATGACGGTCTGCCCGCAGGTGCTATTTCCAACCCCAGCGCATTCAGCCTGAAGGCTGCCTTGGATCCTGCGGACACCAGCTATTATTTCTACGCCCTGAATCCCAATGCCGTCCCCAAGGAGCATAAGTTCTTCACCAATTACAACGATCACAAGAACTTCCTGGCAAGTCTGGGAGGCTAATATGGCAAAACTGGAATTACTCTCCCCTGCCGGTGATATGGAACGGCTGAAAATGTCCGTTCTGTACGGCGCAGATGCCGTTTATCTTGCCGGTACGGATTTCGGTATGCGCTCCTTTGCGGGAAATTTCACCCCCGAGGAGCTGCCGAAGGCTGTGGACTTTGCCCATCAGCACGGCGTTAAAGTTCACGTAACTGTCAACACAATGCCCCGAAATGAAGAAATCGCCCAGCTGCCTGAGTATCTTTCGCAACTGGACGATGCCAAGGTAGATGCGCTGATCGTCGCGGACTTGGGCGCATTCACCTTAGCAGGAAAATACGCCCCCCATTGTCAGCGCCACATCTCCACCCAGCAGTCCATCGCCAACTACGAATGTGCAAGGGCCTGGTATGACCTGGGCGCACAACGAGTGGTTTTGGCGCGGGAACTGAATTTGGAGGAAATCCGCCACATTCGCGCAAACACCCCCAAAGAACTGGAAATCGAAACCTTTGGCCACGGCGCTATGTGCGTCAGCTACTCCGGCCGTTGTCTGCTGAGCAATTATATGACAGGTCGCGACTCCAACCGTGGTGCTTGCGCCCAGCC
>JAZSGS010000001.1:0-7894 GCA_045532855.1 Faecousia sp.
TCAACAGCGGAGATGAAGACAGAGCCGTCATCCTCGATGTCCACCTTAGCGCCGGTGTCAGCGCAGATCTTCTGAATGGTCTTGCCGCCGGAGCCGATGACCTCGCGGATCTTGTCCACGGGGATCTTCAGGCTGATCATCTTGGGCGCAAACTCGGAAACCTCAGCGCGAGGCTCGGGGATGCAGGGCAGCATGATCTCGTTCAGGATCTCCAGACGGGCGATCCGGCAACGCTCCAAAGCGTCAGCGATGATCTCCATAGTCAGGCCCTTGTTCTTCAGGTCCATCTGAATAGCGGTAACACCCTCGGTAGTACCGGCAACCTTGAAGTCCATTTCGCCGTGGAAGTCCTCAACACCCTGAATGTCGGTGAAGGTTCTCCACTCGCCGGTCTCCTGATCGGAGATCAGACCGCAGGAGATACCTGCAACGGGACGGCGGATGGGAACACCGGCGTCCATCAGTGCCAGAGTAGAGCCACAGATAGAGCCCTGAGAGGTAGAACCGTTGGAGGAAAGAACCTCAGAAACCACGCGGATAGCGTAGGGGAACTCCTCAACGGAGGGAATCACGGGCAGCAGAGCCTTCTCAGCCAGAGCGCCGTGGCCGATCTCACGACGGGAGGTGGAACGGGCAGCACGGGCTTCACCGGTGGAGAAAGCGGGGAAGTTGTAGTGGTGGATATAGCGCTTGGTCTCTTCCTGATAGATGGTGTCCAGCTTCTGTGCAGCGGACAGGGTGTTCAGGGTGCAGATAGACAGAACCTGTGTCTGACCACGGGTGAACAGACCGGAGCCGTGAACTCTGGGCAGAACGCCGACCTCTGCGCCCAGTGCGCGGATGTCGTCCATACCACGGCCGTCAACGCGCTTGCCGGAGAGCAGCCACTTCTTAACGACCTTCTTCTGCATCTTGTACAGGCAGACCTCAATATGGGTTTCAAAGTCCTCGTACTTCTCAGCGAACTTGTCCTGGAAGTCCAGACGGGCAGCAGTCAGCCGCTCCTCGCGGACATTCTTGTCGTCGGTGTCCAGAGCGTACTCGATCTGGCCCAGACCGTACTCGATCAGATCATCCAGCAGGTCGTGGTTGACAGCAGCCTTCTCGAAGGTGAACTTGGGCTTGCCGATCTCAGCCACGATGGAGTTGATGAACTTCACGATCTCCATATTGGTCTCGTGAGCGATGCGGATGCACTCGTAAACGATGTTCTCGGGAGCCTCGTTTGCCTCGGTCTCGATCATAACCACCTTCTCGAAGGTGGAAGCGATGCACACGAAGCAGTCGCAAGCATCACGCTCGTCAGCAGAGGGGTTGATCACATAGCGATCGCCGATGTGGGCAACATTGGTGGTAGCCACAGGGCCGTTCCAAGGCACGTCGGAAGAAGCGATGGCGATGGATGCGCCCAGAGATGCAACGATCTCTACGGGATTCTCGTAGTCGTTAGCCATAACGGTGCAGGTAACAACAGTGTCGTTACGCAGCTCCTCATCGAACAGAGGACGCATAGGACGGTCGATGATACGGCTGTTCAGGATACCGCGCTCGGAGGGCTTGCCCTCACGGCGATTGAAGGAGCCGGGAATACGGCCCACAGCGTACATTCTCTCCTCAAACTCGATGGTCAGAGGGAAGTAGTCGATACCAGCCTTGGGAATGGGGTTGCAGGTGCAGGTAACCAGCACCACGGTGTCGCCGTAGCGGCAGATGCACTCGGCGTTGGCCAGCTCAGCTACCTTACCGGTTTCTACGGTAAAGGTGCGGCCGCCGATCTCGGTTTCAAAGATCTTATGATTGGGGAATTGCTTGCGGATAACCATTTGTTTTACCTCCTATATTTGTAGTGGTTGGGAGGTTTAGCACTTGAAACTAGCGACGAGACTTCTCGACACCACTTTCAACTGCTAACCGCTCCCAAATTTGCCTATGCTCTTGAAAAAGGGCGACGGTTGCCGTCGCCCTTTCCAAAAAACTTACTTACGGATGCCCAGCTTGGCGATAATGGCACGATAACGGTTGATGTCCTTCTTTGCCAGGTAGTCCAGCATCTTGCGGCGCTTACCAACCATCATCAGCAGACCACGACGGGAGTGGTTGTCGTGCTTGTGCACACGCAGGTGATCGGTCAGCTCGTTGATACGGGCGGTCAGAATGGCGATCTGGACCTCAGCGGAACCGGTGTCGCCCTCGTGGGTTGCGTTGTCCAGGATAACCTGGGTCTTCTTTTCCTTCAGAATCATTTTGTTTTCCACCTTTTCTTAGTATTTCCCGACAGCCAAGTTGAGGCCGGTGAAAGGTCCAGCAACTGAGCAGTGGGCATAAAAATATCGTCCGGCACTAAGCCAGCCTGAGTATCGTATCATAAGTTTTCCCAAATGTAAAGGGAAATTTTCAAGTTTTTTCAAAAAAATTCCGGGTTTGCGCCCCGTTTTTCTGGATTTCGGCTTGTAATTGGGTTAAAGAGTCAAACTTTTTCTCCGGGCGCAGGAACTGATGGAACTCCAGCGTGATCTCCTTGCCGTACAGATCGCCGTCAAAATCCAATATCCAGGGCTCTACAGTGATGTGGCCGCCGTTTACCGTGGGACGGGTGCCGATGTTGGTAACAGCGGGATATTTTTTGCCGTCAATGCAGGCAAGAGTAGCGTACACGCCGAATTTGGAGATCAGCAATTCCGGGGGCAAAAGGAGATTGGCGGTGGGAATACCGATGGTGCGTCCCAGCTGTTTTCCCGGTACAACTGTGCCGGACAGAATGTGGGGATGCCCCAAAAACCGGTTGGCAGTTTCCGTGTCGCCGTTTTCCAGCAGGGTGCGGATGTGGGAGGAGGAAATGCGAATGCCGTCCAGAGTTTGCTCCGGCACGATGACACAGGGCAGATCGTGTTCCCGGCAAAAGGTTTGCAGCTTTTCGGCGTTGCCCTCGCCATCTTTGCCAAAGCGGAAATCGTTGCCGCAGACAAAGCCTGCCGCCCCCTTTTCCATCAGCTGCAGCAAAAAGTCCTGCCAAGAGGTTGACATAACATCTTTGGATACCGGGAGGGAATCAATATTCTCGATGCCGAATTGCCGCAAAAGCACTTCCCGATCAGCAGCAGTGTTGATCAGCGGCGGCGGATTATCGGTAAAAGCAGACAGCGGGTGCGCCTGGAAGGTGATAGCGCTGCTGCGTATATTTCGCTCCCGGGCAAGACGGCAGCATTCCGTTAGTAATGCCTGATGCCCCAAATGGACACCGTCAAAAAACCCCAGGGCGTAGATGGATTTGTTTTTCATATAGTTTGCTCCGTAAGGTAAAGCATTAAGCCTCCCCTGTGTAAGGGGAGGTGGCCCTGCTCCTTGTTTGTCATTCCGAGTGGAGCGAAGCGAAATCGAGGAATCTTCGCACCAAAGGGCTGCTGTAGATCCTTCGGCTTCGGGCGTACCGCCCTGCGCTCAGGATGACACAGACTGAAGAGAGGACTACACTTCGAAAAAGCTTTTAACGGTTGACATAATATTGTCGTCAACCTGAGAAAGCGCCAGGAACTCACCATTTTGGCTATAGACTCTGTAGCGGCCGTTATCGGCGTTCAGAGTAAAGCTATTGCCGTTGCGGCAGCGCAGTTCCTGCTTTTCCGTCAAGGTGATGGCAGGGTAGTTGGAAAACATTGTATCCACATTTTGCAAGTATTGTTCCGGCTGGTCGGTTTCCAGCAGCGTCTGCAAGGGAACGGCGTTTTCAATGCCATATTCCCCGGCACTGATACGGCGCAGCGCAGCCATACAGCCGCCGCAGCCCAAAGCATCGCCAATATCCTTGCACAAGGTACGGATATAGGTACCCTTGGAGCAGCGCACCCGCAACCGGGCGGTATCGCCGTCAAAGGACAGGCAGGTCAACTCAAAAATGGTAATGGGGCGGCTCTTGCGCTCCACTTCCTTGCCCTTGCGGGCAAGATCGCACAGCTTCTGCCCGTTTACCTTCAGGGCGGAGTACATAGGCGGTACTTGCAGAATTTCGCCGCGAAACCGATCTAAAATCCCCAAAAATTCCGCTTGGGAAACGGAAACAGTCTTTTCCTGCAGGACAGTTCCCGTAATATCCTCGGTGTCGGTGGTCAGACCTAGCCGCAAGGTGGCTTCGTAGGTCTTTTCCGCGTGTTCAAAGAATTCCACGCCCCGTGTGGCGCGCCCCACAAAGACCGGCAAAACGCCGGTAGCCATAGGATCCAGGGTGCCGCCGTGTCCAATACGGCGGGTATTGAACACCCGTCGCAGCCGGGCGGCAACATCCTGGCTGGTCCAGTCCTGGGGCTTGTCAACGATCACGATTCCGTTCATAGGCGGCCTCGTCTTCCCAGCAGCCGGTCAAGAGGCAGCCGCTTTTGCAGTGCGTCCATCGTATCTGCGGTGTCCCGCAAAAGCTGGCACCATTCTGCTACAGTCATACCGTCATCCGCGCCGGAAACCAGGTAAGGACATTCCGGCAGGCGCATATTGCCGCTTTTGCGGGCAAAGGCCCGATCCACACCCAGCGCCAGGGCATAGGGCGCAAGATCGTGGCAATAATGGGGGTTGGAATTGGTGATCCGCTGCAGCTCATCCTGGGTAGCTGTCCGCAGGAATTTCCGCAGGCCTAAAATTTCCGACATAGTCTGCTGGCCGCTTTCTGTTCTGCGACCGCCGTAGAAGGCTGCCAAACCGGCAAACAGCTGGGAAAGCACCACAAACAGACCGGTATGCCAAAGTCCTGCCAAAAGACTCAGCAAAAGCCAAAGGATACCGCAGCCCAAGCCCATCAGCAGGGGAAGCTTGTCCCGGTGGTGCAGGCTCTTGGCGGCAGATTGCATTTGCCAGGCGGCAACCGTACCCAATGCGCCCAGCAGGATTCCCAGCAGGATCTGCCAAGCGGTCTCGTTGGCAAATGCCAACGCCATAGCAACGCCGCCCAGAGTACCGATGGCAGCGGAAAGCACACGGAAAACCAGGGGGTTTCCGGTATGCTTTTTGTATGTAATGGATGCGCCGGAGCGGCAGGTCATCGCCTTGCGGCACAGCAGAGCGTAGCGGTAGGCAGTGGCGTCGGCCACATCCCGCTTGCTGAAGAGGCTGCGGAACAGCCGATTCTCCACATCGCTGCGCTCGTTGCCCATATCCATTCGCTTGTGTAGCAGGACACGGCCACGGTCATCGGTTTGGATCAAAAGATAGCCCATCTGCGCCCAGGAAAGCACAGCCATCGTCAAATCCATACCCTGACCGGTAAGCCGACAGGGGATCTCGCCGGCATTCAGACCGGGGGTGGGCAGGGCTCTGCGGCAGCGACGCGGCGGCAGGCAGCGCATTGCCACCAGCCAATAGGCCAGCGCCAGCAGGAAAAATGCCGCAATGATCAGGTCCAAGGTGTTCAGCACCAGCCCGCCGGTGGCCACATTGGGGAACATCTCCTGGGACACCTGCAAGGTCATCGCCAGATTCTCGTGATCCGGCAGCCGCTGATCAATGGTACCGGAAACGGTGTTTTCCAGAATTGTCATTTCAATGGCGGATTCGTCCAAATAGGTGCTGTTAAAATGAGGCCTATGCTCCGGCTGCTCCGGCAGCTGAATGGAAAACGCCATATTCTCGATAGGCAGGCCGAAGCCGCTGAGCAGCGGTACGGTCAGCGTCAGATTGCCCTTTTCGTCTGCAGTAACCGTATCGGAAAGGGTGTATTGGAAGGTCAAGGTGTAATTGCCTGCGCCGCCAACGATACCGGAAAGGTCGACATTTTTTGCGTTGTTGCCCCGGGAGATCTTGGCGTGGCCGCCGTTTACGGAGATGTTGCCGGCAGTTTCCGGCAGAGGAAATACCGGCGCGGAAGTGGTGTTCAGCTGCAGCGCGGCGGTCAGGGTTACCTGGCAAGAGCCGTCAGCATGGACGGTGGTTTGGCTTTGTGCGGATGTGATGCCGTCAAAAGCGCATACCGGCATTGCCAAAATCACACAGCAAAGCAATATACAGAACAGCTTGCGCATTACGCCACCTCCTCAACAAAAAATAGTGCTATTATTTTATCACGATTGCAAGGAAATTGCAAGGCGGCAAAAAGGAAAAGAGAGGAGCAGTTGCTCCTCTCTTTTATACGGTTATACTGACAAAACTTCCAAACATATGAAAGTAGATTGACGACCAAGGCTTCTCCTGGGAGAAGCTGGCAGAAATCTTTGATTTCTGACTGATGAGGGCGTTCCTTTTGTTATTACTCTCATCCGCCCCTTCGGGGCACCTTCCCCCAGGGGAAGGCTTGACTGCTCAATCCAAGTACCGGCAGGCGGCCATAGCGGCAACTGCGCCGTCGGCAGAGGCGGTTACCACCTGACGGATCCGCTTGCTGCGGCAGTCACCGGCGACGAATACGCCGGGGGTCTTGGTGCAGCAATCCTCGCCGGAATCGAAGTAGCCCCAATCGTTGAGCTGGGCAAATTCCGCGAAAGCATCGTTCTCGGGCACAAGACCGACAGCCAGGAATGTGCCGTCCACAGAGATCTGCTGCTGCTCGCCGGTTTCGGTGTTTTGCAGCTGCAGTCCGGTCAGCACGCCGTCAGTTTGAATGTAGCCGGTAACCACGGTGTTAAACAGGGCGGTTACATTTTCTTTCTGCAGCAATGCATCAGACAGCTTCTTTTCGCCGGTGAAATCCCCGAGATTCTGCACAACAGTTACCTTGTTGCACACCTCGCTCAGCAGCAATGCCTCCTGCAAAGCAGAATTGCCACCGCCGATCATTGCCACATTCTGACCGGTGTAGAATGCGCCGTCGCAAACCGCGCAGAAGGAAATGCCGTTGCCCACCAGCTCGGTTTCGCCGGGCAGTCCCAGCATCCGGTGCTTTACGCCCACTGCCAGGATCACGGTCTTGCCTTCGTATGTATTGCCTTCTTCCGTGGTTGCGGTGAAAACATCGCCGTTTTTCTGCACGGAGGTAACGGTCTCCAGCTCCACATCCGCGCCCAGATTCAGCGCCTGCTCAATCAGCTGCTCGGCAAACTGCGTGCCGCTGATCTGGATGGTGCCGGGGATATTCTCCACCTTAGGAGAATAGGCGATCTGACCGCCAAAGCCGTTCTTCTCAATGACCAGAACAGTCTTGCCGGCTCGCAGTGCATAGGTTGCGGCAGTCAGTCCCGCAGGACCACCGCCAACAATGATAATATCGTGCATAGTAACAACCTCTTTTTCTTCAAATAGCAGCAACCTTGCCTCCCTCTTTGAGGGAGGTGGATTCGCCAAAGGCGAAGACGGAGGGAGTGTCGCTCTTGCTATAGGACACTCCCCCAGTCAGAAATCAGAGATTTCTGACAGCCCCCTCAAAGAGGGGGCTGTTTCGCTATGATCTTATAGATTGGAAAGATACTTCTTGATCTCGGGTACGCTGTAGTAGCTCTGATAATTCTCACCGTCGGTGATGATCAGAGTGGGTGCGCCCTTGATGCCATATTCACGGCACAGATCCAGATTTTCCTCAGCGATCTTCTTCTCGTAGGCAACGCCGGCCTTGGTCAGCAGATTCTCCGCCACCTTGCAGTTGGGACAGGTGACCCGGGAGATCAGAATGGTCCGGGCATCTCCGGCAGCGGGGATCTCATAGGATGGAGCCGCAGCGGCCAGCACCTGGGGCTGGGACTCCACGGCGGGAGCGGTCTTTTTCAGCACAGAGGTGCCCACATTGTAGACCTTGCGGTCCTTGAACTCCTGGCTCTTGCCGTCGTTCCAGTTCTGGACGGGACGGTAGTAGCCGGTGATCCGGGAGTAGACCTCGGTCTTCTTGCCGCAGTGGGGGCAGACGTACTGCTCGCCGGGCAGGTAGCCGTGGTCCACACAGACGGAATAGGTGGGGCTCATGGTGTAATAGGGCAGCTTGTGGTTC
>JAZSGS010000020.1:0-22200 GCA_045532855.1 Faecousia sp.
AATACTTGACCTTCGTATTGGACTTAACAGACTTATCGGTATAGGACGTGCCTGTCAGGCCGGTCTTAACCGCCTTCCAGCTGGACCATTTTCCGCCGGAATAGGTACTCTTATAAACCGTATATGTCTTTGCGCCGCTGACCTTACCCCAGCTGACCTTTACGCCATCAGTAGCATTAGAGACCGTCGCCTTAGGTGTCGCCATAAACTTAATGCTAGCGGACTTACTGTCAGAAGTCTGCTTGCCGTTGATAGCGCGGACATAATACTTTACATTGGTATTCGCCTTAACGGACTTATCGGTATAGGACGTACCGGTCAAGCCTGTCTTAACAGCCTTCCAGCTGGACCATTTGCCATTACTATAGGTGCTCTTGTAAACAGTATAGCTCTTCGCACCGCTAACCTTATCCCAACTAACCTTTACACCATCGCTAGCATTGGAAACGCTAATCTTAGGCGTTGCCAGCTTAATATCAAAGGTCAAGGTCTTAGTGCCGGAATAATCTCCCTTCATCTTGATCGTAACCTTATAGGTACCAGGATTCTTACGACCGGAGGAATAGGTTACGGTATAATCAACATTCTTATTCAAGGTTTTACCGGAGGAATCCTTTACCGTTACGGTAGGCGTCTTGGCCTTGCCATCATAGGTGTAAGAGGTTGCAGAGAGCTTAAAGGTCTTTGCATACTTAATTGTGGTAGTACTTGCGACCTTACCGCAATCCTTACACTTCTTCACAACGCTGCCGTTTTTCGTAAGTGTCGCCTTGGTGGTGATCGTTTCATAATCGTGAGAGGCAGTCCTCTTCGCGCCGCAGGTGTTGCAGGTTGTATCGCAGGCGTTGGTATAGCTGTGTCCCAGCTTTTTACCGCTGGTATATCCGCAGACCTTGCAGGTCTTGGGCTTGGTGCAGGTCGCAGCAGAGTAAGTGTGTTTCGCTGCATCCTTATGCTCACCGCACAGACCGCAGGAATGGTAATGTTCCGTCGAATCAGATGTCCAGGAATTAGACCATTCGTGTCCGCAGGTTTCCTCCAGATGACCGGTAGTGGGCTTCAGTTCCAAATAGCCATCGGTATACAGGCCATATTCAGATTGATCGTATGTGTAGTAAATGGTAGTCTTACCTGCAGTAAAGGCATAGATATTGCCTGTTTTTGTTCCCACCTTCAGGAAAAGCTTATCCGGCGCACCGATAGAACCGGCATCACAGTTGGTGATGTCCACCATCAATGTACCGCCGTCGATCTTTACCACATTCCACATATGCTTGCCTGCGCCGGTACCGCCCTGCATATAGCCGCTAACGGTATAACAGGATACATCACCCTGGAATGTAGAAAGTTCGCACAAAAATTGGAACGCCTTGGAATAGCCTTCGCAAACAACATTTGTGGACGGATTCTTATCAAAGACGTAAATCAGCTGCCAGGGATCGCCGTAGGGCATAGTAGCGCTGCCTGCTGCGGTATGATTATACTCTACCAGCGCGCAGATCTCATCTCTGTAAGCTACCAGCTTATCATAGTCAGACTTTGCTGCGTGCTTTTTTACGATCGCTTTCGCGTTGTTGATTGCAGTAGAGGTGGCCTTGATTTTCGTCAAATTGGTCATATACTGACCGACAGCATAGTTATTGGATACGTTTAGTTTCAAGCTCAGGTTGGTTATCCACATTTCATTTTGGGTTGCACTGAACATGTATCCAAAGGAGTAGCCACTAACTTTATCGTACCAGAACAGCTCATAGGCACAATCCGCGAGAAGGCGCTGAATAATCGAATCAATGTCGATCGTATCATACAGCTTCTCCTGAAACGCAGCAGAGGCAATTGCTGTAATGCTTCCGCCAAAAGCGATAGTAGAAACACCCAGTTCTTCCTTTGTCCATCTCAGATCATCAGCAAAGCTGTTCAAGGAAATCTCCGTAGAGGCAGTCTTACCTTCAGCTATCTTGATGATCTGTTCCTTCAGATAATCATAAATTTTCTTATCAATACCGCTAAGGCGATTGCCGGCAGATACACCGGCTGCACTCACCTGTTGTACCGGCGGTATCAAGCAAAGGATCATTACCACTGCAAGGAACATGCAGGACAGACGCTTGATTGTATGTTTCACAACCATAATCTCCTTCCTGTTAACACAAACAGAGTCCAAACAAAATTACTTTACGAAATTCAGCAGCGCAGTTGCATCCAGCTTATCGCAACCGGCGATGAAGCCAGCAAGCTCAGCTGCGATGGTCTTAGTGCCACCAATGTCATTACTTTCGATGTTCAGAGGCATCAGCGGATCGTGCAGCGACAGCCGAAGCAAGAACCAACCGTTGCCGTGGTTTTCATCAAGGTTGACACGAACGCCTTCATAATTGCTGGGTGCAAGGCTCCAGCCTTCCTTGGTGGAGGCGTATTGCGTCAGATCCTCAATGACCTGCAGACCGTAGGGCTTAAAATCGTCCAGCGCGATGTTCATACGGAACTCGCAGCTTTCAGCAGGCTCTTCCAGAGTTGCGATCAAGGATTCCAGGGTGTAGCCTTCCTTCTTGCCCCGAGCCAGCTCGATCAGCAGCTTAGTAACAAGATATGCGCCATCGTCCAGGAAGTAGTTCTCCTTCAGCGCGCCGTGTCCGGAAGTTTCGATGGCCAACTGGCTGTCCTGACCGGCATTATTCAGCCGAATGGACTCGTTGATAACGTTACGGTAACCTCTCTTGAAGCGATGATGTACGCCGCCCTTCTCCTGAATAAACTTGGCAAGGCCGGTAGAGGTAATGGAGTCGGTAACGATGGTAGTACCGGGATACTCCCGCAGCAGAATCGCCGCCAGCATAGCAATAATACGGTTGCGGTTCAGCTCGCTGCCGTCAGACAGCACTGCGCCGGCGCGGTCAACGTCGGTATCAAAGATGATGCCAAGATCCGCCTTGGTTTCGCGGACAGCCTCGGTGATGCTCTCCATTGCTTCCTTATTCTCAGGGTTGGGAATATGATTTGGGAAGCTGCCGTCAGGATCCAGGAAACGGCTGCCGTCGGTATTTGCGCCCAGAGGCTTCAAAACCTTATCCACATAAAAACCGCCTGCGCCATTACCGGCATCCACAACGATACGGAAGCCCTCCAAAGGCTTCGGCTCGCCGGTAGCGGTGCGAACCTTATCCACCAGAATCTGGGCGTATGCGTCCATAAAAGCGCCGCTGGTCAGCGTACCGGGTTCCAGGCCGGTTACAGCATCACCCTCTGCATAGGCCAGGATCTGCTTAATGTCAGCAGACTCCAAACCGCCTGCAGGTGTGAAGAACTTAAAGCCGTTACGGTTAAAGGGCAGATGGCTGGCGGTGATCATCACAGAGCCGTCAAATGCGTAGCCCTCGGTAACTGTGGACATAAACATGGCGGGGGTGCTGGCCATAGAGAAATCCGTTACAGACAGACCTTGTTCTGTCATAGCATCGCAGAGCCAACCGCTCAGTGTTGCGCCGGACAGACGGGAATCCCGACCGACCGCCACGCGGATATTCTTCTTACCGGTCTTTTCAGCCAGCCAAAGCGCAAAGCCTCTGCCGATGTCCCGGCATGCCTGCTCCGTCAGATTGATGTGTTGACCTTCGATGCCCTCCAGTGCAACACCGCGAATATCGCTTCCGTTCTGCAGCTTTTTGTAATCCATATCATATCTCCTCCATAAGCCCATATCCGTACTATTATAATTATATTATCATCATTTATTCATAAATGCAACAAAAAATTCCAAAAATGCATCTGCATTTTTGGAATTTTACTTATTATTTTACCGCAAATTTCTTATTTCTTCTCGTAAACCGTTCCAAAATAGAATGCAATCACCGTCGAAACCACGATCATCACATTGTCCGCCGTAATATCGCCTCTTAACGCCAGCACGGCAAACACGCTGATAACCACCAGTGTAACGATCGTCTTGACCTTGATCAGGTTCGCTACGTTCTTCAAAAACTCCATATAAACCTCCTACTTATGATAACATTCCAGATCGCTTATTCTATGATTGATCACCTTGATCTGCTCCTCAACCACCGGCATACGTTGGGCAAAATGATTGTGCTCCCGAACCTCTCGTGTCAGCTCCTCTAGCTTGGTGTCAGTAACTGCCTGGGAGGTACGAATGGCTTGCTCGCTCTTCTTTACCGCTGCAAAATTGCTGGCAAACACGCCGATAAGGGACAGACCGCCTGTGATCAACGCCGTAATGATCGCCTGCGCCATAGCATCACCGATACCCCAAAAGACTGCCCATCGTCCTGGGACCTGCCACCATATCAGCCTCCAGCCCATTTGCTGTTTGGTATGCCTTAACAGCCTTTTCCGTATCTCCGCCAAAGCTGCCGTCAATTCCGGATTTGCCACAAGAATATCCTCTTGCAATCAGCAGTGCCTGCAGGGCTTTTACCTGTTCGCCGCGGCAACCGCGTCGCAGGCTGTTAAGCTCCAGCTTATAGGAACTACCTAACGCGGTACTCCCCTGCTCCTCCATACCAAACCAGGCGGCAATCACCTTCGCTTCCGCGTCTGCAAGAAGCGTCAGATTCGATTCCTTCATAAGGAATTCTGCCTGAGCCTTATTGGTGTAAAAACCGTGTTCCAAGATCACCGCTGCAGTACCAACGCTGTGCGCGCCTCGTAAAACGCCGTAATAGTCGTCCTTATGTCCATTTCCGTCCCGATCCTTTGAAGATTCCTTTGTCCAAACCTGGGCTTTTGCGCCCATAATTTTTGCCACGCAATCCGAAAGCAGCTGCGCCATCTCTTTGCTTTGGCTATCGATCTGCCCGCAATCATCATCCACCATATGCACGCCCAGCACATAATTTGCTTGCGCGTTATCAGCGGCATTGACGTGCAAGGAGATGAACAGATCGCAATCCTTTGCCTTTTTGCCCCGGGCTGTCAGCTCCAGATCCTTTCCGAAATCATTTCTGGTCTTTACCACCTTAATACCGTACTTTTCCAAGCGGTCAGAGAGTAAATTGTGCAATTTCCAGTTGATTTCTGATTCGTAGAACTCCGGAACGACACTGCTGCGGTTGTATTTACCGCTATGTCCTGCATCCAGGCAAACCACCGGGCAAGTATGCCCTTTTTTTACATTTTTCATAATTATCCTCCTTTTTATTCGGTTTCCCTTCAACCGGAGGATAAAAAGAAAGCGAAGTTGCATAAAAGTACGCAACTTCGCCTATCAAATCCCATATTTTACTTCTTATCCGCCAAAATCAGCCGCTTCATAGCCTCAATGCCCACACGAATTGCAGCAGAGGGATCCTCGGACATTTCGATGAACATACCCAGCTTTTCCCGTTCCTGATTCCAAACGGCGTGGAAACAGCTGCCGCAGCGAACGCCCAATGCAGCCGATGCAACAAACAGCGCGGCCGACTCCATTTCGCTGGCCTTAACGCCAAGCCGCTTCCAGCTTTCCCACTTGTTCAGCAGTTCGTAGTAGACCGGTGATTTCTCAGGGCTGTGCTGGCCGTAGAAGGAATCCTTGCACTGCACAACACCGGTGTGGGTACGATAACCCAACGCCTCACCAGCCGCCTTCAGCGCCGCTGTAACATCAAAATCCGCAACAGCCGGAAACTCCAAAGGCGCATATTCCAGCGAGGTATGCTCAAACCGAACAGCGCCGGTAGCCACAACCACATCACCGGGACAGACATCCAAATCAATGCCGCCGCAGGTGCCGACGCGAATAAAGGTATCCGCGCCGATGGCCGTCAACTCCTCCAATGCGATCACCGCAGACGGACCGCCGATGCCGGTGGAGCAAACAGAAACCTTTTCTCCCAGCAATGTGCCGGTGTAGATATTGAATTCCCGATTCAAACCGACGTGAACGGGATTGTCGAAATGCGCCGCAATGGCTTCGCACCGACCGGGATCACCGGGCAGGAACACATAACGACCTACATCACCCTCTACGCAGTGGATATGAAACTGTTTTCCGGTTTCTTGCATAAAATCACCTCATTAAAACAGACTTACCTGGCTGGTTTCCGGAAGATCACCAAAGGCGCCGGCATCCTTGAGCATCTGGATATGGGTTTTGGAAACCTTAGGACACGCAGCGGAAATTTCTTCAATAGAAAGGAACTGCTTCCCCTTTCTTCCCTCCATCAGATCCCAGGCAGCATTCTCACCCAAGCCGGAGATCGCAACGAAGGGCGGAAGGATCTTTCCGTCCTCGATTAGGAATTTGGTGGCGTGGCTCTTATAGATGTCGATGGGCAAAAATTCAAAACCGCGCAGGTAGAACTCATAGGCAACCTCCAGGGTTGTCAGCAGATCCTCATCCTTAGCCGTTGCAGCCTCATTGTTTTCAATGGCTTCGATATTCGCCTTGACTACATCCATACCCTTGGTCATCAGATCCGCATCAAAACCACCCTTTTGGCTGCGGCGATAGAAATACGCAGCATAGAATGCCAGGGGATGATTGACCTTAAACCAGGCGATCCGGAACGCCATCATAACATAGGCAACTGCGTGGGCCTTGGGGAACAGATACTTGATCTTCTTGCAGGACTCGATATACCAATCCGGCACACCTGCTGCGATCATATCCTCCTCCGCGCCGGGAGGCAGTCCCCGTCCCTTACGGACGGCTTCCATAATCTTAAATGCCCATTTTTCCTCCATACCGCAGGAGATCAGATAGATCATAATGTCATCACGACAGCCGATGGTGCCATCGACCGTAGCGGTCTTGGAGGTGATCAGATCACGGGCGTTACCCAGCCACACATCCGTGCCGTGGGTATAGCCGGAAATACGCACCAGGAAATCAAATTTCTCCGGCATGGTATCCAGCAAAACGCCACGGGTGAATCGGGTATTAAACTCCGGAACTGCAACTGCTCCGGTAGGTCCCAGGATCTTATCGTCCTCATAGCCCAAAATCTTAGAGCTGGTAAAGATGGACATGGTATCCTTATCGTCTAACGGAATAGTCTTGGCATCGACGCCGGTCATATCCTCCATCATACGGATCATCGTAGGATCATCGTGTCCCAGCATATCCAACTTCAGAAGATTTTCTTCCATCGAGTGATATTCAAAATGGGTTGTGATCTGGTCAGAATCCGAGTCATCAGCAGGATGCTGCACCGGGCAGAAATCCCAAATCTCATTCTCCTGAGGAATAACCACAAGGCCGCCGGGATGCTGACCGGTGGTACGGCGTACACCCACGCAGCCGGCTGCAAGCCGTCCCATTTCCACAGAGGATGCGGCTTTTCCGGTTTCCTCCAAATATTTCTTCACATAGCCAAATGCCGTCTTTTCCGCCACTGTACCAATGGTACCGGCCCGGAAAACGTGGGATTTTCCGAACATTTCGATACAATATGCGTGGGCATTTGCCTGGTATTCACCTGAGAAGTTCAGGTCAATATCCGGCACCTTATCGCCGCCAAAGCCCAGGAATGTCTCAAAAGGAATATTGAAGCCATCCTTGGCCATGGGTGTGCCGCAAACGGGGCAAACCATATCCGGCAGGTCAGCGCCGCAGTTGAACTCCTTCGGCACATCCAAAATCGTATGCTTACACTCCGGATTGGGACAGCGGTAATGGGGCGGGAAGGAGTTAACCTCAGTGATACCGGAAAGGAACGCCACGATCGACGAACCAACAGATCCACGGGAGCCCACCAAATAGCCGTGATCCAGAGAATTCTGCACCAGCTTCTGAGCAGACATATAGATCACATCGTAGTGGCAGGAAATAATGTCGTGCAACTCCGTTTCCACACGTTTTACCATCAACTCCGGCGGATTGTCGCCATATAGCCGATGGAATTTTCCGTACACCAGCTTTTTCAAATCCTCTGCCGAATTCTCAATAGACGGCGCAAACAGATTATGGGGCACGGGACGGACAGTTTCGCACATATCCGCAATCAGATTGGTGTTGGTAACAACAACCTCGTATGCCTTCTCCTCTCCCAAATAGGAGAACTCGTCCAGCATATCGTCAGTGGTACGGAAATACAGAGGATTATCCTTATCCGCATCCTCAAAGCCCTTGGTGGCCAGCAAAATGTGGCGGAAGATCTCATCCTCGGGATTCAGGAAATGCACATCGCCGGTGGCAACTACCGGGATACCCAATTCGTCGCCCAAGCGTACGATCGTGCGGTTAAATTCACGCAGCTGCTCGATGTCCTTTGCCACAGGCTCCATACCCGGCTTTTCCGGACGAAGCATAAATGCGTTATTGGAAATGGGCTGTATCTCCAGGAAATCGTAAAAAGATGCAATTTTCTTTAGATTCTCCCATTTCACACCTGCCAAAATCGCCTGGAACAGTTCACCCGCTTCACAGGCAGAGCCTACGATCAAGCCCTCCCGCAACTCATTGAGCAGAGATTTGGGGATTCTGGGCGCTTTCTTAAAATACTCCAGGTTAGATTCAGAGATTAAATGGTAAAGGTTGCGCAGACCGGTCTGATTCTTTGCCAGTAGGATAATATGCCGGGGCTTTCCCGCAAAAATGACACCCTTGGAGCGTTTTCTCGAGAAATGGGCGCTGGCCTCCTGCAGAGAATGTATCCCCATTCCCTCCAGCATTTGGGTAAGCTTTACCATAATCTGACCGCAGATATTGGAATCATCCACGGCGCGATGATGGTTGAAATTTGGCAATTTCAACGCCTTTGCCACAATGTCCAGCTTAAATCTGCCCAGCTGGGGCATCAGGTGCTGAGAAAGGGACAGCGTATCCACCGCAGTCAAATTATATGCGATCCCCAGCCGATCACAGGCAGCGCGAATGAAGCTTGTATCAAATTTCGCGTTATGCGCCACCACAGCCCGATCGCCTACAAACGCCAAAAACTGGGGTAAAACCTCATCGATCAAAGGCGCGCCCACCAGCATTTCATCGGTAATGCCCGTCAGATTGATGATCTCAGCGCTCAGCTTTCTTTGGGGATCCACAAAGGTCTGGAACCGTTTTTGCTCCTTACCGCCGGAGAAAAGCACCGCGCCGATCTCGATGATGGTATCCTTATCCGCAGAAAGTCCGGTGGTTTCCAAATCAAACGCAACAAATTCGCCATTGGTCGCCAAATCCTGCCCACCGGTAATCACCTGTCGGCCGTCTACATCATTTACAAAGTAGCCCTCGCAGCCGTAAAGCACCTTAATAGGCTCGTCGGTGCCGGCAACCTTTGCCGCGCCTTTGCCCTCAACCGCATGCATCGCATCCGGGAAAGAATGGGCGCATCCGTGATCGGTAATGGCGATGGCTCTATGTCCCCAGGCAGCTGCCTGCTTGACAGCCGCTTTGGTATCCGTCAGGGCGTCCATATTACTCATAGTGGTATGTAGGTGCAATTCTACACGCTTCATACCTTCAGCCAGATCCTGACGCTTCGGCATAGAACCGTGCATCATTGCCACGGGATTGAGTACCGTTTCATTGTCATATTTGTCCACGGTCAGCTTGCCCTGCACCCGAAGCACAGCTCCCACCTTGACATTCTCAAGGAAAGGCTGAGCCTCTTTATTCTCAAGGAAGCGTTTTACCCGGACAGAGCCGGTATTATCCGTCATATCAAAGGAAATTACCCAGGCATTGCGCTTTTTCAGCTCCTTGTGATCCACTGCAAACACGCGGCCTTCCACGATAACGCCGCCCATATCCAGCCCCACATCCCGCATAGGCACTGCCTCACCGCGAATTGCCCGACCATAAAGGGAATCCTGCTTGACCGCAGACTCCTTCTCAGACTTCTTGGCAATGACCGGAGCCGGCATCGCGCTAATGGCATCCTGACGCATCTTCTCCAATGCGTCAAACAGTTCCTGCCCCTCTAAGGTCTGACCTGCCACGATCTCAATGGTAATGGCTACGCCAAACCGCTCCTGCAGTTGGGCGCTAACCGCTTTTACACATTCGTCAAGAATATTCTTGCCGTTACCCTGCAGGTGAACAGTAAGGGCATTTTCGTTCCACTCCCAACGCGCGCCTGCCAGCAAGCCTCTGGTCATAGAGTTGACACGGACGAACATCTGCATAATATCCGCCGTATCCATAGCATACAGCTGGTCTACGGGAAAATTGGGCGCGATCTTCACATCGGCAAGACCGTAAACAGCGCAAATATCCTTACTGATCTTGTCAAGGTCTGCATCGGATATGTATGTAGGACCAAACATACCAACGCAAACACTACGCTTTTCCGGATCAATATCTGCAGCAACAATGGCCGCCTGAGATAGTGCGCTTTTCAGCGGCTCAGGCGGCTCATAGTCCGAAAACATATTCAGGAAAAGAATTTTCTCTTTCATACCATTCCTCAAAGGGACTCGATTCTCTTTAATAAGGCAGGCAAAAGCGCATCATAGGGCAGCTTCTCCACCTGCTCTCCTTTTTCAAATATCATACCCCAGCCGTTACCGCCGGCAATACCGATGTCTGCCTCTCTGGCTTCACCGGGGCCATTGACGATACAACCCATAACCGCGACGGTTATCGGTTTATCGCAGTCGTTCAGAGCTTCATCCACACGATTTACAAGGCCGATCAGATCAATTTCCGTCCGACCGCAGGTGGGACAGGAAATGATGTTCACGCCGTCCTTGCGCAGCCCTGCAGCCTTCAAAATATCCTTGGCCGCATAGACCTCCTGCACCGGATCGTCGGTCAGACTGACGCGAATGGTATCACCGATGCCGTCCAGCAGCAATGCGCCGATACCCACAGCGGATTTCAGCATACCCATCTTCACCGGACCGGTTTCCGTTACACCGATGTGCAGTGGATAGTCGCACTTACTGCGAAACAGCCGAGCAGATTCCACCATTGTGGGAACAGTAGAGGATTTCATAGATACGCAGGTATCATAAAAGCCGAATTTCTCCAAAAGCTCCAAATGAGAGAACGCGCTTTCTACCAGAGCCTCTGCCGTAGGGTGTCCGTACTTTTCCAGCAAATTTTGATCCAGGCTACCGCCATTGACACCTATGCGGATAGGAATTTTCTTATCCCTGCAGACTTCTACAACGGCCTTAACCCGATCCTCGCCGCCAATATTGCCGGGATTGATGCGGATCTTGGATGCGCCGCCTTCCGCAGCAGCCAGCGCCAGCTTATAATCAAAATGAATATCCGCCACCAAGGGCAACTCGCTTTCAGCGCAGATCTGAGCAAAGCCCCGGGCAGCCTCCATATTCTGAACGGAAAGTCTTGCGATCTGACAGCCAGCCGCCTTCAAAGCACGGATTTGGCGCAAAGAGCCTTCCACATCCGTTGTTTTCGTATTCAGCATCGACTGGATCACCACCGGCGCACCACCGCCAATCAGCACTCCGCCCACATTGATTTGTCTGGTCATAATCTTACCTCGTAAATATGGTAAATACATCCTTAAACAGAATAATCGCCATCAGCGCCAGCAGCAGGATCATACCTGCGCCGTGAATATAGCCTTCGTACTTGGGATTGATCTTTCTTTTGAAGATCGCCTCAAACGCGGTAGTAACCAACAGGAAAAATACCCGACCGCCATCCAAGGCAGGAAACGGCAGTAAATTCATAATTGCCAGATTGATGGCAATAAAGCCTGCAAAGTACAGCATATTCAAAATGGCATCCAGCTTGGTTTCCGAAGCATCGGCAACCTGGGACATCTGATCCACGATCATCACAGGGCCGCCCACTTCCTTAAGGCTTGCCTGCCCGCTCACCAGCATCTGCAGACTCAGCCGCACAAGTCGCGCGGAATCCACAGCATTTGCCCAGCCGTAGGCCAGCCTATCTCCTAATGTCGGTGTCGTGTTGGTCTTAAAATTTATGCCGTACAGAATATCAACATTTCCGTATTCGTCCTCAATCTCGTGCTTTTCCATCACAAAATCATTCAGAACGACCTTCTTACCATCACGGATAACCACCACATCGTGAACGTTCCCGGCGTTTAAGGAGGTGATCAGAGAAAAGTCAGACAGAATATAGACGCGCTCTCCGTCCACTTCCCAGATCCGGTCGTTCTCCTGCAGACCGAATTCGCCGTTAACCGTGCTTTTTTCATCGAAATTATGAATTACCGGGGTAGCGATCTGCTGCACCGGCAAATAGATCATCAGCATAATCAAAACGCCGGCAACGAAATTCATAAACGAACCGGCAACCAAAATGATCAGCCGTTTCCACCAGGCTGCCTTTTGAAAAGAGCGAGGATTATCTGTATCTTCATTCTCACCTTCCATGGCGCAATAGCCGCCGATGGGAATACAGCGCAAGGCATACAGTGTTTCGCCTTTTTTCTTCTTCCAAATGGCAGGTCCCATAAACAGAGAAAACTCATTGACCTGCACACCGGACATTTTCGCAGCAACAAAATGTCCCAGCTCGTGGATAAAAATCAAAAAACTAAAAATGAGAATCGCAAAAATAATCGTCATAAAAGTCCTCGCAAAATAGGTTTATCGGGCTCGAACATACGCCCGCGCCAAACGGTCAGCCTCCAGGATCTGTTCCAGCGTGGGATTTTCAACAAAGGGCACAGCATCTACGGCGCCGCTGACCAGATCGTAAATATCATAAAAACCGATCTCGTCATTCAAAAACATTGCAACCGCTTCTTCGTTTGCGCCATTCATCGCAGGACAGGCAGTTCCGCCAAGCATGGCACACTTACGCGCCAGCGCAAGACAAGGAAACGCCTCCATATCCGGCTTTGAGAACGTCAAGCCGCCGCAAGCAGTCAGATCCAATCTGTCTACTGGGCAATTTGTTCGCTCCGGATAGGTCAACGCCAGCTGAATGGGCAGCCGCATATCCGGTGCGCCCAGCTGCGCCATAACCGCGCCGTCCACTGTTTCTACCATACTGTGAACAATGCTCTGCCGGTGGATCAGCACATCCACCTGCTCCACGGGAACATTGTAAAGCCGCATCGCTTCAATAACCTCAAGTCCCTTGTTCATCAAGGTGGCGCAATCGATGGTGATCTTTGCGCCCATTTTCCAGTTGGGGTGCTTCAGCGCATCGGCTTTTGTTACCTTTTTCAGCTGCTCCTTGTCCATTCCATAGAACGGGCCGCCGGAGCAGGTTAATATCAGTTTGTGGATTTCCTTTTTGCTGCCAATGCCCATCAGGCACTGGAAGATCGCAGAATGTTCCGAGTCAACGGGAATGATCTCCACGTTGTATTTCTTTGCTTCCGCCATCACCAGCTCACCGGCACAAACCAGGGTTTCCTTGTTAGCAAGACCGATCCGCTTACCGGCGCGAATCGCCGCCAGTGTGGGCTTCAGCCCCAACATTCCCACCACCGCAGTGATAACGCAATCGGCATCTTCAATGGTGGCGGCCTGCATCAGTCCCTCCTGGCCCCAGGAAACGGCAACAGGAAGATCGGCAAGCGCTTGCTTCAGCTGATCAGCAGCCTCTGCAGAGCCCATAACTGCCAGCTTCGGCAGGAACTGGCGACACTGCTGCGCCATCAGCTCCACATTTGTACCGGCAGCCAGAGCAGCGACCTTAACCGGCATCCGGCTGATGATATCCAGGCTCTGCCGACCGATAGAGCCGGTTGAGCCAAGAATACTTACACATTTAACCATTATCTCACCGCCACAGGAATCAGTATCAGCAAAACCTCCACCAAGGGAGCGATCATAATCATAGAATCGAAACGGTCCAAAATACCGCCGTGTCCGGGAATCAAGGTGCCATAGTCCTTAATTCCAGCCTGCCGCTTGATCACAGAGAAGCAAAGATCACCAAACACACCGGCAGCCGAACAGAAAATTCCGTAGAAGATCGCAAGGAAATAGTTCACTGTAAAACCAAACGCCAGATCCAGGATCAGCGCGTACAGCAGCATAACGATCACTGCCGCCAAAACGCCGCCAATGGCGCCCTCCACCGTTTTCTTGGGGCTGATCACAGGCGCCAGCTTTCTTCTGCCGAAATACAGGCCGGCAAAATACGCGCCGGTATCAGACAAAAACGCAATAATGAAGGGGATCAGCACAAAAAATCTGCCTGTCCCGTCTACTGCGTAAATACGGATCACGCCGCTAAACAAAAACGGGATCAACACGCCTGCTACAAGGCACGCAGCCAGCTTCTCAAAGCGTAGCTTGATGTGGTTGACCATCAGTTCTGTAAACAATGCAGCGGTAAACACCAGCATACCGGCAACCGCCCATACCTGGCTGCAGCCAAAATAGCTCCACAGTGCTACAAGAAGCGCCATCACCATAGCATAGGCCACCAGGCGCATATTCTTTATCATTCCCGCAGGGATCAACAGTTCATACGCCGCCAAGCCGCACATCAGTCCAAAAATAATCGCGGTAAAGATCTTTGGCAGCACCAGAACAACCACAAGCAACAGCGGCAATGCCACAGCCGCTGTCAAAACACGGGTTTTCATCTATCTATACCCCTCCAAAGCGGCGGTTACGCCGCTGATATTCAGCAATGGCCGCATCCAGCTCCGCAGGACCGAAATCAGGCCACAGTACATCCATAAATACAAATTCAGAGTACACCGACTGCCACGGCAGGAAATTGCTCAAGCGCATTTCTCCCGACGGACGGATCACCAGCTCCGGATCGGGCACGCCGGCAGAATCCAAATATTCAGAGAATACCGCTTCATCCAGTTCTGCCGCGTTCTTCTTACCGTCTGCCACATCCTGGGCATAGGAACGAATGGCGCGAAGAATCTCATCTCTTCCGCCGTAATTCAGGCAGAAATTCACCTGAACCTCGTGATATTCAGACGAACGCTCCTGAGCATCCTCGCACAGCTTACGCAGTTTGGGACTCAGCCGGCTCAGATCGCCAAAAAAGCAGAATCGGACATGGTTTTTCTCCATATCCCGTAAGGCTTCTTCCAAATACTTTCCCAACAGACGCATAATAGCTGAAACCTCAGTTTCAGAACGCCGCCAGTTTTCCGTTGAGAAGGCATAAACCGTCAAATACTTTACACCCAATGTACGGCAGTAATTGGCGGTACGCCGGAATGCTTCCGCACCGGCGCTATGTCCGGCTGTTCGGGGCAAGCCCCGCTTTTTCGCCCAACGGCCGTTGCCGTCCATAATGATGGCAATATGCTTTGGAACAGCATTTTCCATATCAGAAAGTGCCATAAGAGCACCTCTTTCTTTTCTTGATAACAGTGCTTTGGGGGCGTATTACCCGCCCCCAGATACATTGCACTTACAGAGCCATAAGCTCCTTTTCCTTTGCAGCGGTTGCTTCGTCAACACGCTTGATATTCTTGTCCAGAATATCCTGCAGATCCTTCTCTGCCTTCTTCTGATCGTCCTCTGTGATCTCAGAGTTCTTCTTCAGCTTCTTCACATAGTCCATACCGTCGCGGCGGATGTTACGCATAGCGACCTTGGCATCCTCTGCATACCGTCTGACCTGCTTTACCAGTTCCTTACGGCGTTCCTCTGTCAGCTGAGGGAATACCAGCCGAATAACACGGCCATCGTTCTGAGGATTCAGTCCCAGATCGGACATCTGAATCGCCTTGCAAATGTCTGTGAGCAGCTTGGTGTCCCAAGGCTGAATGACCAGGGTACGGGCATCGGGAGAGGAAATGGTGGCAACACCGTTCAGGGGCGTTTCACTTCCATAGTATTCAACGGAGATACGATCCAGAACACGGGGATTTGCACGACCGGCACGAACTGCGCCGAACTCATCCTGCAGGTGCTCCAAAGCTTTGTCCATTCTTCTGCTGTAATCACTAAAATCTACGCTCATTTCTTAGTCCTCCTTAACGATAGTTCCGATTTTTTCACCGCAAATCACGCGGATAATGTTCTCAGGATCTGCCAGCGCAAAGCAAGCCAATGTCATATGATTGTCCATTGCCAAAGCCATTGCAGTGGTGTCCGTCGCCTTCAGACGGCGGGCAAGCACCTGCTCGTATGTAAGTTCATCAAATTTGACAGCGGTGGGATCCACATTGGGATCTGCAGAGTAAATGCCGTCCACATTCTTCGCCATCAGAATAGCATCCGCCTCGATCTCCACGCCCCGAAGGACAGCGCCGGTATCTGTGGAGAAATAGGGATTTCCGGTACCGGCGGAGAAGATCACGACCTTACCGCTATTGAGATAGCGATCCGCTCTGTCCCGGGTGAAGTATTCACAGAATTTTTCCATCTGAACTGCGCTCAGTACACGGGCATCCACGCCATGCTTATTCAGCGCATCAGCCACCGCGATCGAGTTCATCACAGTAGCCAGCATACCCATAGCATCGCCGTGGGAACGCTGCATCTTGTCCGCGCCGTCCTTAACACCGCGCCAGAAATTTCCGCCGCCAATGACAATACCCATCTGTACGCCCAAATCGACGCACCGCTTGATCACATCACAGACGGAATTGATCACATTAAAGTCCAAACCGCGATGGGCTTCACCGGCCAACGCCTCTCCGCTGATCTTCAAAAGAACGCGCTTATATTTTACTTCAGGCAAGAAAATCACTCCTTCCATATATCTTCTCCTATTCTAATATAAAAGCGTCAAAATGACAACAAAAATTTTCACTTTTCACGGATTGTTTTCTAATTTTAGAAATAATCCATATATTCAAAGACATCATCACCTTATCCGGTAATTTTATGTTGCAAAAAATGCGATGATGGGTTATAATGCATTAAATTGGAATTTTAGCGAAATGAGGTTAAAATAATGGCTGAAATCACGGAAAGCAAGAATTTTATCCACACCTTTATTGAAGAAGATATTGCCGAGGGTGGCCGGTATGCAGGTAAGACTGTGCATACCCGTTTCCCGCCCGAGCCCAATGGCTATCTGCATATCGGACACTGCAAGGCGCTGATCATCGACTTTGGCACAGCGGAAAAGTTCGGCGGTCTTTGCAACCTGCGTATGGACGACACCAACCCCACCAAGGAGGATGTAGAGTTTGTCCACGCCATTCAGGAGGATATTCACTGGCTGGGCTTTGATTGGGGAGACCGTTTCTTCTACGGCTCTGACTACTTTGAAAAGACCTACCAGTTTGCAGAGGAATTGATCAAAAAGGGTCTTGCCTATGTCTGCGAGCTGACGCCCGATCAGTTTAAGGAATACCGCGGCGATCTGACCACCCCTGCCACCTCCCCCTACCGTGACCGTCCTATGGAGGAGAGCTTGGATCTGTTCCGCCGTATGCGTGATGGTGAGTTCGAGGACAATAAGTATACCCTGCGTGCTAAGATCGATCTTGCCTCCGGTAACTTCAATATGCGCGATCCGGTCATTTACCGCATCCGCCATATGCACCATCACCGTCAGGGCGACAAGTGGTGCATCTACCCTATGTACGACTTTGCCCACCCCATTCAGGACGCATTGGAGGGTATTACCCACTCTCTGTGTTCTCTGGAGTTTGAAAATCACAGACCGCTTTACAACTGGGTTGTGGAAAATGTTGGTTTGGAGCATCATCCCCGTCAGATCGAGTTTGCCCGCTTAGGCATCGACCATACCGTGCTTTCCAAGCGGAAGCTTCGCGCATTGGTGGAAAATAACTACGTTTCCGGCTGGGACGATCCCCGTATGCCCACCCTTTGCGGTCTGCGCCGTCGTGGCTATACCCCCGCATCTATCCGCAATTTCTGCGATCGCGTAGGCGTTGCCAAGAGCCCTAACACCATTGAGTTTGCATTCCTGGAGCATTGTCTGCGTGAGGATCTGAATGAGCATGCCAAGCGTGTTATGGCGGTGCTGAACCCCGTCAAGCTGACCATTACCAACTATCCCGAAGGTCAGAGCGAAGCCTTTGAGGTCGAGAACAACCCCAACGATCCCGAGGCAGGCAATCGCACCGTCAGCTTCTCCCGGAATCTGTGGATCGAAGCGGATGATTTCCTGTCCGAGCCCATTCCCAAGTACAAGCGTCTGTTCCCCAACGGACCGGAGTGCCGTCTGAAGGGCGCATATTTGATCACCTGCACCGGCTGTGTCAAGGACGAAAACGGCAATGTGGTTGAGGTTTTGGCAACCTATGATCCCGACAGTAAGGGCGGCAATCCTGCTGACGGCCGCAAGGTCAAGGGCGCAACCATTCACTGGGTAGATGCTGACAACTGCTACGATGCTCAGGTCCGTCAGTACAGCAATCTGTTTGACGATCCCGATCCCGATGCTGCCGGCAAGGATTTCCTGGCTTGCCTGAATCCCAACTCCCTGGAGATCCTTGACAACTGTAAGGTCGAGGCCAGCCTGAAGGAAGCAAAGCCCGGCGATGCCTTCCAGTTTATGCGACTGGGCTACTTCTGCCCCGACAGCAAGGATTCTACGGCTGATCATTTGGTATTCAACCGCAGCGTTAGCTTGAAGGATAGCTTCAATCCTGCAAAATAAAGCAAAACAAAATCCCGACTGCATCAGCAGTCGGGATTTTTTATCGTTAGAATTACTCTTCGTCGTCCTCAATGGAGAACTCCAGAGTTTCGCCGCAGTTATCGCATACGATGCTGCCCTGCTCCAGAACCTCCTCATCAAAGTCGATGATGTTGCCGCAGGCACACTCAACCTCATAGATCGTGGTGTCCTCGTCGCCATACTCGAAGCCCTCGTCCTCGAAGTCGTCATCGTCCTCGAAATCCTCGTCCTCGTAGTAATCGTCGTCATCGTCCATAATGAAATCTTCGATGGCGTCCAGATCTTCCTCGATCTCATCCAGCTCATCAGAGATAGCAATGGTGGTATCCTCAACATCGGTCAGCTTCTTGGTAACATCGCCCAAAAGCTCAACGATAGAGCTGATCATCTTACCCTCAGCGGTGGTGGTGTCCAGATCCAGGCCATCCATCAGGCCCTTCAAGTATGCGGACTTTTCAGAAATGGTCATAACAATTCTCCTTACTGATTAACCCTTAGCGCGGCCCAGGTACTCACCGGTACGAGTGTCGATCTGGATCTTGTCGCCCTCGTTGATGAACAGAGGCACCTTAACCTCAGCGCCGGTCTCAACGGTAGCGGGCTTGGTAACGTTGGTAGCGGTGTTGCCGGCAAAGCCAGGCTCAGTGTCAGTAATCACCAGCTCGACGAAGTTGGGAACTTCAACGCCAAAGACCTTGCCCTTGTAGCTCATAATGGTGCAGACGTCATTTTCCTTAACAAACTTGAAAGAATCGTCCAGAGCGGATGCGTCGATGGGTACCAGCTCGTAGGTCTCGCCGTCCATAAAGTAGTACAGCTCGCCATCGTTGTAGGAATACTCCATCTTCTTGCGCTCAACAAAAGCGGTGGGGAACTTTGCAGTGGGGTTGAAGCTGGTTTCGGTAACGCCGCCGGTGATGACATTCTTCATCTTAACGCGGACGAAAGCAGCGCCCTTACCGGGCTTAACATGCTGGAACTCCACAACCTGCATAACCTTACCTTCCATATCAAAGGTAACGCCATTTCTAAATTCACCTGCAGAAATCATATATTTATCCTCCTAGATTTGCCCTAATGGGCATTTATGTTTGCATAAATTTACCCGTATATATTAACCTAAAACTTTACATTTTTCAAGAGGTAGCGCAAACTTTTTTACACAATAATCAAATTTTTCGGGCTGTGGGTAATATTTTCGCAGCCATCTTCCTTAAAAATCACCACATCCTCGATTCTGACGCCGAATTTTCCGGGCAAATAAATGCCGGGTTCGGCAGATGCGATCATATTTTCTTCCATAATCCGTTCGCCACGAGGGCTGGGGCTGGGAGATTCGTGAACCTCCATTCCCAAGCTGTGGCCATAGCCGTGTCCGAAATATTCGCCGTAACCGGCATCGGCGATCACCTTTCTCGCGGCGGCATCCACATCCTTACCCAGGACGCCTGCCTTCGATGCTGCAATGCCCGCCAGCTGCGCCTGCAGGACAGTATCGTAAACCTTTTTCATCTCATCGGTAGCGTAACCGACCGCAAAGGTGCGCGTCATATCGGCGCAGTAACCCTGATACATCGCGCCAAAGTCCAAGGTGATAAAATCACCCTCTTGGATCTTTCTGTCGCCTGCCACGCCGTGAGGCATACTGGTATTGGGACCGGAAACTACGATGGGATCAAAGGACATTCCGTCCGCGCCGTTTTTCAGCAGACAATAGATCAGTTCCGCCTGCAGCTGCTTTTCGGTCATACCGATCTTCACCCGCTCCAAAACCTCAGAAAACGCTTTATCTGTAATATCCTGTGCCTTGCGCATCAGATCCAGCTCCCAGGGCTCCTTTACAGCGCGGAAACCGTGGATTTCGGCATTTTTGCCGATCAGTTTTGCATCCAGATTCATCTCGTAGTTGCGCAGCTCCGCAACTGTCAGATATTCTTCCTCAAAGCCCAGTACCTTCACATCAAAGTCGGCAATGGCCTGGTTGAGCAGCTTCTTGTAGCTGTTATTGCTGTCGACCAGCAAAACCTCAAGGCCTTGAATTCCGTTCTGCGCAGCCTCAATGTACCGGCTGTCTGTAAAATAGCGGCAACCCTTTGCGGTAACGATGGCAACACCCTCCGCAATGTCAAATTCTGCCGCATAATAGCGGCTGTAACGGCTGGTAAGCAGCAGTCCGTCCACATCTTTGCCCAGCAGGGAAATAAATTTTTCAAGATTCTTCATTTTAAGAGTCTACCTCTCTTTGCAATCAGGATAAACGGCATTTCCGCTACGTGCCGCAGCTTCAGCCAAATGTTGTGATTGTCGATGGCTTTGACCAGTATTGACCGGATCCCGGCGCAATTTGCGCCCAAGGTATCTGTGTAGATCTGATCACCCACCAGGGCGCAATTCTCTTTCGGCATATTGAACTGAGCAAGGCACTGCTTAATGCCCTTACTGAAGGGTTTTTTCGCGTGGGTGATGCACGGTATATCATACCCTTGGCAAAAGATCTTCACCCGATCGCGCTTGCTGTTGGAAACCACGCAAATCTGCGTTTCGGATGTAAGCATCGACTTGATCCACTGCTCCATTTTTGGCGTAGGCGTATTGGTGGTATATGGAACAATGGTATTATCAAAATCCAACATCAAAAGGCTGATCCCCTGCTCCTTGAGCATTTGCGGTGTCAGATCCGTCAGTTCATTTGCAACGATTTTCGGTAACAGTGAAAAAGGCATACCGCAATCCACACTTTCATAGACTATAGAAGAATTATACCACGGTAAGGGGGATTTGTCTATGGGAATTGCGAGATACTTGGCGATGACCGCAGACGAATTTGCCAATGCGCCAAGTCACCCGAAAAGCGTCGCTTGGATGGCCTGCCATTTCTCCCCCTATAGCGCAGGTCTTACAAACATCCCAAAAAAGCTGCCTGCCAATTCCCTGCTGATCCTCAATGACAGCACGCCGCCCTCCGGTCAATCTCCAATAGTAATTGCAAAAGAGCTGGAATATTCCCTGAAAAAGTGGAATTGTTACGGTCTATTGTTGGATTTTCAAAGAGAGGGCTGTGCAGAATCCCTTGCCATCATAAAAGAATTATTAAAGCTGGAATTCCCCGTTTGTGTATCTGAAACCTATGCAAAAGACTTGGATTGTCCCGTATTTTTGCCGCCGTTGCCCCTAACAACCCCATTAAGCGAATACATTTCGCCTTGGCAAAACCGGCAGATTTGGCTGGACACCGCCCTCAGCTGCCAGGGGATCGCCGTTACGGAAAATGGCAGCAAGGAATTTCCCGTTGATGCTGCGGGCAAACACCCGCTGGAGGACAAAGCGCTGCATTGTCATTATAGCATTGTATCCAAGCAGGACGGTTTTTACTTTACATTACAGCGCACAAAGCAGGATTTGGACGATCTTCTTGCAGAAGCGGACGAACTTGGAATCACACTTGCCGTAGGTCTTTACCAGGAACTAAAATAAAAACCGCTCCGGAAATTCCGGAGCGGTTTTGAGCATAAAATCAAGAGGGATATTAGTAGAACTTTCTCTTGTTCTTACGGGCAGCTTCAGACTTCTGCTTACGCTTCAGGCTGGGGCTTACGTAATGCTCGCGCTTCTTAACTTCGGCAATAACGCCCTCCTTAGCACAGCTACGCTTAAAACGGCGCAGAGCGCTCTCCAGAGATTCGTTTTCCTTAACGCGAATTTCAGACATTGATTTCCCTCCCTCCGATGGCATCCGGCTAGATCCTGGATGCTTTCAGGGCCTTAACGGCTTGATAATT
>JAZSGS010000012.1:0-57425 GCA_045532855.1 Faecousia sp.
CTCTCCCGAGTATGCAAACGACAACAAGCCCGCATCCATCGAAGCATGGAACGAGTGCAAGCGTCTGGCTGTTGAAGAGCTGTCCAATAAGAAGCTGTACGTCATGGACGTGTTCTGCGGCACCAACCCCGACTCCCGTATGGCCATCCGGTTCATTATGGAGGTAGCATGGCAGGCCCACTTCGTGAAGAATATGTTTATTGCCCCCACCGCTGAGGAGCTGGCAAACTTCGAGCCTGACTTCGTTTCCTACAACGCCGCCAAGGCTAAGGTGGTAAACTTCAAGGAGCTGGGTCTGAACTCCGAGACTGCCGCCATCTTCAACATCACCTCCCGTGAGCAGGTTATTCTGAACACCTGGTACGGCGGCGAGATGAAGAAGGGTATGTTCTCCATGATGAACTACTACCTGCCCCTGAACGGCATGGCTTCCATGCACTGCTCCGCCAACACCGATATGAACGGAGAAAACACCGCTCTGTTCTTCGGCCTGTCCGGCACCGGCAAGACCACTTTGTCCACCGACCCCAAGCGCCTGCTGATCGGTGACGACGAGCACGGCTGGGGCGACAACGGCGTCTTCAACTTCGAGGGCGGCTGCTACGCAAAGGTTATCAACCTGGACAAGGAATCCGAGCCCGATATCTACAATGCGATCAAGCGCAACGCTCTGCTGGAGAACGTTACTGTTGATGCGAACGGCGTTTGCGACTTCGCTGACGGCTCCGTTACCGAGAACACCCGTGTTTCCTACCCCATCGACCATATCGAGAAGATCGTTCGCCCCGTATCCGCAGGCCCCGATGCCAAGAATGTCATCTTCCTGTCTGCCGATGCTTTCGGCGTTCTGCCTCCCGTTTCCATCCTGACTCCCGAGCAGACTCAGTACTACTTCCTGTCCGGCTTCACTTCCAAGCTGGCCGGTACTGAGCGCGGCATCACCGAGCCCACCCCCACCTTCTCCGCTTGCTTCGGCCAGGCTTTCCTGGAGCTGCATCCCACCAAGTACGGCGAAGAGCTGGTTAAGAAGATGGAAAAGTCCGGCGCTAAGGCTTACCTGGTCAACACCGGTTGGAACGGCACCGGCAAGCGTATCTCCATCAAGGATACCCGTGGTATCATCGACGCTATTCTGGATGGCTCCATCTTGAAGGCTGAGACCAAGACCATCCCCTACTTCAACCTGGAAGTTCCCACCGCTTTGCCCGGCGTTGACAGCGGCATCCTGGATCCCAGAGATACCTACGCTGACGCTTCCGAGTGGGAGACCAAGGCTAAGGATCTGTCCGCTCGCTTCATCAAGAACTTTGTCAAGTACACCGGCAACGATGCAGGCAAGGCTCTGGTCGAGGCAGGCCCCAAGCTGTAATCAGCGAAAGAACATAGTAAAAGCCCTGTGGAGAAATCCACAGGGCTTTTTGCTGCGCTGCACGAAGAGGAAAGAAAAAGGCTTCCCCTGGGGGAAGCTGGCAAAAATCTTTGATTTTTGACTGATGAGGGGAAACCTTTTTGCCGCGGCGAAGGCCGCGGTTATTACCCTCATCCGACCTCGCTAACGCTCGGCCACCTTCTCCCAGGAGAAGGCATAACAAGGCCCCCTCGGTTGAGGGGGCTTTTCATATTAACTCACCGTGTTTTCGCCGGAGTTGCTGCCGTCAGAGAGGACATCGGAGAAATAGGTGTCCAGTACGGCACGGGCGATCTGCGCCATGGTAGAACCGTGGCCGGTCTTTTCACCGTAGACCACTACGGCGATCTCCGGATCTTCGTAGGGGGCGTAGCACACGAATGCGCCGTTATCGGAATAGGCATCGCCGGCATCGGTCTGGGCAGTACCGGTTTTTGCCGCCACAGAGATAGGAAGATCGCTGAAATATTTCCGTACAGTGCCTTCCACGATGACCTTGCGCATACCCTCGGTATAGGCAGAATAGGCCTCGTCGGAGATCTCCATAGTGCTCAGCACCACCGGCTCGTTGGTATAAACCACGCCGGAATAGTCTGCATCCAGCACCCGGCTCAGGAAGGTAGCCTTGTACCGAACGCCCCGGTTTGCCAGGGTGGCGGTGTAGGAGCAAAGCTGCGCCGGAGTGAAGGAGTTGATAGACTGACCGATGGACGCCATAACCTGGTCTGCCACATACCAGTTACCCAGATCGGTATTGCCTTTATACAGCGCCAGTTTGTTTTCGGGATTTGCCCGCATACCGGTCTTTTCTGCCAGTTCCATACCGGTCTTTTCACCCAAGCCCAGGCTCTTGGCCACGTGGTCGATCAACTCAATATCCAGCTTGTCGCCGACGGTATAGAAGAAGTAGTTACAGGAATCCCGCAAGGCTTCCATCGAGTTGATACCGCCGTGGGTAGAGCCCTTGGTGGTCCAGATCAGACAGTTTGCTGTAAAGCCGGAGGAAGCGTATTTGCGGAACACGCCGTGATCTTCGATGACGGTGTTCTTGTGGATGACGCCGCCTTCGATACCGGCGATGACCATCGCCATCTTGTAGGTAGAGCCGGGGGGATAGGTAGCCTGCAGCGCCCGGTTATACAGCGGCGCAAAGTCGGTTTCCAAAAGGGTATTGTAATCTTCCCGGAAGGTGGACAGGTCGTAGGTGGGGTAGCTGGCGCAGGCCAGCATCTGCCCGGTTTTGACATCCATAACCACCACTGCGCCGCCTTCGGCATCGGAGCCGTCGGGCTTTGTTGTGCCTTCCGGCAGGTTTTCGCCGCTTTCCCGCAGCTGGGTAAACAGCGCCTTCAGCTGATCTTCGGCGGTGGCCTGCACATTCAGGTCGATGGAAAGCTCCACATTCTGACCGTTGACGGGGCGTTGCTCCACGCCGTCCACAACCTTATAGTAGGAGCGGACGATGGTGCCGTCGGCGGTCATTTCATCAATGCGGGTGCCGTCCGTTCCGTGAAGGTACTCTTCAAAGGCTTCCTCCAGGCCGCTCTGACCAACCAGCGCATCCAAAGGATAGCCGGGCTTTGCTTTGTAGATTTCGTTCCACTGCTCGTTGGTCATAGGACCCACGTAGCCCAAAATATGGGCGCCGTAAGCGGTGTTATACGCCCGGACGGTGGAGGCTTCTGCCTTCAGGCCGGGAATGTTCAGTTCCAAAAGGGCGTACAGCTCCTGAGAGGAGGCGTCCTCCAGGAAAATGTACAGAGGCAGGGTGGTAACAATGCCCTGCCGCAGATCCAGCTCGTAGCGCAGACCAATCACAGCCCGGGCGTCCTCGTCAGACCAATCCTCGGGGATCTTGTAGCTTTCCCGCAGCTTGCGGATCAGCAGCGGCGCAGTAATGTCTGAGTCCAGACCGCCGCTCTTTTTGGGCAGATATTTCTGAAAATAGCCCTGCCAGGTGCCGTTGTAATCGCTGAGGGTATAGGTAAAGGGCGCGGTTTTGGTAACGGGGAAATGGTCGATGTATTCGATGTCCATCTCCCGGCACAGCTTCACCAGCTCCAAAAGGTAGCTGTTGGTGTTTTCCGCGCTGTAGATGATGTAATGATTCAGCACCAGATCGTAGCTGGCGCGATTGGTCACCAGGATGTTGCCGTTGCGGTCGAGAATGTTGCCCCGGGCGGCTTTGACACGGGTTTCCGTGATGAAGATCTTGGTGTTGTCGATCTTGCCGCCGGTGTCGATGATCTGCATAGCATACAGCTTGAAGGAGAAAAAGCCCAAGATCAGGCAAAAGGCAAGCAAAATGATGCCGATGCGTTTGCCGGTTATTCTTTCCATGTTTCTCCTCCAATTTTAGCGATGGCAGTAAATACGGGGTACAGCCCGGGAATTACCACCAGACCGTATATGCCGGTCAAAAGAAAATGCAGCCACGACTGGACTGTGGTATGCTCCAAAAACAGACCTACGCACAGCAGCGCAATTTCGTAAAGCAGCACAGCAACCCCGGCGCACAGATACACCGAGCCGAAGCTGTAGCGCAGATAGCTCTGCCGCAGGATCGCCACGATCACGCCCAAAACTGTCAGCAGCGCGATGACATAAGGTCCCGGCGCAGAGCCGGAAAAATAGTACACCGAGGAGCTGACCAGGGCAAAAATACAGCCGATCTCCGGATCGAGAATGACGCAGATCAGCAAAATGCCGTAGGCCACCAGATCCGTGGTCGTCCCGAAAATGGACAGACGGCTCATAATCACATCCTGCACGATGGACAGAAACACCAACGCCAGGGTGATCAGCAGCCATTTCATCAGCTTCAGCCGCTGGATTTTCGTCAAATAGAGTTTGCTCAGCACGGAACGGTTTTTGTCCGGCCGGAACTCCCGCTTTCGTTTGAAGAACATAGGCTTACTCCGTCCTAAACTCGGTCAAAATGAAGATCTGCTCCAAGCTGGCGATGTCAGCGGCAGGCTCCACAATGGCGTATTTTTCCACGCCGGTATCGGTAAAGCCAACGCCAACAACGTGTCCGATGATCAGATTTCTGGGATATACGGTAGAGCCGGCGGTAACCACCTGATCCCGGTTGGGGATCACGGCAGCGCTGGGCAGATAGTCCATACGCAGCATATTTTCATAGCCCTGAGAGTAGCCGCCGGAGATCAGACCGCTGCTGCCGGAGGAGGAAAGGGTTGCGCTGATGCTCAGAGAGGAGTCCAGCACAGTTTTGACCACGCAATAGTTGCTGCCTACCTCGGTAACCAGTCCTACCACCTCTTTGTTGGCGGTAATGGCGCACATGCCCGGGGTAATGCCGGCGTTTTCACCCTTATTGACGGTGAAGAAGCTTGTCCAATCGGTGGAGCTGCGGGAGATGATATAGCCGTCCACCAGCTGGTAGCCCTCTTTGTCCAGCTGCAGCTCCAAAAGATCCCGCAGTCGGGCGATCTCCCGTTCCATAGAGTCGTTGCGCAGGGCATTTTCCTCCATTTGGGCGATCTGCTCCTTCAGCGCGGCGTTTTCCGCCTCCAATGCTTCGTAGCGGAACATATAGTTATAAAAACGCTCTGCCTGAATGGTCAGGGTGGTTGCGCCGGTGCGCAGAGGTGTCAGCATACCCTGTACCAGCTTATCCGCCGGGGTTTTGCCCAGCAGATTGCCAATGATGGCCAAACCTGCGGTCAAGATCACCGCCACGATCAGAACGATTTTCACTTTTGTGGTGAAAAAGTATTTCATAGTGTTCTCCTTGTGTTACAGCAGCTCCGGTGCCAGATCGTGGAGAATTTTCCACAGGCGGCATACCGGCAGCCCCATCACATTGTAATAGTCGCCTACCATTTTCTCGGCAAACAGAGCCGCGCCGCCCTGGATCCCGTAACTTCCTGCCTTGTCCATCGGCTCGCCGGTGGCAACATAAGCATCAATTTCCTGATCGGAAAGCTCCCGGAAATGAATGTCGGTAACTTCGGTGCAGGTAACGGTTTTTTCGCCCCGAATGACGCACATACCGGTCATCACCTGATGATCCCGACCGGACAAAAGCCGCAGCATCGCCTTGGCATCGGCGGTATCCCGGGGTTTTCCCAGAACCTTGCCTTCACAGACCACGATGGTATCAGCGGCGATGACCACATCGTCTGCGTTTCGTGCCACAGCCTCTGCTTTGCAGCGGCTGACACGGGCCACCTCGTCACAGGGCGGCTTGCCGGCGTCCATGGTTTCGTCAATATCTGCCACCTGCACGGAAAAGGGCAGGCGGAACAGTCCCAAAAGCTCCTTACGCCGGGGGGATTGGGAGGCAAGAATCAGCTCCATTGGATTTTCCTTTCTATTTCGTGCCTGCAATCTTGTGCAGCAACCTCGGCCCCCTCCCTGAGGGTGGATTTCCCCGTTAGCGGGGAAAATGTCCGCGAAGCGGACAAAAGGGGCGCGGGTCCGGCAGGACCGGCAGAAATCTTAGATTTCTGCCTGGGGGAGTGTACTATTGTACGAACAAAACTCCCTCCGACCTCGCTAACGCTCGGCCACCTCCCCCAGAGGAGGAGGCAAGGCAGCGGTGCTAACTTGTAGGGGCGATCAGTGATCCCCCGCAACCTCGGCCCCCTCCCTGAGGGGGCTGTCGCGGCGAATGCCGTGACTGGGGGAGTTAAACTCCCTCCGGCAAAAATCTCTGATTTTTGCCACCTCCTTCAGAGAGGGAGGCAAGGGTGCGGTGCATCTGCAAGGATTTAATCTAACCCCCGCAGATACAGACCTCTTGTACAAGAGCCGGGATCAAAGGGCGGCGGATTGGTAATGGCGCCCAGCACCTGATCCACCTCCCGGGGGTTTTCTGTGGTGAAGTACAGACGGATCGCCCAAACGCCCAGTTTGGACAGATCCTTTTGACGGTCCAGCCAGTTCAGCTTTTTGCCGTTGAGCAAAATGCTGCGGCAGTTATTGCCGTCTTTGATAATGGGGAAATCTGCGCCGGTCTTGTCCATCAGCTTGGTATTGGACAGATGGCAGGTGCAGCTGCCGGTGCGGCTGCGGATCAGACAGTTTTCTGTAACCATCAGCGGCAGACGGCCATAAGCCAGGATCTCGCAGGGCACAGCCTTGCTGATGTCCCGGATCTGGGGCAGCGTCATTTCAAAGCTCAAGGTGGCGGACTTTGCGCCCAGGTCTTTCATCAGATTCACCGATGCGGAATTGTAAAGATTCAAGCCAAAATCGCCCCGGATCCGCAGACCGGCTTCCCGAACGGGCAGCAGCAGGCCTAAATTGCCTACCAACGCCTCCCGAACGCCCATATTTTTCACCAGCTTCAGGTCGTCCTTCAGCTTTTTCAGCTCGTGATCGTGGGTAATGCGGGGCAAAACTGCCGCAACCGTAACCTTGCGGGCTAGCTCGTGGCAGAAGATGGGATCCTCCACCAAAATGTGCAGCGGCACATACATTACCTCCGGCTTCAGCCGCAAAAGCTTGCCGGTAAGCTGGGCTTTGTCTGTGATCTGTACTGTAAGGCTGGGGCTTGCCCGGCGGCCTTCAAAATGGGCGATCCGTTCCGGTCGGTGCAGCTTCACCGGCTCCCAACGGGCCCGTTGTGCCAGCAGCTGATTCAGCGCATCCCGGCGCATACCGTTAATGGCAGCGGCGGACAGGGTAACGCCGTCCTCAATGCGGCAGGTAACATTTTTGCACAGGAAGGGGGTGCCGCCGGTCTTGTTCAGCCGCTCGGTCAGAGCCTCCTGTGTCAAGGGTGTGGTCCGCGCCGGCTGAGGCAGCGGTCCGGTGGCGGTGCATTTGCGGCCTTCCGGATCCGTTACGGTCAGGGTGCAGGTCTGGCTGTTGATTTCCGCATCAAAATCAACGCAAACCAAGGCATTTTCCACAGATTCATAGCTTTCCCGAACTTTTTTCAGCCAGTTGGGGTTATCGTATTTATCCTCGCGAACGCCGAACATAGATGCGCCGATATTGCCGGTGTAATAGCCGTCGGTAAAGCCCTGACGGTTGAAGGCGGCGGTGAGGGTGTCCAGCATTTCCTCGGTGATATTGCCATCGTCCAGAGCCTGGCGGTAGACGGCGGTAACGGCGGCCACGTATTCCGGCCGCTTCATCCGTCCTTCCAGCTTGATGGAGGCAACTCCCATACTCTGCAGGTCATTTAGATAGTGGATCAGACAGTTGTCCTTCAGGCTCAGGGGGTATTTGCCGTCGTGGCGGCTGTAGCCGTAGCTTTGACGGCAGGGCTGGGCGCAACGGCCGCGATTGCCGGAACGACCGCCGATGGCGGAGGACAGATAGCACTGTCCGGAATAGCTCATACACAATGCGCCGTGAGCGAAAACCTCGATCTCAATGGGAGAATGGGCGCAGATGTACTGAATATCCTCCCGGCAAAGCTCTCGGCTCAGCACCACCCGGGACATACCCAAAGCGGCGCAGAACAGCACGCCTGCCAAGCTGTGGACAGACATTTGGGTAGAGCCGTGCAGAGCAATATCCGGGGCGATCTGCTGACAAAGCTGGGCAACGCCCAGATCCTGCACGATAAAGGCATCCACGCCTACGGATGCAGCTTGGCGGATCAGCTCCATCACGCTGTCCAGTTCCCGGTCAGATACCAGGGTGTTCAGCGTCAGATGGACGGCAACGCCACGGATATGGCAATACTTTACGGCCTCTGCCAGCATTTGGGGTGTGAAATTTTTCGCGCCCTGACGGGCATTATAAGCGCCGCTTCCTAAGTAGACTGCGTTGGCGCCGTTTTGCACGGCGGCATGCAGAGCCTCCATAGATCCGGCAGGAGCCAAAAGTTCCAGCATAGCGATTTTTCTCCATAATATATACTTGAAAACATTATAACATATCTAAGTCTTAAGTTAAAGTACAATAGATGAATTTTTTGAAAAAAATAAAGCCCCCAAAACGGGGGCGAAGAAAACAAAGAATAGCAACCTCGGCCCCCTCCCTGAGGGTGGATTTCCCCGTTAGCGGGGAAAATGTCCGCGAAGCGGACAAAAGGGGCGCGGGTCCGGCAGGACCGGCAGAAATCTTTGATTTCTGACTGGGGGAGTGTGCTACAGCACGAAGGACACTCCCTCCGTCAAAACTTCGTTTTGCCACCTCCCTCAGAGAGGGAGGCAAGGGCGCGGCATATCACTTTACAAGATTCAAATCCCGTACAGCCGTTTGCCGTTTTCAAAGGTGATCGTTTGGGCTTCCTCCGGAGAAATGCCCCGGATTTCTGCCAATTTTTCCGCCATTCGGTACAGCTTGCCCGGATCGTTTCGACTACCGCGGAAAGGCTCCGGGGACATATAGGGGCAATCGGTTTCCAGCACGATCCGATCCAGAGGAATCGCCTGAGCCGCCTCAATGGCGCGCCGGGCGTTTTTGAAGGTCAAAACGCCGGTAAAGCCGATGTACCAGCCCAGCTTGGTCAGCTCCTGCGCCATTTGGGCAGAGCCGGAAAAGCAGTGAAATACACCGGTAACGGTGGGAAATTGCTTGATGATAGCCATTCCGTCCTCGTGGGCGTCCCGCTGATGGACGATCACCGGCAAATTCAGCTCCCGGGCCAGCTCCATCTGGGCAATAAACGCTTTTTTCTGAAGCTGTCGGGGAATGTCCTCGTAGTGATAGTCCAGGCCGATCTCGCCAATGGCCTTGACCTTGGGGCTAAGCTTACATAACACCCGATATTCCTCCAGCACGGCATCATTTACCTCGTCTGCGGCATCGGGATGCGAGCCCACCGCGGCGTAGATATAGTCGTACTTTTCCGCCAACGCCACCGCTTTTTTGGAGGATTCCAGGCTGCAGCCGGGATTCATCAAAAGACCGATGCCCTGCTGGGGCAAAGCCCGCAAAACGGCCTCCCGATCTTCATTAAAGGACCGGGAATCCATATGGGCGTGGGTATCAAAGAGCATCTGTTTCTTCCTCCATAATGGCCACATAGCAGCCGTCGATGATCAGGATCCGGGGATCGTTGGGATCAAAATCCGTTTCGTAAAGATAATCGCCCAAGCCCTTGCCGGTGAGCTTGGCGTAGGCCTCTTTCATTACCCACAGCCGCAAAATATCGGCATCGCAGGCGCAGCGGGGTTTTTCGCTGGGGGATAGGATCTTGCTGCCCAGGGAGGGGGAAACCCGGCGATCCATTTCCTCAGCATCTAAGCCCACGTTGTGCTGGCTAAGGCAGCAAAAGGCGTGGTTTTTCGTATGAGAGATGGAAAAATGCAACTTTTTGTCCACAAAATAGGGCTTTCCGCGGTCGGTTACGGCAATTTCCGGCAAATTTCCGCCCATAAGGGCTGCCAGTAATTCCCGTCCCACGGCGTGTCCGTCCCGTCCGTCCAAACGGGCAAACGCGATGCGCATAGTACCACCTCCAATGGTTATAGTATACGGCAAAATTCCCTCCCGGTCAAGCACAGACAAAGCCTCCCTCGTCAGAGGGAGGCAAGGGTGCAGTGCTTTCTTGTAGGGGCGATCAGTGATCGCCCGCAAAGGCTTCTCCTGGGAGAAGCTGTCGCCGTAGGCGACTGATGAGGGGCATAATAGCATTGAGGGTTTTGCCACGGCAGTTGCCGTGGTGATTACCCTCATCCGCTTCGCTAACGCTCAGCACCTTCCCCCAGGGGAAGGCGTTTAATACCCCTCTGCCAGAGTCAAAATGGCCCGGGCCAGGGCGTTGGCGGCAATTTTTGCCTCCTGCAGGGAATCTCCTGCCGCGCCTACTTCCACCAGCAAGCTGCCGGCGGTCAAGTCCATATTAAACCGCTCCGAACGCAAATTGATAGGACGGCAAATGCCGGGATTTTCCTGCTCCAGCAGCGCCGACAGCTTCAGCGCAAGGGAAAGATTTTCTTGCCAGTGAGGGTGATAGTTGCCGCGGGCATCTGTACCCACCACCATCATCAGCTGGGCGGATTTTTGCCCGTTTACCGTGGCAGAGGTGGTCAGCTGACCGTCGGGATTATCGGTGGCGTCCCGGTGAATATCCAGCACCACCGCGATGGAGGGATATTGGGACAAATACTGGTTGATGGAATGCCGGGCGTTGCGATAGGAGGTATCATAATCCGGGTAATCGTGGTAGGTCTTGTCGTGGATCACCTGGATACCGCCTGCCTCCAAAACCCGGGCGATCTCCTCGCCAACGGCGATAAGGTTTTGACCTTCCTCCAGGGAACGGTAGCCCTCCGTGCCGGAATAGCTTTCTGTGGCGTGGGTGTGGAGGATCAGCACGGTGGGGGCATCTGCTCGCAGCGAAAAATCCAGCTTTCTAGTAAGTAACGCGGAAAGATCCGGACGATAGTCGCAATCATATTGCATCTGCACCAGCATATCATCGGTAAATACCGGCGTTTCCGGTGGCTGGGGAGCTGGCGCGGTGTCCGGCTGGGTGGCAAAAGGCGTGCCGGCAGATTGTTGCGGCTGCGATCGCCGCGTTACCCGTCCGGTCTGCAAAAACAGCAGGGTTGACAGCACCTCCGGTGTGGAAAGGGCAGCAGCAAACAGATTCAACACCCCGCTTTGCAGGCACATAATTCCGGCGCAAATACAAATTCCCAGCCGTAACAGGCGTTTACGATCCATAAAATTCCTCCAATTTGATAATGTGAGAACGCAACCTGGGCCACCTCCCTCAGGGAGGGAGGCAAGGGTTCTACCGTGCCTATTCGCTGCGAAGATCCCTCGATTCCGCTACGCTCCACTCGGAATGACAAACGGGACGGGAAAGTAAGTCCCCTACGATAACCCTTCGGCGCGCTTGCAAAGGCTTCTCCTGGGAGAAGCTGTCGCCGCAGGCGACTGATGAGGGGAATGATAGCAGGGCAAGTTTTCCACGGCAGATGCCGTGGTTATTGCCCTCATCCGCTTCGCTTCGCGCAGCACCTTCCCCCAGGGGAAGGCTTGAAAAGAAAAAAAGAGAACTGATGGATTCATCAATTCTCTTTGTGTATTGGTTTTTTCCATTTGGGGCGGTCTTTTAATTCCAGCCGCAGGTTTTGAAAAAAGGATTGCAAAAGCGCGGCGCTTTCTTCCTCCATCACCCCGGCTTCCACCTGCGGATGGTGGTTAAAATCCATAGAAAACAGGCTGCAGACCGAATTTACCGCGCCGTACTTCTTGTCCGACGCGCCGAACACAACCCGTTGGATCCGGGCGTTCAAGATCGCGCCGGCGCACATAGCGCAGGGCTCCAGGGTTACATACAACGTGCAATCCCACAGCCGCCAGCCGCCTAAATTCCGGCAGGCATCGTCGATGGCTTCAATTTCTGCGTGAGCAAGGGCGTTCTTGTCCGTTTCCCGGCGATTTCGACCGCGACCGACGATCTTCCCGTCCCTGACAATGACGCAGCCCACCGGCACTTCCCCTTCAGCGGCGGCTTCTTTGGCCAGCGCCAGGGCTTCTTGCATATATGTATTGTCCATAGCGCACCGCCTTTCTTTTTATATCATACCCAAAAGGCGGCGATCCGTCAAGGCTCCATCAGCATTGCGGCAAAGAGAACCGCCAATTCCTCCCGAGAGAAAGGGCGGGTGCGACGGTTATTCAGCTGCAGATCGGCGGCATTCACCCGTTCCAGCAGCAGCTGACTCAGCGTGTCCTGCTCTTGATTGTTGCCGGGCTTGCCGGTTACCAGAAAATCAATGGTTACGCCAAAAATTTTCGCCATCGCCACAAGAATATCCAGCGCCGGCTCGCGCCGCCCCTGTTCATACATTCCTACGGCGCTGGGGCTGATTTTCAGCATTTTCGCCAGCTCCGATTGGCTGATACCTGCCGAACGCCGCAGCGCGGCGATCCTGGGACCTAACATGACTACCACCTCTTCTTTGGAGTTAAGCCCAGTATAGCATATATTTTCCAAAAAAAACAGAAGAAAGAAAGCAGTTACACGATTCGACGGATATCACACAATCTGTGTAGTATACTCTACACGGAAATAGGGGCGCGCCAAAGATTTTCCACAGGGAGAGGATGCAGATGGAGATAAAAATTGAGCCGACGCTGTACATAGATGCCCAAGCGGCAATTCCGGCAAGCTATTGTCCGGATTGCGGTGGCGCTATGTACCCACCGGGTATGATCTGCATTCGCTGTCAACGGGGGCGGCTGTGAAACTGATCGAAATGAGCCGGGAATATCAGGAATCCGCCCGGCTTTTGCAGGATCGGCTGCGGCTGCTGCGGCAGGAACTGGCGAAAGCAGAGGATCCGGAGGAGATCTGGCATATCAAGCGGCGTATTGCGGAATTAACCCCAATGCTGACACAGATGAACGAACTGGCAGAACTGACTGCACGCTATTACGAAAGGGGGTATTGGCGCAGTGAAAAGTATACGCTTTGAAGGCAAGGTATCCATACGCTTACCAAAGAAAATACAGCAGCAGCGGCTTCATCGGGTGATCCGGGAGGAGCTGACAGAGCTGCAGCGATATACGGTGATCGCCTACTATTTCCGGGAGCTGACTATGGAGCAGATCGCAAAAGAACGCCGTGTGAACAAAAGCACCGTCAGCCGAACCTTGAAACGGGCGGAGGACAAGCTGCGCCGATTTCTGCAATATTGAGCGATGCCGCGGTGAAAACCGCGGCAGTTTTTTTATAACCTCGGCCCCCTCGCTGAGGGTGGATTTCCCCGTTAGCGGGGAAAATGTCCGCGAAGCGGACAAAAGGGGCGCGGGCCCGGCAGGGCCTGGCGTGGCGAACGCCACGACTGGGGGAGTGTCCTACAGAACGAACGACACTCCCTCCGACCTCGCTAACGCTCGGCCACCTCATCTCCGCGCTAAGAGCCGCCCGTTGGGCGGTTGCGCTTCGAAACACGCCTGCGGGCGTAGCCTCAGAGAGGGAGGCAAGGGCGCGGTACTGCCTTGTAGGGGCGAGCAGTGAAGGATTGAATGTAGGGACACCGCTCCTGCGGTGTCCGCGGACACCCGGGGACGGGTGTCCCTACGAGAAGAGGTCTTAAGACGGCAGAAAATCCAAAATTTCCGCCCGCATTCCTCATCCGCCCTCACTATGTTCGGGCACCTTCTCCCTGGGAGAAGGACTTGGAAAGGTAAAAGCCCTCCCCCGGGGGGAGGGTGTCAGCCGCCAGGCTGACGGGAGAGGAACGGCGTGCAGTGAAGGGCTGTGTAAGTCTTAAAATGGTGCTTCTTCTAAGATTTCCGCCCGCATTCCTCATCCGCTTCGCTAGCGCTCAGCACCTTCCCCCCGGGGGAAGGCATAAGAGCGCCTTTTGTAGGGGCGAGGGAGATGCGGCGGGAGTACCCCCCTACAAACTAAGGGTTGCAGGAAAAGAAAAAGCGCGCTGATGAAAATCAGCGCGCTTTCAAACGGTTATCTTACGTATTCAATCACAACTCTGCGGTTGGGTTCGGTGCCGGTGGAATGGGTGGTGATGTTGTCCATATCCTGCAGGCTGGCGTGGATCACATGACGCTCGTAAGCGTTCATGGGCTCCAGCGTGGTACGGCGGCGAGCCTTCAGCACCTGCTGCGCCTTCTTACGGGCATAGCGGCTCAGGCTGTCCTCCCGCTTCTGACGGTAGTCCTCAGCATCCACATTGATGCGGATATGGCCCTCTACGGTGCGACCGACAGAGTAGTTTGCCAGATGCTGCAGCGCATCCAGGGTATCGCCCCGGCGACCGATCAGATAGCCCAGATCGCTGCCGGTGAACTCCACCTTATAGGTGTTGCCCTCTTCCTTCCAGGCGTGGGGCACGGCATCAGAGCCCATATGCTCCAGCAGGCCTTTCAGGAACACTTCGATCTTCTCTTCCACAGAGCCGGCCTCAGCAGGGGCATAGACCTTGGGCTCTTTCGGCTCGACGGGAGCCTTGGGGGCTTCCTTTTTGGGCTCAGGCTTGCGCTCGGGCTTGGGCTCTGCCTTGGGAGCAGCCGGCGCAGGCGCAGGAGCGGCTACAACGGGCTTTGCCTTGGGCTTGCTGCGAGATGCAGAAGAAAGGGCTGCCCGGGGTGCTTCGGGAGCGGGATCGGGGGCTTCGTAGGTAACCTCAACCTTGGCAGGCTGGTTACCGATGCCCAGAAAACCGGACTTTGCCTGGCTCAGCACCTGGACGGAAACGCTGTCCCGATCCAGACCAAGCTGCTCCAGCGCAGCCTCGATGGCAAGATCAATGGTCTTGCCGGTGGTAACAATGGTCTTTTCCATATTGATTTATTCCTCCGTGTTTGCGCTGCTGTAGCGGTCGGGATCGTAAGCGCGTCCCTTGCAGTAGGGACGGTCAGCGATGCCGGACATGGTCTGCTTCACAGGCTCTTCCTCGATGGTGATACCGCGCTTGGCATCATATTCCCGCTTAGCGGCGGCTTTGGCGGCCTCTTCGGCCTGCTGCTGTTTCTTCTGCAGCTTCTTCTTGCTGGTGTTTTCGGTGATGCCGTCGGGGTTGGCTGCCCGCTTTTCGGCGCGCAGACGCTCTTTCTCAGCCTCGATGGCTTCCTCTTCCAGATGCTTCTTCAGACGCTCTGCATCCTCAGCATCATAGATCTTGCGGTAATGCTTGGTCAGGACGATATCCTCCACCATACGGATCACGCCGCCTACAAACCAGTACACAGACAGACCTGCAGGCACGGTAAAGCCGATCCACAGCGACATTACAGGCATCATCCACAGCATAACCTTGCTGGTCTGATTGCTTTGGGACTTTTTGGCGGTTTCCACGTCCTCCAAGCCCTTTTCGTCGGTGATGACGGAGTTGTTGTGCTTCTGGGAGATCAGCATGGAAACAACCTGCTGACCGGCAGAGATGATGGGGATCAGGAACAGGCCGATATGCGCCCAGTTCCAAGCCCAAAGGGTGCTGTTAAAGACGTTGAACTGGGGAATTGCGCCCAAGTCCAGGTTCAGGAACGAGAAATTGATGCCCTGCAAGGCGTTTTCGCTGATACCGGGTACCAGCGCCTTGATCTGCTCGGCATACTGGGGGATCAGCTGGGCAGCAACAACTTCGTCATAGTAAGCGTTGTTAGAGAAGAGATGACCGGCCTCTGCCTTGATGCAGTCGACGATCAGCTTTGCGTTCTCTGCGGATTCGCCCAGCAGGAACACGATGGGCTGACGGATGATCTGCAGCAGGGGGATCAGAATCAGCAGGGGGATAAAGCTCCACAGACAGCCGCCGCAACCCATAGTTGCGCCTTCTTCTCTTTGCAGCTGTTGGATGGCTTCGTTTTGCTTTTGCTTGTCGTCGGCATACTTTTCCTGGATCTTCTGGATCTTAGGCTGCAGCCGGGACATTTTCATTGTGCTCTTTTTGCTTTTCGCGGTGATAGGCAGCAGGATCAGCTGTACCAGAGCCGCAAAAATGATCAGAGCCAAGCCATAGTTGTTGGTCAGGTCGTACAGAAACGACAGCAGCCAACCGAAAGGAACGGTAATGATCTTCGTCATTAAATATTCTCCTTATTACGGTACGGGATCGTAGAAATTGCCCTTGTTAAAAGGGTTGCAGCGCAGCAAACGCTTCAGCGTCAGCCAGCCGCCCTTCAGCGCCCCGTATTTGGTGATAGCCTCGTAGGCATAGGCGGAGCAGGTTGGGTAGAAACGGCAGGATGCTCTTGTTTTGGTGGTGATGTGCTTCTGATAGAAACGGATCATAGCGAGAAAGATCTTTTTCATAAAATCCCTCACATTTCGTCGCTTACAGGGCGCAAAATTCCGGCTTTTTCCGCCAAATGCAAATATGCGCCGGTGAGTTTCGCAAAGTCGGCATAAACCGCTTTGGAACGGGCGACTACCACAATGTCCCAGCCTCTGAGGAACTTGTCCTCCTGGAGGCGGTAAACCTCCCGCAGGCGACGGCGTACACGGTTACGGACAACAGCATGCCCCAGCTTTTTGCTGACGGTAATGCCCACCCGATTGGTGTCAGTTCCGTTTTTCCGGGCGTAAAGCACAACATAGCTGTTGGCAACGCCGGCAGTGCGGTACAACCGCTGGAAAATGTGATTGAGTTTCAACGCGCTGGAAAATTTCATAGTATCTCCCCCTCAGGACATACAACGAATACAGAAAACACATAGGCATATTCGAAAATCTTTTCAGTAGGGACACCCGTCCCCGGGTGTCCGCGGACACCGCAGGAGCGGTGTCCCTACATACACGCCTTTCAGGCGAAAAAGATTTTAGAGGATATGCCCCACCAAAAAAGGGAGCGGGGCGAAGAACAATCGCCCCGCTTATAGCTCCCATTTTCGCACAGAGCGAACATCGTGCTGTTTGGCAAACCAAAAAGCTGCTATCAGGCAGAAAGAACCTTGCGGCCCTTTGCACGGCGGCGGGCAAGAACCTTGCGACCGTTGGAAGTAGCCATTCTCTGGCGGAAACCGTGAACCTTGGAACGATGACGATTGCTGGGCTGGTAGGTACGCTTCATTTGGGATACACCTCCTGTTAAACACATTTATGCTCGACAGTCAAAATGACCGCAGCGACACATATTTTTTGACCATAATTAGTCATGCTAGGGTATTATAGCCGAAAAAATCAATAAGGTCAATAGATTTTTTCGATTTTGTGCTATTTTTAACGGTTTTTAATGTAGGGGCGATCAGTCATCGCCCGCCAAAGGCTTCCCCTGGGGGAAGCTGCCGCCGTAGGCGACTGATGAGGGGAATCATAGCAGGGAAGGTTTTTGCCACGGCAGTTGCCGTGGGGATTACCCTCATCCGTCCACGCTTACGCGTGTCCACCTTCTCCCAGGAGAAGGCAAGGGATGGCGCTATCTTGTAGGGGCTTCCGTAGGTGCTTCGGTGGGGGTAGTTGTGGGCTGGGTGGCGTAGGCGGGAGGTACATCCGGGCCTGTAAATGTGCCGTCCAGCTTGGAAAGCACCCGATTATATTCCTCCGAGCCTACCTCATAGGGGGTGGGCTGGTAGTCGTTATAGCTGGTGATGGAGCTGAGCCGGCAAGGAATGATGGTAAGCTGCCCCAAATGGACAGTGCCGTCGGCTTCCCGGATCACCTGCTGCTGCAAAACCGCGGTGTCCTTATCCTTGGGGTTGCGGTTGCCGCCAAAGGAGAAATTGCCAAGGCTGTAATAGATGATACCGCCGTTGTATTCCTCGATCCGCTGCAGCACGTGGGGGTGGTGTCCCCAAACGATGTCCACACCCAGGTCAATGGCGGTGTGGGCGATCCGCTGCTGCTCGCTGGTAACGGAATAGTAGCCCTCGTCGCCCTTGTGCAGGGACAGAACGATGATCTGTGCGCCCTCCTGCCGCATTTGGGCGATCTCCTTTTTCAGATCGGCTTCGTCCAGGAAAAAGCTAACGGCATACAGACCGATCTTCAGGCCGCTGTCTGTGGTGAATACGGTGCTGCCCTGATGCTCGGCAAAATGCACGCCGGCAGAATTCAAGGCGTTTTTGGTGGATATGTAGCCCTCGTCGCCATAGTCGTGGGCGTGGTTGTTGGCCAGGGAAACCGCCTCAACGCTGCCTTCGGTGAGGATCTGGGTGTATGCCAGCGGTCCTCGGAAGCGGAAACGCTTATCCTGGGCAACGCCTACGCCGGCTTCTGCCAAAACGCCTTCAAAATTGGTGAAGGTGCAGTCGTCGGTGGTGAAAAGATGGGCAACGCCCCGGTAGGGCCAGCCATAATCCTCACCAATGGTGGTAACGAAGGAGAAACCGTCGCCCCACAAGCCCTCTTCAATGCCCAAAGTGCTGTCGCCGGTGAAGGTCAGGGTAAAGACCTCCGCGGGAGGCTCGGTGGGGGCGGTGGTAGGCGCTTCTGTAGGGGCGGTGGTAGGCGCCTCGGTAGGGGCGGTGGTAGGAGCTTCCGTGGGTACGGTAGTAGGCTGAGTGGCAGGGGTGGTGGGCGTTTCCGGCGTGGTCGCAGGACAGCCCATCATCGTGAAAGACATAGCCACAAGGAGAAGGAAAAGAATGTGCTTTTTCATAATGATCCGCCTTTCTTTCTGTGGATCTTGGTGGGAAAATGCTCGTCCGCTTCGAAGGCTTCCCCTGGGGGAAGCTGTCGCCGCAGGCGACTGATGAGGGGAATTCTAGCACGAAAGGGCTTTTACCACGGCAGATGCCGTGGGGAACACCCTCATCCGCTTCGCTAACGCTCAGCACCTTCTCCCAGGAGAAGGCAAAGGAGATGTTCCTTACTCCTGGTTGCGCTTTTTCATCAGATTTCGCATACGGATGCCGTGGTCCAGTTCCCGCTTGCGGATACGCAGGCTCTTGGGGGTACACTCCAGCAGCTCGTCATCTGCCAAAAACTCCAGGCATTGCTCCAGCGACAGCACCTTGGGGGTGGTCAGCCGCAGGGCTTCGTCAGAGCCGGAGGCGCGCATATTGGTCAGCTGCTTTTTCTTGCAGATATTGACGGTCATATCGTCGTTGCGGCTGCAGATGCCCACCACCATACCGGCATACACCGGTGTGCCGGGACCGATGAACAGCGCGCCTCGTTCCTGAGCGGCGTGCAGACCGTAGGTAACAGCCTCGCCGGTTTCAAAGCAGATGAGAGAGCCCACCTGACGGCGTTCGATCTCGCCCTTCATAGGAGCATAGCTATCCAAAACACTACTCATAATGCCCTCGCCACGGGTATCGGTGAGGAACTCGTTGCGGTAGCCGAACAAGCCCCGGGAGGGGACTAAAAATTCCAGACGGTAGCGGCTGCCCATAGGTGTCATAGACAGCAGATCGCCCTTGCGGCGACCGATCTTCTCGATGACCGCGCCCATACAGCTTTCCGGCACGTCGGCCACCATTCGCTCGATGGGCTCGCAAAGCACGCCGTCGATCTCCTTGGTCAGCACTCTGGGGGTGGATACGGAGAACTCAAAGCCCTCACGGCGCATGGTTTCCATCAGAATACTCAGGTGCATTTCGCCGCGGCCTGCCACATTGAAGGCGTCGGTGCCCTGCTCGGTAACGTGCAGGGATACGTCCTTGAGAAGCTCCTTTTCCAGACGGTCGCGAAGATTCCGGGAGGTTACGAACTTGCCCTCCTTGCCGGCAAAGGGAGAATCGTTGACGGCGAAGGTCATTTCGATGGTGGGATCGCTGATCTTGACAAAGGGCAGCGGATCAATGGTGTCCGGCGCGCACAGGGTTCTGCCGATGGTGATGTCCGCCATACCGGACAGCGCCACGATCTCGCCGGCAGAGGCCTGCTGAATAGGCGTTTTGCCCAGTCCGTCATAGGCGTACAGGGCAACCACTTTGCCCTTGGTCTTCATTTCAGGATCGTGGTAGTCGCAGATGGCGACCTCCTGGTTGACCTTGATGGTACCGCGTTCGATGCGACCAACGGCGATTCGACCGACGTACTCGTTATAGTCGATGGAGGAAACCAGCAGCTGCAGCGGCGCATCGGCATCGCCCTTGGGGGGATCGATGTAATTTACGATGGTTTCAAACAGAGGTACCAGATCCGTGCCTACCTCATTAGGACCGTAGGCAGCAGTACCCTGTCGACCGGAGCAGAAGATGGTGGGGGAATTGAACTGATCGTCGGTGGCGTTCAGGTCCAACAGCAGCTCCAAGACCTCGTCCATAACCTCTTCAATGCGGGCGTCGGGCTTGTCGATCTTGTTGACCACCACGATGACCTTGTGTCCCAGTTCCAGCGCCTTTTGCAGCACGAAACGGGTTTGGGGCATCGGGCCTTCGGCGGCGTCCACCAGCAGCAGAACGCCGTTGACCATTTTCAGAATTCGCTCCACCTCGCCGCCAAAATCGGCGTGTCCCGGGGTGTCGACGATGTTGATTTTTGTGTCTTTGTAGGTAACGGCGGTGTTTTTCGCCAAAATGGTGATACCACGCTCCCGTTCCAGGTCGCCGGAGTCCATAACCCGATCCTGGGTTACCTGGTTCTCCCGGTATATGCCGCCCTGCTTCAGCATTTCGTCGACAAGGGTGGTTTTTCCGTGGTCGACGTGGGCGATGATGGCAATATTGCGGATGTTTTCCTGTGCTGCCATAGAAAAATGCTCCTTTGTATATCAAAAGTGTGTAGTTATGATCTTAACCTTAAAAATATACCACATATACGGCGAAAATGCAATATTTTTGGAGAAGAATGAAGACTTTTGCTGTCCTATTGCCTTCTCCCCGGGAGAAGGTCTTGGAAAGGTAAAAGCCCTCCCCCGGGGGGTAGCGAAGCGATTTGGATAAACGCTTGCCGGTGGCAAGCGCACAACAAACTGTGTCAGCCGCCAGGCTGACGGGAGAGGAACGGCGTGCAGTTAAGGGCTGTGTAAGTCTTAAAATGGTGCTTATTCTAAGGTTTCTGCCCGCATTCCTCTTCCGCTTCGCTGACGCTCAGCACCTTCTCCCCGGGAGAAGGCAAGGGTGTAGCGAAAAAACAAGGGCGTGTTGATAATCAACACGCCCTTGTGGATAAATTCAGTTAGATCAGTGTTTTTAGGTAGTCGGCAGAATCCTGGAAATTCAGCTGGCCGGTTTTTTCGTTGATCATATCAATGTAATGCTGCGCAAGCTTTTGCCGGCAGCTTTCACCGATGATACAGCTGTCGCAATGGATCAGATCACATTGCAGCACGAAATCGCCAAAAGGATTCTCCTTTTTATCAACGAAGCCGTAGAAGCGGGCAACGGTCTGTTCATCGTGGAACATTTCCAGCAGCTTTCGGATCTGCTCGTCGGGATAGCCGGCGGCCTTCAGATCCACATAGCGTTTGGTGCAGATCAAAAATGCCTGCTCCTTACCGTGCTTGCTGAGCAGCATATTCTGAATATGCCCGCTGGCAATACCGTACTGTCCCAATGCATAATGGACATAGGCCATAGTTGCGGCCTTCAAATAGTCCTCCTGACCGGGGGCAAGGTTGGCCATAAGCTTGGCATCGGACAAAAAGCCGGTCTTATTTTTGGGGGCATAGGTATTCATTTCCTGCTGGTGCATCAAGCAGCCCAGCATATTTTCCAGGGTTGCCTGCTTGGGATTGCGCAGGGTACGAATGGCGTGGTCTAAATACCGGCCTTCGTCCGTTTTCTTTAAAAACCGCAGGAATGCGGTTTCGCTATAGCCCGGGATAATGACCTGGCAGGTGGGGAAGCCCAGGCAGGATGCGTTTCGGACAAGGATGGAATATCCCTGCCGGGAGAAGAAATCGACGCACTGTTTCAGCAGTTCCTTATTGTTTTTGCCGGAGAAGCCCACATTGGGGTTGTAGGCAAGGGTTTTGTCGCTGACAAAGAAATCCGGGATCCGCTCAGCACAGCCGTAGACCAGCTCGGTATACATATTGCGCTCAAAGCTGACGTCGTCTTGGCTGTAAAGGAAGTCGTGATACGCCGTAAAGGAGTCCAAATCTCTGCCCTGGAAGGTTTCCGTCAGGGCTCTGGCCAAGGCGATCTCAAAGTCGGGATATGCGCCGAAATGGGTGAGGTAAGCACCGGTCTTTTCATTGATATAGCAAACGCAGACCACCGGGAAGCTCTGTCCCAGAGAGCAGTCCTTGACAAAGACCTTATAGCCCTGGTTGCGGACATAGGTGATGATCTCATAGGCGGTGGGGTACTGCTGCAGCACTTCCTCGGGAACATCGGGAACGCAGATGCGGTCCTTGAGAATTTGAATTCTGTAGTATCGCTCTACGATCTCGCTGATTGCCTGAACCAAGGCTTCTTCCAGGGTGTTTCCTGCGGCACAGCCGTTGGAGGTATACAAGGCCTTGCGCATTTTGGAAGGCAGGTAGGCAACACAGTCGTCGGTCAGATTATAAAAGGGGGTTACCCAAATGTTTCCGTCGGCATCGGCGTGCTGTGTCAGCAGCTGCTGGGCCGAAACCTTTGTGCCGTTCCAGTCAAACAGCCGCTGCGCCATTTTTTCATACCAGCTTAGGTTCTTGTTCAGCAGCTGCCGGACGGGAACGGTGATGTCCTGGCTGTCGTTGGCAGAATATGCGCCGTCTTTTTGGATGATCTTGCGGCCGATAAAGCCCAGCTGCAGCCGCTCCATCAGTTCGCCGTAGGCACTGGCCAACGTAAACTCCGGAGAAAGTCCCTTGCCATTGGTGGAAAAACCGAAGTCGTCAATGCCAACGGAGAGCGCGTAGCAATAGGGAACCTTTGTTTCGTGCCAAACCTCCTTGGTTTTGATGCCGTTGGCAGCCAAGATGCCCTTGATCTTCTCAACGGTTTTCATAGGCGCGCTGTCTTTGAAGGCAGCACCTACCAATTCCCGGGATTCGGTCATATGCGTCCCTCCTCTCTTGGTTTGTTAAAATTTATTTTGCAGCGCTGGTGGAACGCAGGGTAACATCGTGGGCGCCGCCCTCTACGATAGAGGTGGCGGAGACCAGCGTCAGCTTGGCGTCCCGCTGCAGGTCGGGAATGGTGATCACGCCGCAGTTGCACATAGTGGACTTGACCTTGTACAGGGAAGCCTCCACATTGTCGTGCAGAGAGCCGGCGTAGGTAACATAGGAGTCAACGCCCTCTTCAAAGTTCAGCTTGGTAGCGCCGCCCAGATCGTAGCGCTGCCAGTTGCGGGCGCGGTTGGAGCCTTCGCCCCAGTATTCCTTCATATAGGCACCGTTGACCATCACCTTGTTGGTGGGGCTTTCGTCGAAACGGGCGAAGTAACGGCCCAGCATCATAAAGTCAGCACCCATAGCCAAAGCCAAGGTCATATGATAGTCGTGAACGATACCGCCGTCGGAGCAGATGGGCACATAGATGCCGGTCTCCTGGAAGTATTCGTCCCGGGCTGCGGCAACCTCGATCAGCGCGGTAGCCTGACCGCGGCCGATGCCCTTGGTCTCACGGGTGATGCAGATAGAACCGCCGCCGATACCGACCTTGATGAAGTCTGCGCCGGCATCTGCCAGGAAGCGGAAGCCCTCCCGATCGACCACGTTGCCTGCGCCGATCTTGACGGTGTCGCCGTAGTTCTGCCGAACCCAGGCGATGGTCTTCTGCTGCCAGCAGGTGTAGCCCTCAGAGGAGTCGATACACAGAACATCTGCGCCGGCCTCTAGCAGAGCGGGGATACGCTCGGCATAGTCCCGGGAGTTGATGCCTGCACCTACCAGATAGCGCTTCTTGTCATCCAGCAGCTCCAGGGGGTTGGCCTTATGGGAGGCGTAGTCCTTGCGGAATACGAAATACATCAAATGGTCGTTGGCGTCAACGATGGGCAGGGAGTTCAGCTTGTGATCCCAGATAATATCGTTGGCTTCCTTCAGGGTGGTTTCAGCAGGGGCAACCACCAGCTTTTCCCGAGGTGTCATAAAGGTTTCTACCTTCTCGGAAGGATCCATACGGGAAACACGGTAATCACGGCCGGTAACGATGCCCAGCAGCTTGCCGGTGGCAGTGCCGTCCTCGGTGATCGCCACGGTGGAGAAACCGTTGCGCTCCTTCAGAGCCAAAACATCTGCCAAAGTAGCATCGGGCGTCAGGTTGGAGGCGGAAACCACAAAGCCGGCCTTGTAGCCCTTAACCCGGGCAACCATAGCGCCCTGGGATTCGATGGACTGAGAGCCGAAAATGAAGCTGATGCCGCCCTCCTTTGCCAGCGCGATGGCCAGCGTATCATTAGAGACGGACTGCATAATGGCAGACGTCATAGGAATGTTCAAAGAAATAGCCGGTTCTTCCACGCCTTTGCGGTATCTGACCAGCGGGGTACGCAGAGAAACGTTGCTGGGGATGCAATCCTCAGAGGTGTAGCCGGGGATCAGCAGATACTCGCTGAAGGTGCGGCTGGGCTCGGACATATAATGTGCCATTGAAATCTCCTCCTGATGTAATATTTGTGTAGATTTATTACCCACTAATATATCACAGCAACCGCCGTCGGTCAAGTGGATTGTTCGACAAAACTGGGCAAGTTTCCTCCGCAACTGTCATCCCCAGCGTAGTCGAGGGGGAGCGATGGGAGCGCCGCCTGTGGCGGAATAAGCGACCTGAGCGAGTGGCAGCGGTCGGCAGAAAGCAAGCCTGCTTCGACAGGCGCAGCTTTTGCCGGGCACCGCAACAGGACTCTACCGCACAACAAGGGCTGCGAAGATTCCTCCTCTCGCTTACGCTCGGTCGGAATGACATAAGAGGGAGGCAAGGGTGCAGCGCTAACTTGTAGGGACGAGTGGCGCTCGTCCGCTTCAAAGGCTTCCCCTGGGGGAAGCTGGCAAAAATCTCTGATTTTTGACTGATGAGGGGAATAATAGCACTGAAAGTTTTGCCACGGCTAACGCCGTGGGGAACACCCTCATCCGTCCGTGCTTACGCGCGTCCACCTTCTCCCAGGAGAAGGCAAGGGCGCTGCTGAAATAAAAAAAGATGGGCAGAGCCCATCTTTTTGTGTATGTTATTCCTCCACGGAGGGTTTGCCGTCTTTGAACCGGACAACGGTGGGGCGGCGGGTATATTCCTGCAGGAGCTTGTCTGTTTTCAGCTCCAGCGGGGAGAAGCAGAAGGTTTCCGTGGTTTCTACTCCCGGGTTGCAGCGGGAAACCAGCTGCAGCATCCGGAAACGGCAGATATCGTCGATGATGTCGTAATTCTCGTCATCGCTGAACTGCTTGGGGAATCTGTCCACCAGGGAGAATTTCTTGACTCGCTGATCGTCAGGCTCACCCTGAATGTCGTCCAGAATGTCCTTGTTTGCTTCCACAAAGGCGTAGTACATATCAATGAGCTTGTCCTTGGGGAACTTTTCGGAAATATACTGGTACACAGGCAGCATAATGCGCCAGGTCTTGAAGAACAGGGGGAAGTGCCGCAGCCGGGTACGCAGAGGCGTCTTGTACTCCAGCAGGTGCTGGAACAGATCCGGGTGGGCATCGGTCAGATCGCTGCACTCGGCCAGGAAGTAATCACCGGTGGCATCGGAGATCTGCTCGGTTTTTGTCATTTCGGACAGGTATCTTCTGGAAAGCTCCGTGCCTACGAAGAATGCGCACAGGTGTGTCTGGACAAGCACGGATTTCAGCTTCAGCAGGTCTGCGATCAGCCGCATGGTCTGGGACAGATCCTCCTCCGTTTCTTCGGGGAAGCCGTAGATAAAGGAGGCGGTGGTCTTACAGTCGTGCCCCTTCAGGTAGGACATAATAGGCACGGCGTTGGTCAGATCCAAATTCTTGTTGACCAGCTTTTGCATACGGGGAGAGCCGGTTTCGATGCCGATATAGATGCTGGACATACCGGAGTCGGTCATAATGTCCAAAAGCTCCGGATCAATGCAGTCCAGCCGGGCGCTGCAGTGCCAACGGAGGGGGAAATCCAATTCCTTCATCAGCGCGCAGGTCTTGATGACCGCCTTGCGGTTCATGGTAAACATATCGTGGTTGAAATTGAAGTTGGTAACGCCAAAGGTATCGTGGATCTGCTTAATCTCCGCCACGATCCGCTCCGGACTCTTCAGCCGGAATTTCCGTCCCCAGAAAGACTTGGTGCTGCAGTAGGTGCAGCCGAAGGGGCAGCCACGTCCCACGTCAATGGGGAAGGCGGCGCGTTCGATGGTATGGGGTCTTTCCACATAGTGGAAGAAGGAGTAGTCGATCATAGGAATGGAATCCAGATCCTTCACCAGCTCCGGACGGGGATTCTTGATCACCTGACCGTTTTCTCTGTACACCAAACCGGCAACGGAGGTGTCCGGCTGGTCTTTGAGCAAAGAGGAGAACAGAGGAACGATGGTGGTTTCGCCTTCGCCGCAGCAGATAAAGTCCACATAGGGGATCTGACGAATGGTGTCCTCTGCGGTGATGTCCGCCTGAGGGCCGCCCATAACGGTATAAACCTCCGGCCAGAGGGATTTAATACGCTCTGCCAGCTTCAGCATAATGTGGTATGTATCGCAGCGGGTATAGAAGGAAACGATTTTGGGGTGATGCTTCTCGATAGCGGCCATTGCGCTGTCTAAGAATGCAGCCAAAGTCGTCAATTCTCCGATTTGATAGAAGGGAACGATCTCACAGCTGATGCCGTTCTGATCCAGAATGGTGGCCAGCTGCAGAGAGCCCAATACATTGTCGCTGAGGCGGCCTTTGAGATTCGGCGTGATAAAAACAACGTTGCTCATAGTGATCCTCTTTTCCTTTTCGTAAACTATTATCTTTTATTATATAAGAGCGGGGCGGATTTTGCAACAATAAATTTAACGCCCAAATAAAGGGAAAATTTACAAACAGGCTATGATTTTCCATAAGTTTGTGTTATAATGAATCAAATTGGTTTGTTGACACCATTTTAGATCTGATTTTTCGACGAGGTACAAGTTTATGGGACTGATTACCAAAATGTTTGGCACGCGTTCTCAGCGGGAGCTGAAGAAGATCCAGCCGATCGTAGATAAGATCCTTGCTATGGAAGGAGAATTCGGCGCGCTGTCTGAGGATGCGCTGAAGGCGAAAACTGCCGAATTTAAGGATAGATATGCAGCCGGGGAAAGCCTTGACGACCTTCTGCCGGAGGCGTTTGCTGCCATTCGGGAAGCTGCCTGGCGGGTACTGGGTATGAAGCCCTATCCGGTGCAGCTGATCGGCGGCATTATCCTGCACCAGGGCCGGATCGCGGAAATGAAAACCGGTGAAGGTAAGACCTTGGTGGCTATTTTACCCTGCTATCTGAATGCCCTGACCGGTCGGGGCGTCCACGTGGTTACCGTCAACGAGTACCTTGCCAAGCGCGACTCTGAGTGGATGGGCAAGGTCTATCGCTATATGGGCTTGACCGTTGGCCTGATCATACCCGGTATGGATCCTGCTCAGCGACGGGAAAGCTATGCTGCGGACATCACCTACTGCACCAATAACGAGCTGGGCTTTGACTACCTGCGTGATAATATGGCCATCTATAAGCAGGAGCTGGTACAGCGGGGACATTCCTTTGCCATCGTGGACGAGGTGGACTCCATTCTGATCGACGAGGCAAGAACGCCGCTGATCATCTCCGGTAAGGGCGAGGAATCCTCCAAGCTCTACGAGATGGCGGACTATTTTGTGTCCACCCTGCGGAAAAAAGTCTTTGCCAAGACCGAGGATAAGGAAGTTCACGACGATTACGACTGCGATTACTTTGTAGACGAAAAGAGCCGCACCGTATCCTTGACTGCTGAGGGTATTGCCAAGGCGGAAAAGTATTTCGGCGTGGAAAATCTTTCCGATCTGGACAACACCACCCTTTCCCACCACATCAACCAGGCGATGAAGGCCCGGGGCCTTATGAAGCGGGATATCGACTATGTGGTCAAGGACGGACAGATCATCATCGTCGATGAATTTACCGGCCGACTGATGTACGGCCGTCGGTATAACGAGGGCTTGCACCAGGCCATTGAGGCAAAGGAAAATGTCCAGGTGGCCGGCGAAAGCAAGACCTTGGCGACCATCACCTTCCAGAATTTCTTCCGGCTTTACGATAAGCTGTCCGGTATGACCGGTACTGCCTTGACAGAGGCGGAGGAATTTGCCTCTATCTACCAGCTGGATGTGGTGGAGATCCCCACCAACAAGCCGGTAGCCCGGCAGGATCATTCCGATGTGGTCTATAAGACCGAGCCGGGCAAGTTCCGCGCCATTGTGGAGCAGGTGAAGCAATGCAACGCCAAGGGACAGCCGGTGCTGGTTGGTACGATTTCCATTGAAAAGAGCGAACTGCTCAGCAAATATCTGAAGCGGGAGGGCATCCGCCATAATGTGCTCAACGCCAAATACCACGAGCAGGAAGCCCAGATCATTGCCCAGGCCGGCAAATTCGGCGCAGTTACCATTGCTACCAATATGGCAGGCCGTGGTACGGATATTATGCTGGGCGGCAACGCGGAATTTTTGGCGAAAAACGAGCTGCGCAAGCAGGACATTCCGGAGGAGCTGCTGGCTGAGGCGGATTCCTACGCCGAAACCAGCGATCCTGAAATTTTGGACATTCGCAGCCGCTATGAGCAGCTTTTGAAGAAATATAAGGACGAAATTGCCGACGAGGCGCAGCAGGTAAAGGCTGCCGGCGGTCTGTTCATCGTGGGTACGGAACGCCACGAATCCCGCCGAATCGACAATCAGCTCCGCGGTCGTGCCGGCCGTCAGGGCGATCCCGGCGAAAGCCGGTTCTACCTGAGCCTGCAGGACGATCTGATGCGGCTGTTCTCTTCCGACCGGGTGATGTCTATGATGGACACCCTGGGCATCGACGAGGATACCCCCATTGACGCAAGAATTTTGTCCAATGCGGTGGAAAACGCCCAGCGCAGCATTGAAAGCCGTCATTTCCGCTCCAGAAAGAGCGTTCTGGAATATGACGATGTGATGAACACCCAGCGTGAGGTCATCTACGCCCAGCGGCAGAAGGTGCTGGACGGCGAGGATCTGCGGCAGAGTATGCTGTCGATGCTGGAGGAGGTCATCTCCGGCACAGTTGCCGACGAGCTGAGCGCCCACGGCGGTGTACTACCTGCTGAGGAGCTGGACACTTTGCTGTCCCGGTTTGAGGGCGTGTATTTCGCCAAGGGCAGCTTCACAGCGCCCAATAAGCTGGATGTTGCCAGCCTGACCGATGCGATCTATGCCAAGGCTTTGGAAACCTACGAAAAGAAGGAGCAGCTGCTGACACCGGCTATGATGCGTGAGCTGGAGCGGGTGATCATGCTCCGGGTGGTGGACGAATACTGGATGGACAACATCGATGCTATGGACGATCTGAAGCAGGGCATCCATCTGCGGGCCTACGGTCAGCACGACCCCGTCATTGCCTATAAGGAAGAGGGCTTCCAGATGTTCCAAGCGATGATCACCGCCATTCGTGAGGAAACGGTGCGCCGGCTGTTTATGGCACAGATCCAGCCCCGGCAGGAGGTCAAGCGTGTCAAGGTCGCCAAGGAGACCGGCAATTCTGCCTCTGATGGAACGGTAAAGAAGCAGCCTGTCCGCAATAAGGACAAGAAGGTCGGTCCCAACGACCCCTGCCCCTGCGGCAGCGGCAAGAAGTATAAAAAGTGCTGTCTGCAGAAGGAAAAGACCAAGGAATAACGTTTTCGGTGCGCCCTCGGCCCCCTCTGTGAGGGGGCTGGCAGAAATCTTTGATTTCTGACTGGGGGAGTTCAACTCCCTCCGTCACGGCTTGCGCCGTGCCACCTCCCCCAGAGGAGGAGGCAAGGGCGCGGCGAATCCTTTTAAGACGGAAATCCACTTTTTAGGAGCATATATGTCAATTATTGTCCGGAAAAACGGAACATTAGAATATCTGGTGGCGGAAAACATCGCCGCGCCCCACGCCTTTACCACCCGTTTTGGCGGTGTCAGCACCGGGGAATTTGCGTCGATGAATATCAGCCTGCGTCCCGGCGAAAAACGGGAAAATGTGGAGAAAAATCTGCAGATCCTGGCTTCTGCCCTGAATTTTGATGTGGAAAAGTTGATCTGCACCCACCAGATCCATTCCGGCATCGTTCGCGCCGTTACGGATGCGGACTATTTGGGGCTGGATCATCACGATTATCCCGAATGTGATGCCCTGGTTACGGCGACACCCGGGGTGGCCTTGCGGATCTTCACCGCCGACTGTACGCCGATCCTGCTGTACGATCCGGAAACCGGAGCGGTGGGCGCAGCCCACGCCGGCTGGCGGGGTACGGCGGCAGATATTGCCGGCAAGACCGTCCGGGCGATGGCAGAAAACTTTGGCGCAAAGCCTGAAAATATCCGGGCAGCCATTGGCCCCAACATCGGTCAGTGCTGCTTCCAAACCGACGCCGAAGTGCCGGAGGCAATGGTGTCGGCGTTGGGAAATGTGGCGGAAAAACATATCCGCAAGGAAAACGAAAAATATTATGTAAACCCAAAGGCTATGAACGGCGAATTTCTCCGCCGCTCCGGCGTTGTCCATATGGAGATCAGCGAAGATTGCACCAAGTGCCAGAGCCACAGATTCTGGTCCCACCGGATCACCGGCAATCAGCGAGGCTCTCAGGGCGCGATCATTGTATGTAAGGGGGTTAGACCGTGAAACGGATGTTCATACTGCTTTTGTGCGCGGCGCTGCTTCTGTGCGGCTGCTCCCAAAACGGCGCGCACAATCCCACAACCCCCACCTATTTCGGCGATACCGACGGCGTTAAGCCCAACACGCCGGAGCAGGAGCAGCAGGCGCTGTCGCTGGTATATGATCCTGCCGAATCGCTGAATCCCTACCAGTGTCAAAACGCCACCAATCGGGCGTTGTTTTCCTTGATCTATCAAGGCCTGTTCAGCGTGGATCGGAAATACGAGGCGCACCCGATTTTGTGCGACACCTTTAATGTTTCCGCAGATCTCAAGACCTACACCTTCCATTTGGCAGACGCCCGGTTTTCCGACGGCTCTGCCCTGACAGCCGACGATGTGGTTGCCAGCCTGAAGGCGGCTCAGGAAAGCTCCTGGTATGGCGGTCGGCTGCAGCAGGTCAAGACCATTTCCGCCTACGGTGAAGCGGTGGTGCTGGAGCTGACCACACCGATGGAAACCTTGCCGGTGCTTTTGGACATTCCCATTGTCAAGGCAGCCCAGGTGGCTGCGGCTAAGCCGGTAGGCACCGGCCCGTATCGGCTGGATGGCGCGACTTTGCGGCGGCAGGCGGCCTGGTGGTGTGAGGCGGAGCTGCCGGTTTACGGCGACACCATTACCCTGCAGACCGGCGAAAATCCGGCGCAGATCCGGGATATGTTTGAGTTTGAGGGCGTCAGCCTTGTGCTGACGGATCCCGGCTCGGACCGATATGTGGACTTCCGGGGCGACTATGAGGTATGGGATACGGAAACGGGAAAGTTTTTGTATCTTGTTTGTAACGAACAGAGCGTGATATTCTCCAACCCTGCTATCCGGCAGGCGTTAACCCACGCCATTGACCGGGAAAATCTTTCCCAGCAGTATTACCACGGCCTGGCGCGACCGGCATCTTTGCCGGCATCTCCGGCTTCGCCCTGGTACACCGCATCGTTGGCGCAGCGGTATAGCTATGCGCCGGAGCTGTTTGCCGAGGCGGTAACTGCGGCGGCGCTGACAGATACCACGGTTACGCTGCTGCTCAATGGCGACGATGTGATCCGCTACCGCGTAGGCTTGGCTATTGCCGATATGCTTCGCGCCGGCGGCTTGAAGGTCAATGTGGTGAAAAGCTCCGCTGAGGAGCTGGACAAAAATCTGAAGGAAAGCCAATATGATCTGTATTTGGGACAGACCAAGTTGTCTGCCAATATGGACATTTCCGCGTTCTTCGGCAAGTATACATCCTTAAATTACGGCGGGCTGGAGGATACGGCTCTGTATGAGCTGAGCCTGACGGCGCTGGCCAATGCCGGTAATTTCTATACCCTTCACGAAGCGGTGATGGAGGAGGGACAGCTCTGTCCGATCCTGTTCCAGAGCTATGGCGTGTATGTGCGTCGCGGTACGCTGCCGGAGCTTTCTCCTGCCCGGGATGGGGTGTTCTTCTACAGCCTGGGGCGCAGCTTGGCAGATGCGCAAATTTCTGCAGATTCCTAAAAATGTGGGCGTCCCGAAAGGGACGCCCGTTTTGTTTAGCAGCGCTCGCAGCCGTAGTTGCCGCAGCCGTTGCCGCAGCTATTGCCACAGCCGTTGTTGTTGCCGCAGCCGCAGCAGAACAGCAGGACCAGAATGATGATCCACCAGCAGTTGTTGCCCCCGAAGCAGTTGTTGTTGCACATAACGAATACCTCCAAGATTTATTTCGAGCGATTTGCCGCTCATTCCAAGATATTCCGCCGGCAAAAAAAGGTGCAAATGAAGCATACGGATATAAAGGAATGTAACAAAGGCTTCCCCTGGGGGAAGCTGGCAAAAATCTCTGATTTTTGACTGATGAGGGGAAACCCAGCACATAAAAATTAAGCCGCGGCAAAAGCCGCGGTTATTACCCTCATCCGCTTCGCTAACGCTCAGCACCTTCCCCCAGGGGAAGGCATAAAAACCCGGTGGAGAGTTCTCCACCGGGGGTGTTGTTCGATTCTGTTTTACAGCTCTCTCAACGCGTCCACCAAAGCGGTTTTGGCGGCGGTCTTATCGTCCTTGACCTTGATGACCTTGGCGGGGCAGCCGGCGACTACGGTATTGGGAGCAACATCGCCTACAACCACAGCGCCTGCAGCGACAACGGCGTTTGCGCCGATGCGGCAGCCCTCGATGACAACGGCGTTTGCGCCGATCATAACATTATCCTCTACGATAACGGGAGTAGCGGAGGCAGGCTCCACAACGCCGGCCAGCACTGCGCCTGCGCCCACGTGGCAATTATTGCCCACAATGGCGCGACCGCCCAAAATGGCGCCCATATCGATCATAGTACCCTCGCCGACGACGGCACCGATGTTGATCACCGCGCCCATCATAATGACGGCGTTCTTGCCGATCTCCACCCGCTCACGAATGATAGCGCCGGGCTCGATCCGGGCAGGAATGTCCTTCAGATCCAACATAGGAATGGCGGAATTTCTGCAGTTATTCTCGATCTCCAAATGGGCGAAGGTGTTATTTTCCAGCACGGGTGCGATGTCCTTCCAATCGCCAAAGACGATCTTACAGCCGTTGCCGGCGGGGAAAATATGACAGCCGGGGAATTCTACGGGGGTATTTTCCCAAACATAGACCTTCACCGGGGTCTTCTTCTCGGAGGTGCGGATATATTCAATGATTTCCTGTGCGTTCATAAGGACAGCTCCTTTTGTTAATTTTTGTTATCGTACCACCTTTTTCGCAAAATTACAACCCCGGAAATTGACACATTGGCGGAAATGGACTATAATAAGGAAAATTTCTTATGTAGGAGGCCGCTATGCAGATCATTTCTGACCGTCGGGCGCTGCATCGCATCCCGGAACTGGAGCTGGAGCTCCCCCGGACAATGGAATATTTGCGCAGCGTATTGGCTGGGCTGAACTGCCGTGTGTTTTCACCTACGGCGGAAAGTCTTTGCGCCTATTTTGACTTTGGCGGGGAAGAAGCCGTAGCGTTTCGCGCGGATTGCGACGCGTTGCCTATCTGCGAGCAAAGCGGCGCGGAATACGCCTCCACCCATCCCGGCAAAATGCACGCCTGCGGACACGATGGGCATATGGCCATTCTTTTGGAGCTTGCCCGGCGTTTAAGCGGCAAAACGGAGAATAAAAACAATGTTCTGCTGATCTTCCAGCCCGGCGAGGAATCTCCCGGCGGCGCGTTGCCTATTTGCCAAAGCGGTTTGCTGGAAGAATACAAGGTAAAGGCGATCTTCGGTCTGCATCTGTGGCCGGGACTGGAAAAGGGCAAGGTGTTCAGCCGGGAAAACGAGCTGATGAGCCGCGCCAGTGAGGTTACTGTGGACATTACCGGCAGATCCGCCCACATCGCCAAGGCGGAGCAGGGTGCAGATGCCACCGCGGCGGCGGTTGCTTTCTACACCCGGGCATATGAAATGGAAAAAAGCTATCCCAGCCATGTTTTCCGGCTGCTGAAATTCGGCAAATTCAGCAGCGGCACCGCCAGAAACGCCCTGTCTGCCAGCTGCCATATGGAAGGCTCGTTACGGGCGTTTCAAGATGATATTTTTGAGGAGATGCGCAGCAATTTGATGGCTATTGCCAAGGAAATTGAGGCGGAATTTGGCTGTCAAATCGCCCTTCATTTCAGCGAAGGCTATCCCGCGGTGCTGAACGATCCTCAGCTGTACCGCCAGCTGCAAACATCTGTGCAGTGGCAGGAATTGGACGCGCCCAGTATGACCGCCGAGGATTTCGGCTGGTATCAGCGCTTCGTTCCCGGGGTGTTCTTCTTCCTGGGCTTGGGCGATGTTCCGGCGCTGCACAGCGACAATTTTGATTTTGACGATGCGGTTCTGCAAACCGGCGCAGAGCTGTTTGAAACCATTGCGGAGGTCTTTGTATGATCCCTCTGAATCAGAATTTATATGGACTCAAGCGCAGCGGCATCCGGCTGTATACCAATTTGGCGAAAACCGCGGACGGCTGTGTTATGTTAACCTTAGGCGAGCCGGATTTCGACACGCCGGAGGAAATTAAGGCGGCGGCGCTGACATCTCTGTTCCAAAACCGCACCCACTATGCCCCCAATCAGGGCATCGAGCTGCTGCGGCAGGAGGTGGCGGCGTTTGAGACCTTCCGGGGCTTTGACTGTACGGCGGAGCAGGTGCTGATCACCGTGGGTGCCACCGGCGCGCTGTTTACGGCCTTGCTGGGCATTTTGAATCCCGGCGAGGAGGTGGTTATCCCCACCCCGGCGTTTCCGCTGTACGCAACCATCGTAACGGTAGCCGGCGGCAAGCCGGTACTGCTGGACACCAAGCCCGACGGCTTCCAGCTGACAAAGGAAGCCCTGGCAAAGGTCATTACCGACAAAACCAAGGCCATCGTTCTAAATTCCCCCAACAACCCCACCGGTGCGGTATATAGCGAGGAATCCCTGGCGGCGGTGAAGAATGCGGTGTTGGGCAAGGATATTTTCGTGATCTGCGACAATGTGTACCAGGGTCTGAGCACAGAAAAAGTGCCGGATCTGAGCCTGGATCGGGAGCTGAAGCCACAGATCCTGCTGTGCCAGAGCTTTTCCAAGCCCTGGGCTATGACCGGCTGGCGTGTTGGCTATCTGGCAGGCGAAAAGGATGTAATGGAAAAGCTGCTGCTGTTGCACGCGGCTGAGGTTGCGGCGGTGCCGACTTTCCTGCAGGACGCCTGCGTTGCGGCGCTGACCACCTCCACCAAGGAAATGGCCCAGGTCTATGAACGGCGCAGAGCCTTCGTTTGCGGCAGATTACGGCAGATGGGACTGACTTTCCCCGAGCCGAAGGGCGCGTTTTATGTGTTCGTCGATATTTCCCATTTGGGAATGACCGACGAGGAATTCTGCACCCGGCTGATCAAAGAGGCTGCGGTGGCAACGGTGCCCGGCTCCTGCTTTGACTGCCCGGGCAATATCCGGATTTCCTGCTGCTGTTCCGATGAGGATCTGCAAAAGGGTATGGATAGATTGGAAGGGTTTTTGAAGAAACTGAAATAAGCACCAAGGGGCGACCGTAAGGTCGCCTCTTAGGCTTCCCCTGGGGGAAGCTGGCAGAAATCTCTGATTTCTGACTGATGAGGGTTATAATAGCACGCAACTTGTTTGCCGCGGCATAAGCCGCGGTTATTGCCCTCATCCGCTTCGCTAACGCTCAGCACCTTCCCCCAGGGGAAGGCTTTTTCATATTCCTATCCTATGGCACATACACTTTTCCCAGGAGGGGATTGGTATGGGAGAAGAAAAGTTGCAGCTGCCCCACAAGGTGATTCTCAATGAGCGGCGGCAGCTGACTATGACCGGGGTAACGGAAGTGGTCAGCTTTGATGAAAATGCGGTGGTGCTTTGCACCGGGTTGGGGCGTATGACCGTCCACGGCAAGCAGCTGCAGCTGCGGCAGCTGGCGTTAGATGGCGGTCAGGTGGCGGTGGACGGCGAGGTTTCCGCCATCGTTTATGAAGATGTCCGGCAGGCAGGCGGCTGGCTGCGCCGGCTCACCACATGACCGCTCCGGCATTGGCGGCAGACCGCTTTTTGGCGGCCTGCCTCATCGGTATGCAGTTGGGCTTTGTTTACGATTTCCTCCGTCCCTTGCGACCGAAGCTTACCGCCATAGCGGACTTGCTGTTTCTTTTGGCATTGGGGGCAGGCTGGATCTATTTGGGCTTTGGGGTTTGCCGTGGCGATCTGCGCTTTGGCTACACCGTGGGGCTGGGACTGGGTTTTTTGTTCTGGGAACTGACTGCAACCAGGGTTTTGCGACGGGTTTTTGCCTGGGTTTGGCGACCAATCCAAAAATTTTTCGCATTTTTCCGAAAAAATGCAAAAAAACTATTTGCAACCGGGCGAAAAAAGGTTACAATAAACAGTAAGCGCAAAATACTTAGGAGGAAACGGCACGATGAAAAAGCTGATGAGGATCCTTCGCCGTGTTCGCGTGAAAATCGTTCGCAGCAGCCGGCGCACCAAGATGGCAGTGGTCTGTATGGTGGCGCTGTCTATGGCGGCGCTTTTGGCGCTGAATTTGACCATCAACGCATTTCGCGCCCAAACGGAGGCGGCAAGAAAAGAAGCTGCCCAAAAAGAGTACGAAAACAGCCAGCTGGAAGATAAAATTGAAGACCTGGGCTCGGAAGGCAGCATCGAGGATATTGCCAAGGATGAGCTGGGTATGGTCCCTACGGACGCCATTGTGATCCAACCGGGACAGCAATAAATTTGGAGGAAAGCAAATACCTATGGAGTTAACCGTTGGAGCGATTTTAGAAGGCAAAGTCAAAACCATTACCAATTTCGGCGCATTTGTGGCGCTGCCGGAGAACAAGACCGGTATGGTACATATTTCTGAGGTGGCAAACGCCTATGTCAGCGACATTCGCCAGCACCTGACCGAAGGACAGGATGTGAAGGTTGTGGTCATTGGCAACGAAAATGGCAAGCTGAACCTGTCCATTAAGCGGCTGGAGGCCAAGCCTCAGCGGGAAAATGCCCCCAGAGAGGGCGGCTTCCGTCCTGCTGCCAGACCTGCGCCCCGGAATGCCGCGACGACACCGCCTCCTGCGCCCAAGACCGCAGATCAGCTGTTCGAGGAAAAGCTGAAGGCGTTTATGTCGGAATCGGACTCCAAGCTGTCCTCCATTCGGGCGGATCATCGCACAAAGAGCCGCAGAAGATAAGGTTACAGGCTGCTGCTCTTGCAGCAGCCTTGCTTTTAGAAAAGGAATATGCCTCGTCCCCCTCTTTGAGGGGGCTGGCAGAAATCTTCGATTTCTGTCTGGGGGAGTTAAACTCCCTCCGGCTGCCCTTTCGGGCAGCCACCTCCCTCAGAGAGGGAGGCGAGGGTACAATGCCATCTTATATGAGGTGTAATTATGTCCAACATTGTAATTACCGGCGGGAGCCGGGGAATTGGCGCGGCGACGGTGGAGCTGTTCGCTGCCAAGGGACACCGGGTTTATTTCCTGTATGAAAAGAATCACGCCGCGGCAAAAGCTGTGGCGGAAAAAACCGGCGCCACCGCAATCTGCTGCGATGTAGCCGACGGACAAGCCGTTGCCAAGGCATTTGCCCAGATCGGCGATGTGGATCTGCTGATCTGCAACGCTGGCATCTGCTACAGCGGTTTGATGCAGGATCTGCAGCCACAGCAGTGGGATCGGATCTTCGATGTGAATGTCAAGGGCATTTACCACTGCGTCAACGCCGCGATGCCTGCCTTTTTGCGCAAGCACGCCGGCAGCATCATCACCGTCAGCTCTATGTGGGGGCAGGTGGGCGCATCCTGCGAGGCGGCGTATTCTGCCACCAAGGGCGCGGTGATCGCCTTGACCAAGGCGTTGGCAAAGGAGCTGGGCCCCAGCGGTATTCGGGTCAACTGCGTTGCTCCCGGTGTCATCGAAACGGATATGTGCGCCAATGTAGATCCGGAAATTCTTGCGGAAATGGCCGCAGAAACCCCGGTGGGCAGAAACGGCGCGCCTATGGATGTGGCAAAGGCGATGGAATATCTTTTCAATGCCGACTTTGTTACCGGACAAATTCTTCCCGTCAACGGCGGGTATGTCATATAAAGGAGAAAAATTATGAAAATTGCAATCGGTTGTGATCACGGCGCGCTGGCGCTGAAGGAAGTGCTGATCCCTCATTTGGAAAAGGCTGGCTACGAGGTCAAGGACTTCGGCACCTACACCCTGGACTCCTGCGACTATCCCGATTTTGCCGGCGCGGCTGCCAAGGCTGTCGCATCCGGTGAATGTGAAAGAGGCATTGTGCTTTGCACCACCGGTATCGGTGTGTCCATCGCTGCAAACAAGGTCAAGGGCATTCGCTGCGCCCTGCTTAGCGACGTGATGAGCGCGCGGATGACAAGAGAGCATAACGATACCAATATGATGGCCATCGGCGCAGCTGTGGTTGGACAAATGCTGGCGCTGGAGATCGTGGACACCTGGCTGGGCACGGAATTTTCCCATAACGAACGCCACCAGAGAAGGATCGATAAGGTCATGGCCCTGGAGGGGTAAAGTGAACAACAAAAAGCTGCCGCGAAAGCGGCAGCTTTTACATTATATAAAGCCTCCCTTGTGCAAAGGGAGGTGGCAAAAATCTTTGATTTTTGACGGAGGGATTGTTTTATCTTGACAATCCCCCAGTCAGCCTGTTCGGCTGACAGCCCCCTTTACACAAGGGGGCCTTTTTTAGAACTTATATCCAGCGCTTAGGAGGCGATCTAAGGCTTCGTTGGCTTCCTCGTCGGAAAACAGGGCGGTGAAGCGTTTGTCCACTGCCAAAGCCTCCAGGCTTAGGTCAAGCCGACCTTTTTGCGCCAGCAGGGCAAAGCCATCGCTAAGACGGCTGCCGGACAGGGTGCGCTTGGCGTTTTTCAGTCCGTCGGCATCCACCGGGCGAATGCGAACCCCCAAGGCGGCAGCCTTTTCCCGATTCTGCGCCCAAGCGGCAAGAAATTTCTCTTCCATATTACTTTTCCAAAATGATGGCGCCGGCATTTGCCTGCAGGGCAGCCAAAATGTGCTCGGCAGCTTCAGCTGCGGTGCACTTGATCTGCTCGCCGGTGCGCATATTCTTGACGGAGCATTTGCCCTCGGCGATCTCGTCCTCGCCCAGCAGTACGGCGAAGGGCACATCCAGCTTGTTGGCGTAAGCCATCTTCTGCTTAAATTTCTTCTGCTCGGCGTACAGCTGCACCCGCAGACCGGCACTGCGCAGCTCCTCCGCAAGGGCGATGGCAGCGCTGCTGTCGCCCATAGGCAGTACCAGAGCATCGGCAGGGGCGCTGGGCAGCTCCGGATTGATCAGTCCCTGCTCGTCCAGCACGTAGAACAGCCGGGTAAGACCGATGGAAATGCCAACGCCGGGCAGGGTTTTGTCAATGTAATAGCCTGCCAAATTGTCATAACGACCGCCGGAACAGACCGAGCCGATCTCGGGGTGATCCAGCAGGGTGGTTTCGTAAACGGTGCCGGTGTAGTAGTCAAGACCTCTTGCGATGGTCAGATCCACAGCGAAATTCTCCTCCGGCACGCCAAAAGCGGACAGATTTGCAGTAACCGCCTTCAGCTCTGCAAGACCTTGGTCGAACACCTCGTTCTTGCCGGCGTAGCTTTCCAAAGCGGTTACGACCTGCTCGTTGGTGCCGGTGATCGCCATAAACTTGAGGATCGCATCTGCCTGCTCATCGGTCAGACCGCAATCGTCGGTCAGGCATACCCGCACCTTATCTGCGCCGATCTTGTCCAGCTTGTCCACATTGCGCATAATGTCGCTGCTCTTGTCGCTCAGCGCCAGCATAGAATAAAAACCGTTGAGGATCTTGCGGTTATTCACCCGGATCTGGAACCGAGTCAGACCAAAGCCCCGGAAAACCTTATAAATAATGGCAGGAATTTCCGCCTCGTTGAGAATGTCCAGGGAGCTGTCGCCGATGATGTCGATGTCCGCCTGGTAAAATTCGCGGAAGCGGCCCCGCTGCGCCCGTTCGCCCCGGTAGACCTTGCTGATCTGATAGCGGCGGAAGGGGAAGGACAGCTCGTTGTAGTGCAGGGCAACATATTTTGCCAGCGGCACTGTCAGATCGAACCGCAGAGCCAGGTCGGAATCGCCCTTGGTAAAGCGGTAGATCTGCTTTTCGGTCTCACCGCCGCCCTTTGCCAGCAGGATCTGGGCATCCTCAATGACGGGGGTGTCCAGAGCGGCAAAGCCGTAGGATGCGTAGGTCTTGCGCAGGATCTCCAGCATCCGCTCAAACTGCGCCTGCTTGCCGGGCAGCAGCTCCATAAAGCCGGACAGCGTCCGGGGTTTCATAATGCTCATAGTCGTTTCCTCCAATTAGACAAGGTGTAAGAAAAAGCGTGTCATTCCGACCGAGGCAAAGCCGAGCGGAGGAATCTTCGCACCTACTGTGTGCGGTAGATCCCTCGATTCCGCTTCGCTCCACTCGGGATGACAAACGCTTTGCGTTTAACAGGGAAAAGTGGAGCGCAACAACACGCTCCACGCAAATTAGTATCTGGGTTTTGTGTGCAGAACTTCGCGCCAATCCAAGTCGCCCCGCTGCAAGCCCATAATGGACAGCTCCGCAGAGGCGAGATTGGTGGCGATGGGTACATTATGCTTATCACAATGGCGGATGGTTTCCACCATCAGGCTGTCGTCCCAGGGATCAATGGCGTTGGGATCGTTAAACAGCAGCACCAGGTCCAATTCGTTGTAAGCGATGCGGGCATTGATCTGCTGGTGGCCGCCTTGCTTATGGGACAGCAACAGGGTAACATCCAGACCGGTGTTGTCCGCGATCAGCCGACCGGTGGTGGCGGTGGCATAAAGGGTATGCTTGTTCAGAATACTCTTGTAGGCAGTACAGAACTGGATCATCAGCTCTTTTTTCTTATCGTGGGCCAAAAATGCAATATTCATGCGCGCTCGCTCCTTTCATAATTATCGGAAGGGAATGGGCTCGGGGAAGCCCAAAATTCGTTTGGCAATTCGCCGGCAGGCGGCGATGGCCGGGCTACGCTTGCAGTAGCGCAGCAGCGGCTTTTCAAAGGCGGCAGCCAGCGTAACGGTGGTATCGTCCGGTACGATGCCCAGCAGGGGCAGACCGGCGCGATCCATCACATCGTCTACAGTGATGCGGACCACATAGTACAATTCTTCGTTGACGCGGTTGACGGCAATCCGCACCTGGCTCTTGCCCATTTTCTCCAGCAGCTCGCCGGCTCTGGCGGCGTCCCGAACAGAGGCGGGATCGGCGCTGGTGACCAAAATCACCTGGTCTGCCTGCTTGGCGCATAGCTGGAAACCGGCTTCGATACCGGCAGGGGCGTCCAAAAATACGAAGGAAAACTGCTTTTTCGCCGTAGCCAAAAGGGCGGCGAACCGTTCTGCGTCAATGTCAGCGCAGCCGCAGTTGGCAGGGGCTGTCAAAAAGGAAAGGGTGGGAAAATCCGGGTGCCGGGTGGCGTTTTCCAGGCTGTAGCCGCCGTTATAAACATCCACAAAGGACAGGGCGCAGGAATCGGAAAGCCCCAGAGAAATATCCAGGTTTCGCAGTCCCACATCGCAGTCGATGCACAGCACGCTTTCACCCGTTTCTGCCAACGCAGTGGCGATACCGGCGCACAAAGAGGTCTTGCCTGTTCCGCCCTTGCCGGACAGCACAGCGATCAGCTTGCCCATTCAGTACCGCCTCCTCGAAACAATTTGGTTACATTATAAAGGAATATCGCACAAAACGCAAGAGGGAAATTCAAGTTTTTGGAAGTTTTTTCATCACTTTACACAAAAAAACGGCGTTATATGCCCTGTTTGGAAAAGAATGCCAAAATGTCATTTTTGCCGGCGGAAACATTTCCTTGCTGGAAATTGGGCTTGCCGCCGCCCCGTCCGTTGAGGGTTTCGGCCATCTCCTTGCCCAAGGCGCGAAGGTCCACTGCCTGGGAGGCAAGGCAGTAGGCAAAGCCGCCGCCACTTTCGGAAAATACCGCGGCAAAGCCGCTTACCACCCGGCTGATCTGATCTGCCAGCTCCCGCACCTGCCCCGGCTCCAGACCGTCGGCAAAATGCAGCACATTTTCCTTGCCCGCATAGGCCTTGGCGGTGTAAGTAAAGACCTGCTTCTGCAGCTGCGTGGCGCGGAATTTTTCGCCCGCCAGCGCTTCCTGCATTTTCTTTGCGGCAACGCCGGTTTCCAGCATTTGGGCGGAGAAGGTTTGGGAAACCAGCCGGTTTTGGTTGAAAATTTCCGTCATATACCGGTACGCCCGACCGCCGCAGACCACCTCCAGCCGAACGCCGCCGTGGAATTTGACGCAGGAGAGGATCTTGATGAGGCCTACTTCGCCGGTGTAGGCGGTGTGAATACCGCAGCAGGCGCAGCTGTCCACATCGCCAACCTGCACGATCCGTACCGGCCAGAGCAGCGCACGTTTGGTGCGGTAGGGGACATTGGGCAGCTCCTCCGGGCTGGGGACCCAGCATTTTATGGGCAGATTCCGCCAGACGGCTTCGTTGGCTTTCTCCTCCAATTCTGCCAGCTGGTCGGCAGAGATTGGGCCGTCAAAGTCTACCTCCATCACCTCTGCGCCCACGTGGAAGCCGGTGTTGTGATAGCCAAAGCGGGCGTTTATCAATCCGGATAGGATATGCTCGCCGGTGTGCTGCTGCATCAGGTCAAATCGGCGGGGCCAGTCGATCTGACCTTCTACGGTGTCGCCAACAGTCAATGCGCCGTCGCAGAGGTGGAGGATTTCGCCCTCCTTTTCCTGGACGTCCAGCACATTCACGCCGCCCAAAACGCCAATATCGCAGGCCTGACCGCCGCCCTCGGGATAAAAGGCGGTGGCATCCAGGGTTACCAGATAGCCCTTTTCATTCTTTTCGCAGCCGGTAACGGTGGCGGAAAATTCCGTCAAATGGCAGTTTTCGTAAAATAGCTTTTCCATAGCGGTCTCCTTTGTCGGGCTTTTTGGTCATTATACCCCGTGGAGGAAGATTTTGCAATAGATGTTGGGGTGTATACGCCTTGGCCCCCTCTATGAGGGGGCTTAATTTTTCACCAGCAACCTCGGCCCCCTCTTTGAGGGGGCTGCTGAGCGCTAGCGAAGCTGGGGAGTGTCCTATAAATCCAATGACACTCCCTCCGTCTTTTGCTTCGCAAAATCCACCTCATCTCCGCGCTAAGAGCCGCCCGTTGGGCGGTTGCGCTCCGAAACACACCTGCGGGCGTAGCCTCAGAGAGGGAGGCGAGGGTGCGTCCGCACCTGTCATCCCGAGCGAAGCCGAGGGATCTACTGCGCCTATTTGCTGCGAAGATTCCTCGATTCCGCTTCGCTCCACTCGGAATGACAGCGTTTTGGGAAGGTAAAAAAGGCGTGAGGAAAATCCTCACGCCTTTTGCTATTGATTCTTAGTACATACCACCCTGGGCGGCAGCTGCGGCTGCAGCGGCATCGCCGGCAGGATCGGGCTTATCAGCCACCAGGGACTCGGTAGTCAGCACGCAGCCTGCGATAGAGGCGGCGTTCTCCAGGCTGGAACGGGTAACCTTGGTGGGATCGACGATGCCGTTGGCGATCATATCCACATATTCCTCGGTGTAGGCGTTGTAGCCGAAGCCAACCTTACCGCAGGTACGGATCTTTTCGTAAACAACGCTGCCGTCCACGCCGGCATTTTCTGCGATCTGACGAATGGGTGCCTGCAGCGCGTTGGCGATGATCTTTGCGCCGGTCTTTTCGTCACCGGACAGGGTTTCGATCAGCGCGTCAACTGCGGCAACCGCATTGACCTGGGCTGTACCGCCGCCGGCAACAATGCCCTCTTCCACAGCGGCGCGGGTAGCGTTCAGAGCGTCCTCCACTCTCAGCTTCTGCTCCTTCATAGCAACCTCGGTCTGGGCGCCGACCTTGATGACGGCGACGCCGCCACTCAGCTTTGCCAGCCGCTCCTGCAGCTTCTCCCGATCGTAGTCGGAATTGGTGGTGGCGATGGAAGCGCGGATCTGATTGGCGCGGGCCTTGATATCCTCGGGGTTGCCTGCGCCGTCAACGATGGTGGTGGTGTCCTTGGTGATGACAACCTGACGGGCGCGGCCCAGGTCGGTCAGCTGCGCCTCGGTCAGCTCCATATTCAGCTGGCTGGAGATCACAGTACCGCCGGTGAGAATGGCGATGTCCTGCAGCATTTCCTTGCGGCGGTCGCCAAAGCCGGGAGCCTTGACACAGACGCAGTTGAAGTTGCCCCGCAGGCGGTTGACCAGCAAGGTTGCCAAAGCGTCGCCCTCTACATCCTCGGCAACGATCATCATCTTCTTACCGGACTTGACAACGGGCTCCAGAATGGGCAGGATCTCCTGGATAGAAGAGATCTTCTTATCGGTGATCAGAATGAGGGCGTCGTCCAGGACAGCCTCCATCTTGTCGGTATCGGTAACCATATAGGGGGAGATGTAGCCCCGGTCGAACTGCATGCCCTCCACGACCTCCAGGCCGGTTTCTGCGGTCTTGCTCTCCTCGATGGTGATGACACCCTCGGTGCCAACCTTTTCCATTGCCTCGGCGATCAGCGCGCCGATGTCCTCGCTGCCGGAGGAAACCGCGCCGACTCTTGCGATGTCGGCAGAGCCGGAAACGGGAACGGAATTTGCCTTGATGGCGTCAACAGCGGCAGCAACTGCCTTGTCGATGCCCTTGCGCATAACCATAGGGTTTGCGCCGGCGGACAGATTCTTCAGACCCTCACGGGTGATGGCCTGGGCCAGGACAGTAGCGGTGGTGGTGCCGTCGCCGGCAACATCGTTGGTCTTGGTAGCCACCTCACGGATCAGCTGGGCGCCCATATTCTCAAAGGGGTCCTCCAGCTCCACCTCCTTGGCGATGGTAACGCCGTCGTTGGTGATCAGGGGTGCGCCGTACTTCTTGCCCAGGACAACATTGCGACCCTTGGGTCCCAGAGTAACCTTAACGGTATCGGACAGCTGGTCGATACCGGACTGCAGCTTCTTACGGGCTTCTTCGCCGTAAACGATCATTTTTGCCATAGTGATTTCCTCCTATCAGTCCAGCACGACGGCAAGAATGTCGTCCTGCTTCACAAATTTATACTCCACGCCGTCCAGCTTGATCTCGCTGCCGGCAAACTGACCGACAACTACCTTGTCGCCAGCCTTGACGGTCATAGCCACGTCCTTGGTGCCTTCGCCGGCGGCGACGACTTCATAGATAGCGGGCTTTTCCTTGTTGGATGTTGCCAGAATGATGCCGAAGGAGGTGGTCTCCTCTGCTTCGTGCTGCTTCAGCAGAACATTGTCTGCCATAGGTTTCAGTTTCATTTGAATTTCCTCCATACGAATTATTTAGACTGCAGGAAAACCTGCCTTTATCTATCTGTTTAGCACTCTTTCTTGCTGAGTGCTAATACATCATAACCTACTTCTTCTGAAAATGCAAGCCCTATTTTGGAAAAATGCGTAAATATTTTGTGTCGAAAAATGACTATTGTGCGGTTTTACCATAAGTTGCGACGAAAAATCGCATTTTTTTACATTTGTACCCCTTTACAATGGTTTTTTCCTGTTGTATAATGATGCCGTATGGGGTTAGTACGCCCCAAGTAATGTATACCATACTGCAAACGCAGTAATTATTGAAATGGAGGAATTTTACCATGTCTGTTAAAGTAGCAATCAACGGTTTTGGCCGTATCGGCCGTCTGGCTTTCCGTCAGATGTTCGGCGCTGAGGGTTTCGAGGTCGTCGCAATCAACGACCTGACTTCCCCCAAGATGCTGGCTCACCTGCTGAAGTATGACTCCACTCAGGGCGCATACGCAGCTCCCTTCGGCACTCACACTGTCGAGGCTGGCGAGGACAACATCGTTGTCGACGGCAAGAAGATCACCATCTACGCTAAGGCTAACGCAGCTGAGCTGCCCTGGGGCGAGCTGGATGTCGATGTCGTTTTGGAGTGCACCGGCTTCTACACCTCTAAGGCTAAGGCTCAGGCTCACATCGACGCCGGCGCTAAGAAGGTCGTTATCTCCGCTCCCGCTGGCAATGACCTGCCCACCATCGTTTACAACGTCAACCACGAGACTCTGACCAAGGACGATCACATCATCTCCGCCGCTTCCTGTACCACCAACTGCCTGGCTCCCATGGCTAAGGCTCTGAATGATCTGGCTCCCGTTGAGGCAGGCATTATGTGCACCATCCACGCTTACACCGGCGATCAGATGATCCTGGACGGTCCCCAGAGAAAGGGCGACCTGCGTCGTAGCCGCGCTGGTGCTATCAACATCGTTCCCAACTCCACCGGTGCTGCCAAGGCTATCGGCCTGGTTATCCCCGAGCTGAACGGCAAGCTGATCGGCGCTGCTCAGAGAATCCCCACCCCCACCGGCTCCACCACCATGCTGAATGCTGTTGTGGCTAAGGAAGTTACTGTTGACGAAATCAACGCTGCTATGAAGGCTGCTACCACCGAGTCCTACGGCTACACCGAGGATGAGATCGTTTCTTCCGACATCATCGGCATGACCTTCGGTTCTCTGTTCGATGCTACCCAGACCATGGTCAACAAGCTGCCCGACGGCAAGACCCAGGTTCAGGTCGTTTCCTGGTACGACAACGAGAACTCCTACGTTTCTCAGATGGTCCGCACCATCAAGCACTTCTCCACTCTGCTGTAATTAGTAGATCGAAGAAAATAATCATCTCCCGGACATCCGTCCGGGAGATTTTTTATTTGTAGGGGACGGGTTTCCCGTCCCCTACAATAAACGCCCCCTCGGGGAGGGGGCGTTGGTTTATACCTTCTGCTGTTTATGGAGCTGGCGAAGCGTCTTGCGCTCTTCCTTGGTGTGGAACAGCCGTTCCAGCTCCGGGGCCAGGATCAGGCAAGTGATCGCAGCGGTAAGACCGCCGTTATACAGGCAGAAGCCGCCATGTAGCTTGGGCATTGAAGTTACCAGCAGATAGTGGATTATGCTGGCGACAAAGCCGTAGCGCCAGCCATACTTGTCGGAAATAGGGCTTAAGCCGCTGGCGAAGCATACACCAACACAGATTGCCTGGGCGTTGATCGCCAGCTTGAAATCGCCACCCAGCAAGGGAGAAATCCAACCAAAAACCAGAGAGGCTGCTACATAGCCTGCAAGGATCGGCCACACATTTCCGGGGTGAGAGCCGGAATTGCAGCAGGCAAGCATACAGAACAAAATGCCAAAGGTTACGCCGTTAAAAGGTGCGCCGATCAGATTATAGTAGGCCATAATGAACAGACCGTATACACCCACATTCATCAGGAATGTGGCGTTGCCATAGGTGGAGGAAAAATTGCTTACCGAATTTTTATCTTTGAGCAAAATCCAGTAATCCTTAGGTTTGCAACCCATCAGAAAAGCCACAATGATGCAGATGACAAACAGCGGGATACAAAAAGCATTGGTGATCAATGTGGATGTGATGCCCATATCACCGCTGGTACTCAGGGCATCCACATTCAGGCCCATAGTGAGGAATAAAGCTCCGTTAAGCAGGAATGTCATCATACCGATGGGCAGAGCGGCAGAGTATAAGTCATAACCTTTGTGAACCTTGGGGGAATGGGCAAGACCTGCCGGAAGGAAAAAGCCTATGGCAATGCCTACCACCAAAGCCAGAGCCAGACCCGGCCAGTTGAAACCAATGTATTCGGTGCTGGGATAGCGGAACAGCAGCTCTGAAATCAGCGGAGCAGGACCTGTGGAAAACAGCATTGCGTTTACCAGATTGGAGGGCTTCTCTTTCTTAATCAGCGCGTATACAAGAACGCCAAGAACAGAGGGCCAGAAGTTGATGATATTGATACCCCAGGTGCCGAAGCCAATGGTCAAAATGAATGCCAGCGTGGAGACGTTATTGGGGGTACTGCGGAACACAAGGAATAGCAGCAGGCAGCTCAGTCCTACCAGACCGGTGTTCAGAAAGCTGGCAGCATAACCGCCTACGGAGAAATAGTTGGTAGAAATTTTTGCAGTGCTGGTGGCAATCTTCCACAGACCGGTGAACATGGTGTCCCGGTCGGGCATACAAACTGCAGCGATCAGAAATGCTGCAGTAAAAAAGGCGAACAGCAGCTTTAGAAAACTGCCTTCGGAGAGGTTTCTTATCTTTCTCATACATATACCTCGTTAGTAAAAATGGGCAATCCGAGGATTCGGATTGCCCAGACGGTCGGCTTAACAAACCTCACACTCCACCGCAGTAGTCTGCGTTTATCCGTCAGTCATGTGAGGATACAATTATTATAAACGAAAATGGCGAAAAGTCAATGATAAACAGCTACCGCCCCCTCCTTCGAGGGGGCGGTTGGTTGTATTTTATCGTTCGGAGGGGGTGTTGTGCTTTCTGGCGCTGGTGCGGCCTTCGGGCTTGATGTCGCCCACCTTCAGCAAGCTGCGCTTGGTCAAGGTAGGACCGACCAGTTCATAGACCAGTACCGCAAACAGCACCACATTCCGGGTAAGCTCGCCGCCGGGCAGAGTTGCTGCGGTCAGCGCCATACCCAAAGCCACGCCGGCCTGGGGCAGCAGAGTGATGCCCAGATTGTCGGTGATGGGCTTATCCTGACGGGTAAGACGGCAGCTGATGCTGGAGCCGTAATACTTGCCCAAGCTCCGGGCGATGATGTAAATGACGCCCACCAGCAAGGTCATGGGCTGTACCAAAACAGCCAAGTCCAGCTCTGCGCCGGAAATGACGAAAAACAGAATGTTCAGCGGCATAACCCAGCTGTCTACACGATCCATCAGCTCTTCGGAGGTGGAGCAGATGTTGCAGAAAATGGTGCCGGTCATCATACACACCAGCAGCAGCGAAAAGCCGCAATGTACCGGACCGATGTTGAATTTCAGCATAGAAAGGCCTACCGTCAGCAGCACAAATGCCACGGAAATGGTCAGACGCTTGGATCGAGAATGGAAAAACTGCTCGATAAAGTTCAGCAGCCAGCCGGTAATCGCGCCCAAGCCCAAGGACAGCACGATCTCCACAATGGGTTCGACCACAACGCCGAGAATGCTTGCCTCACCGGCAGACAAGGCGGTGGCGATACCGTAGGATACGGAGAACAGCACCAGGCCCACAGCATCGTCGATGGCAACTACCAGCATCAAAAGCCGGGTAAGCGGACCGTCGGCCTTGTACTGACGAACGACCATCAAGGTGGCAGCCGGCGCAGTTGCAGAGGCGATCGCGCCCAGCACGATAGCGCAGGGCAGGGAAATTACATTGGGGAAGGCAAAATGCAGCGCGATCAGCACCAGATCTACCAATGCGGTGGTGATCACCGCCTGCAAAATGCCGATGGTGATGGCGGCTTTGCCCATAGATTTCAGCTGGCGCATCCGGAATTCGTTGCCGATGGTAAAGGCGATGAAGCCCAGGGCGGTTTGGGTAATGACACTCAAGCCCTCAACCTGAGTCAAGGAGTTGAAGCCCAAGCCGGGGACTTTCAGCGCGCCGATGCAGAACGGTCCCAAAAGCAGACCGGCGATCAAATAGGCGGTAACGGCCGGCAGATGTAATTTTTTCGTAAGTCTTGACAGCATCAGACCGCCGATCAATGCGGCAGCCAGACAAATCAGACTGGTTTCCATAGTAATACCTTCTTTCTTACAAACCCCAGCAGTATACCACTATAGGCGACGTAAGTCAATAGATTTCCGTAAAAAAAGGCTGCTGTGCAGCCTTTTTTATCAAACTCTTTCCGCAGCCTCTACCACGTGTTTCATCAGCACCGAGGTGGTAACTGCGCCAACACCGCCGGGAACGGGAGTGATGGCATCTACGATGGGCTCAACCTCATCGAAAACCGCGTCGCCGGACATACCGCCTACGCCCTTGGAGGTGATCTTCTCGGCATCCCAGTTCATAGAAACATCGATGACGATCTGACCGGGACGGACATAGTCCTTGGTCAAACTCTTCAGCACACCGGCAGCGGAAATGATAATGTCCGCCTTTTGACAAATTTCGGCAACATTCTGTGTGCGGGTGTGGCACACGGTTACGGTGGCGTTTTTGCGCATCAGCATCATAGCGGCAGGCTTGCCCACCACCAGGCTGCGGCCGATGACCACGGCGTTCTTGCCGGTGCAGTCGATTCCGTAATGGTCAAGGATCTCCATACAAGCGGCAGGGGTACAGGGAGCGTAGCCCAGATCAGCGCGATCCTCAAATACGCCGGCGTTGGACAGATGCGTCATACAGTCCACGTCCTTTTTGGGGTCCAGGCGGTTGCAGATCTCGTTCTGGTCGTTTTTCAAATGCTTGGGCAGGGGGCGGAACATCAGCACGCCGTGGATGCTGTCGTCGGCGTTCAGCTGGTCGATGGCAGCCAGGAGCTGCGCCTTGTCGGCATCCTCCGGCAGCTCAAATTTCTTGATCGCCACGCCAACCTGCTCTGCTTTCGTGGTTGCGCCCTTTTCGTAGGAAAGGTCGCTGGGATTGGCGCCCACACGGAGGATTCCCAGTGTGGGAACGACACCTCTTGCCTGCAGAGCAGCGGTACGCGCCTGCAGATCGGCAACGATGGCCTCATTGACTTCTTTGCCCAGTAATCTTTTTGCCATATTTGTATCCTCCTAAAATTTGTGCACAGAGAATGCCTCGGCCCCCTCCTTTAGGGGGCTGTCAGCCGAACAGGCTGACTGGGGGAGTGTCCTATCGTATTTACAACACTCCCTCCGTCACGGCGTTCGCCGTGCCACCTCCCCCAAAGGAGGAGGCGAGGGCGCGGTACTCGTTTATAGGGGCGATCAGTGATCGCCAGATTGTACGATTTCCTCCGCGGCTGTCATCCCGAGCGCAGTCGAGGGATCTACGCACAACAAGGGCTGCGAAGATTCCTCCGCGCGGCTTCGCCTTGGTCGGAATGACAGGAGTGATTGTGATTATACGCCAAAGCCGGCTTTTACGGTGTTGAAGATTTCGTCTGCCTTGGGGCAGTAGGTGTCCAGCATCGTCAGGGCTTTTGCGTTCAACTGCTCCGCAACAGCCCGGTTTTTCAGGGTTTTGGTGTTGATAAATACATTCAGGGATGCTGCCTGCAGGGCGGCTTTGCACAAGGCAGCGCCACAGCCGGCATCGGAGACCGCCAGGCGGCTGCCTTTTTCTGCAAAAATGGCGATACAGTCGATGGCCTGGCAGCAAAGCTCCATAATATGCATCGGCGTTTGGCAGGCGATGACGGTGGCCTCCTCCATTACGGTGTCCCGGCTGGGATCGTCCTTGGGGATGCTGTAAGCTTTGGCAAGGGGCAGGAAATTCACCTCATCGGCTTCGACCTGATCCAAAAGCTCGGTTTGCAGGGCATCGCACTTTGCCTTCAGGGCGACGATCTCAGCCTCCACCTCGGCATATTTTTTCTTGCCAACGGTCAATGAGCCGACCATATTGCCCAAAGCTGTGCCGATTGCGCCTACCAGCGCGGCAGCGCCGCCGCCACCGGGCGCAGGGGCATCGGACGCCAGGACTTTCACAAATTCCCGGCAGGATTCCATTGTCATATCCATAGGGCGTACTCCTTGCAGAAATGTTATAGGGACAAGCCCTTGGCTCTCCCTCTGGGAGAGCTGTCAGCCGAACAGGCTGACTGAGAGGGCAACCCTCTCCGGCAAAAATCAAAGATTTTTGCCACCTCTCCCAAAGGGAGAGGCAAGAGAGTGTTTCTTAATAATGCTCCAAAAGCAGAGGCGGGTTTCGCCTCTGCTTAGGGGGATCAAAATCAGAACAGACCGGAAACCTTACCGGTATCGGTGTCCACATCAACGCGGCGGTATGCAGGATCAGCTGCAGTGCCGGGCATCATAGAGATGGTACCTGCCATGGGGCACAGGAACTTGGCGCCGCCGTACTCCAAAATGTCGCGAATGGTCAGCTTCCAGCCGGTGGGAACGCCCTTCTTGGTGGGATCGTCGGACAAAGACAGGTGGGTCTTGACCATCATAGTGCAGTAATCGGCGTACTTGGGATCGGTCTCGAAGCGCTGTGCCTTTTCGGTAGCCAGAGGCAGCCAAACAACGCCGTCAGCGCCGTAGACTTCCTTAGCGATCAGCTCAACGCGCTGGCGCAGAGGCATATCCAGATCGTACAGGAACTTGACATCCACGGGATCTTCACAAGCTTCCACAACTACCCGAGCCAGCTCAGCAGCGCCCTCACCGCCGTAACGCCAGTGGTTGGATTCTGCGCAACGGATACCACGATCGGCGCACATCTTCTTCAGCAGAGCCACCTCTGCATCGGTGTCGGTGTAGAAGCGGTTGATGCAGACCACGGGGTTGATGCCGGACTTCTTGATGGTATTGACGTGGTGGAACAGGTTGCAGGTGCCCTTCTCCAGCAGCTCCAGATTCTCCTCAGTGTACTCCTTGGGCAGGGGTGCGCCGGGGGTAACCTTGGGACCGCCGCCGTGCATCTTCAAAGAGCGGACGGTGGCAACCAGCACGGAAACATTGGGCGTCAGACCGGAAAGGCGAGTCTTAACGTTCCAGAACTTTTCAAAGCCGATGTCAGCGGCGAAGCCGGACTCGGTAACGTGGTAATCAAACAGCTTCAGCGCCAGGCGGTCAGCAATAACAGAGGACTGACCGATGGCGATGTTGGCAAAAGGACCGGCGTGGATCAGCACGGGCTGATGCTCAACAGAGTAGCACATAGTGGGGTTGATGGCGTTACGCATCCAGGCGGTCATAGCGCCGGCAACATCCAGATCCTCACAGGTAACAGGCTCGCCGCTCTTGGAGTAAGCCACAACGATCTTGCCGATGCGCTGGCGCAGATCCTTCAGATCCTTGGCAACGGCCAGGATCGCCATCAGCTCGGAGCCAACGGCAATGCCGAACTTGCTCTCCATCATAAAGCCGTCTAGACGGCCGCCGATACCGATGATGATATTACGCAGGCTCTGGGCGCAGAAGTCGATGATCCAGCCCATCTCCACACGCTTGGGATCGATGTCCAGCCGCTTCAGGCCCTTGTTTGCCAGCCACTCGTCGGTGTTGTTGCGCTCGTGCTGCATACGGGCGGTCAGGGCGACCATTGCCAGGTTGTGGGCGTTCATAATGTCGTTGATATCGCCGGTCAGACCCAGGGAGAACTCGGTCATCGGCATCAGCAGGGCGTTGCCACCGCCGGCTGCAGTACCCTTAACGTTCATAGTGGGGCCGCCGGAGGGCTGACGCAGCGCGCCGCCGGCATTCTTGCCGATGTAGCCCAGGCCTTCGATCAGGCCCAGAGAAACGGTGGACTTACCCTCGCCGAAGGGGGTGGGGGTAACTGCGGTAACCTCGATGAACTTGCCGTCGGGCTTGTCCTTCAGACGGTTCATAACCTTAATAAAGTCGATCTTGGGGGTTTTGCCGTAAGGAATGATCTCCTCCTCCAGCAGTCCCAGCTTTTCCCGGAAGTAATCCACGGGGGGCAGTGTCTTTTCTGCTTCCTCAGCGATCTGCCAGTCCTTGTAAACGGTGGGATCCAGCTTGACCAAACCCTTCTCGTCTACATACTTGCCGTCAACAAAATTGATTGCCATAGTATTGTCCTCCTTATGGTTGTCCGGGATTTGAATGCCCGGAAAAGATTTTTATCGGAATGGGACTTACGGACACAAATATTTTATCATTCGCGCCCCAATAAGTCAATCAGGTGGTGATATTGGCGTTTTCCCGGATCAGCCCCAGCACCTTGGTGGTCAGCACGCTCTGCATAACCGCGTCCTCCAGCTGCTGATCGTAGCAGTCCCGCAGCTGTTCCATCGTCAGATTGTTTTGGCGGCAGATGGCCTCCAGCATTTGGGTGATCTCTTCCTGGGTGGGAACTAATTTTTCCAGCTCCACGATTTTGTCGATGGTGGCCTTGTTGCGCAGCTGCTGGATCGCGGTTGCCCGGCCTTCCTCGCGAAGCTTTGCTTCGTCGGTGCTCATAAACTGGCAGTACATTTCAAAGGAAAGTCCCTGCCGCGCCAGCTGGGCGCGCATAGTCTGCATCTGCTGATCCAGCTCGGCCTCCACCTGCTTTTCGTCGGGGGTAAAGTCCAAGGTTTCGGCAGCTTTTCTCAGCAGCTGATCCTGCAGCTCCATTTCCGCCCGGTCGTCGGCGTAGGCCTGCATACTTTGCGCCATTTTCTGATGCATTTCGGCAAAGGTATCGCACTGACCGACTTCCTTGGCAAAGGTATCGTCCAGCTCGTAAGCGGAGCGGACGCGAATAGCGTGAATGGTGCAGTGGAACTGAGCCGGCTTGCCTGCCAGAGCGTCGGAATGGTACTGCTCCGGGAAGGTTACCTCTACTGTAACCTTGTCGCCTACATTTTTGCCGATAAGCTGCTCCTCAAAGCCGGGGATAAAGGTGCCGCTGCCCAGCACCAAGGTCTGATTCTCGGCAGTGCCGCCGGCGAACTGCTCGCCATCGCAAAAACCGGCGTAGTCCAGCACGATCTCGTCGCCAGACTGGGTGGGACGGCCTTCAATATTGGTAAAGCGGGGCGTCTGTTGCTGCAGGCGCTGCAGCTGGCGATCCACTTCCTCGTTGGTAACGGTGTGCTTTTGCAGCTGGGCGGTCAAGCCCTTATACTGAAAATCCATAGCAATACTCCTTAGAAAAAATAAAGGACAATTCGAATCCTAACATCGAATTGCCCAGACGGTCGGCGAAATCACGATCACACTCCCCCGCAGTAGCCTGCGATCACCGTCAGTTATGTGATTGGTATGACATCCGCGCAAGCGGAGGTGTTTCTACCAATAGAATAGCATCGTTGCCCGGAAAAGTCAACTGAGATTTTTCCATATTAAAAAAAGGCTTCCCCTGGGGGAAGCTGGCAAAAATCTTTGATTTTTGACTGATGAGGGGAATAATACAATGAATTTTATCACGGCTTGCGCCGTGGGAACGCCCTCATCCGCCCTCACTGCGTTCGGGCACCTTCCCCCAGGGGAAGGCAGGGGGCGCTGAGGCAAAGAAAAAAGCCTGCTGCGAGAGCAGCATGCTTTTGTTTCGGATTAGTCAGCGACATAAGGCAGCAGAGCGATCTGACGGGCGCGCTTGATAGCGGTGGTCAGGTCACGCTGATGGGCAGCGCAGGTTCCGGTGGTACGGCGGGGCAGGATCTTGCCACGCTCAGACAGGAAACGGCGCAGCTTGCCGGTGTCCTTGTAATCAATGCTGGTCACCTTATCCACGCAGAATGCGCAAACCTTCTTGCGCTTGCGGGGGCGAACACGCTGTTCGTTAGCCATGAAGATTACCTACTTCGTAAGTCTAGTAGAAAAGTCAAGTTGTTAGAAAGGCAGCTGTGCGTCATCATCCTCCAGCATCGCAAAGTCGGATGCGGGAGCGGCAGGGGCGGAATATCCGCCAAAGCTTGCTGCGGGAGCAGCATAGTTGCCAGCAGAGGGAGCACCCTCGCTGCGCTTGCTTTCGCCGAAGTAGACATTGTCTGCTACGACCTCTGCGGTGCGGCGCTTATTGCCTTCTTTGTCGGTCCAGCTGCGGATCTGCAGCCGGCCGGAAACCACGATCATCGAGCCCTTGGTGAAATACTTGGAGACAAACTCTCCGGAGTTACGCCAAGCGACACAGTCGATGAAATCGGTTTCTCTTTCGCCGCCGTCTCTGCCGGAGAAATCTCTGTCAACAGCTACGGTGAAGCTGGCAACGGCAACGCCGGTGCCGGTACGGCGAAGTTCAGGATCCCGGGTCAGACGACCCATAATTACGATGTGGTTGAGCATAGTCTTACTCCTCCACTGCGGTGGTCAGGCAGCGCATGACACCTTCGGTGATCTTCATAACGCGCTCCATCTCGGCGGGGAAATCGGGCTTGCACTCGATGTTCATCAGAACATAGTAACCCTCGGGCTTGTCGTTGATCAGGTATGCCAGACGACGCTTGCCCCACAGGTCAATGTTCAGCAGAGTACCCTCCGCCTCAACCATTGCCTTGAACTTTTCCACAAGTGCTGCGATGCCCTCTTCGCCCAGAGTGGGGTCGATGATGTAGGGCACCTCATACTTACCGGTGATCTTAGCCATGTTGTTTGCACCTCCTTTTGGACTTTTGGCCCCCGGTCGCGCCGGGAGCAAGGATAAATCTGCATTCGCAGACCAGTGTATTATATCCCCGGCTTGGCCAAATGTCAAGGTTTTCTTTCTGAAAAATTCCGTATATATCCATTTTTTTCGGGAAAACTCCCTGCAAAGAGGTGGGTTCATTGATATTATCGTATCTTCGGACGATTTTTCTTTATTTGGTCCTGATCCTGGTGATTCGGCTTATGGGCAAACGTCAGATCGGACAGATGGAGGCATCGGAATTTGTTGTGACGATGCTGGTGGCAAATCTTGCCGCTATCCCTATGCAGGATGGCGGGATCCCTCTGTTCTCCGGCACGATTCCCATCATTACCGTATTGGGGGTGGAGTTAATCTTGTCGGCGCTTTCCTTGCGGAGCGTGGGGTTTCGGCGGTTGTTATGCGGAAAACCGGTGATCCTGATCGAGAACGGAAACATCCTGCAGAAGAACCTGCGCAGCACCCGGGTAACTTTGGATGAGCTGACCGGTTTGCTCCGGCAGAAGGAAGTGCTGGATGTGGAGGCGGTACAGTATGCTATTTTGGAGACCAACGGAAATCTTTCTGTATTTCCTTATCCCAAGGAACGTCCTGCCAGCGCAAGGGACGCCGGGATAAATGCCCGCCCCCAATATATGCCGGTGACGATCATTAATGACGGGCAGTTACTGGAGGAAAACCTGAAGATTATCAAGAAAGACCGGGCGTGGGTGAACCGGGTGCTGGCGGAAAGAGAGGCAGAGATTTCTCAAACATGGCTGCTGACGGTGGATGGCAGCGACAGAATCACATTCTTCCGGAGGGAAATCTGATATGGAGAAACGGTTTTACCTTGGCGCGGTGCTTCTTGTTGTGATGCTTGTGTTGGGACTGCTGGCAGCCGGGGTCATGCGCTCCCTGCATTCACCTGCCCAACAGGCCTTAGAGCAGGCTGCCATGCTGGCTTTGGATGGCGACATGGCACAGGCGGCAGTGATTGCGGAACAAGCCTGTGACCGATGGGAAACAGGCCGCAAGATGACGGCCTCCTTGGCAGACCATGGTCCTATGGATCAGGTGGAGGAGTTAATTGCGGAATTGCGGGTCTATGCCGCCGCGGAAGAAGTGCCCCATTTTGCCGCCTGCTGCTCCCGTCTAAGCACACTGATCCGGGCTATGTACGATGCCCACAGCCTCTCCTGGTGGAATTTTCTATAATAAGCGGGCGTGTTGCAAAATCCACAAAATGCCCAATAGAGTCAAAACCTCCGGCTAAGCCGGAGGCTTGATTAAGCCCTAGAAGGGCATTTTACAGACTATTGCCCCTAAAGGGGCCCTGAAAGGTTCGCCGACCGCATTTCTTTCTCGGGCTGCCCCTTAAGGGGCGTTTTCT
>JAZSGS010000037.1:0-7189 GCA_045532855.1 Faecousia sp.
TCTTCCAAGTCTTGCCGCCGTCGGTGGAGTACTGCCACTGATAGGTCAAGCTGTGGCCGGTGGCCTCAACGCTGAACTTGGCGGTCTTGCCAGCTGTTACAGTCTTCTTCACCGGCTGCTTTTCGATGCCCAGCACATAGGCGCGAACAGCACTGGTGTAGACCACGTTTCCACCGGAATCCGTAACTCTGCAGCGGTAGTAGTTGCCGCTGTGGCTTGTCTTAGCAGTGAAACTAAAGCTAGACTTGGTGGCCGAACTGGAGGAGCAATTCTTCCAGGTCTTACCGTCTGTGGAATACTGCCACTGATACTTTAAGCTGGCACCGGTTGCCTTAACTGTTAATTTAATCGTATCACCAGCCTCGACCTTTTGTGTCTTAGGTTGGGTTGTAACTCCCAAAACATGTGCGCGAACCTTGCTAGTGTAGACCACATTACCGGCAGAATCAGTAATCTTGCAGCGGTAGTAATTACCGTCATGGCTGGTCTTAGCGGTAAAACTGAAACTTGCCTTTTTTGCCGAACTGGAGGAGCAATTCTTCCAGGTCTTGCCGTTAGTGGAAGTCTGCCACTGATATTTTAGACCATCTCCGAAAGCTACTACAGCAAACTTGGCAGTATCGCCGTTTTCTACCTTTTGCGTCTCAGGCTGGGTGATGACCGCTATCACGGGCGCAATGTAAAACTCCACATCATCATAGCACCCATCGTTATAGCTATACGTCATTCGCAAGCTGTATTCCTTTTTGCCTGTTAAGTTCAATCCCTTTGATGTGTACTCCACTATATTGTTGTTTTCATCAAAGATTGTAAGGTTTGCTGATATTTGATCCCAGTTGCTCGAGTACACTCCATAGCTATTAGTAGTGTTCGGTTTTATACGCCAAAAATATGTATATTTCTCTTCGCCCTCATACGAAATAAGCATATCGTCATAGTCGGTCTTGATTTTTATATTTGAATCTGCTAGCCACTCCACATAGCTACTAACATAAACTGTCGAATTGCTGAACTGTGCGTTCATATACGAAATCAATACAGTTTGGTGGCCAATATCAAAGTATGTTTCGCCGCCTTGATTAATTGTCTCTCCTAAATAGTATATTCTGTTGATAAAAACACCATTATCATATAAATTAGAGTATGTCGTAGTGATAGTCGACTGATCTGTAAACGTAATCGTATAGGAACAATCTGTTGTGAAACTCGCAGAAAAATACGGTAGATCATCCATATTATAACCGTGGTTAGCAAGTACCAATTTGTTTTGTACTACATCTATGAAAGCTATGTCGTTAGCCGCCTTATACACACGCAGGCGCATAAGTTTTGCGTTTGCCTCGTAGTCATTTGTTACCAACAAATATTCCGTATTCGCTTCAAGCCGCAATCTTCTATAAGAAGTATCGCTGAAATATATTGCTTGCACAAATTCTCCAGACTGCTTTTTATAAACAGATGCATAAAAGGCTGCTTCTTCATATACCTGAAATACATAATCGCCTTCTAACGTAGTTTCAAATTCCAACCAATCGGTTTTGCCTGTTCCTGCAGTCAAATTCGTATAAACACCGTTGGTCATAACCATAGGCTGATAGTCGTCATACGTAACCGTAACGCAAACACTTGCATCCATTTTGATCCAGTCATAGTATGACGCATAATAACCGTACTCCATTCTGACCTCATACATATGGCCAGCAATTAAATACATATTATCAGCAATACATACTCCATCATATTCATTTAGACTTCTATCAGTGTCATAACAATTATCTGCACTGGAAGTTGAATCTAAATCATGAATGTAAAGTAATAGATCGGCAGATTCTGCTAAGTCCTCAGCAACGAGATCATAGTAACCCGTTTGATCAACAGTCAAATAAGCATACTTATACGCAGTATTTGCATCCCATACGCCGTTCCAAGTTTGCCCCACTTCGATCATATCGAGTCCACTGTTAGCTGTTGCATTTGTTGAAAACGCAAAAATCAGCATTAGAAACAACGCAATATGGCATAAATGCCGAAATGCTTTTTTCATTTTACATTCCTCCTTTTTATTTTTGGTGCCATTATACCATGTTTTTCTCCTGAAATCAAGTGTGCGTGCGATAAAAGCAAAGAAAAAGCCTCCCTTGTGTAAAGGGAGGTGGATTCGCCGTAGGCGAAGACGGAGGGATTGACAATCCCCCAGTCAAAAATTAAAATTTTTGACAGCCCCCTGAAGGTGAATTGGCCGCAGGCCAAGAGAGGCCGGTCTGGGCCGTTGCACAAGGGGGCCTTTGAATTTTTATTGCCAGCCGGAGTCTTCGGATTCCGGTTTTTTGCTTCTATGCAGCAGCGCGGACACAACCTGCGCCGCCTCTTTGCCCTCATACAGCACAGCGTGCGCCGCCTGGATAATGGGCATCTCCACATTCAGCTTTTGTGCCAGCTGGTAGGCGGACTTGGTAGCATAATAGCCCTCCACAACAGCGCCCACCTCTTCCATCGCCTGCTCAGGCGTTCTTCCCTGACCGATCAGAATACCGGCGCGGCGATTGCGGGAGTGCATCGAAGTGCAGGTAACGATCAGATCACCAACACCGGAAAGTCCGGCGACGGTGTCTTTATTCGCACCCAATGCAACGCCCAGACGGGCAATTTCCGTAAGGCCTCTGGTCATCAGCATCGCCTTGGTATTATCGCCATAGCCCAAACCGTCCGTAACGCCGGCGCACAGCGCAATCACATTTTTAAGCGCCGCACCCAGCTCTGCACCGGTAGCGTCGGGACTGGTATAGATCCGCAAAGTTTCGGACATAAAGGCATCCTGCACCAGTTCCGCAAGGGAACGGTCCTCACAAGCCGCCACGCAGCCGGTAGGAATATCCATAACCACCTCTTCAGCGTGGCTGGGACCGGTCAGCACCACAACGCTCTTTCCCGTTTCCTGCTGCACTACCTGGCTCATACGAAGAAGTGTCCCCTCCTCGATACCCTTGGTAACAGAAACCAGAACGGCATCGCCATCCAAATAGGGCGCAATCCCCCGGCAAACGCTTCGAATAGGAAAGGACGGACAGGCCACAACAACCATCTTACAGCCGGCAACGCAGCCGTAATCGCCGCTGATTTCCATCCCCTCCGGCAAAACCGCGCTGGAAAGGCGGGGATTTTGACGGCTAGAGCGCATTTGCGGGATCAGATCCTTCTCGAAGGTCCACATCGTTACATCGTGGCCATTTTTCTGCAAACGGACCGCCAGAGCTGTGCCCCAAGCGCCGCTGCCCACTACTGCAACCTTCATTCGCCCTTTCCTTTCTTAAACAAATTGGTTTTCCGCTCTGTTCCGCTGAGCAACCGGGCAATATTTCCCCGGTGCATAAAAATCGCCAATGCGCCCATCGCAACGGAGCAAATCACCACAACAAGGTTTCCCCAATGGGCAATTGCCAAACCGACACCAAAGGTCGCCGCAGCAAGCACAGAGCCCAGGGACACATAACCCGTCAGCACATACACCACAGCAAACACAGCCAAAATCAGCAGCGCCACGCGCCAATCCAGCATCAACGCCACAAAGAAGCCGCTGAGGATGCCCTTGCCGCCCCGGAAACCCAGCAATGCAGGAAATGTGTGTCCAACCATTACGGCAAGACCACCGATTGCTGCGCCCATTGTATAGCAGCCGTAGGGTGTCAGGAGCAGACCGGTAACCAAACAAGCCAGCACAGCCTTGCCGGCATCGATCAGCACCACATACAGCGCGCTTCCTGCGCCGTAATTGCGGACGAAATTGGTAAGACCGGCGTTGCCGCTGCCGTGGGTACGCACATCATCGTGCATCAGCGCGGACATACACACTGCGCCATTGAGATTTCCCAGCAGATAACTTGTCAGTATGCCAACCATTATAGGCAGCCACATACTTTACTCCTCCTTATCGCCCTTTTGGCGAATGGTGATACGAACAGGCGTGCCCTTCAGTCCAAATACTTCCCGGATCTGATTTTCCAGATACCGCTGATAAGAGAAATGGAACAGACGGGCATCATTACAGAAAATGACGAAATGAGGCGGCTTGGTACTTGCCTGCGTCATATAATAGATCTTCAGCCGGCGACCCTTATCCGTAGGCGGCTGCACACGGGCGGTAGCATCCGCCAAAACGCTATTGAGCGCACCGGTGGTGATACGGCTGGTGTTCTGGGCGTGGACATCCTGGATCACCTGATACAGCTTGTCCACCCGCTGACCGGTCAATGCCGACAGGAACACAACCGGCGCATAGAGCATATAGCTCAGTCCATTGCGCACATCCGCCTCTTTATCCCGCATGGTATTGGTCTGCTTATCCTCCACCGCGTCCCACTTGTTGACCACGATGATGGCCGCCTTACCGGCCTCGTGGACCAAGCCTGCGATCTTGGTGTCCTGCTCCGTAACGCCGTCATTGGCATCGACGAGGATCAGGCATACATCAGACCGCTCAATGGCATTGATGGTACGCATATTGGAGTACTTTTCGATTATATCGTCCACCTTGCTCTTGCGGCGCATACCGGCGGTGTCGATAAAGCAATATTTGCCGGTTTCGTTCTCAAAATAAGAGTCGATGGCATCCCGGGTCGTACCTGCCACATTGGAAACAATGACCCGCTCTTCGCCCAGGATCTGGTTCAGCAGGCTGGACTTGCCCACATTGGGCTTGCCCACGATGGCGACCTTGATCACCTCATCCTCTTCATCCTCTTCCTCTTCCTCGGGGATGTTCTCCAACACCCAATCCAGCAGATCGCCGGTGCCGTGTCCGTGAACAGCAGAGGTTTCAAACAGGTCGCCGATACCCAGACTGTAAAATTCATATACATCCGGGTTGACCAGACCGATGGAATCACACTTATTTACCGCCAGCGCCACAGGCTTGCGGGATTTGCGCAGCATCGTAGCCACATCCTGGTCGGCAGCGGTAACACCGGAACGGACATCCACCACCATAATGATGCAGTCTGCCAGTTCGATGCCGATCTCCGCCTGACGGCGCATAAACTTCAGCATATCATTTTCCGTACCCGGCTCAATACCGCCGGTGTCCACCATGGAAAAGGTTCTTCCACACCACTCACAGTCGCCGTAGATCCGATCCCGGGTAACACCGGGGGTATCCTCCACGATAGAGGTACGGTGTCCGGTCAGTTTATTAAAAAGCATAGACTTGCCAACATTCGGTCTGCCAACGATGGCAACCAAAGGCTTTGCCATACCCTCACTTCCTTTCTACGCAAAATACATTACCATGTATTATGCCACAAACAGCAAAGGAAATCAATTCCTTTACGCCTTTTCCTTTAACTTTCGCGCCAATGCGGCGGTAACCTTTGCGCAATGCCGGGCAGCAATGGCCTCGAAGGTGGGATAGTCCATTTCCGCGCTGTCATCTGCCTTGTCGGAGATGGCCCGTAGGATCACAAAAGGCACGCCGTTGCGATACGCCGTATGGGCGATAGCCGCGCCCTCCATCTCTGTGCACAGAGCCTGGGTGTCCGCAACGATCTTCTCCTTCTTCTGCTTATCGCACACAAATTGGTCGCCGCTGGCGATTCTTCCGATCTTGGCATGACCGGGATTGACGCTCTCGGCAGCCGCAAAGGCATCGTTCATCAGCGCCGCATCTGCAGGAAATGCGATGACACCCATTCCCGGTACTTCGCCGATGGCCTTGTTCCAGTAGGTGATGTCAAAATCGTGATACATAGCATCCCGGCTCACCACCAGATCGCCAATGTCCAAATCGGCGCAAAGGGAGCCTGCAATACCGGTGTTTATCAAATGGGTTACGCCGTAAACATCACAAAGGATCTGGGCGCACATCGCGGCATTGACCTTGCCCACGCCGCACTGCACCACCACGGCATCAATGCCCTCCAGCCGGCCGGCATAGTATTCAGACCAGGCGTGCTTGGCAGTGGTAACATTTGTCATCTTTTCTTTGAGCAGCGCAACTTCCACATCCATTGCGCCGATAATTCCCAATTTCACAGCAAGTCCTCCTTATTCGGGGTAGATTAGCCGATCGGGGGTAATATTTTCCAGCAAAGCGGCATACTTTGCGCCCCAGTATTTTGCCATCGGCAGGTTCATATCCAAATAATTACCGCAGTCCTTGGCGCTGGCGCCGGGGACTTCCCCCTGGAATTCCGCGATAAAAAGATAGCAATCCTTCACCAGTTCCAGCACATCTTTGGATTCATAATCCCCAGATAGCAGCAGATAAAAGCCGGTACGGCAGCCCATAGGGCCAAAATACAGCACCTTATCCTGCCAAGAAGGCTCGTTGCGCAGATATGTCGCCGCCAAATGCTCCATGGTGTGCATCTCCGCGGTGTTCATCACCGGCTCTTCGTTGGGGCTGGTCAGCCGCAAATCGAAAGTCGTCACGGTCTCGGAGCCAACCTTATCTTTTCTTGACACGTAGACACCCGGCTGCAGCCGGATATGATCAATGGTAAAGCTTGTAATCTTTTCCATACTACACCTCAGTTTTTGGTTTTCAGTATACGAACAGAGAAAAAGCCAAGCCGGCTTGCATTCTTTCTGAAAAATATCATACCGCAAAGTCCAAAAGAATGCAAGTACAGAAAGATTCTTCTGTTCTATGTGGGGAAAGGCTTGCTTTTTCTGTCGAATACAGATATAATATATAAAAATTCACAGAAAGGTGGCTTTTTGTAATGGAAGAAACACAGAACAATTCCAATCGCCCGGTAAATCCGCGCCGCAAAAAGCGTTCCCCCATGCAAATTTTCAAGGAGCGGTATTTGCCCTTAATAATCGCTGCTTTGACAGTTGTATTGATTGTTGTTTTTGTAATCGGCTCTATCGTTCGCGCCGTGCAGCGCAATCGCATTGAGGAAGAGGCTGCTTTGGCCGCCGCCGAGGAAAGCGCACGCATCAGTGAAGAGGCAAACAACATTGCCGCAGATGCTGAGATCCTTGCAAATATGTATGATTATCAAGGCGCAATCTCTTTGATTGACAGCTTCTCCGGTGATTTGGACGACTTCCCCAAGCTCACCGAGCAGCGCAATCAATATGTAACCGCAAATGATCAGCTGGTCACCTGGGACGATCCCAACAGTGTTTTGAGTCTGTCCTTCCAAATGCTGATCGCTGACCCTGCGAGAGCGTTCGGTCACGCAGAGCA
>JAZSGS010000021.1:0-21403 GCA_045532855.1 Faecousia sp.
CCTATGTGCTGGGCATCGAAAAGCAGCCGGTGAAGAAGACTGTAACAGCTGGCAAGACCGCCAAGTTCAGCGTTGAGGCCACCGGCCACAGCTTGACCTATCAGTGGCAGTACTCCACCGACGGCGGCAAGACTTGGAAGACCTGCTCTAGCAGTGCTGCTAAGAAAGCAGCATTTAGCTTCACAGCTAAGGCTACCCACAACGGCTACTATTACCGCTGCAGAATCACGGATTCCGCCGGAAATAGAGTTTATACCAGTAAGGTCAAGCTGACCGTCAAGAAATAATAAAAAAAGACCGCCCGATGGGCGGTCTTTTTTATTCAACCAAACCGTACTTGACCTTAATGCGATCCAGTTTCTCCAGCATTGGTTCGGCAGCAAGGAGAATGAATATCACTGTTGCTGCTGCGTGGATCAGATCCATAGGAAGTCCTGAAACATAGTAAGACAGAATGATCTGCCAATTAACATTTTGGCTATTGTACATCAGCGCGATGGCAGGGTTCATAATGCCACCGTAGATGACAACCGTCGCAAAAGCGCCAAAGGTGGCAAGGCTCCCCCGGCTGCGGCGCAGCAGACCTTTGCGGAACAAAACGCCTGCCAAAAAACCGATTATGCCCATACTGAACATCTGCCAGGGCGTCCAGGGCCCCTGAGAGAAGAGAACATTCGAGGCAAGCATCGTAAGTGCGCCTACCAAAAAGCCCGTTTCCCCGCCAAAGGCAACGCCTGAGATGATGACCAACGCGATCACCGGCTTAAACTGCTGCAGCATAAAAAACGCAGATCTGCCGGCTACACCAATCGCGCACAGCACCGCAATCACGACCAATTCTCTTGCCTTGGGCTTGCGGCTTTCAAACACAAGGAAGAACGGAATCATACATTCCGCCAATACCAGCAATGCCGTAACGTTGTAATACTGATTGCCAAAATACATCACGCCGGCAAAGATCGTCAGCGGGATACATAGTACGATCAGCACAGCCGCCACAAGAGTGCGTTTGCTCAGCTTTCTTTGCTTTGCCGGAATCTGCAACATAGCAGACGGCGCGCTTCTTCGGCCAATGGCTGCGATAAATATGCTCAGCGCAGCTATCAGGACCCCATACAAAAGCAACTGCCGTTCTCCGCTGACACTGATGCCACTTTGATTTATCAGCGCGGAGAGATCTGTAATGCTGGTAGCATAGAAAAACACCATCAACGCAACCGCTAAGGAAACACCAGCCAAAAGTTTTCTCCAAATCGGCAACGGCTTGGGCTTAAAGCTCACCGCCGTTTCCTTTACCGCTGGCAGCGGCGCAGTCTTGGGAATCTCCGGTTCTGCCGGAATTTCGCCGCCACAGCAGCCGATGATGTCGGCTATCGTAACCGCCTGGGGAATCAAATGCCGCGCCATTCGGTTGGCAGGTGTTGTGTAGAAGCTGTTTCCGGAGAAGAATGTCCGCGGCGTCCCTTCCGCCACGATACTGCCATCAAAGAAAAGACCGCACCTATGCGCATATTCAGCGCAGAAGGTTACATCGTGGCTCACCATCAAAATGGTAACGCCCTGGGCGATCAGCCTACGCAGAATCAAGGCAAAGGTAACCTTAAACTCCGCATCAAAACCCTTGGTGGGCTCATCCAGCAGCAGAATGTCCGGCGCAGTCAGCAGTACCTTTGCCAAGGCAGTTCTCTGCTGCTCACCACCGGAAATGTCATAGGGATGGCGGTCAAGAAATTCCCGCAGACCGCAAAGCTCCACAATGCGGGCAACCTCTGCATCCTGCTTTTCCTTTGGCACTTTCTGTCCGCGGAACACCTCGTACAGATCTTCCCGGACCGTTCTTTTGACAAATAAAGTCTGGGGATTTTGGGGCAGATGCCCTAGTCTGCCTTGCAGGCGAACCTGACCACGGTAAGCTGTACGCAAGCCGGAAATAACCTTCAATGTCGTTGATTTTCCTGCGCCGTTGCCGCCAAGGAGCGCATAAAATTCGCCCTTTTGCAATTTTAGGGACAACCCCTTTACCACATCGGCGCTATCCTTTTCGTAGCGGAACCACAGCTCATCACATTCCAGAGCTGCTTCCTCCGAATACACCGGAGCCACTTTTTCTGCAAGCTGTAAAAATGCCTGCTCCTGTCCTCTCAGGTCAAGGAATTTGCTGCCGTCCCGGACATTCATCGGGCACTCCAACCTTGTGTTCACAGATGCCCAAACCCGCATTGCAGCAGGCATAGCAAGGAACATTCCGCTACCCCTGTCTTTTAGCTGCAAGCCTACATTCTCCGGCTTGTCATCGCAGATAATTGCGCCCCGGTCCATCACGATAACCCGTGTTGCAAAGGGGAACGCCTCTTCCAAACGATGCTCCGTCAGAATGATGGTGGTACCCAGTTCCCGGTTGATCTTGCCCAGCAGCGCCAAAAAGTCGGCTGCAGCAATGGGATCAAGCTGGGCTGTGGGTTCATCCAACACCAACACCCCCGGCTGCATTGCCATAACCGACGCCAGACTCAGCAGCTGCTTCTGACCGCCGGACAGCTCAGAAACATCCTTATAAAACCAATTTTCAATACCAAAAAAGCCTGCAATCTCCGCCACACGGCGGCGAATTGTGGGGGTATCATATCCCAGGCTCTCCAAGCCGAATGCCAGCTCGTGCCATACCTTATCGGTAACCACCTGGTTTTCCGGAGATTGCAGCACGAAGCCAATTTGCTGCGCCTGTTCCCGTTGGCTCAACTCCGAGAGCATCTTGCCTTGATAGCGGATCTCACCGGTGAAGATGCCGTGAGGTGTCAAGCAGCTTTTCAGATGCCGCAGCAGCGTAGATTTACCGCAGCCCGACGGACCGCACAGAATCACAAACTCGCCCTGCTGAAGCGTAAAGCAGATATTGCTTAACGCCTTCTTCTCCCCTTCCGGGTATGTAAAATCTACATTTTTGAATGAATAGCTTTCCATTTATTTTCCTCAGCCCAGTTCAGCACCGTAGGCATTAAACAAAGAATTAAATACACAAACTGAAACGAAAGTGTCCCGGCGTTCAGACCGATATAGCGAACGCTGGGGAAATACCGAAAACCAAAAGCGGATACAATACTGCCTGCCAGCAGATATATGCCGCAAAAGCCCAAATACAGCAGCGCAAGTTTATCCCGATCGTCGAAACGGTAAATGGAAAAGGCTGTACGCCCTTTCAGTCCATAGCCCCGACTTTTCATACTGTCTGCCGTTTCAATGGCATTCTCCAGCGACCAGGTGATCATAATCGACACGATGGTAACAGCGATCTTCGTTCTGCGCCAAAGAGAGCCTTCCGACACATCTCGTCCAATACTCTTTTGGGCATCAGCCACCGCTTTCATCTGCGCCTTAAACTTAGGAATAAAACGCAAGGTCATACTCAGCACCAAGGACATTGCCGGGATAATACGCCCAAAAAGATAGATGAACTTATCGGAGGTAATAACACGGTTAAAATTCAAAAACCACAGCATTACCGTAGCGATCAGCACACCGGAAGAAATACCGTAAAGGATGCTTTCCAGTGTCAGCGGATTCCCCGTAGGTAAATACAGCAAAATGGTAATGCCCTGGTGGCTGAATGCCGGGTTGATAATAGCCGTCAGCAGCATAACAAGTACGCACCATTTCAGGGTAAATAGCACCGCCTTTTTTCCCTCAGCCTGCACCGCATAGATAACCGCGCAGGTCAGGGAGATCCCTTGCGCCAAGGGGTGATTCAACGCCATAGAAAAACCGATCACCAATGCAAAATACAAAAAGTTCACCAAGGGGTGATACTTGGAAAATCTATCCTTCATCTTAACCACCAATGGCGTACCCGCCGCCAACATCGTTGCCCAAATCGCAGGTGTATCGCCACGCAACCACATCGCCGTCCTTCAGCTGATACCGGGAACAACCGTAGTTGGGATACCAGCCATTGACCTTGTACATCCAGCCGGACAATGCGCCGCAGTCAAATTCATACAGATTGTGAATTCCCTCCACATAAGCGCTGTTGTAAATTGGTGTCCAGGAGGCTTCCATATGAATGCCCTCCTCTTGACAGAGCCGCTGAAGCACATCAAAGACGGATTCTCCCTCATAGAAGGTTACGGTGGTTTCTGCCAGGATCACACCACCGGAGGGGACCATCTCCAGCTTATCCGGATCAAGCTCCTGCAGATTGTTCAAAATCGTAGAGCATTCAATGGAGAAGGTGCAGGTATAGGTTTTTCCTTTATCTACAGCTTGATCCTCCGGCTCTACCGGATGGGGTTTCCCCTCCGGAATGGGATCAGTAAGATACTTATCCTTTTCCCCCGTATAAACCTTATCGTCCGTGTTCTCCGGCTTGGACAGATAATTATCCTCTCCTGCTGCAGGAGCAGTCGTTCCCTCTGTGGGCATATCTGTTGCATCTGTGATTATGCCGTCCTCAGAAAGGGGATCTGCCCGGATCACGAAATCGGTTACAGAGCCGTCCAGTGTCAAATTCAGAATCGTCGTTTTGCTTCCCGTAAGAGAAACCGACGCAAATGCTTTGCCGCCGGAATATGCCGTAGCACTCTGCGCTGACCACTGCTGATTCAAATAAACAGACAACAGCGCGCAAAAGCCAAATGCGCCTGACTGCTGCAGGACAACTTGAACTTCCCCGTCGTCAATAACACTGATATCTGCGCTAAGATTGATCTGCCCGGGTTCGGCAATATCGCTGCCAAAGATCGTCCATTCGTATTTCAGATTGCCGGATTTGCCGGCAAAGACACCGATGGCTTTTTCCTGCTTGACCTGGCTGATCACGCTTGCTTCAACAATTCCATTATCCGGAATTTGGACCGTATCCTTCAAATCTACACTTCCCCAGTTGCCCTGGCAGGCGCACAGAGAAAGCATTATGGTAAAAGCCAATAACAGGCTGAATAATCGCTTCATAGTCAATCTCCAATCACAAGCCTGCCATTTTTAACCTTCAAGGTACCGGTGGTCATAGCAAGACTTTGTGTTTCGTCAGACGCGGCAAATACCGCATCCTCCACAATCAGATCCATCACATCGCCGGGACGAGCACTGCCCCGGAGTCGAAACTTTAGCCGAAGCACCACATTGTAGTCCTCTGCCAGCAATTCCTTTGTGAATGCATTTTTGCCGCCGGTCATATCCAAATACATAATGTTGATAAGACCGGTATCATTGCTGTTTTGCACATTGCAGCTCCAATCGGGAAGCTTTTGTCCCGTGCTGCTTTCATCGCTCAGAATAAAAATATTTCCTTCTTCTACACCCAAAAATTCCAGCCGCGAGGAGTCGAAAGCGATACTCATACTCATAGCCGGGTACCGGGCATCCCCCAGATCTGAAACCGTTACATCCAAGGTAAATTCCCCTGCTTGGGATGCAGACAGCTTTTGGGGTGTTTCCACCGTCAAGGTAGGATCTGCAGAATCCCGGACAGACTCACACCGCGACAGTAATAACACAGCTGCCGCAATCAAAACGCAGAATCCAACCAGCCAAGGCCATCTCTTCTTCAAAAAGTCTTTCACGGAAACACTCCTTTACAAGTGGGCGGGGAATGCTCCCCGCCCATTCGTTCATTTTAGGGATTTGTTGTGATCGTAGCCGCCTTGGTAACAACGCCGAAGTCGCTGCCATCAACAAACTTCTCAACGATACCCAAAGCATCGAAGGTATTGATACGGCTGTCGCCGTTGACGTTAACGGTCAGTATCTGATCCTCGTCAGGGGCTTCGCCCTTACGCAGCCAGGTATCTACCGCATTCAGCGCATCCTGGGCGTTGATCACGCCATCGCCGTTGGTATCGCCAAAGGCAATGTCGTTCGCCGCATCCGTCGTCAGCGTAAAGTTCCCCTTGTTTACAAACTGCGCCATATCAATCGCGGCATCGACCAACGCCACATAAGTGGCAATGCCGGTTTTCCCGGAGATCTCTGCGCTATATTTGAATTCGTACTGATTCTCGCCGTCATTATAGGTGAGTTTGGTAGCATTCTCGATGCCAACCACCGCCACGGCTACCGCCTTTACAGTGGCAGGGATCAAGTCGATATCATCGCCGGTATACAGGCAGATCGCGCTGTAGGAAATGCCCTTTACGACTTCGACAGAGCCTGTAGCAGATGCAGTATCTACCACAACCATTGCATTCTCGTCGCTGGAATCGGAGGTCAGCTTAACAGACATTCCGCCAAGACTGATTCCCAGCTGATCCCCAACGTTTACCGCATCCACCTGGAAGGTAACCGTAAAGAACTGCGCCGGGAAGGTGTTGCCCTCTGCGTTGCCCCCTACAGTAATATCATTGTGATTGTTCGCGTCAAAGTACACAACCCGAAGCTTGCCATCCGCATCCAGATGATAGCTGATCTCACCGCCATTTAAGCGGCTGCCTGCCGTAACATTGGCTACGCTGAGCCCCTGGGGCACATTTACGATAAAGTCAATGAGCTTATAGCCCGCCGTATTGTCCCACTGATCCAGTGTAATGACCGCGTTAAAGGTCTTACCGGCATCATCGCTGATCTGAGAAGGAAGTCCCAGGGTTGCCGTAGGCTCGCCCAAAACAACGGTTTCTTCTTCAAATACCACATCCGAATAGTCGAACAACGCGGTTTTCCCATCAACAAAGCGGTCATATGCCACCAATGCATAACAAGCCTGGTCTGTTGCCATCGCATTGGACTGCGTACCCTGGTGTGCAAACATCTTATCCGCTGCATTGTAGTAGCTTAGCAGATTATCCACAGCAGATGTGCCATTTTTAATAAAGCGGGTGTCCGTATCCGGGTTAATACCCCACATCGTCAGCGCTACGATCGCCCAGGCGCAGCTTTCAGAGGTCTCACCGGTGCCGTAAGGGAATCCGCCGGTAGCAAGCTGGGCTTCAGACAGCCAAGCGATCGCTTCTGCGCAAGCAGCAGCTACCGCTTCCTGATCCCGATAAGGATACAGCGCCGTCAAGGTCATACCGGTAATATCCACATTGGAAGCCGTGGTCTTACTGGCGATCAAAGACCAGCCGCCATCATTATGCTGCAAGGACAAAATGGAATCCACACATTGCTGACGAATGGTCGGATCAGAGGTTTCATAATTATCGGAATCCAGCGCGATCAACGACCAGATCGTGCCATTGAGTCCCTGCTTTCTGATCCAGTTGATTCCGTTTGCGCTGTATGCCTCTACCAGATCCCAGTTGCCAACAGAGGTGGCATCCTTGCCGATGGCAGAAAGCGCAACGATCAGCCGGGAGTTGTCAGTAGACTTGTTTTTATCCAACGCGCCACTAAGATTTACTTGCGATGCCGTGGTATTGACGGTATCAACAATACGCGCATAGTAGTCTGCAAAATACTTGCTGTTCTTATCAAAATAGTTGCCTCGTGCCAGGCAGAATACCGTCCACTCGCCGGCATTTGTGCCGAAGGAGGGTTCAGTAACCGTCGCAGCAAGCTGCGCCATAGTGTCATTGAGAACAGATTTGACGCTTTGGGGCTGACGGGGCTGCTCCGGAGCAGCGGTAGCGGTAACGGTAACCCTGGAAAAGGCCGGCGCGGAAACGACACAGGGTTCGCCGTTCTCCAGGCAATAATCGCAGCCGCCGTGGATGCCGTAATCCTCGCTATGTCCGCCCTCACACCAGATGTAGTAAGTGCCGGCTGTCGGGAATGTGATCTGCGCGCAGCCATCGCTGTCAGTTGTTACAGAGCCTTCGGCTTCACCAAAGGCAGCGCCGTAGAAGATTTCGTAATCCGCAACATCCTTTACCCACGCAATACCGGACATCAGATCGCAGAACGAGTGCTTCAGCTTAACCGTCAGCGCCTGACCTGCTGTTGCAGCATAATCGTGGGTGTAGTTATCACTTTCGTCGGCAAACAGATGGAAACCGCCATCCTCATCCCAAAGGAAACTGTAGCAGGAAAAGCTGGCAACATCCAGAAAATCGCCTGCCTCCAGGCAGATGCGGTCAGATGTTGCGCCAACAACATAGGATTCGTTGTTCTGCGACTCATCAACGGGGAAATCACCGTTGTGGAAATACATCAGATTCTCCGTAAAGCCAAAAATGCCTCCCTGGAAATAGGAGCTTCCCGGCAGATCGGAGAAGTTAACATCGCACCAATCGCCGCCGTAGAGATTTTCGTGGGCGTAGATCAGTAATTGCAAAGCGGTGGTGTCGTAATTTCCGTCGCCGTCGCCGTCATACTGCATATGCTCAAGACCATATTCGGTCAGATCAACTGCAGAAATGGCATCCAAAGAAACAGGAACATAAGCAATCGGGTTGCCATCCTTGTCGTCAATGTACTGGCTGTCAAAGCTGATGGACAGATATACCACATTTTCCTCCGCTTCGACCGCGAGGGCAGTTGCAGGCAGCAAGCCCAGCAGCATAACTGTTGCCAAAAGCAAGCTTATAACTTTTTTCGTGATTTTCATTTCAGATTCGTCCTTTCTGAATTATTTGGTTTCCTTGGGCTTTTTCAATCCTGCGGACTCTAACGCTCTGGGCCAAGGCCCAAGGTAGGCCTTAATCTGGGAGCAAGCAGCATTATCGAAGTCTTTTTTTGTAGGCAGCCGCCCAAGCTCGGCATATTTCTGACGCAGAAGATCCTCCGCCCAGGCCTTCTTCTCTTCAGTTGTCACTGGCATCCCTCCCTTTCCTTTTTGTGGCCTCACACAAACAAAAAAAGCGCAACCAATCCATCCGCAAGTACGGACAAATTAGGCTGCACTCTCCTGTCAAAGCGTGATAAACCCAAACGGCAGGCAGGCTCTCTGACTTAGGGTATGTACCCAACACAGTAATGGACGGTTGTTCCGGTTTCCCACCGGATCACCTTGACCTGTCGTATCAGTAATATTCAGTTGGCGCGCAAAAAATTAAAAGCCGCAGCAACCCTACAAAGAGTTGCTGCAGCCGTTTTTCCGCAACAAAAAACCACGCAATCCGTACTTGCAGATTCTCGTGTTTTCACCTCGTCTAAGCAGTTCTCCTGACTTGTGGATCATCAGCGCTGTGCAGCCTTCTCAGGTTTCCCCAATGACCGGCTTTCGCCTTGCACAGAACCTCCCCACATACAGTGGCGGTACCGTCCGGGACTTGCACCCGGTTTTCTATTCTCCTGCGGAGCTGTTACCACATCCGCAGGCACTTAAACGGAATATTTACTTCTATCATTACTATACACGATCACAAGGTGATTGTCAATGAAAAACACAACCTTTTCCTTCGCAACGAGGTGAGAGTGATTTTCTTTTTAGATTATTCAAATCCCACTCACACAAATACCTTGCCAACAACAAAGGCACACCGTATGGTGTGCCTTTGTTGTTGGCGGAGTGAGAGGGATTTGAACCCTCGCGCGCTTTTTAGACGCCTACTCCCTTAGCAGGGGAGCCCCTTCGGCCTCTTGGGTATCACTCCGTAGCCGAAAGCAATATTTGATTGCCAAAGTATTCTAGCACACCCCCCAACATTTGTCAAGCCGTATTTCCCCTTTCCGCTTGACAAATTTGATATAATATTCTTGAAAGGATGTGATCGTATGGCAGTTCGTCTGAACGATGATAAGGAAATGGTCAAAACCATTCGCGACGGTCTGAAACGCACCGGCGGCTACTGCCCCTGCAGACTGGAGCGCACCGAGGAAAACAAGTGCATTTGCAAAGAATTTAGAGATCAAATCGCCGATCCGGATTTCAAAGGTTTCTGCCACTGTATGCTCTATTACAAGGACTAAAATTTTCTTGAAAAATATTGAAATTAGTTGTTGACAAATGGGAAATATCGTGCTATGATACGGGGGCTGTAAAGAGCAAGTAAATATGGGCGAGTGGTGGAATTGGTAGACTCGCTAGATTCAGGTTCTAGTGTTCACTGCGGACGTGCGGGTTCAAGTCCCGCCTCGCCCACCAAAAATCCGGAGGCACTCGCCTCCGGATTTCTTTTTATTTTTAAAGGAGGTACATTTTATGGCTATTATTTCTCCTTCTATGCTGTCTGCGGACTATGTAAATCTGCAGCGGGATATCGAAATGACAGAAACAGCCGGCGCAAAGTGGCTGCATGTGGACATTATGGACGGGCACTTCGTTCCAAATATCTCTTTTGGCTATTCGATGGTCAAGGCGCTGCGTCCCATTACCGATATGGTGCTGGATGTGCATCTGATGATCGACACACCCATCCGTTATGTGGATGAGTTCTGCAAGGCAGGTGCGGATTATCTGACCATTCACGTCGAATCCGACACCCCTGAAAACATCGACGCCACGCTGGATAAGATCATCGCAAACGGTGTCAAGCCCGGCATCGTGGTCAAGCCCAAAACCCCGGCTGAGGCGGTACTGCCCTACCTACACAAGTGTGAGCTGGTGCTGGTGATGACGGTGGAGCCCGGCTTCGGCGGTCAGAAGTTTATGGCGGATATGATGCCCAAGCTGAAGGCACTGCGGGAGATGATCGACACCCATAAGCCCGGCTGCCATCTGGAAGTGGACGGCGGCGTGGATATGGTTACCGCAGAAATCTGCAAGGAAAACGGCGCAAATGTTTTGGTTGCCGGTTCTGCATTCTACAAAGCCGAGGACAAGGTGGCATTTGTCAAATCTCTGGAAAAGTAATAAAAAACCTCCAACGGAGTTCCGTTGGAGGTTTTACTTTTACAATGCAGCAATAACCTTTGCGATTCTGTCCAAGGACCGCTCCTTGCCCAAAATCTGCATAACCGTATGCAGATCAGGGGCGTTGGTCTTGCCGGTAACCGCCTGACGGATAAAGGTGGATACATCCGCCACCGTGCCGGGGAATGCGGCAGGATCGGCCTTGTACGCCTTCATATCGGTGGTAAAACCGATGGAGGTGGTGATCTCCTTGACCTTGTCAAACCAGGCTGCAGAGTCATCTGCGGCGTCGTAGGATGCCACGAACTTCTCCAAAACTGTCTTGATGATCGCCTTGTCGAATTTCTCATCAAAAACAGGCTCTTCCAGATACGCGTCGTAGAAGAAGCCCATATAAGGCTTTGCCTCTTTCCAGGTTGCCAGGTCTTTTCTGGGCTTTTTGCCGCCGCGACCGATTGCCAGAATGGCAACCGCAAAATCCTTATCCCCTGCCAGCTTTTCGGCAAAGTCAGCGTCAAATTCCCGGGCCCACTCCAGCAGCAGCTCATAAACCGTTTCCGCATCCATCTTGGAGATCACATTCTTGGACACATCGGTCAGCTTGGCATAGTCAAACAGGCTGCCGGCAGGATTCAGCTTCTTGGGGCTGAACTTGAACTCCGTAGCTTCCTTATCGGGCTCGGCTCTGCGCCAATCCTCAAAATTGGAATTGAGAATGGTCATAATATACTCATAAACTGCCTTTACCGGGAAGCCCTCTGCCTTATAGAAGGTCAGCGCCAGCTCCGGATCCTTGCGCTTAGAAAGCTTGCGCTTGGAAGTGCCGTCCATCTTCATCAGCGGTCCAATATGGACATACTTGGGCAGCTTAAAGTCCAGCGCCTTGAACAGCTGAATGTGGAACGGCAGAGTTGCCAGCCACTCATCACCACGAACGACATGGGTGGTACGCATCAGATGATCGTCCACCGCGTGGGCAAAGTGGTAGGTGGGAATTCCGTCGGACTTCAGCAGCACGTGATCCACATCATTTTCCGTAATGGTCAGCTTGCCCTTGACCAGATCGTCAAACTTAAACTGATTCTCAATAGAACCCTCGCTGCGGAAACGCAGTACCCAAGGTGCGCCGGCATTCAGCTGCGCCTGGATCTCCTCCAAAGAGCGATCCCGCCACATGGCATACTTGCCGTAGTAGCCGGTAGTCTCCTTATTTGCCTCCTGCTTTTCACGCATAGCAGCCAGCTCCTGCTCGGTACAGAAGCAAGGATATGCCATACCCTGCTCCACCAGCTTCTTGGCATATACGTGATAAAGATTTGCCCGCTGTCTTTGACGGTAAGGACCGTAAATGCCGTTATCGCCATCGTGGGTTGCACCCTCGTCAAAGGCGATGCCGTAGTGCTTCAGCGTGTCAATGAGCACTTCAACCGCGCCGGGAACTTCCCGCTTGGCATCGGTATCTTCCACCCGCAGGAACAGTACGCCGCCGCTCTGATGCGCCATACGTTCTGCGGTCAAGCCCTGCACCAAATTGCCCAAATGGACAAAGCCGGTGGGAGAAGGCGCCATACGGGTAACAACAGCCCCCTCCGGCAGATTTCTCAGGGGGTATTTCTCCTCCAGCATTTCGGGGGTATCTGTAACATTGGGAAAAAGCAGCATAGACAGTGCTTTATAATCCATAGTGATTACCTCTATTCTCAAAATTTCTTTGTTTACTATACCATCTTCCGGGAATAAAGTCAATTTTTGATTGCGTTTTTCTCACGGCTGTGATAAAATGCGGATATTGATATGGAAATTACGAGGTGATCCATTATGGAAGAAACTGTTGTAAAGAAGAGAATGTTATCCGGCATCAAGCCCTCCGGCGATCTGACCTTGGGCAGCTACCTGGGTGCCATCAAAAATTGGAAAGAACGCTCAGACGAATTTGACTGCTTTTACTTTATGGCAGACCTGCACGCCATCACCGTCCGGCAGGATCCTGCATCCTTGCGCCGTCGCACCTTAGAGCAGCTGGCGCAGTATATCGCCTGCGGTTTAGACCCGGAGAAAAACACCCTGTTCATTCAGAGCCATGTCCACCAGCACGCTGAGCTGGGTTGGGTGCTGAATTGCTATTCCATGTTCGGCGAGCTGAGCCGTATGACTCAGTTTAAGGACAAGTCCTCCAAGAACGCCGACAATATCAACGGCGGTCTGTTTACATACCCCAGCCTGATGGCGGCGGATATTTTGCTGTACCAGCCGGACTTTGTTCCCGTTGGCGAGGATCAGAAGCAGCACGAGGTGCTGTGCCACACCATCGCCCGCCCTTTCAACGGCATTTACGGCGCTGTGTTTAAGATTCCCGAGCCTTATGTGCCTAAGGTAGGCGCAAGAATTATGAGCTTGACCAATCCCACCGCCAAGATGTCCAAATCTGAAAACGAGGACACTGGCCGTGTCCTGCTGATGGACGCCCCCGAGGTGATTATGAAGCAGTTTAAGCGGGCGATCACCGACTCCGACACAGAAAACTGCGTCCGCTATGATAAGGAAAACAAGCCCGGCGTTGCCAACCTGATGACCATTTACAGCGCCATCACCGGCAAGACCTTTGACGAAATTGAAACGGAGTTTGCCGGCTGCGGCTATGGCAAGTTTAAGCCTGCCGTTGGCGAAGCAGTTGTGGAGCTGCTCCGTCCCATCCGGGAGGAAGCCACCCGTCTGATGAAGGACAAGGGCTACTTAGAAGGCGTGTTCCGCGATGGCGCGCAGAAGGCCTCCTATGTTGCCGAAAAGACCATTCGCAAGGTCTATAAAAAGGTCGGCTTCGCTGCAAAGTAAACAACACACTCAGCGCTGCAATATGTCATTCCGACCGAGCTGTAGCGAGCGGAGGAATCTTCTCAGCAACGATAATGCGTAGATCCCTCGACTACGCTCGGGATGACAACAGCTTCAAAATAGCACAAAATGCCCGTCGAAATTCGACGGGCATTTTTTACATAAACAGATACAGTGCCAGCGTCAGCAGCGCTGTATTTTTATCCTCGGCGCAGTCCCCTGCCATCAGCAAAAGCAAAATAATCACCAAAAGGTCGCCGGTGTCCAGATTTCTGGGCAGCAGGCGGCGCAGAAAGTCCCCTGCCCCGGTATTCTGCTGGCAAGGCGGTCTATGGACAGGCGGCGGACACTCCGGTTTCGGCGGTGGAGGGCATTCCGGCGGTGGTGGCGGAGCATCCTGCTGTGGAGGATGCGCCGGTCTTCTGGGCGGTTGTGGATCCGGGATGTAATTTTTTCGGAACGATCCGTCCGGTTGTGGGATGTAACGGTTATACATAGCTTCACCTGCCTGAAAGTAATGTCATTCCCGAGCCTGCCAACGCTGTGGATGCAATACCGGCGATCTTCGCCGCTCGCATAGCTTTTTCCAGCTTTGAGATCCGATCCCGGCTCAGGTACGGGCTTAACGCCCGCAGCAAATTCTGCTGATTTTTATCGATCCCCGATTGCCGGGCAATATTACTCAGTTTTTGGATCATCGCCATATCCAGTCCGCCACCGGCATTATTTTGCGGTGGCGGCGGCTCATTTTGCGGCGTTTCTGTCTGCCCCATCGCCTGCGCCATAGACATAATCTGCTGCATCATTTGGGGGTTTCCCAAGATGGCATTCAGCTTTTCTTCCATTCCCTCCATTTGATCACTCCTGCAGCTTTTTCAGCAATTCCTGCGCCTGCTCCGAGGCCATCATTTTCTCCATCATTTCCTTGACTTGGGCGAAATTCCCCGCCTTTGCCTGCTCCATTACCGACTGCAGCTGGTCTGCGTGTTGGCTCTGAAGCAGTCCCACAAGCTGCTGTCCTGCCTCAGTTTTCGCCATTGCAGCCGCTTGATGCACAGAAAATTTATCAAATCCATCAGTTTTTTTCTGCATACGATTGCCTCCCGTCAAATTCCCTGCTATAATATGCTTATTCTGTTATACTATATGCAACGGAAACAAGGTTGGTGAACTATGAAGATCCTCGTAATGTCCGATTCCCACAGCGCAATACGATATATGCGCCTGGCAATGAATACGGTCAAGCCGGATGCCGTGATCCATTTGGGAGATCACTATGACGACGCAGCTGCATTGGCAGAGGAATATCACCACATTCCGTTCCATCAGGTGCCGGGAAATTGCGACCGATACCGCTGTCCGCCGGATGCGCCGCTCATTATGTACTACAGCATCGGCGGCGTGAAATTCTATATGACACACGGTCATCTGCACGGTGTCAAATCCGTCCTCATTCGTTTGCTTACGGATGCAAGGGCGCAAAATGCGCAGGCGGCGCTCTACGGGCACACCCACATTGCCGATTGCCGGCAGGAGGACGGCCTGTGGATCCTGAATCCCGGCTCCTGCGGCCACGCAGACGGCAGTGTTGCCGTAATCGAAACCAATGACGGCGCGATCCGTTCCTGTAAAATTCTACGGCTGAAAGATATGGAGGAAGGCTATGATTCTCACTGTTGATATTGGAAACTCCAACATCGTGTTAGGCGGTGTAAATGACGACAAGATCGTAATGGAGGCGCGGCTTCGCACCGATGCCACCAAAACCTCGGATGAATACTGCATTGACCTGAGTATGATCCTGGATGTGTACCATATCGCCCCGGAGGACATTGAAGGCGCGATCATCGCATCCGTAGTTCCCCAGGTGCTGAACTCTATGCAGACCGCCATTAAAAAGCTGACCGGCAGATCCAGTTTGGTGGTAGGCCCCGGTCTGAAAACCGGTCTGAATATCAAGATCGAAAACCCCTCCCAAACCGGCGCCGATCTGGTGGTAGGTAATGTTGCCGCACTGCGGGAGCATAAGCCGCCACTGATCGTCATCGATATGGGCACTGCCACCACGATGACCGTGCTGGACGAAACCGGCGCGCTGATCGGCGGCTGTATCTGCCCCGGTGTAAAGATCTCTCTGGATGCGTTAACGGATCGAACTGCTCTGCTGCCGGGACTTCAGCTGGATCAGCCTAAGAAAGCCATTGGCCGAAATACCATCGACTGTATGCGCAGCGGCATTATGATGGGCAACGCCTGTATGCTGGACGGAATGGTGGAACGGATGGAGGCGGAACTGGGGCAAAAATGCACCGTCATCGCCACCGGCGGCATCGCAAAATTCATCACGCCGCTTTGCAAAACCCCTATGATCTACGATAAGGACCTGATCGTTAAGGGACTTGCCGCGCTGTACCGGGATAATAAGCGGTAAGGCACTTGCATATTGGCATCGTTTGTGGTAAGATACCAATGATGTAACCATACCTTTGGAGGTATAATATGGATTCTGCTTCTAATAAATGGGAGGCTTTTATGACAAAAGCCGGGCCCACTTTTGAAAAAATCGGACGGTTTTTCCGGAAAGTTGGCATCATAGCCAGACAAATTTGGGACTTTTTGGTGAAATTTAAGCATTTTATCCTTGCGATCCCGGTCATTGCCGGAGCTGTTATCCTGGCGATCCGCAATATGAGCGCTCTGCCCAAGCGCGTCGGCTTCGGTCTGCAGATCGACGGCACCTTTGATTTCGTCGTTGGCCGCGGTCTAGCTGTTTTGGGACCTGTCGCCATCACTGCCCTGTGCCTATTACTGATGTTCTGCTCCAAGCGTGTGCTGACACCTTGGCTGGTCAGTGTGTTCAGCCTGGTTTTGCCCCTGCTGCTTTGGATTATCAACTGCTACCCCGCTTAAATGCATTTCCGGGAGGTTTGTTAACCTCCCGGATTTTTATTCTTCCATTTACACAAATTAAGTGGTATAATAACAAAAATTTTACCGGAGGGACACTATGAGCTTTCTTCCTATTTGCAAAGAGGATATGCTGGCGCGGGGCTGGACACAGTGCGACTTTGTCTATGTCATTGCCGATGCCTATGTAGATCACCCTTCCTTTGGACATGCCATTATCAGCCGGGTTCTGGAAAGCCACGGCTACAGCGTGGGCATCATCTCCCAGCCCGATTGGAAAAACCCCAAATCTATCGCCATTTACGGACAGCCCCGGCTGGGATTTTTAGTATCCGGCGGTAATATGGACTCGATGGTGAACCATTACTCCGTCAGCAAGCACAAGCGCAAGACCGATGCCTTTACTCCCGGCGGTGTTATGGGCAAACGCCCGGATTACGCCACCGTGGTCTACTGCAATCTGATTCGTCAAACCTATAAAAATGTTCCCATTCTCATCGGCGGAATTGAGGCCAGCCTGCGACGGCTTGCCCATTATGATTACTGGTCTGAGTCTATGAAACGGTCGATTCTGCTGGACAGCCAGGCGGACCTTTTGATGTACGGCATGGGCGAAAAGAGCATCGTAGAGATTGCCGATGCCCTGAATTCCGGTATGGATGTCAAGGACATTACCTACATCGACGGCACAGTGTTCAAAACCTCGCAGCTGGACGATTCTCTGCCCACCATTACCCTGCCCTCTTACGAGGAGCTGAAAGCAAATAAGCGCAAGTATGCCGAATCCTTCAAGGTACAATACGGCAACTGCGATCCCTTTACTGCAAAGCGATTGGCGGAGCCTTACGGTAACCTCTTCGTTGTTCAGAATCCGCCCCAAAAACCGCTGACAACTGCCGAGATGGATGCGGTTTATGACCTGCCCTATCAGCGCACCTGGCATCCCAGCTATACCAAGGCCGGCGGTGTTCCTGCTATCGAGGAGGTCAAATTCAGTTTGGTCAGCAACCGGGGTTGCTTCGGCTCTTGCTCTTTCTGCGCGCTGACCTTCCATCAGGGACGCATTATCCAAACCCGCAGCCACGAATCCATTCTGAAAGAAGCGGAATTGATGGTCAAGGACAAGGATTTCAAGGGCTATATCCACGATGTTGGCGGTCCGACTGCCAATTTCCGCCACGCCGCCTGTGAAAAACAGCTGAGCAAGGGTGCCTGCGGCGGCCGTCAATGCCTGTACCCCACCCCTTGCAAAAACATCAAAGCCGACCACTCTGACTATGTGGCATTGCTGCGAAAGCTGCGGAAAATTCCCGGTGTGAAGAAGGTCTTTGTCCGCAGCGGTATCCGCTTTGACTATCTGCTGGCAGATAAAAAAGATACCTTCTTTAAGGAACTGGTACAGTACCACATTTCCGGTCAGCTGAAAGTTGCCCCGGAGCATGTTTCCGATGCAGTCCTCGACCGGATGGGCAAACCCAGAAACGCGGTATATAACCGGTTTGTGGACAAATATTACGCCCTGAACAAGCAGTACGGAATGAACCAGTACCTTGTCCCTTATCTGATGTCCAGCCATCCCGGCTCAACACTGAAAGAGGCCATCGAGCTGGCAGAGTACATCCGGGAAATGGGCTACAACCCAGAACAGGTGCAGGATTTCTATCCCACGCCCTCTACCCTTTCCACAGTTATGTACTATACCGGCATTGATCCGAGAACGATGGAAAAGGTCTATGTGCCCACCGATCCTCACGAAAAGGCGATGCAACGGGCATTGATCCAATACCGCAATCCCAAGAACTACTATCTGGTAAAAGAGGCGCTGCTGAAAGCCCACCGGGAGGATCTGATCGGCTCCGGACCGAAATGCTTGATCCGGGCAATTCCGCCCAGAACCACACATTCTTCTCCCCCACCCAAATCGGCGATAAAGAAGCCGCTCCCCCGTCCCGGCAGTGGCAAAAAGCCTGCCAAAAAGCCGGCAACTAAGAAAAAGCGATAAGGGATAATTTCCTATTGTCTATGTCATGCTGTGCGCAGGGCGTCAGCCCGAAGCCGAAGGATCTTCCCACTGCGAGGATTCCTCCGCTCGCTGACGCTCGGTCGGAATGACAAAAGAACACATTAAAATTATCAAGTATATGGTTTGAACACTTGAAAGCTCCGGCAGACTGTGCTAAAATGTACCCATAAATTACAAAAAATGGAGGCGCAACCATGGAAAAGCTTATGGATGCCATCGTAAAACCCGTCGCAGGTCCCGGTTTGGAGCTGCGGAAAGTCCCCGTACCCACCCCCGGTCCCGGTGAGGTGCTGATCAAAGTTCACAAGACCGCCATCTGCGGCACCGACGTACATATCTTCAACTGGGATCCCTGGGCGCAGGAACATATTAAGGCTCCTATGACCATCGGCCACGAATATGTGGGCGAGATCGCTGAGCTGGGCGCCGGTGTTACCGGTTTGAAGGTCGGTCAGCTGGTTTCCGGCGAAGGTCATTTGACCTGCCACCACTGCCGCAACTGCCACACCGGCAATATCCAGTGGTGTAAGGATACTGTCAGCGTAGGCGTTGACAGAGATGGCGCATTTGCCGAGTATCTGTGTATTCCCGAAAGCAACGTAGTCATCATCGACGAATCTCTGCCTGAGGAAGTAGTTGCTTTCTTCGATGCCATCGGTAACGCAACCCACACCGCGCTGATGTTCGATCTCATCGGCGAAGATGTTTTGATCACCGGCGCAGGTCCTATCGGCATCATTGCCGCAGGTATCTGCAAATTTGCCGGCGCGCGCCGTGTTATTATCACCGATGTAAACGATTACCGCCTGGAGCTGGCGCGGAAGATGGGCGTCGACGCCGCTGTCAATACCGCTAAGGAAGACCTGCGGGAAATTATGCACAAGCAAGGTTTGACCGAAGGCTTCGATGTGGGCCTGGAAATGTCCGGCAACGGTATGGCTTTGGAGCAGATGATCGGCGCTATGCGTAACGGCGGTAAGATCTCCCTGCTGGGCATCAGCAACAAGCCTGTCAGCCTGAATATGAACACCATCATCACCAAGGGCCTGACATTGCAAGGCATCTACGGCCGTAAGATGGACAACTGGCACCAGATGAGCTATATGGTGCAGGGCGGTTTGGATCTGACACCTGTGATCACCCACCGCTTCCACTACACCGAGTTTGAGAAGGGCTTCGAGGCTATGAACAGCGGCCGTTCCGGCAAGGTGGTTCTGGACTGGACCAAGAAGGGAGAATAATTATGAAGTCTGCACTTACTGCCATCACCCAGGAGCTGGAAGCCATCCGCGAGGCTGGTACCTGGCGTGATGAGCGCATTATCACAACACCCCAGCGTTCCCGTATCGACACCACCAAGACCAACGGCGTTGTCAATATGTGCGCCAATAACTATCTTGGTCTTTCCGCTCACCCGGAGCTGATCGCCGCTGCCAAGGAAAGCTATGACAACTGGGGCTTTGGTCTTAGTTCCGTCCGTTTCATTTGCGGCACACAGCAGATCCACAAGGATTTGGAGAAGAAGATCTCCTCCTTCGTAGGTATGGACGATGCCATTCTCTATTCTTCCTGCTTTGACGCCAACGGCGGTCTGTTTGAGACCCTGCTGGGCGCTGAAGATGCCGTCATTTCCGACGAGCTGAATCACGCCTCCATTATCGACGGCGTTCGTCTGTGTAAGGCAAAGCGTTATCGCTACAAGAACAACAATATGGACGACCTGCGCCGCTGCCTGACTGAAGCCAGAGAGTCCGGCTGCAAGAAGATCCTGATTGCCACCGACGGCGTGTTCTCTATGGACGGCTATATTGCCAACCTGAAGGCCATCTGCGATCTGGCAGATGAGTTTGACGCACTGACGATGGTGGACGACAGCCACGCAGTTGGCTTTATGGGCGATCACGGTCGCGGCACTCCCGAGTTCTGCGGCGTGATGGATCGTATCGACATCATCACCGGTACCTTTGGTAAGGCGCTGGGCGGCGCTTCCGGCGGCTATACCGCTGCCCGTCAGCCCATCGTTGACCTGCTGCGTCAGCGCAGCCGTCCTTACCTGTTCTCCAACACCGTGGCTCCTGCGATCTGCGCCGCCACCATTCGCACCATTGAGCTGCTGGAGGAATCCACCGCTTTGCGGGATAAGGTTCACGAGAACGCACGGTACTTCCGCGCCGGTATGGAAAAGCTGGGCTTTGACCTGCTGCCCGGTGAGCACCCCATCGTTCCCGTTATGCTGTACGATCCCAAGGTTGCCCACGAATTTGCCCGCCGTATGCTGGAAAAGGGCGTGTATGTGGTTGCATTCTGCTACCCCGTCGTTCCCAAGGAGCGGGATCGCATCCGCACCCAGATCTCTGCCGGTCATACCAAGGAAGATCTGGACTTTGCCATCCGCTGCTTCGGCGAGGTCAAGGCCGAAATGGGACTGTAAAAATCATTCAGTAAAAATGCTGTCATCCCGAGCGAGCATTTGCGAGCCGAGGGATCTTCGCATCGCGTTTACATTCGCGGTTAATGAAATGCGTAGATTCCTCGATTCCGCTTCGCTGCACTCGGAATGACAGTGTTTTTCTTTTGCCCAATAGCTTAATCACATTGACATCATCAGCGGTCTTTTTTATATTTCGGCGCATAAGATGTTCCATACATCTGAACTTGAGGTGAAACTATGGAACATACTGTCAACCAAATCACGGTCTGCGGCAGCCTGCGCGAACTGCCGGTATTCTCCCACGAAAACCACGGCAAGCGGTTTTACCGCTTCACTTTGGAGATCCCACGGCTGTCCGGTGCTGTGGATATTCTGCCGGTGATCGCACCGGAAGTCATTGTCCACCGCATCGACCCCAGCGGCGGCGAATATCTGACCGTAACCGGGCAGATCCGCTCCCACAACAGCCGCACCAACGGAATACGCCATCTGCTGATCTTTATTTTCGCAACGGATATCGTGGCGCAGGACGCCGAGCCAATGAACGAAA
>JAZSGS010000007.1:0-55591 GCA_045532855.1 Faecousia sp.
TCAATGGCAAGCAGACCGCGGATAGCAAGTCCGTCAGCATTCAGTTCCTGGCAACACCTAAGGTTGCTGTTTCCACGGCTACCGATGGTGTGAAGGTCAGCTGGGGTAAGGTCAGCGGTGCAAAGAAATATACTGTTTATAAGAGCACATACAGTAACGGCAAGTGGTCTGATTGGAAGGCGGTCAAGTCCGGCGTAACCGGTACATCTTATACCGATAAGTCTGTCAAGTCCAATACCACAGTTAAGTATGCCGTTCGCGCTGTCAATGGCGAGAACACTTCCGCAATAAAGTCCAGTAGCTCAATCAAGTACTTTGTTACGCCTACTGTCAATGCGGTAATAGTTTCCAATGGCATCAAGCTGACCTGGAACAAGATCTCCGGAGCGAAGAGCTACGAGGTGTATCGCAGGACATATTCCAACGGAAAATGGTCTGAGTGGAAAAAGATCAAGGTTACTACGGCAACCAACTACACGGATAAAACCGTGAAAAATGGCGTTTCTTATCAGTATTCCATCCACGTCAATTATAGCTAAAAAGAGAACAGCACCCATTGTAATGGGTGCTGTTTAATTGTATAGGAATACCGCCGGTTGTACCGGTGGTTATAAAAAGTATTCCCCATACTCAGTCCCTCCGCAGCGGCAAGCCTCCCCTGTGTAAGGGGAGGTGGGCAAAATCTTTGATTTTGCTCGGAGGGGCTGTTCTCATAGCGACAATCCCCCAGTCAAAAATCAGAGATTTTTGCCCCTTTACACAAGGGGGCCTATGCATACCGCTGGCACAGCTGTTTGTTTGATTTTAGCAAAAATCCAATAAAAAGAGAACACCATACGGTGTGCTCATTCTATTGGCGGAGAAGGAGGGATTTGCTTTTCTGTGGAAAAGCCACGGCGGTTGCAACAGTTCACCGGACTGTTGCTAAGAGCCGCCTTTCAAATCCCTCCTATGGATACCTAAATAATAAAATAAGCACACCATACGGTGTGCTCATTCTATTGGCGGAGAAGGAGGGATTTGAACCCTCGATACCCTTTTGGGGTATACACGATTTCCAATCGTGCGCGCTCGGCCAGCTACGCGACTTCTCCATAGAGTTGCTCTGTAATCAGCCTGTGTATATTACAACATTTTCAAAGTTTTGTCAAGCCCTATTTTTCGATATTTTAAGGTAAATCCGGCGTGAAATTCACGCCGGATAATGCATTTTATTTAACCTTGCGAAAAACCACGGCCGTTCGGCTGGGAAGATAGATTTGGAAGCCGTATTTTCCGTCCTCGCGCTTCGTTGCTTCATAGGTTTGGTGATAGATTCGACCGTCGCCACCGTAGCAGAAATCGTCAGTACTCATAATCACCTGGTATTTGCCGGCGGCAGGTACCGGAATGAAATAACCCTCAAAGGATTTGCTGCTGTGCAGATTGAAGGCAAATACTGCGCCGCCTTTTTTGTATACCACTACCTTGTCGGCCTCGTGGAGCAGGAGCCGGTAGTTATCGCCGGATAGCACCTTTTGCTTCTTCGCCATCGCTACCATATCCTTTTCAAAGGCGTTGAGATAGGTGTATTTCAGATTCTCGTTGTCAGCAAGACTCCATTGGCGACGGCAATAATGATAGCTCCAGCCGTTGCCCTCTCGGGGGAAATCGATCCATTCCGGATGACCGAATTCGTTACCCATAAAGGTCAGATAGCCCTCGCCGCCGAGGCTCATTGTCAGCAGGCGGAGCATTTTATGCAGCGCCATCGCCCGATCCACAGCAAAGCTGCGATAGGATTTTTCCATACCCCAGTACATTTCCTGATCGCACATACGGAACATCGCTGTTTTATCGCCCACCAAGGCCTGGTCGTGAGATTCCACATAGCCGATGACCTTTTCCTGGGGACGGCGGATCGTCAGTTCGTAATAGATGTTACCCAAATCCCAATGCTCATCGGGAACATCCTTCAGCAGGCGGATCCACATATCCGGCTCGCCCATGGCCAGCCGATAGTCAAAGCCAACACCGCCAAGCTCTATTGGCATGGCAAGACCGGGCAGGGCAGAGGTGTCCTCAGCAATGGTGATGGCGTTGGGATTGACCTGTCGTACCAGCTCGTTGGCAAGCTGCAGATAGGTTACCGCCTCCAGATCTGTATTCATAGAAAAATACTGCTTCTGATCGGTAAAGGACACACCAAGACCGTGATCGTGATAAAGCATCGAGGTTACACCGTCGAATCGGAAGCCGTCAAAGTGGAATTCCGTCTGCCAGTATTTCAGATTGGACAGCAGGAAATGCAGAACCTCCGGCTTGCCGTAATTGAAGCACTTTGTACCCCAGGCACTATGGTCACCCTTGGCACCGGCGTGGAAATATTGATAGTCCGAGCCGTCGAACTGGTTGATACCTTCACGGGAATTGGGTGCTGCGTGGGAATGAACCACATCCAGCAGAACGGTGATACCCATAGCGTGGGCAGCGTTGACCAAATCCCTCAGTTCATCCGGTGTACCGAATTTAGAAGAGGGCGCATAGAAATTGGTTACCTGGTAGCCAAAGGAGGCGTAATAAGGATGCTCCATAACCGCCATAATCTGAATGGTATTGTAACCAAGATCCTTGATCCGTTTCAGATTATGCTCCCGGAATTCCCGGTACGTGCCGATCTTTCCGTCCTCTTGCGCCATGCCGATATGACACTCGTAGATAAACAGATTCTTTTGGGGCTTGAAGCCGGAATCCGTCCAGCGGAAGGGCTTGGAATCATAAATGCAGGCGTTCCACTGATGATTGTTTGGATCTTGCACCACGAAATTGGCATACGCAGGGATCCGCTCCAGCTCCTGACCGCCATGCATCACAATGGCGCTGACTTTCTGCCCGCTTTTAAGGGCATCTGCGCCAGGCAGAACGATCTCAAAAACGCCATTGTCCAATCTTGTCATAGGACAGCTGCGGCGATCCCAGCCATTGAAGTCGCCGGTGAAATACATTTCATCCGCAGCCGGCGCCCATTCCCGATAAACCCAACCGTCATCTGTCCGGTGGATGCCAAAGTACAGATGGGCATTGGCAAAATCGGAAAGCGTTTGATCGGGTTGCAGCAGAGATTCTTTTGTCTGAATATAGCGATCTACCCGCAGCTGCAGGTCGTTGGTAAAGGGCTGCAGATTGGGATCGATGGTCGTGATCTTCTGATTCATATCAGATACCACCTTTCAAATTCGATGACAGTTAAAGTGTGATGTTGAGCCAGGCTTTCAAATCGGACAGCCAATCGGCGGTTAAGATTTCCTTCTCATTTAGCGGCTGACAGGTAAGATGGTCAGCTGTAGAAAGTCCGTGCTGTCCATAAGGATAGATGTGCAGGCTGAAGGGAACATTGTTGTGCGCCAATGCCTGGGCGTACAGCAGGCTGTTCTGCACCGGTACAACATCGTCCAAAGCGGTATGCCATAGGAATGTGGGCGGTGTTGCCTGTGTTACCAAATGCTCCAGGGAAAGATCAGTGATTTCCTCATCAGTGAAATCTTTGCGGCCTGTCAAGTTCTCGAAGGACTCATTGTTTCGGTACTTGGCAATGGAGGTGATCACCGGATAGCACATAATCGCCGCTGCGATGGGTTTGCTGTCGGGGAAGATCGACCGTACCTGCGGGCTGTTGTAGGCGTTTGCATAGTGGCCGGTGAGATGACCGCCGGCGGAGAAGCCCATCATTGCGATACGGCTTGTATCGATATGCCAAAGATCAGCATTTTCATAGATCAGTTCCAGGGCTGCAGCTACATCGCAAAGTTGCGCCGGGTAACGGCTGGGCTTGCAGGAATAGCGCAGAATGAAAACACGATACCCCCAGGAGAGCAGCTTTAGGGCAATCGGCTCATCCTCACGGGTGCTGCACCAGGAATAGCCGCCACCGGGACAGACAAGGATTGCAGGATATTTTTCGTCCTGCCAGCCCATTTCTGCCTGGTTGTAGGGAATGTATGTGGTCAAGGTAGGATCCGCGCTGAGAGCTTTCAGCGCAGGAAAATGTTCAATTAGATGAATGGTTTCGTGCAACATAGGAATTCCTCCTTTTATTTATCATACGGCAAAAAGAAATTGGTGTCAATAAAAAACCACGCACACAATCTACTTTGGAGCAATAGTATAACGGTAGACGCAGAAAGGAGGAATTCATTTGGCATCAACTGGCTACATACAGGTACACGCATATTCAAGCTTCGCCCAGCTGCCGCTCAAGGATGTTGCCGTGTCGGTAATCACTGGGGACAATACGGTTTTGGCAATGCGGCTGACAGATCGCAGCGGTCGGATCACGCCTATTGAAGTTCCGGTGCCGGAACTGGAGGACAGCTTATCCCCAGGCAGTCCCGTTGCGCCCTTTACATCGGTGAATCTGCTGGCAAGGCTTCCCGGATATGAGCAGATTCAGGTGGAGGATCTGCAGGTGTTTGCGGATACCGTAACATTGCAGGATTTGGAGTTCATTCCGCTTTCAGAACTACCGGCGCAATGGAGTCGGTCAGAAACATTCCTGACACCGCCGCAGAATTTGTAGGAGGATCGCTATGCCGACAGTCATTCCGTTTATACCCCAGAGTATTACGGTGCATCTGGGCTCGCCATCGTCCAATGCCGCCAATGTAACCGTACCCTTTGTTGACTATGTAAAAAATGTGGCTTCCAGCGAAATCTATCCAACCTGGGATGACAGCGCATTACGCGCCAATATTTTAGCAATCACATCCTTCGCGCTGAACCGGGTTTATACAGAATTTTACCGTAGCCGCGGCTATGATTTTGACATCACAAATTCCACGGCTATCGACCAGGCTTTTGTCAACGGACGGGCATTTTTCGACCGGATCTCCCGGATTGCAGATGAGCTGTTCAATGATTATTTGCGCCGCCCCGGCTTTGTTGAACCGTTGGCGGCAAAGTTCTGCAACGGCACCACCGTTACCTGCGAAGGCTTGAGCCAGTGGGGGAGTCAGAATCTGGCGCAGCAGGGGCTGAATTCCACGCAGATCCTGCGAAATTACTATGGCAATGTGGAGATCGTCAACAATGCACCGATCCGCGGTATTACATCGTCTTATCCCGGTACGCCGCTGCGACGGGGCAGTTCCGGCCCGTCAGTGGTCGTCATTCAGGTGGAGCTGAACCGAATCTCGCAAAATTATCCGGCAATACCCAAGGTGCCCGCTGTCGACGGCATCTTTGGTAGCCGTACAGAGGCGGCAGTAAGGGCATTTCAGGAGATCTTTGATCTGACACCGGACGGGATCGTTGGGCCTGCCACCTGGTATGCGTTGGTGCGGCTGTATACGGCGGTAACCAATTTAAGTGAATTGCGCAGCTCCGGTCAGCAGTTCTATTCCATAAACTGGTCCTATCCCAATTCTTTGGAGGTTGGCGCAACCGGTGATAAGGTTCGGCATCTGCAGTATATGCTGTCCGTTTTGTCCGCCTATATTCAAAATATACCGCCGGTGGATGTAGATGGGATTTTTGGACCGGCCACACAGAATGCTGTGATCGCTGCCCAGAGGTGGTTTGGATTACCTCAGACCGGCGTGGTGGATGCTGCCACTTGGGATGAAATTTACGATCAATTCTCCGGTATCGAGAATACCAGCCTGCGAAACGGAGAAAACTTCCCCCAGCAATCGGATGCTGTAACTGCTTTTGCGCCCAATAATAGCGCGCGTACCCGCTATGCTCGCTCTACCACCCTTACCCAATTCCCGGGCAGAGATCTGACTCCGGGACAGCAAGATCCAATCCCTCAGGAGGTGATCCGATGAGACCGAATGAAACCTTTGTCGGTCAGCCGATTCGCAGTTTGCAGCAAATGCTCCGCGTGATCGGCGAAAATGACGACCGTCTGCCAAGTGTTGTGCCGGATGGCATCTACGGTAACGATACGGTGCGAGCTGTATCTGCTTTCCAAAGAAGCGCAGGACTGCCGGTAACCGGTATTGCGGATCAGGATACCTGGGAGGCGGTTGTGGCAAGATACGAGCCGGCGCTGATTGAACAATCAGAGGCGGAGCCGCTGCGGATCATTTTGGATCCGGGGCAGGTGATACGTCGTGGTGAGAAGAATCCCAATGTATATCTCGTCCAGGCAATTTTGATTGTCCTTTCTGAGCAATATGCCGGGATCACGCCACCGTCTATGAGCGGAATTTTGGATTTGGCGACGGCAGACTCCCTTGCATCTTTTCAGCAGATGAATTTGCTTCCGGCAACGGGGGAATTGGATAAACACACCTGGAAGCATTTGGCGCTGCACTATCCGCTTGCTGCCAATGCTATATATTTAGCGGAACGGGAGTAATTGGAAATTTTCTATTAATTTGTTTTTAAGTCCCTTGATTATTGCTTTTTTACTACATATAATAGATTTGGTTGCAAATGTAACCATTGGAGGAAAGTTTGATGCTTGCAAAAGATTGGAAAAAAGATCTATTTACAATTCCAAATTTGCTCAGCCTGTTTCGCCTGGTACTGATCCCAGTTTATGTGGTTTTGTATCTGAAAGCGGAGAATCCGGAGGATTATTTTGTTGCGGCTGCGATTCTGGCAGTTTCCTGCTTGACGGACCTGATCGACGGCAAGATTGCCCGGCATTTTAATATGATCTCTAACACCGGAAAGATCTTAGATCCGTTGGCAGACAAGGCGACACAGTTTACGCTGATCATTTGCTTGCTGATCCGTCGGCGCAGCACGATTCTGATGTTTTTGGCGGCGTTGTTTGTGGTCAAGGAGGTTTTTCAGGCGGTTGCGGGCTTTTTGATCCTGCGAAGAGGCAAGATCCTCAAGGGCGCGCTGTTCGCCGGAAAAATCAGCACCACCGTGCTGTTTATCAGCTTGATCGTGTTGGTGCTGATACCCAATATCGATGAAATTGCTGTGCATTGCATTGTGGGTGTTGATATTACATTCCTTTTAATTTCCTTTGTCAGTTATGTTCGGTTGTACTATACCCACAGTCCAATGATCCAATCGATTGATGAAAGCGAAGAATAACAAATCCCGGCAGCTTTGCAGCTGCCGGGATCTATGTTTAGATAAATTTAGTTTTAGTGCTCCTTGTCGCACAGCATCAGGATGCCGGCGATGGTGTTAACAAACAGCAGAGTGCAGATCTTGAAGCCGGTGCCGACGGGCTCGCCGTTCTTGATCTTCTTGCTGTAGGAAATTGTCATAGGCAGGCACCATGCCAGGGGGATCAGGTAAAAGCCCATAACAACGGTGCTAATGATCATTAAGATCTTAGCGGCGGTTGTGAGACCGGAAGCGGGCTTTGCAGCCACAGCAACGTTAGCCTCAGCGGGAGCGGCAACTGCACAGCCACAGCCGGTGCAGACGACAGCCTCGTCAACGAGCTGAGTGCCACATTTGGGACAGAATTTCATAATTTATACACCTCTATCTACAATTTTGAGTATTTTACTCATAAATTATAGTATATAAATACAGCGCGTTTGTCAAGGAAAATGTGCGAATAATGTCGAGAAAATATCCAAATTGTGGATATTTGCGGATTGAAATACAAGAGGCCTCGAGTTCTCATCCAAACTACAAAAAATAAGAACGAGAGAGCAGATGCTCTCTCGTTCTTCTTGGTCGGAGTGTAATTATAGGGTTTCGGAAATATGAGTCATATCAATGTTTTTGGCGGTAGTCGACATGAGGTATTTATCGTTTAGATCATATATCCGCTAATATCATCCGACTTTCCGGTAAATCCGTTTGTAGTCTCATTGGTACTGTCAAATTGCGCCTTGATTTGTTCATTTGCTTTTGCATCAAGGATTTTTACAAGTTTTAGATCTTCTTCCTTGATGCTAATTTCGGCAACGTCCTCTTTTTCTCCACATTGAGGAAAATTAACAAGCCAGTATCCTTCCACGCATTTAGGATGGCAAATCCAGCCAAACATACCCTTATGAACACCGTCTCTGGCGTATTCTTCTTTTTCTACAATTACTTGAACATTATCCATTTCCTGCATTTTACTTACCTCCGTAGGGCGTAGTCAGTCTAAGTTTTCCGTTAGGTTCTACCATCCAGCCAGTAATAAAGGAAACATCACCGGTTCCATCATTTCTTGGAATCGTTACACGAATACTAATTCTTTGACCATTCCAGTTTAATTTACCCAGGGTGTAATTACCTGCGATATACTGCTCCCTTGCTTGCCGTTCGATTTCTGCCTGCAACCATCGTGCATCCTCTACAGTATATCCCCATTCCACAAAAAGTTTCTCTTTGTTGTGTGTTTGAAAACCATTTGTGTTAAACAGATATGGATCGAATTTTCTGTAGTCGCTGTATGTAGATACATTCATCAGAACTACGAGATAATCAATTGCTTCTAATCTGCAATGACATTTTTCGTGCTGGGGGCAAAGCGGTGCGTTATCCCATGCGAACCAACATCCCTCTAACTGGAGGCACTCTAGGCAATGAAATATCCCGGCGGGTTCATGCACCCATTTCACCCATTGTGGTGTATCCTCAGACTTATGAACCAGCAATACACCGGTACATCGTTTATTGTACATTCCTTTTCTCTCCCTTGCAAGTAGTAAGAACAAAGTGTTCTTCTACAAGTAGGGAAAAATAAGCAAGAAGTTGCACACGAATGTGCAACTTCAAGAAGAAATGAAAAATGGGTAAACCCTACAAGGATTTACCCATGGTCGGAGTGTCGGGATTCGAACCCGAGGCCTCTTGGACCCGAACCAAGCGCGATACCAAGCTTCGCCACACCCCGATAGCTAGCTTATTATAATGAAACATTGCCCTAATGTCAAGTCCTGCCAGGCACTTTTTAGAATATCCAAAACCGGAAGCCATATCGTATACGGGAGGGGATCGCATTGGGCTATCGAATTATTTACGGGAAGAAAAAACGCGCCTGTCATCAGCTGGGGAGAGCACGCTGGATATTAGTGTTTGTGATCATTATTGCTGGGTTGATAGCAGCAGGAATGATAAATCTGCGGCTGTCAGGTTTCGCTTTGGAGAATATGGCGCAGGCGGTACGCGACGGACAGAAGGTTTCCGATGCCATCGTAACATTCTGCCGGGAGATCATCGAAAATGGGCAAGTTATTCAATAAATGCCCCATTATCATCAGCCCATCTGCTTGCGTTGTTGGGGCATTGACGATCCTGCTTCTACCGTTACAATGGATCATAGCGGCATTTATTGCTGCTGCATTTCACGAATTGTGCCACGTTGTCGCTGTCAGACTTTGCGGCGGCAGAATCGATCGTCTGCAAATTGGCGATAGGGGAGCGGTAATACAAACCAACGCACTGACCGCCTGGCAGCAGTTACTTTGTATCCTCAGCGGTCCAATGGGAAGCTTGGTGTTATTTCTGTTCGTAAGGTGGATTCCCCGAATTGCCCTTTGCGCTTTATTTCACGCAGTCTATAATCTGCTACCCATCTATCCGCTGGATGGCGGCAGGGCAATTCGATGCCTGCTGGATATGAAAAATAGACCTTGAAAACCTGCATATAAACAGCTACAATAGAACCCATAAAGACAAAGGGGTATCATTATGACCGATTTGCTGCATAGAATTCTCCCAACGGTGCAAAAGCCTGCGCGCTATACCGGCGGTGAGTTCAATGAGATCAAAAAAGATATAGATACTGTTAGAGTGCGTATTGCATTCTGTTTTCCGGATACCTACGAGATCGGTATGTCCAATGTGGGTATGCGGATACTTTATGGCGTGATGAACCAGATGGACGGCGTATGGTGCGAGCGGGTATTTGCGCCCTGGGGCGATATGCAGACCGCTATGGAAGAAAACCATCTGCCGCTATGGGCGTTGGAAAGCCAGGATCCCGTCAAGGATTTTGATATGATCGCCTTTACCATTGGCTACGAGATGTGCTACGCCAATATTTTGAATATGCTGCGGCTGTCCGGCGTGTCGATGCATTCCAAGGATCGCCACGATCTGAAGAATATTGTCTTTGCCGGCGGCGTTTGCGCCTATAATCCGGAGCCCCTGGCGGACTATATCGACTTTTTCTCTCTAGGCGAGGGTGAGGATATCACTGTGGAGATCGTGTCGCTGTACGACCGTGCAAAGGCCGAGGGCTGGAGCAAGGATGCGTTCCTGCGGGAGGTTGCGAAGATCCCCGGTATCTATGTTCCTTCCTTTTACCGCCACGAATATAATGATGACGGAACATTGTCTGCCATCGTGCCGTTGGAGGGCGCGCCTGAAAAAGTCATCAAGCGGATCGTGGAGGATCTGGACAGCGCGTATTGGCCTACCAAGATGATCGTTCCGTCTACGGAGATCGTCCACGATAGAGCCAACCTGGAGGTTATGCGGGGCTGTATTCGCGGCTGCCGATTCTGCCAGGCTGGTTTCTCCTGCCGTCCTGTGCGGAAAAAGAGCGCAGATGTACTGTATCGTCAGGCGGTGGAAACCCTTGAGGATTCCGGCAATAACGAGATCACCCTGTCCAGCCTGTCCACCTCTGACTATCGTCAGCTGAAGGAACTGACCGACGAGATGATCCCGTATTGCGCCCAAAATCACGTAAATCTTTCTGTTCCGTCTTTGCGGGCGGATAATTTCTCCCGGGAACTGATGCAAAAGCTACAGACCGTCCGTAAAAGCGGCCTGACCTTTGCGCCGGAGGCTGGCACACAGCGGCTGCGGGATGTGATCAACAAGAATTTGACGGAAGAGGAGATCCTAGCAACCTGCACCAACGCATTTTCCGGCGGTTGGAACAATGTAAAGCTGTACTTTATGCTGGGCTTGCCCACGGAAACCGATGAAGATGTGCTGGGTATTGCGGAATTGGTGTATAAGATCATCAAATGCTGGCAGGAGCACGCCCAGAATAAGAAGCGGGGATTGCGTGTCCACGTGGCTACCGCTTATTTTGTGCCGAAGCCCCATACGCCTTTCCAGTGGGAACAGCAGATCACTCCGGCAGAGTATTTGCGCCGATGCAAGCTGCTGAAGAGCCATTTCTATTCTAAGTCCATTACTTACGATTACCACGCCCCGGATCTAAGCCGGTTGGAGGCGATTTTTGCCCGTGGCGACCGCCGTCTTGGCCCGGTGATCGAGGAAGCGGTGAAAAATGGCGCAAAGCTGGACGGCTGGGACGAGTATTTCAATTACGGCGTTTGGTTCGATGCGCTGAATACCTGCGGCATTGACGGCGATTTTTATACCGTTCGTGGCTATGGCGAGAATGAGATTCTGCCTTGGGATACCGTTGATGTGGGTGTCAGTAAAAAATTCCTGCTCCGGGAACGCAAAAGAGCATACCAGGGCAAGATCACACCGGATTGCCGCCAAGGCTGTGCCGGCTGTGGCGCGAACTGCTTGCTTCGGGAGGTGAAGTGCGATGCCTAGAGCTTTGTTCCAAAAGACCAGGGATGCAGTATGGATGTCCCATTTGGATCTGATGCGGGTGTTCCAGCGCGCCTTTAAGCGGGCGGGGCTGCCGTTGACACATACCCAGGGTTACAATCCCAGACCGTCGGTTTCTATCGCACTGCCGCTGTCTGTGGGCGTCCAGAGCCACTGTGAGCTGCTGGATTTCGATTTGGAGGGTATGGATGTATCCTGCGAAGAGATTCGGGACAGACTGAATCAGGCGCTTGTCAGCGGTGTTCGCGTTATAGATGTGTATAATGACGGCCGGAAGATTCGGGATCTTTCGCTGCTGGATTGTACCGTAGCGCTGGAATATGATAACAGTTTGCCCATTGATGCCGCGTTGCAGCTTGAAATGCTGTTCTCTCAGGCTTCTCTAACCGTAGAGAAAAGGGGAAAGAACGGCATCGTTCAGCAGGACATCATTCCGATGATCAAAAAGATCGATGTTCAGGCTGTCGATGAGAATACCTGCAACCTGCAGGCGCTGATCTGCTGTCAGAATCCTACGCTGAATCCTGCGCTGCTTGTTAGTGCGATCAAGCGGTATTTGCCGGAAATGAAACCGAATTTTGCAAGTATTTGCCGAAATGAGATTTATGACGGCAACGAAACTATCTTTAGGTAAGGAGAAAATTATGGAACAGTTTATTTCGCTGGAAGAATGTCCCTGCTGCCGGGGCACCGGTATGATCGTTCACGAGGGCGGCTGGAGCGTTCAGGTAGAATGTATCGACTGCGGAAGCCATACTGCTTATGTTGAGTATGACGATGATATGCAGAAGCTGGAGGCCGAGAAGAAGGTCGCAATGCTGTGGAACATCGGCAAGGTGGTCAAGGCGAACATCGGCGAATAATTAGTCATTGCGATAGGAATACATTTTGGAACAATTTTCCGATAAAAATGTTTGACTTATAGTTGACATTTTACGAAAAGTATGTATACTGAATGTATGAACATAATATTCCTATGAAACTTCCGGAAAGATGAAAATTGGACCGGTTGTTGAGGACTCTCTGGAGAACACATTAAATTGTGTGCCGAAGGTGCAAGGCGTAATGCCGAATCTCTCAGGCAAACGGACAGGGATATATTTACCCGTATTTATGTGTTTTGTAAGCAGTCCTTATTGGGCTGCTTATTTTTTATTATTTACAGAAAAGGATGGATGCACTATGTTGGGAAGACCGATAAATGCGATTGATTTTGTTACTGGATTTGATCCTGAGATTGGCGAATTGATGGGAAAAGAGCTGAACCGTCAGGAATACGGTCTGGAGCTGATTGCATCTGAGAATTTTGCCTCTCCTGCAGTAATTGCTGCTATGGGCTCGGTATTGACAAACAAATATGCAGAGGGCCTTCCCGGTAAGCGTTACTACGGCGGCTGCCATCATGTGGATGAGCTGGAGAGTATCTGCATCGAGCGGGCAAAAGCCTTGTTTGGCGCGGAGTTTGCAAATGTTCAGCCCCATTCCGGCGCTCAGGCGAATATGGCGGTGCAGCTGGCGCTGTTGCAGCCCGGTGATACGATGATGGGAATGAGCCTTGCCAATGGCGGCCATCTGTCCCACGGTAGCCCTGCCAATCTTTCCGGTAAGTACTACAATGTGGTCTCCTACGATGTGAATCACGAAACCGGTTTGATCGATTATGATCAGATCCGTGATATGGCGAAAAAGTGCCAGCCGAAGCTAATCATTGCCGGTGCATCCGCATATCCCAGAGCGATTGATTTCAGCATTTTCGCCGATATTGCCCACGAGGTTGGCGCGGTTTTGATGGTGGATATGGCCCATATCGCCGGTCTTGTAGCCGGTGGCGCCCACCAGAACCCTGTACCTTATGCCGATATCGTTACCACAACTACCCATAAGACGCTTAGAGGCCCTCGTGGCGGTTTGATTCTTGCCAAGGAGGAATATGCCAAGAAACTCAATTCCGGCGTTTTCCCCGGCACTCAGGGCGGCCCGTTGGAGCATGTGATCGCGGCTAAGGCTGTTTGCTTGAAAGAAGCTATGCAGCCTGCGTTCAAGGAATATGCCCATAATGTGGTTAGCAACGCCAAGGCTATGGCAAGCGCGCTGCTGGAGGAGGGCTTTGATCTGGTTACCGGCGGTACTGACAACCATTTGATGCTGGCAGACCTGCGCCGTATGCACATTACCGGCAAGGAACTGCAAATCCGTTGCGATGAAAATCACATCACTTTGAACAAGAATGCGATCCCCAATGATCCGGAAAAGCCCACGGTTACCAGCGGTGTCCGTATTGGTACTGCCGCCGTTACCACTCGCGGATTGGGTGAGGCGGAAATGAAGCGGATTGCCCACTGTATTGCTTTAACTGCGCGGGATTTTGCGGGTACATCCGATGAGGTTAAGGCAACTGTTGCGGATATTTGCAATCAGTTCCCGCTCTATAGGTAGATATTTTCAGGCAGCCTGAGGGCTGCCTGATTTCAATTAAAAGAAAATTTCAAAAAAAGTAAAAATAATGCTTGCATTTTTCGTCAATGTATGCTAAGATACACTGGCGTTAAGGAAACGCAAGCATATTTCCGGGTGTGGCGAAGTTTGGTATCGCGCTTGAATGGGGTTCAAGAGGCCTCGAGTTCGAATCTCGACACTCGGACCAATAAGACCGAAAGAACATTAGTTCTTTCGGTCTTATTATTTTGTACTGTTGCAATCGAACTCGAGGCCTATTGTATTTCAATCCGACTCTGCATCGGCGTTTTAATAAATGTGAAATGTTGTTGACATTATGTTATAAAATGTTATAATTGATATATAATTTCCAAAACATAACATTTGGAGGCGCGCTATGAACACATTTCGTCAATCACAAATTCGTGATTTTATCGAGAAAAACTATGTTGTTACCATCAAGCAACTGCAGGAGCTGATTCCCAATGTTTCCCTGATGACCATTCACCGGGATCTGGATGCGCTGGAGGAGCTTGGCGTCATTGTAAAGGTTCGCGGTGGCGCTCGGGCTGTGCGGCACAGCGGCGATCTGGGCTTTGATGTCCGAATCCGCGAAAATATCTCCGGAAAGCTGGAAATGGCGCAAAAGGCGATGACGCTGATCAAGCAGGGGAGTAGCGTATTTCTTGACGCCAGCACCACAAATCTGATCTTAGCCCGAAACCTGCCGGATATTCCCATCAATGTGATCACCACCGGCCCCAACATCGCCATTGAATTGTGCAAGCACGCCAATGTGAATATCACCCTTTGCTGCGGCACAGTAAACCGGAAAAATATGTCCCTTTTCGGTCAAAACACCCTGGATATGCTGTCGCAGATGAACATTGATACCGCCTTTATTGGCGTATCCGGTTGCAGCGCCGATTCCGGCTTTACCTGCGGAACGGAAGGGGATATGGTCATCAAGCACGCAGCAATCCAAAAGGCGCGCACCAGCGTTGCAATGTGCGACGGAACAAAGTTCAGCCGGTTGATGCCCTATACCTTTGCCAAGTTTGCGGATCTGGACTATCTGATCTCCGACGGAGAGGTTCCGGAGTCGGTAAAACAGGCTGCTGATGCTGAAAATGTTATTGTTTTGTAATAAATGTTTCGTAAATCAAAAATAACTATTGACGAAAATGTTATAAAATGTTATAAATATCTGTGGAAATAAATTTAAGGAGGAACTATATCTATGGCATCTGCAGTAATTATGCCGAAGGCCGGCATAACCGTGGAAAGCTGCATTATCGGCCAGTGGCAGAAGCAGGTCGGCGACCAGATCAAGCTGGGCGACATCCTGTTCACCTACGAGACCGATAAGGCAAGCTTTGAATGTGAGTCCACTGCTGAGGGCGAACTGTTGGAGATTTTCTTTGGTGAGGGCGATGAGGTACCCTGCCTGGTAAATGTCTGCGCCATCGGCACTAAGGGTGAGGATTGCTCCGCACTCAGAGGCGAGGGCGGCGCTGAAGCACCTGCTGCGCCTGCTGCTGAGCCTGCTCCCGCTGCTACCACTGAGGCAGTTGTTACCGACACCAAGGCCAAGGCTGTGATTATGCCCAAGGCTGGCATCACCGTCGAGAGCTGCATCATCGGCGAGTGGCTGAAGAAGGTGGGCGACGAGATCAAGCGCGGCGATATTCTGTTTACTTATGAAACTGACAAGGCAAGCTTCGAGTGTGAATCCACTGCGGAAGGTCAGCTGCTGGAGATCTTCTTCGCAGCCGGCGAAGAAGTTACCTGCCTTGAGAATGTCTGCGCCATCGGTCCTGCCGGTGAGCCTACTGCTTGCCTGCGTCCCGGCGCTGCTGCTGCTGCACCTGCTGCAGTTGCTGCTCCTGTTGCTACCGCTGCGCCTGTGGTTGCTGAAACCACTGCTACAGTGGTTAAGGGCGCTCCCGTTTCTCCCAGAGCTGCCAAGCTGGCTAAGGCCAACAATGTTGACGCCACTCTGGCAGCCGGTACCGGTCCTCGTGGCCGTATCATCGAGCGGGATGTGAAGAAGCTGATCGCTGAGGGTGTGCCTGCTAAGGCTACTGTGGCAGCTGCTCCTGCTGTTGTCGCTGAGACCGCTCCTGCTACTGAGTATGAGGATGTGAAGTTCAGCGGTATCCGCCGTGCGATCAGCAAGTCTATGCACCAGAGCCTGTCCACTATGGCGCAGCTGACACATACCACATCCTTCGATGCTACTGCGATCCTGAACTACCGCAAGGCTCTGAAGGCTGCTGGCGGCGAGTATGCCGGCATCACCATCGGCGACATCATTCTGTACGCTGTTTCCCGTACTCTGCTGAATCACGGCGATCTAAACGCCCACATGCTGGATGAGAACTCCATCCGCAAGTTCAAGCACGTCAACCTGGGTGTTGCAGTTGATACCCCCAGAGGTCTGATGGTTCCCACCATCTTCCACGCAGACGAGATGAGCCTGCTGGAGATTTCCAAGGCTGTTAAGCAGCTGGCTGCTGAGTGCCGCGACGGCGCTATCAGCCCGGACAAGCTGTCCGGCGCAACCTTCACCGTTTCTAATCTGGGCAACCTGGGCGTGGAGAGCTTTACTCCCGTTATCAACCCGCCTCAGACCGGTATTTTGGGCGTTTGCGGCACTATTGACCGCGTTCGCAAGGCTGCTGACGGCTCCATTGACATCTATCCCGCTATGGGCTTGAGCCTGACCTACGATCACCGTGCTGTTGACGGCACACCCGCTGCCCGTTTCCAGAAGGAGCTGTGCAGCAACCTGGAAGCATTCATTACACTGCTTGCTAAGTAAGGAGGATATATACAAATGCCTAAGAATTTATTTGTCGATCCCAATGTGGTCCGCGCACCTGGTAAGGTAACCTTTAAGAGCATCCCCGTTAACCAGTACAACAAGACCATCCAGGAAGAGCTGGACTCCGGTAAGTTCACCAAGGAAGATCTGATCCGCATTTTCCGCGATATGACCGTTCTTCGTGAGTTTGAGACCATGCTGAACCTGATCAAGACCCAGGGTGGCTACAACGGCATCGACCACACATATCCCGGTCCTGCCCACCTGTCCACCGGTCAGGAATCCGCTTGCGTCGGCCAGGCTTACCTGCTGGACGAGAATGACTTTGCATTCGGTTCTCACCGTTCCCACTCCGAAATTCTGGCTAAGGCTCTGTCTACCATCAACAAGATGAGCGACGAGAAGCTGATGAATGTTATGGAGACCTTCCTGGACGGCAAGTGCCTGCGCGCTACCCAGAAGATGGGCGAAACCAAGGATGTCAAGGAACTGGCTATCCGCTTCATTCTGTACGGTACTCTGGCAGAGATCTTTGCCCGTGAGACCGGCTTCCATATGGGTATGGGCGGCTCTATGCACGCATTCTTCCTGCCCTTCGGCATTTATCCCAACAATGCTATCGTTGGCGGCTCCGCTACCATTTCTACCGGCGCTGCTCTGTATAAGAAGGTCAACAACAAGCCCGGCATCTGCGTATGTAACATCGGTGATGCTTCTATGGCCCGCGGTCCTGTTTGGGAAGCTCTGAACTTCTCCGCTATGGATCAGTACAAGAATCTGTGGGAGTCCCACAATGACGGCATGCCCATTCTGTACAACACCTTCAACAACTCCTACGGTATGGGCGACCAGACTCGTGGCGAGACTATGGGCCAGGATTGCATGTCCCGTATCGCTTCCGGCGTCAGCCCCACGCAGTTCCACGCTGAGACTGTCGACGGCTTCAACCCCCTGGCAGTTATCGATGCTATGGAGCGCAAGCTGAAGCTGCTGCGCAGCGGCAAGGGCCCCGTGATGATGGAAACTCTGACCTACCGTTTCTCCGGCCACTCCGTCTCCGACCAGAACGCTTACCGCACCAAGGAAGAGATCGATGCTTGGAAGGAAATGGACCCCATCGTTACCTATCCTGCAAAGCTGGTTGAGGCCGGCGTTATGACACAGGAAGAGGTGGACGCCATCCTAAAGGAAACCTCCGAGCGTATGACCATGATCTGCAAGTACGCTGCTGACCCCGAGTTCAGCCCCTACTGCGACTTCAAGAAGGATCCCGCTGTTGTTGAGCGTCTGATGTTCTCCAACGAGCAGGCTATCGCTCTGGACGACCGCGCACCTGAGTTCACCGTTCCCAAGGAAGAGGCTGAGGGCTACAAGAAGATCAAGTCCAAGGAGCGCGCTCCCATCGACAAGAACGGCAAGCCCGTTTCCAAGATGAAGCTGTACAACCTGCGTGACGGTCTGTCCGAGGTTATTTGGGACCGCTTCTATGAGGATCCCACTCTGATTGCTTACGGCGAGGACTGCCGTGACTGGGGTGGCGCATTCGCTGTTTACCGTGGCATGATGGACGCTCTGCCTCATAGCCGTCTGTTCAATTTTCCTCTGGCTGAGGCTGCTATCGTCGGTACTGCTGTTGGTTACGCACTGTCCGGCGGCCGCGCTCTGGTTGAGCTGATGTATGCTGACTTCATCGGCTGCGCAGGCGATGAGATCTTCAACCAGATGTCCAAGTGGCAGGCAATGTCTGCAGGCATTCTGAAGATGCCTCTGGTGCTGCGTGTTTCCGTCGGCTCCAAGTACGGCGCACAACACTCTCAGGACTGGACCGCTCTGTGTGCACACATTCCCGGCCTGAAGGTTTGCTTCCCCGCAACTCCCTGGGAGGCTAAGGGCCTGATGGAGACCGCTCTGAAGGGAACTGATCCCGTTGTCTTCTTCGAGAGCCAGAGAATCTACGATGTGGGCGAGCAGTTCCACGAGGGTGGCGTTCCCGCAGAGCGCTACGAGATCGAGATCGGCGACACCAACAAGGTCCGCGACGGTAAGGATATCACCATCCTGACCATCGGCGCTGCGCTGTACCGCGCTGTTGACGCTGCTAAGCAGCTGAGCGAGAAGTACGGCATGGAAGCTGATATCATCAACATTCACTCTCTGGTGCCCCTGGATTACACCAAGATCATCGAGTCTGTCCGCAAGACCGGCAAGGTCGTTCTGGTTTCCGATGCTTGCGCACGTGGCAGCTACCTGAACGATGTTGCACAGAATATCACCACTCTGTGCTTCGACGATCTGGATGCACCTCCCGTGGTTGTGGGCGCAAAGAACTGGATCACTCCTCCTTACGAGTTCGACGAGTTCTTCTTCCCGCAGGCTAACTGGATCCTGGATTCCATCCACGAGAAGATCGTTCCTCTGGCTGGTTACGAAGCAACTGTTAACAGCTGCGACGAGGCTGAGGCAATCCGCCGCTCCAAGGCTGGCGTATAATTCCATTTACAAAGGCACCGCTCGAAAGGGCGGTGCTTTTTCTTGCATATATTGCAAAAAAGTTGGAAAAAATTATAAAAAAGTACTTGATTTTTGAAAAAAGTGATGATATAATACAGCGGTCTGAAATCAGGGTGAGTCCTCTGCGGGCAAAAAATGCGCCGTACGAACGCCTAATATATTAAGGAGGACAAAGTTATGGATCTCGTAAAGGCTCTGAATAGCCAGTATATGAAGGAAGAGCTGCCCGAAGCAAAGGTCGGCGACACCGTTCGTGTACACGTTCGCATCAAGGAAGGCTCCCGTGAGCGTATCCAGGTTTTCGAAGGCACCGTTATTGCTCGTAAGCACGGCGGTATCTCCGAGGCTATCACTGTCCGCCGTATTTCCTACGGTGTTGGCTGTGAGAAGGTTTTCCCCCTGCATTCTCCCAACGTTGCAATGATCGAGACCGTCCGCAAGGGTAAGGTTCGTCGTGCAAAGCTGTACTATCTGCGTGGCCGTTTCGGCAAGGCTGCCAAGGTCAAAGAGAGAGTTTAATGCAAAAAAAGAAAAAAAGAGGGCTTTGCCCTCTTTTTTTTTACGCAATTATCGTATATAATAGTTTCATTATTATAAGGCGTAGTGTGCCAAAATAGATTTGGATGTGATTAATATGTGGCCTTTCCGCAAAAAAATAAATGAATCTGAAGATCATTACGATGAGGATGACTTTGATTTTCTGTTGTATAATCCGGATGACGAAAATAGCGCTTTCATCGGTGAACGCAAGCCCGTGATCATCGAAGAACCGGTTATGGAGCCTATGAAAATGTCGGAACCGTCACCCAACGGCGAGCCCAATATTTATATTGGTGATGATCTGGATGATGAACCAGAGTTTGTACCTGAAAAGCCTCAGAGCAACTGGAAGAAGAATCTACTTTCTTACGTTCACGATGTTTTGTATCTGTTGGCGGCGCTGGTTGTTGTCTCTCTTGTGCTTCGTGTGGTTGTTGTTGACGGAACATCTATGAACGACACACTGAAGGACGGCGACTATCTTCTTGTGCTGAGCAACGTATTTTACAGAAATCCCAAACAGGGTGATGTGATTGTTGCAAGCAAGGATACCTATGATAATGGCGCGCCCATCGTTAAGCGGGTGATCGCAACCGAGGGACAGACTGTTGATATTGATTTCATGCAGGGTATTGTCTATGTGAATGGCAAGGCGTTGGATGAGCCGTATACATTGACACCTACAAATTTGGACGAGGGCGTGGAATTTCCGCTGACTGTGCCGGAAAATTGCCTGTTTGTTTTGGGCGATAATCGCAACGGATCTAAGGATAGCCGCGATCCCAGTATTGGTCTCATCGACAAGCGGGAAGTGATCGGCAAGGTGTTTTTCATCTTCCTGCCCGGCACCAACGGAACGGATTACGCAGGAAACCCCAAGGAACCTCGAAACCTCAAAAGAATAGGATTTGTTAAATGTTAGAGCAAGATAGAATGAATATTCAGTGGTATCCCGGTCATATGACCAAAACCCGGCGGCAGATCGAAGCGGATCTGAAGCAGGTGGATGCGGTTTGTGAGATCGTGGATGCCCGGATACCGATGGCAAGCCGCAATCCGGATATTGACACGATTTGTGTTAATAAGCCCCGGATCGTTATATTGAACCGTATGGATCTTGCTGATCCTGCGGCGACCAAGCGGTGGTCGGAGTATTTTAAGAGCAAGGGTATGGCAGCTGTGCCCACAGACTGCAAGTCAAGAAGGGGCATTGGCGATTTTCAGCCGGCTGTTCGCTCTGTTTTGAAAGAAAAAATTGCCCGTAATGCAGCGAAAGGAATGAACAAACCCGTTCGGGTTATGGTTGTCGGCATTCCGAATGTGGGAAAGTCTACATTGATCAATCAGATCTCCGGCCGTAAGGGCGCGAAGGCAGAAAACCGTCCCGGTGTTACCCGGGGTAAGCAGTGGGTTACTGTGGATAACGGCTTGCTGCTTTTGGATACGCCCGGTATTCTGTGGCCGAAATTTGAAGATCCCGAAGTGGGAATGATGCTGGCCTATACCGGCGCTGTCAAGGATGGCGTCATTGATATTGAGGAGCTGGCTTGCCGGCTGATTAAACTACTGCATCAGCGCTACCCGCAGGCATTGAAGGATCGCTACGGTATTGAAACACAGGAAGATATTCCCGGCTATGAGCTGTTGGAAATGGCAGGTCGCAAGCGGGGATTCCTGGTTTCCGGCGGTGAGATCAACACCGAGCGAATGGCGAAGGTGCTGGTTGACGAGTACCGCAGCGGTAAGTTGGGCAGATTCACCCTGGAAGAACCGGAGGAATAGGATATGTCTGAAAAGAATATGTGGCAGATCGAAGACTCCTATTATGAGCAGGGCATCACTACCATTTGTGGTGTAGACGAAGCGGGTAGGGGACCTTTGGCCGGGCCTGTATGCGCGGCCGCGGTGATCCTGCCGCCCCATTTGGAGATCCCGGGCTTGGATGACAGCAAAAAGCTGACGGATAAACGCCGTCGGGAGCTGGTTCCGATCATTCAAGAGAAGGCCATTGCCTATGGGATCGCTTTTGCAACCCATCAGGAGATCGATGAGATCAATATCCTGCAGGCCACGTTTTTGGCAATGCAGCGCGCTTTGGATCAGCTGAATGTCCGTCCGGAGCTTGCCTTGATCGACGGAAACCGGGAGAAGGATTTTGGTCTGCCGGTGAAAACTGTGGTCAAGGGGGACAGCCTCAGCGCCAATATCGCCGCTGCCTCTGTACTTGCCAAGGTTACCCGTGATAACTGGATGGAAGAAATGGCAGGCAAGTACCCTCAATATGGTTTTGAGGTACATAAGGGCTACGGAACCAAGGCGCATTACGCCGCGCTGACGGAGTTTGGCGCAACGGATATTCACCGCATGACTTTCTTGAAGAAATTCTATGCAGACAAGTAAGATCGTCGGCGCCTGGGGTGAGGCATTGGCTGCGGATTTTCTGAAAAAGAAACGCTATAAGCTGGTCGCCTGCGGCTATAAGAGCCGGTTTGGTGAAATAGACCTGATTGTTAAAAATCGAAAATATTTGGTGTTTGTGGAGGTAAAACTGCGAAAAACAGCAAAATTTGCCTCTGCAATGGAGTATGTTGACCGATATAAGCAGGAAAGATTACGGTCAACTGCGGTTATGTATCTGTCGATGAATCCTACAGATCTGCAGCCGCGATTTGATGTTATTGAGATCTATGCTCCGGAAGGAACATTGACAAAAAATCCCGAAATTACCCATTTGGAGGATGCCTTTCAATGAGTTTTCCCGTCTTTGATCTACATTGTGATACCGCGCTGGCTCTGCTGGGCAAAGATTTGCTGGGCGGAAATTCCTTGCGGAAGAACGATCTACATCTAGATTTGGAACGGGCAAAAAGCTTACCGGGCTTTGCGCAGTGTTTTGCCTGCTTTACTACGCCGGAATTCCGGGATTGGTATCAGGTATCTCCCGTGATCGCCTTTGAGCGGGAAATGGGGGAGATCCTCAGCCAAATGGAGAAAAACGCAGACTTGATCCGGCAGGCATATGCGGCAAAGGATGTCCGTGAAAATCACGAAAAAGGTTTGATGTCCGGAATCCTGACCATTGAAGGTCCAGCCGGTTTTGATTTTGATCCGGAGCTTTTGCAAGATCTGTATAATGTGGGTTTTCGCATCACAACCTTGGGTTGGAATGAGCAGAATCTTCTGACCGGCTCGCATCAGACCGGTGGTGGACTGACGCAGCAGGGCAGGGAATATGTCCAGCAAGCCCAAAAGGTGGGTATGATCGTGGATGTGAGCCATATCAGCGATGCCGGCTTCTGGGATATTATGGATATTACTGAAAAGCCGGTCATTGCCAGTCATTCCAACAGCCGCGCCGTATGTGATGTTTCCCGGAATTTGACGGATGATATGTTCCTTGCAATCTGTCAAACCGGCGGTGTTGCAGGAATCAATCAATATTCTGCATTTGTAGGCGATCAGCCGGATCTAGACGCTGTGTGCGACCACATTGTGCACTTTTTGGAGCTGGATCCTATGGGCGATCATATTGCCCTTGGCGGCGATCTGGACGGCTGTGATACGCTTTGCGAAGGCTTTGACGGCGTGCAATCCTATCCAGCTATGGCGCAGCGATTGCTTTCCCGGGGCGTTAGTGAAAATATCGTTCGCAAAATCTATTGGGATAATGCGTTGGAGGTAATGGAAAAATGCTGTACTTAACAACCGGCGATAAATTTGATACCTATACTGCATTTCATACGATGCAGCGGGATACTGCGCCCAACGGCGGTCTTTATATACCCTTTAAGATGCCTAAAATCGGCATTGACGAGGTAAAGGGGCTGTCCTTTGGCGACTGCGTTGCGCTTGTGCTGAACCGTTTTTTCGGCACGAGCCTGACAGGCAAGGAGATTGAATTCTGCGTTGGCCGTTATCCCATTCGCATTAAGGTTTCTCATCAGCGGACACTGATCGCGGAGCTTTTCCGCAATCTTGACGGCAGCTATTCCAAGATGGAACGGCGTTTGGCCGCTAAGGTGGTAGGCTGCGCCGATGACGAGGTCGTGATGACCTCCTGGCTGACCATCGCCATTCGCGTTTCCGTGCTTTATGGCGTATTTGCCTTGATGGATGTTGCGGAATCTCCCATTGATATTGCAGTTCCTTGCGGTGATTTTCGGCTAACTATGGCTGCTTGGTACGGCAGGGATATGGGCTTGCCCATTGGTAACATTATTTGCGCCTGCGATCCTAACAGCAGTGTTTGGGATCTTCTGCGTCAGGGACAGATGCGTACATCTATTCCTGAGAAGGCAGTAACAGAGCTGGAACGGCTGATTTATGCTACCCTTGGCGTGGAGCAGGCGCTGCTGTATCACAGCATTTGCGAAGACGGCGGCATCTACGAATTGCAGCCTGAGGATACGCAAAAGCTGAGCAACGGTATTTTCTGCGCGGTGGTCAGCAAGGACCGGGTGGAGAGTGCGATCTCCAATGTCTACCGTACCAATTCCTGCGTGCTGGAAAAGGGCTGCGCTGCATCGTACAGCGGATTGATGGATTACCGGGCAAAGGCAGGCGGCAGCCGCACAGCTCTTCTGCTTGCGGATTGCAATCCTGCTGATCAGGCAGATTTTATCGCGCCTGCAATGAATATTACGGAAGATGCGCTAAAGGATTTGCTGCGTAATTCCTAAGGAGGAAGCTTATGGCGCTTTATGCGATCGGCGACCTGCACCTGAGCCTGAGTGCAGACAAGCCGATGGACATATTTGGCGGCAACTGGATCGGGTATTTGGAGAAGCTGAAAGAAGGTCTTTCTGTGATTCGGCCGGAGGATACTACTGTTCTGCTGGGGGATCTCAGCTGGGCTTTGGATCTGAAGGATGCTGTTGCGGATTTTGCATTTATCAACGAAATCCCCGGCAGGAAGATCATTCTCAAGGGCAACCACGATTACTGGTGGAATACCGCCACCAAGTTCTACAAATTTTGTCAGGAAAATGGCTTTTCCGAGCAACTTATCCTGAATAACAATCACTACGAATATGATGGCTATGCCATTTGCGGTACCCGGGGCTGGTTCTTTGAAGAGGATCACGGCTCGGAGCACGATGAGAAGGTGTTTAAGCGGGAATTGCTCCGCTTAGAGGCATCGTTAAAGTCTGCCGGGGATTTGCCGAAGCTGGTGTTTTTGCACTATCCGCCCAAATACAAGGGCTATGAGTGCAAGGAGATCCTGCAGCTGCTGGAGCAGTACGAAGTACGCAGATGCTTTTACGGACATCTGCATGGTCCCAGCCACGCCCTCGCTATGGAGGGTATTTGGGACGGTGTGGATTTCAAGCTGGTTGCTGCGGATAAGCTGGATTTTCAGCCCTACAAAGTCCTGCCATAATCAAGAAATTACAACACTTTGTGTCAAAGCAAAGTGTTGTTTTTGCATTCCTATATTAAAAATGCTAAATTTTCGTAAAAAACAAAGAAAAGGGTGGACATTTCCGGCTTTATTTGATAAAATACTACAGCTATAAATATAAAAATAAAATGGCTGTACTATGCAGCCATAATTGGGAGGATTTACGTTATGAATCTGAAGAACATTGAGAAAAACGGCAATCAGGCTACCATTGTTGTGGAGATCGAAAAGGATCTGATGGAAACCGCTGTCAACAAGGCATACCTGAAGGCACGCAAGAACATTATGATCCCCGGCTTCCGTAAGGGTAAGGCACCCCGCAAGATGATCGAGGCTATGTACGGCGAACATGTCTTCTATGAAGACGGCCTGGAGGAGATTTTCCCCGACGTTTATAAGTTTGCTGTGCTGGATCAGGATGTGAAGGCAATCGGCCGTCCCAGCCTGACTGATATGGACATCGCAGAAGATGGCTCCGTTACCGTTACTTTGACTACCGAGCTGTACCCCGAGGTTACTTTGGGCGACTACAAGGGCCTGGAGGTTGAAAAGGCTGAGGCTACCGTTACTGACGAGCAGGTGCAGGCCGAGCTGGACCGTATGGCACAGAATGTTGCTTCCACCGAAACTGTTGAGCGCGCTGCTGAGATGGGCGACACTGCCAACATCGACTTCGAGGGCTTCGAAGGTGGCGTTGCATTCCAGGGCGGTAAGGGCGAGAACTTTGACCTGAAGCTGGGCTCCGGCTCTTTCGTTCCCGGCTTTGAGGAGCAGGTCGTTGGTATGTCCGCAGGTGAGGAGAAGGATATTGACATCACTTTCCCCGAGGATTACCACGCAGAACTGGCCGGTAAGGCTGTCGTTTTCCACGTAAAGTGCAACAAGGTTACCGCTACCAATGTTCCTGCGCTGGACGACGAGTTTGCTAAGGATGTTTCCGAGTTCGATACTCTGGATGAACTGAAGGCTGATATCCGCACCAAGGCTCTGGAGAAGGCTCAGAAGCAGGCCGACAACGCATTCGAGAACGCTTGCGTTGAGAAGGCTGCTGAGAACACCACTGTTGAAATGCCTAAGGCACTGGTTGAGGCTGAGCTGGACAACCAGATGGAGCGTTTTGCTTACCAGCTGCAGATGAGCGGCTACTCTGTTGAGCAGTATGCCAAGATGATGGGCGGCGATATGGCCACTATGCGTAACGCATTCCGCGGCACCGCTGAGAAGCAGGCTAAGGTCAACGTTACTCTGGACAAGATCATCGAGGTGGAAGGCATCACCGTTACCGACGAGGATATGGATGCAGAGTACGCAGCACTGGCTACCCAGTACGAGCTGGAAGTGGACAAGATCAAGGGTATGGTTCCCGCTGAGGAGCTGCAAAACAGCCTGAAGAGCCGCAAGGCCGTCAAGATCATTGTTGACAGTGCAAAGCCTGTTGCCCCCAAGACTGAGGAATAAGCAGCCCCTTTTATGGTTAGAATGTTTCAGACCGTTTGAAAGGAGACATTTCTATGAGTTTGGTACCTTATGTTGTTGAGCAGACCAGCCGCGGTGAACGCAGCTATGATATTTTCTCCCGTCTCCTGAATGACCGCATCATTTTCCTGTCCGAAGAGGTCAATGATACCACTGCCAGCCTGATCGTTGCGCAGCTGCTGTATCTGGAGAACCAGGATCCGGACAAGGATATTCAGTTCTATATCAACAGCCCCGGCGGCAGCGTTACCGCCGGTATGGCGATCTACGACACGATGCAGTACATTAAGTGCGATGTCAACACCATCTGTGTTGGTATGGCCGCATCTATGGGCGCATTTTTGCTGTCCGCCGGCACAAAGGGCAAGCGTATGGCTCTGCCCAATGCGGAGATCATGATCCATCAGCCCTCTGCCGGCACACAGGGACAGATCACCGATATGGCGATCCATATGAAGCGACTGCAGACCATCAAGGATCGGATGAACCGCATTTTGGCGGAGAAGACCGGCAAGTCCCTGGACGAGGTTACCGCCGCTTGCGAGCGGGATAACTTTATGACAGCGGAAGAAGCTGTTGCCTTCGGTTTGATCGACGAGATCGTACAGCGGCATTAAATTTCACGAAAGGCGGTTACGGACATATGGCGAATCGGGAAGACCAGTCCATCCGCTGCAGTTTTTGCGGAAAAGGGGAAACACAGACCTCGCGTTTGATCGCAGGTCCCGGTGTTTATATCTGCAGTGAGTGTGTGCAGGCCTGCACACAGCTGCTGCAACAGGATTTGACCGGAGAGCAGGCTGCTCCCGATCATCTGCCCACCCCTATGGAGATCAAAACCTTTATGGACTCCTATATTATCGGACAGGAGGATGCCAAGGTGGCGCTTTCTGTTGCGGTATACAATCACTATAAGCGCATCTATTTGGCAAATGATTCTGATGTGGAGCTGCAGAAGAGCAATATTCTGCTGATCGGACCTACCGGCAGCGGTAAAACGCTGTTTGCCCAGACACTTGCCAAGATCCTGAACGTTCCCTTTGCGATTGCCGATGCTACCACATTGACCGAAGCCGGCTATGTGGGCGACGATGTGGAGAATATCCTGCTTCGTCTTTTGCAGGCTGCTGATTTTGATATTGACGCGGCGGAGCACGGCATTATTTACATTGACGAGATGGATAAGATCGCCCGTAAGAGCGAAAATACCTCCATTCCCCGGGATGTTTCCGGTGAAGGTGTTCAGCAGGCGCTGCTGAAGATCCTGGAGGGCACGGTTGCCAGTGTGCCGCCTCAGGGTGGCCGTAAGCACCCCCAGCAGGAAATGATCCAGATCGACACCACCAATATTCTGTTCATTTGCGGCGGCGCGTTTGATGGCCTGGATAAGATCATCGAAGCCCGTCAGGACCGTTCCTCTATTGGCTTTGGCGCACAGATCCAAAGCAAGAAGGATCGGGATGTGGGACAGCTGTTGGCCCAGGTGGAGCCGGATGATCTGCTGAAATTCGGCATCATTCCGGAGCTGGTCGGCCGTATGCCGGTGATCACTTGCCTGCACAGCCTGACAAAGGAGGATCTGATCCGGATCCTGCTGGAGCCTAAGAATGCGCTGACCAAGCAGTATCAGAAGCTGCTGGAGCTGGACAATGTTGAGCTGGAGATTCAGCCGGAGGCATTGGAGGCTGTGGCTGAAAAGGCGCAGCAGCGCAAGATCGGTGCCCGTGGCCTGCGCTCTGTTATGGAAAACATTATGACGACGATCATGTTTGCGATCCCGTCGGATCTTACTATCCGCAAGGTGATTATTACCCCGGAATCTATTTCCGGTGGCCAGCCTAAGATTATCCGGGACAAGAAAAATCCCCGGAAACAGTTAGGCGCAAAGAATTAACAGGGAATGGAAGGGGGTAGGTTTACCCCCTTCCTCATCTTCATAAAAGGAGGAATCCCAAATGAGTGAGAATATCATTTCCGGCGTATTGCCGGTTTTAGCCCTACGGGGTTTGGTGATTTTTCCCGATCAGACCGTTCATTTTGAGGTTGGTCGGAAAAAGTCGATTTTGGCGTTGGAAGAGGCTATGCGGAAGGATCAGACCTTACTGCTGATTCCCCAAAAGGATATTACCGTGGACGATCCCGGCTTGGAGGAGCTGTATACCATTGGCACAGTTGCCAAGGTCAAGCAGGTACTTCGCGCTCAGGGTGAGACCATTCGGGTTTTGGTTACCGGCATTTGCCGCGCACGCATTCAGACACTGGAGCAGAACGAGCCTTATCTTTCCGGTATGGTTTTCTCTGTTCCGGAATCGACGGTTACGGATACGCTGCGCGCTCGTGCTTTGCGCCGGGAGGCAAATGCGATCTACGCCAATTACATTGATATGTCAGAGCAGCCTGCCCAGGCAGTGCAGCTAAGAATGCTCAGCTCTGAAAGCAACGGCTTCCTGGCGGACTGTATCGCCCAGAATGCCGGTTTTGATTTCAAGGATAAGATCGCGCTGCTGAAGCAATTAAACCCCATACGCCGGCTGGAAACGGCTGTGAAGCTGCTTCATCAAGAGCTGCAGATGCTGCAGCTGGAGGATGAGATCCACGAAAAGACACGTTCCAATATGGATCGCCAGCAGAAGGATTATTATCTGCGGGAACAGCTGAAGGCCATTCACGATGAGCTGGGCGACGATGAAGCCTCTGAATTTGCCCGTTATGAGCAGCAGATCCGCAAGCTGGGCTTGAATGAAGATCACGAATCCAAGCTGCTGCGGGACGTGGAAAAACTGAGAAAGCAGCCCTTTGGCTCTTCTGAGGCGTCTGTTTTGCGCAATTACCTGGATACCGTGCTGGAGCTGCCCTGGAATATCCGCACCAAGGAGCGGGTGGATGTGGACTGCGCCAGACGAACATTGGAAAAGGATCATTACGGTCTGACCAAAATCAAGGAGCGAATCCTGGAAACCATAGCAGTACGTCAAATGGCGCCCAATATGCCGCCGCAGATCCTATGTCTGGTGGGACCTCCCGGTGTTGGTAAGACATCGATTGCTTATTCTGTGGCAAGAAGCCTTAACCGCAAGATTGCCCGGATCGCATTGGGCGGCGTTCACGATGAAGCGGAGATCCGCGGTCATCGCAAGACCTATGTTGGCGCAATGCCCGGTCGTATTATTGCGGCAATTTCCCAGGCAAAGAGCAGCAATCCTGTTCTTTTGCTGGACGAGGTCGATAAACTTGGCTCCGATCATCGGGGCGATCCCAGCGCAGCGTTGCTGGAGGTTTTGGATGCGGAGCAGAATAAGACCTACCGCGACCATTATCTGGAGATCCCCTTTGATCTGTCGGATGTGATGTTTATCACCACCGCCAATACCACCGATACCATACCCCGTCCGCTTTTGGACCGTATGGAGGTCATCGAGCTGGGTTCCTATACCGACGAAGAAAAGCTGATGATCACCAAGAATCATCTGATCCCCAATCAGCTAAAAAAGCACGGCTTGAAGAGGACGCAGCTGCGTATCACCGATGATGCTATCCGTGAGATCATTTCCTGCTACACCCGGGAATCCGGCGTTCGAAATTTGGAGCGGAACATCGCGCAGCTCTGCCGTAAGGCGGATATGCAGCTGTTGGCAGATGCGCAGTTAAAGCGCATCACTGTAACCGGCGCCAATATAGAAAACTTCCTCGGTCAGCGAAAGTTTCTGCCGGATCGGCTGCCTGCCAACGATCAGGTGGGCCTGGTAACCGGCCTTGCCTGGACATCTGTCGGCGGTGAGGTGCTGGAAGTCGAGGTCAATGTAATGGAGGGCACCGGCAAGCTGGAGCTGACCGGTAATCTTGGCGATGTGATGAAAGAATCTGCCCGCGCGGCTATGAGCTATATCCGCGCCAATGCGAAAATGCTGGGTATTGCAGAGGATTTCTATAAGACCAAGGATATTCACGTGCATTTTCCCGAAGGCGCTGTACCGAAGGACGGTCCGTCTGCCGGCGTTACGGTCTGCACAGCCATTGTTTCTGCCTTAACCGGTGCAACAGTCCGCCGGGATGTGGCAATGACCGGTGAGATCTCCATTCGTGGCAGAGTGTTGCCCATTGGCGGTCTGAAGGAGAAAACTATGGCAGCTCTGCGCCACGGCATTTCTACTGTGATCATTCCCAGAGAGAACGAAAAGGATCTGGCGGAAATAGATCAGACGGTCCGTAAATCTCTGAATTTCATCACCGCACAGACAGTCGATACTGTTCTAAGCGCGGCGCTGAACCGCAATTCCCACGAAATGATGCCTACGATGCTGAATCCCATTCCCGAGGACATTAAGGGAGCATCCCGCAGACCGGATATCCGGCAGTGAGGTAGTTATGAATTTACAGAAAGTAGAATTTTTGATCTCTGCTGCATCGCCTAAGGATTTTCCTAAGAAGAATATCCCGGAGATCGCCTTTGCCGGCAAATCCAATGTAGGCAAATCCTCGGTGATCAACCGGGTGCTGCAGCGGAAGAATTTCGCAAGAGTGGGTGAAAAGCCCGGTAAAACCATTCACGTCAATTACTTTACCGTGGATAATAAGTGCTATTTCGTTGACCTGCCGGGCTATGGCTATGCAAAGGTTTCCCAGGCGGAAAAGGAACGCTGGGGTAAGCTGATGGAGGATTATTTTGCCGCAAATCGCATTGATTTGGGCGTGATGATCGTCGATTGCCGGCACGCGCCCACAAATAACGACATTACCATGGCGGATTGGTTTATCCAAAGCGGCTGTCCCTTTGTGGTAGTTGCAAATAAACTGGACAAGGTCAAAAAGAGCCAGCTTCAGGACAATCTTGCCACCATTCGTGAGGATCTGCAGCTGCCGGAGGATTGCGTGGTAATTCCTTTTTCCGCGGAGAAGGGAAATGGCCGTGATGAATTGGTCAAGCTGATTTTTGAGGCTGTCGGCGAATAAAATTAACACCCCACAATTTTGTGGGGTGTTCTTTTATTTTGATTCTGTTGCCTGCTTCAGTGCAGTTGCCAGCTGATCGGGGCAGGAGGTGGGCTTACCGCCGCAGGTCATACCCTCCAGTCGCCGGATCACTTCGTCTACATCCATACCCTCGACCAGGGATGCGATGCCCTTAAGGTTGCCGTTACAGCCGCCGATATATTCTACATTCTTCAGCTTGCCGTCTTCGATCTCAAAGAAGATTTCCCGCGAGCAAGTGCCTTTTGTTTTGTAATGATATTGCATTTTTCGTATTCCTTTCCATATTATGTGATGTCAACAAGGTCCGCACCCACAAAGTCAGCCAAGGCCTCGGGATTCAGGATCATCTGATGTCCCCGTTCGCCGGCGGAAACCGCGATCTCGTCGTAGAGAATACAGGTTTCGTCAAAATGGGTGGGGTACTTGCGCTTCATACCTACCGGGCTGCAGCCACCGCGGATATATCCGGTAAGATTCAATAGCTCTTTCACCGGAACCAGTGCGATACTCTTATCACCGGCTGTTTTGGCGGCTTTTTTCAGATCCAATTCGCAGCATACCGGAATGCAGAAAACGTGGATTCCGGTGCGATCACCTTTGGCAACCAGGGTTTTGAACACCTGTTCCCGTGGCATACCGATGGCATCGGCTGCGTGTGTGCCGCTTAAATCATTTTCGTCATATTCATAAAAGCTTTCCCGGTAGGGGATACCGGATTGCGCGATCAGTCGGATCGCGTTGGTTTTTGTTCCCATAAAATCACCGTAGATTATTATACGTTCCAATTTCAATTTATTCAAGGAAAAATCGCATAAATCAGCAAATATTTACCGCGGCTGAAAATGTAGGCATAAATGCGCGTTTCCTTGACATTTGTCATATTATGTTGTAAAATGTTCAATGTCGAGTGGTTGTTACCCTTGATTTTTTCTTATATTACAACTTTTTTATAGACATTCTTTGTGAATGTTATGAGGGTTCTGCTATGAAGAAGAATAGATTGGACGGAATGAAGCGAACAATCCGAACTGCCGAGGCTGTTTTGGAAGTCCTTCTGCTGTCTGTTTCTTATTATGTCGTTTGGCGCTTGGGCTACGAAAGAGGCGTGTTCCCGGCATATTTCGGCAACGGTAAATACATTCTTGCCGGCGTTTATGCAATGCTGGTGATTATGCTGTTTAACAATTTCGACGGCTTTAAATTTGGATATTTGAAGTTGATCGAAACCTTTGCATCTCAGATCATCGCGCTGTTCATTGTAAATTTCATCACATATCTGCAGCTTTCTCTGATCGCAAACGTTATGATCAATCCGCTACCGATGCTGATGCTGATGCTGTTGGATGCGATCATATCCCTGATCTGCACCTATTTCTTCAGCCTACTGTATCATAAGCTTTATCCGCCGAAGAATATGGTGATGATCTTTGGCAACGACAATGCCATTGATCTGAAGTTTAAGATGGATACCCGGTCGGATAAGTACCGTATCACGAAGCTGATCAGTGCTGAAGAAGGCTTTGAGCGGATCTGCCATCAGATCGTAAATTACGATGCTGTCATTATTAACGATGTGCCCTCGGGAATCCGCAACGATTTGCTGAAATTCTGCTACCACAACAGTATCCGCACCTATGTCGCACCCAAAATGACCGATATTATCATTAAGGGCGCCACGGATATTTCTCTGTTTGACACGCCCTTGCTTCTGGTCAGAAGAAGAGGTTTGACCTTTACGCAGAGATTTATCAAGCGGTTTATGGACATCGCTCTGTCGCTGATCGTGCTGATCCTTACTTCTCCGGTGCTGCTGATCGTTTCCTTGGCGATCAAAATTGAAGATGGCGGTCCTGTATTTTATAAGCAGGCTCGTATTACCCGTGGGGGTAAGATCTTTAATATTTTGAAATTCAGAAGTATGATCCCCAATGCGGAAAAAGACGGCAAATCCCAGCCTGCTGTGGATAACGATCCCAGAATTACGAAGATCGGTAAGATCATTCGGGCTACCCGGATCGATGAGCTGCCGCAGATGCTGAATATCCTTAAGGGTGATATGAGCATCGTCGGCCCCCGTCCGGAGCGTATTGAGCACGTACAAAAGTATTCTCAGGCCATTCCGGAGTTTGATTTCCGCCTGAGTGTTAAAGGCGGCTTGACCGGATATGCCCAGGTCTACGGCAAGTATAATACCACGCCCTACGACAAGATCCGCCTGGATCTGATGTATATCGAGAATTACTCTCTGATGCTGGACATCAAGCTGATTCTGATGACCATCCGCATTATGCTCAAGAAGGAAAGCACCGAAGGCTTTAACGAGCTTTTGGAGGCAGAACGCAAGAAAGCCAAGCTTTTGGACGAGCTGCACAAGGAGCTTGCCGAGCATAAAGAAGAATCTGCCGTAGGCAGTCGATAATGAAAATGCAAAGAAAAGCCTTCATTGAAGGCTTTTCTTTTTTTGTTAAAATTTGCTTTGTTGGTTATCCTAACTAAAAAAACCGGAGGTAGTAAAATGGATAAAAACAACGCAGATATGAAAAAACAGGAACAGGAACAGATCGTAGAGCTGGGCTCGGACATCACCAAAAGCAAGCAGGGGAATATCTATACTCTGACGATTATCGGTCAGGTGGAGGGGCATCAGGTGCTGCCGGAAAACTGCAAGACCACAAAGTACGAGCACGTTTTGCCTCTTTTGGCAGGCATTGAGGAAAGCGATGACATTGACGGACTGCTTTTGCTGCTGAATACGGTTGGTGGCGATATTGAGGCCGGCCTGGCGATTGCTGAAATGATCGCCGGTATGAAAAAACCCACGGTTTCTCTGGTGCTTGGGGGCGGACATTCCATTGGTATTCCTTTGGCGGTATGTACGAAGAAATCCTTCATCACGCCCACCGCCAGTATGACGGTGCATCCGGTGCGTATGACAGGCTTGGTAGTTGGCGCACCGCAAACATTCCGATACTTCCAGCGGATCCAGCAGCAGATCGCAGATTTTGTTACCGCGAATTCCAAGATCAGCCGCGGTGATTTTGAGCATTATATGATGGCAACCGGGGAAATGGCCACAGATGTGGGCACGATTTTGTACGGTAGGGAAGCGGTGTCCTCGGGGCTGATCGACAAGCTGGGCGGTCTGAATGATGCTCTTTCTGCGCTGCATAAAATGATCGAAAAGCAGATAAACAGTAAAAATCGAAATAGACAGTAAAATTTTGAAATCCGGGGTGGAATTTTTCGCAAAGTTGTGTTATGATAAGTTGAATACTTTTGGAAAGGGGCTCGCCTATGGAATTGAGTTGGTTTGAAAGCATCCTATACGGCATTATTTCCGGACTAACTGAATTCCTGCCCATCTCCGGTGAGGCCCACAGAGCTGTATTTCTCCGGCTGATCGGCGCGGATGCACCGGTTTTAATGCGGTTTATGGTGCATCTTGGTATGCTGCTGGCGGTGCTGATCACTTGCTGGCCGATAATTTCCAAGCTGAACCGGGAACGAAAGATCGCTGCCGTCAAGAAAAAGCGGCGCAGAAGAGAACCGGATGAGCGAAGCTTGACGGATATTCGCTTCCTGCGAACATCGTCAATCGCCCTTGTTATTTTGTTTATTCTCTATCCCAGCGTTTACGATTTGTATGAGCGGCTTTGGATCCTTGCGGGATTTTTGATCCTAAACGGCATCCTGCTTTATCTGCCGCAATTCTTGCCCGGCGCCAATAAGGATTCCCGGACGATGTCCTCGCTGGACGGAACGGTCATCGGCATTTCCGGCGGTCTTGGCGTGATTCCCGGATTGTCCCGGGTTGGGCTTGTTACATCTGTTTCTTTAATGCGTGGCGCAGAAAAGCGCTATGCATTGGATACTGCGATGCTTTTAAGCATTCCTGCGCTGGCTGTACTGCTGGTGCTGGATCTGGTCGCAGTATGTTCCGCTGGCGCGGCGTTGACATTCGTTGCGGTGATTTTGTGCATTTGCTCCGGTATTTTCGCCTTTGTCAGCGGGTTTGTCGGTATGTATATTATGCGGTTTCTGGCAGTTCGCGTCGGTTTTTCCGGTTTTGCTTACTACAGCTGGGGACTTGCCCTATTTTCCTTTATCCTATATCTGTTGATCTGAGGAGGCACATATATGGCAGTAGATAAAAAGAAAACCCACGCGCAAAAAGCTACTTCCTCCAAAAATGCAAAAAAGGCTGCGGCCAGCAAAAAGAAGACGGATAAAAAGCAGCCTGTAAACAAAGAAGTTGTTGAGCGAACCCGGATACCCGGCCGCGTAGTTGCTGCGATGATCAGTATTGCGCTGTTTTTGGTGTTCTTAGTTATGTCCCTGAATCCCAAGGGCGCACTGGTTGTGCTCTTTATGAATGTCGTTTACGGTCTGATCGGTCGTATCAGCTTCTACATAGCGATCCCTGCGCTGCTGTATATGTTTGTGATCCAGGCGTTCAGCGGGAAACGTCCTGTGCGGATGCGGACGATTTGTTTGATCGCATTTGTGCTGCTGAGCGGCTGCGCATCGCAGTTGTTTCTGCCTGAGATTAAGCAGACCGACTTTTTTGCCTATGTCGGTGCGCTTTATGACGGCGGTACTGCCGGTACTGCAGCCGGCGTTATCTGCGGCGGCGTTGGTCTGATCTTTGAGCTGCTTTTGAATAAGGTGATTTCCGGTATCGTGCTGATTATTGCTGCGATCCTGTGTCTGCTGGGCTCTATGCAGATCACCATTCCCAGCATTATCCGCGCCATTCAGAACCGTCCCAGACCGGATTGGGAAGAGAAAGAACTGGAGGAGCGTCAGGAGCCTGCCGCTGTGGTGGTAAATCACATTGCCAAAAAGCATATTGAGCACGTAGAGCAAAAACGCGCCCGTAAGAACGAGCAAATGCAGATCGACATTGATCTGGATGAGCCTGTTGTACCTACTAAAATGCCCAAGCGCAAGCTGACACCGGAAGCATCGGATATGATGCGTCAGCTGGATGTGGATGTGGACAGCCCCGTTGCGGCTGCCGGATATGCCGTATCTGAGGATGCGGATGTGGATCTGATCCTGCCGGATAAGAAGAAAAAGCCCTCCAAGAAGGCATCTGCACCCAGCAAAATGCCTGTTTTGGATGTGGACGAGGATGATGTGCCTTTTAGCGCGGAAACTGCACCCGCTGCCGATGTGAAGGTGGAAAAGGTTACCGCTAAGGATGCAGCAAGATCTGCTGCAGAGGTGGCATCTGAGATTGCGCAATCTCAGTCCCAGGATCGTCCTGAGTACCGTTTCCCGCCCATTGATCTGCTGACAAGTCCCTCTAAGGGAATGCTGGACGGCACTACGGAAATGCGGGAAAACAGTCGTCGACTCAACGAAACCCTGGCAAGCTTCAAGATCGAAGCGCATATCATCAATGTTACCCGTGGTCCCAGCGTTACCCGTTACGAGGTGGAGCTGGATAAGGGCGTTCGGCTGAATAAGCTGACCACCTGCGCCAATGATATTGCCCTGAGCTTGGGCGTTTCCAATGTCCGTATCGCCGCAGTACCCGGTAAGATCTCTGTTGTGGGCATCGAAGTGCCCAACAAGGCGGTTACCACCGTTTCTTTGCGTGAGGTCATTGATTCCAATGAATTTTGCCGCGCCAAATCCAAGTCCTCCTTTGCGGTTGGTAAGGACATCGGCGGCAGCTGTATCGTCGGCAATATTGCCAAGCTGCCCCATATGCTGATCGCCGGCACCACCGGTTCCGGTAAGTCGGTGTGTATGAATTCCGTCATCATCTCCTTGCTGTATAAGGCAAGCCCTGAAGATGTGAAGCTGATTATGGTGGATCCCAAGATGGTTGAATTGGGCATCTATAACGGTATTCCGCACCTGCTGATCCCCGTTGTTACCGATCCTAAAAAGGCTGCCGGTAGCTTGCAATGGGCGGTTACGGAAATGATGCGCCGTTATAAGTCTATGTCCGATGCCGGCGTCCGTGATCTTGAGTCCTATAACAGCATTATCGAAGGCGGCGAGATCGAAGGCGTGAAGCTGCCTCAGGTTGTGGTGATTATCGACGAGCTGGCTGACTTGATGCTGGTTGCCGCTAAGGAAGTGGAAGAATCCATCTGCCGTATCGCGCAAATGGGCCGTGCTGCCGGCATCCACCTGATCATCGCAACCCAGCGTCCCTCTGCCGATGTTATCACCGGTCTGATGAAGGCGAATATTCCCTCCCGAATTGCATTTGCGGTTGCATCGGCTATGGAATCGCGTATCATTCTGGATACCCCCGGCGCGGAAAAGTTGGTTGGTCGCGGTGATATGCTGTTTGCCCCCATCGGCGCAGGTAAGCCCCTGCGTGTGCAGGGCTGCTTCGTCAGCGATGAAGAGGTGGAGGCGGTTGCTTCCTATGTCAAGGCAAACTTCAATACCAATTACGATGAAACCGTTATGGAAGAAATCGAACGCAAGGCTGCCCAAACCGGCAATCCCAAGGCTGCGGCAACTGCAGCCGATCCGGAACCCAACTCTGCGGAACTGGACGGCGACGAAATGCTGCCTGCGGCTGTTGACGTGATTTTGGAAACCGGTCAGGCATCGGTTTCTATGCTCCAGCGGCGACTGAAGCTGGGTTATGCCCGCGCTGCGAGAATCGTCGATGAAATGGAGGAGAAGGGTATCGTCGGTCCCTTCCAGGGCAGTAAACCCCGCACAATCCTGGTTACCAAGGAACAGTGGGAGCAGATGAAGTCCGGCCAGCCCGCCCAGATGGATTTTGACGATCTGGAAGAGCAGGTTGACGAGGAAGAAGAAACCGAAGAACTGTTTTGATCGAGAGCAGACATTCTGCTTTAGATAAATAATTTGCATCGCATCCGGATGGCCGGAGCGACAGCAAGGAGGAATGTAAATTGAATAATAATGTCAAACGTATGGTGGGTATGGCGTTGCTGATGGCACTGGTTATCGTGCTGCAGTTCATTCCCATTCCGCCGGTAGGTGGTTTTTCCATCTCCCTGGTGCTGATTCCCATTGTAATGGGAGCAGCGATGTACGGTCCCACGGCCGGTGCAATTCTCGGTGCAGCCTTTGGTACAGTTGTGTTTATCAACTGTGTTACCGGCGCTGATCCCGGCGGCGCAATGGTGTTCCAGGCCAACGGAATCCTTTGCTTTGTAGTTGTCCTGGCAAAAGGCACGCTGGCAGGTCTTGCATCCGGATTCGTTTATAAGCTGCTGAAGCAGTGGAATCCCTATGTGGCAATGCTTTGCGCTGCAATCGTCTGTCCTGTGGTCAACACCGGTATCTTCGTTGCCTGTATGCTGCTGTTCTACATTGATGTACTGAGTGTCTGGGCAGGTGGCGCAGATGTGGTCGGCTATATTCTGACCGGTCTGATCCTTGCCAATTTCGTACCGGAACTGATCATCAATGTGGTGTTCAGCCCTGCAGGTCAGCGGATCATCCATATGTTTAGAAGAAAATAAGAAATCTCAATGCGCCCGGAGCGGTATAACTGCCGTTCCGGGCGCATAGTCTTTTCCAGGAGTTGATGCAAATGAAATGTGCGTGGAGTGCATTGCTGTCTGTGTTACCGCCGGCAATTCGGTGTGAGGTGGACAAGCTGGGTAGGGAAGACCTGCAGGAATTGCGGCTCCGGGAGGGACGACCTGTAGAGCTGGTAGCACGCAGAGGCAGTTTTTGGCTACCCCATTGTGTAAGTGGACAAGACATCGCTTTCGTGATCCATACTGCCAGCAAATATTCTCCCTGGGCTGCTGCAACGACTGCGCAAGGCTTTATTACCGCGCCAGGCGGTCATCGGATCGGTATTTGCGGTGATGTGATCGTAAAAGAGGACAGGACCTGCGGAATTCGCAATCCAACATCCCTTTGTATTCGCGTGGCAAGGGACTTTCCCGGGATCGCAGCAAAAGCGGCCAATATTGACGGTAATATTCTGATCATTGGCGCGCCTGGCAGCGGTAAAACAACGCTGCTGCGGGATTTGATTCGGCAAAAATCCAACAGCGGCGAATTTATAACCGTGGTGGATGCCCGAGGAGAGCTTTTTCCAACGGGTATGGATGCCGGAAGAAGGACGGATATTCTATCCGGTTGCTCTAAGGAGGCAGGCCTGGATATGGCATTACGCACAATGGGACCGAGCTATATTGCCATAGACGAGATCACAGCGGATGCGGATTGTAAGGCGTTGATGCAATGCGGTTGGTGCGGTGTAAACCTGTTGGCCACAGCTCACGCGGCAAATTTAGAGGATCTGAGATCCCGGCAGGTGTACAAGCCATTGCAGGAGACACATCTGTTTGATACTGTACTGATACTAGCTAAGGACAAGACCTGGCGCGCAGAAAGGATGATTCAATGCCGGTAAAGTACATAGGCGCGGTGCTGATTTTTATCGCCTGCAGCGGCTTTGGTTTTACGATGGCCGCCAATTACCGCAAGGAGGTTTCCTTCCTGTCGGATTTGATTCGGATTCTTGAAACGATGCAAAGCGAGTTGGAGTATCGGTTGACACCTTTACCACAAATTTGCGAGAAAGCCGCAGAGCAGGCTTCCGGCGCGTTGAAAAGCGTTTTTACAGCCCTGAAGGAGGAACTGGAGGCTCAGGATGCTCAGGATGCAACCGAATGTATGCGCAGAGCCTTGAAATCCGTTAAGGATATACCGGAAAAGACACAAAATGCATTGAAAATCTTGGGGAGTTCCCTTGGAATGTTCGATTTGGACGGTCAAACGAAGGAAATTTCTGCTGTCATACGGCAAATTGGCGCACAACTGAATCAGCTGCAGCAGGATCAGGATACCCGTCTGCGCAGCTACAGAACATTAGGTCTGTGTCTTGGCGCAGGCCTAGCCATTCTATTCTTGTAATCTATGGAAATTGATTTGATTTTTAAGATCGCAGCCATCGGCATTATTGTTTCGATATTGAATCAGGTGTTGGCGCGCTCCGGCAGGGAAGAGCAGGCAACAATGACCACGCTTGCCGGCTTGGTGGTGGTTTTGATGATGATCGCGCAGAAGATCTCCGAGCTTTTCGATCTGGTCAAAACCCTGTTTCATTTCTGATGGACGGGGTTGTAAAGGTATTGTGCGGCGCGCTGATCGCAGTGATATTGGGGTTGGCGCTGCGCCAGCAGGGCAAGGATGTTGCTTTGCTGCTGAGTATTGCTGTTTGCTGTATGGTGGTGGCAGTCGGGGTTTCCTACCTGACGCCGGTGCTGGAATTTGTGCAGCAGCTTAACAGCAGTACCGGTATAAATTCTGATTTTTTGCAAATATTGCTGAAATCTGTTGGAATCGGTCTGGTGGCAGAGATCGCCGGGCTGATTTGTACGGATGCCGGAAATGCAGCTTTGGCAAAGACCATTCAAATACTGGCAGCGGCTGTGATCTTGTGGTTGGCGCTGCCGCTGATGCGGGCGCTTTTAGAGCTGATACAGAAGATGGTGGAGGAAGTATGAGAAGATGGATCCTGCTGATACTGTTGATCGCGCTGTTGGCGATACCGGCGCGCGCCCAGGAATATACCGCTCCGGAAGCACCGGAGGAAGCCTTGGGGCTTATGCCGGTGGAGCGAACTAACTTTGGGCAGGACTTATGGAAGGTCATTAAGGCGGCAGTAGCGAAGCTGCAGCCGGAACTGGCATCTGCAGCGAAGATCTGCGTATCCCTGGTGGCAATCACGATGGCGGTATCTGTTGTAAACGCAATGCCCGGTAAGACAGAAAGCGTGATCCAGCTGGTCGGCGTACTGACGGTATCTGCGCTGCTTTTGCAGCAGTCAGGCTCTATGGTCCGCGCTGGCGCAGAAACGGTAACGGAGCTAAGCGAGTATGGAAAGCTGTTGTTACCGGTTATGACGGCCGCTCTGGCCGCCCAGGGAGGTATTACATCATCCGGCGCGCTGTATGTGGGCACAACGGTATTTGATACCTTACTGACAGTGGGGATCTCGTCAATATTGATACCTCTAGTTTACTGCTTTCTTGCGCTGTCGGTCGCCAGCTGCGCAGCAGGACAGGCTGTGCTGGAAAAGCTATGCGGATTTGTAAAATGGCTCTGCACCTGGCTGCTGAAAACAAGTTTATATATTTTCACTGCCTTTCTTGGGATCACTGGGGTGATCAGCGGCACTGCAGATGTTGCTGCGCTGAAAGCCACCAAGCTGACAATGTCCGGAATGATCCCGGTGGTAGGCGGTATTCTTTCCGATGCATCGGAGGCAGTGCTGGTAGGCGCTGGGGTGATGAAGACTGCTGCAGGAACCTACGGTATGTTGGTGATCATCGCAATATGGATCACGCCGTTTATACAGATCGGTGTTCGGTATCTGCTTTTGAAGCTGTCAGCAGCCGTCTGCAACGTTTTTGGAATGAAACGCATATCTGCTCTTGTTGGCGCATTTTCAGACGCTATGGGGCTTCTGCTGGCTATGACAAGCGCGATTTGCATCATTTTGCTCATCAGTCTGACTTGCATTATGAAAGGGATGGGGTAATGGATGGGATCAGGCAATATATCATCGGCATTGTCAGTGCTGCGATCTTATGCAGCGTTATATCGTCGATCACCGGGAAAACCGGGTTTCTCAGCGGTGCGATCAAGCTGATCACAGGTGTTTTTATGCTTTTGGCTATTGTTGCGCCGGTCTGCAAGCTCCGTTTCACCGCCTCAGCGGATATCTTTGAAAACATCTCCAACCAGGCGGATGCAATTACAACATCTGCTTCCGCTTCCAGCAACGAATCCATTTGCCGAATCATAAAGGACAATGTGCAAGCATATATCTTGGACAAAGCCAATTCCTACGGCGTTGACTTAACTGTGGATGTTACACTGTCGGAAGGTGAAATACCGGCGCCGGTATCCGTATCGCTGACCGGGGACGTCGCGCCGTATACCAAAAGGTTACTGTCAGAAATGATCGAAAAGGATCTTGGCATCGGTACGGAGGCGCAGATATGGAATTAACGCAAAAGATCACCCAATGGATACGCAAGTACCGCTTTGTTGTTTTGGTGCTGCTGATTGGCCTGGCGTTGATGCTGATACCCTTTGGAAACCAGGAGGAAGGGGTGGAAGTCTACCAAGCCGCAGCGCCCGAGCAGCCGGACATAACCGAGCAATTACAGCAGATTCTGAGCTGCGTTGAAGGGGCAGGGGAGGTGTCTGTGATGCTGACGATCCGCACCGGCATCAGCACCGTATATCAGGCGGACGAAAGCATATCGCAAGGCGATAACAGTACATCCAATCGGGATACGGTGATTATTACCGACACAAACAGAGCGCAGACCGGTTTGGTACAGCATATCGTTTATCCGGTGTATCGGGGCGCGATCATTGTCTGTCAAGGCGCAGACGACGCCCGCGTCCGGCTGGAAATAATGGAGGCAGTATCCCGTATAACCGGATTGGGAATGGATAAAATCTCTGTATTGAAAATGAAATGAATGGAGGATCATTTATGAAAAATATCAAACATTGGCAGAAGAACCTGATCGCTGCGGCAATCCTTGTGGTGGTATGCGCCGGAATCTACATGAACTGGATGTATAACAATGCCCAAAGTGTTGGCGATCTGACTGACACCCTGGATGCACAAAAGGTGATGTCCCAGGACGGTATTCTTCTTGACGAGGATACCAGTGTCAGCGCAGATACCGGTACTGACTATTTTGCTGCTGTTCGTCTTTCCCGTCAACAGGCGCGGGACAGCGCTGTGGAGTTGCTCCAGGAGGCAATGTCCTATGAAACAGAATCCGAGGAGTCATCTGCTCAGCTGGAACAGATCGTACAGACTGCGTTAACAGAGGCACAGATCGAGAGCCTTGTCATCGCTAAGGGATACGTGGATTGCGTAGCATATATGTCTGACGAGGGGATCTCCATCGCAGTCGCTTCTCCGGAAGGTGGGATTCAGAACACGGATGTCTCCGTGATCTCCGACATCGTTTTGACACAGACAGAGTATACCCTGGAGCAGATCCGGGTGGTTGAGGTAGTTTGAGCAAAAATTTAACGGGCTGTTTTGAAACAGCCCGTTAAATTTATCGAATGAATGTCAGGAGCATACCCATACATACACAAAGGACACACAAAAAGAATGTCCATAATACAGATGCCATTGAAAATTTCATAAGATCATTCTCCTTCCTTTGTTGAATTTCAGAGCACCTCTTTGACAGTATTATATAATTGCATTTTGTCGAATTCAAGGAACAAAATGATTACATTTGGAGTCAATTTCGTTACAAATGATGACATTTTCGTAACAATGTTATGTCTATCAGCCAGCCTGAAATGTGCCGAAGATTACAGATTGACTTGCTTTATAATTTTTGGTATACTAAATACAGATTAATTGCCGAAGTAGGCACAGATGTTTTAGGAGGTTATTCTTATGGCTGATAATAAGCAGTATATTACCCAGGCTCAGGATCACGGTGTTGTTATGATCTCTGAGGAAGTTGTTGCCACCATTGTTTCCAATGCTGTTATGGAGGTTGAGGGTGTTGTTGGCGTTGGCGCCAAGTCTGCTCTGGACCGTAAGCTCTGGAACAAGGGTATGAAGATCACCATTACCGAAAACAATGACATCACCATTGATTGCAACATCACAGTTAACTATGGCATACCTGTGGTTACCGTAGCATCTGCTGTGCAGGAGGCTGCTACCTCCGCTGTTGAAGCAATGACCGGCATTAAGCCCATTGCCATCAATGTTAACGTTGCAGGCATTGCCCGTCAGTAAGCTGCTATGACAAGAGGAGTTGCCAGAGAACTGGCTGTTCATTTGATCTATTCCCAGACCTTCACCGGCGATGAGCCCGAGCAGGTGGTGAACACCCGCCTGGAGAAGGAATATTATGAGAAGCTTGCAGCGGAAAACGAGATCTACAGCAAGCGTCCCAAGGGCGCCCAGCTTGCCTACATCGACACTGTGGTTGCCGGTGTGATCAACCGTATGGATCAGCTTAACGAGGTGATTCAGAAGTTTTCTATCAGCTGGGATGTTTCCCGAATTTCCCGCCTGGCCAGGACCATTATGCAGCTGGCGATCTATGAGATCGAGAATGTTGCTGATGTTCCTACCGGCGTTGCTGTATCCGAAGCTGTTCGGCTTGCAAAGAAGTATGACGGTAGCGATACCGGATCTTTCGTCAATGGTATTCTGGGCGCCTATGCCAGAAGCCTGAGCCCTGAGGAAGTTTAATGAGCGTTATCGGTTTTGATACCAGCAATTACACCACCTCTATCGCGTGTTATGACGGCGAAAAGGGTGAGAATTGCTCCCAGCTGCTGCCTGTGAAGCAGGGACAGCTTGGCCTGCGTCAGTCTGATGCAGTATTTCATCATACCAAAAGCCTGCCGGAGCTTTCCGGCAGGCTGTTTTCCAATGTAGATTTTTCCGAAATCCGGGCAATCGGCGTTTCTTCTCAGCCCAGAGCTGTAGAGGGCAGCTATATGCCTTGTTTTTTGGTGGGTTACTCCCACGCAAAGATGCTCAGCGATCTGCTGAAGGTGCCGCTGTTTACAGTTTCCCATCAGCAGGGACATGTGGCAGCATCCTTGTGGAGCGCAGGTCGATTGGATCTGATGGAAAAACCCCATCTTGCCTGGCATCTGTCCGGCGGCACAACAGAGCTGCTGCTGGTTGAGCCGGTAGGGAAGAATGTTCAATGTACCCGTATCGGCGGATCTACGGACATTGCCGCCGGTCAGCTGATCGACCGCACCGGCTTGATGCTGGAGTTGCCGTTTCCCTCCGGTAAGCATTTGGACGAATTGAGCAAGGAAGCGGTAGGCAAAGAATTCTTTAAGGTAAAATGTCCGGATATGGAGTTTTCTATCTCCGGTCTTGAAAATAAGGTGCAGAAATTCCATACCGGCAATAAGGCAGAAACAGCCGCATACGCCCTGCGGTGTATTGCGTATGCCGTCCGTAAGGCAACGGAAAACGCCCTGAAGCATTATCCGGGGCTGGATGTGGTATTCTCCGGCGGTGTTGCTTCCAATAGCCTGCTGCGTGGGGAATTGAGTACATTAAATCCCATTTTCTGCGAACCAAAATATTCTACCGACAACGCTATGGGCGTTGCCGTACTTACCCACCGTCTTATGGAGGGTTAATATGGAGCAGAAGATCTTATCTATCACCCAGATAAATGAATATATCCGCTCCAGAATGGATGCCGATCCGATGTTGGCAAATATTGCTGTTCGGGGTGAGATCAGCAACTATAAGCTGTATCCCTCGGGACATCATTATTTTACGCTGAAGGATGAGGGTGGCGCGCTGAAATGCGTGCTGTTCAAGGGCAATGCCTTCAAGCTTCGCTTCCGTCCTGAGAACGGAATGAAGATCATCGCTATGGGTAAGATTTCGGTTTTTCCCAGAGATGGCGCGTATCAGCTGTATGTCAGCGCAATGACCGTCGATGGTATCGGCGATCTTCACGCTGCATTTGAGCAGCTGAAGGCAAAACTGGCGGCCGAGGGGTTATTTGATCCTGCCCATAAGAAGCCGCTACCCAAATATCCCGGTGTTATCGGCATCGTTACCAGCTCTGCCGGCGCAGCCGTTCACGATATGCTGCGGATTCTGCGAAAGCGGTATCCGCTGACAAGGGTTGTATTGCTGCCCGTTCGCGTTCAGGGCGTTGAAGCGCCGCCGGAAATTGCTGCGGCGATTCGGTATGCCAACTACCATAAGCTTGCTGATCTGCTGATCGTTGGCAGGGGAGGCGGCTCTATCGAGGATCTGTGGGCGTTTAACGACGAGATCGTCGCAAGGGCAATTTTCGATTCTCAGATCCCGGTGATCTCCGCCGTGGGACACGAGCCGGATGTAACCATATCGGATTTTGTAGCGGATCTGCGGGCTGCCACGCCCTCCAATGCGGCAGAATTGGCAGTGCCGGACCAGGATGCCCTGCGGCAGACCTTGGACAGTATTTCGGCAAATATGGCAGCTTCCCTGCATCGGCAGGTAAAGGGTGCAAGACAGCATTTGAATGTTCTTGCTGCCAGCCCTGCGCTTTCTTCGCCTACCGGATATTTACAGCAGAAACGAAAAGATACCCATCTTCTGAATAACCGTCTGATCTCGGCGCATATACAGGGTGTGGAGCGGAAAAAGCGGCGTTACATCGAATTGACCGCTAAGCTGGATGCCATGAGTCCGCTGAAGGTGCTGACGCGGGGTTATTCCATTACCCAATTGGAAGATGGTCAGGTTTTGCGCTCTGTAGAGCAGGTGAAGCCCGACGACAGAATCAGTATTGATGTCAGCGACGGTCGAATATCGGCCATTGTTACTGACAGAAAGGGGAATGCCCAATGAATGAGAAGAATTTAACATTTGAACAGTCTATGCAGCGGCTGGAGCAGATCGTCCGTCAAATGGAACGGGGCGATGTGGCTTTGGATGAGAGCCTGAAGCTGTTCCAGGAGGGCACTGAGCTGGTCAGAAGCTGCGGAAAGCTTTTGGACGATGCCGAGCTTCAGATCAAAAAGGTAACCGCTACAGCTGACGGCAGCCCCCAGATGGAGGACTTTGCAGATGAAGCTTAATGAGCAGGCAACGGTATATCGCGAATATATCGAGGATTATTTGAGCAAATGGTATTCTCGTTTTCACGACGAGCCTCAAAAGGAGCTGATTTCCGCTATGGAATACAGCCTTTTGGCAGGCGGCAAGCGTTTAAGACCGATCTTTGCCTTTGAGTTCTGCCGTATCTGCGGCGCAGATTGGAAAATTGCCGCTCCTTTTGCAGCCGCCATCGAGATGATCCATACATACAGCTTGATCCACGATGATCTACCCAGTATGGATAACGATGATCTTCGTCGCGGCAGACCGACAAATCATAAAGTTTACGGCGAGGCAATGGCGATTCTTGCCGGTGATGCGCTGCTGACGGATGCCTTTGCTGTTGCAGCGACAGCCCAGCTTGCCCAGCCCCAGGATATGGCGTTTGCCATCAGCGTTCTCAGCGAGTGTGCCGGCGCGTTGGGTATGGTCGGCGGTCAGGTGCTGGACATTCAAAGTGAGGCCCGGGAATGTACCGAGGAGGAGATCCTCAACATTCAATCCCGGAAAACTGGCGCGCTGATCAATGCCGCCTGTGTTCTTGGCGTGATCGCCGCCGGCGGTACAGAGGAGCAGATCGACGCCGCCGCCAGCTTTGCAGGCGCGTTGGGTATCGCGTTCCAGATTCGGGACGATATGCTGGATGTGATCGGCACCAAGGACGAAATGGGCAAGGGCGTTGGTACTGACGATACCAAAAACACCTTTGTGCGGCTTTACGGCCTTGAAAAATGCGAGGAGCTGGTGCAAAAGTACACAGATGTCGCGCTGTCTGCACTGGATGTATTTGACGATGCCGGTTTCCTGAAGGAACTGGCTCTGAGTTTGACCACCAGAAGAATTTGATTTACAAAATGAAAGATCCCGAATGTTACCATTCGGGATCTTCGTTTATTTTACAAGATTGACGATCATATCCACCGCGGCATCAATGCCGATCTTACCGGTGTTCAGGCAAATATCGTAATTTTCCGCAGCACCCCAAGTGCGGCCGGTATAGTGCTGGTAGTTCAGCGCCCGGCGCTTATCCTTCTCCTGCAGACGCGCCTGGGGACTCTTCTCAGATTCACCGTAAAGCCGCACGATACGGTCAGCCCGCTGCTCCATATCCGCGTGTATGTAGGCGTGGAGCGCATCGGCTCTGTCCTTGAGAATATAGTCCGCATTTCTGCCCACGATGACACAAGGCCCGGCCTCAGCCAGCTGCAGGATGGTGCTGCATTGAATGTGCCACAGGAAATCCGCCGTAGACATTCCGTTCATAACGCCCGGCGTGCCCTGGGGCGCAAAGGCGTAGGAAAAGATGGTCTTGCCCGGGGCGTGTTCGCCGTGCTCCTCAACAAATTTAGGAGCGAAGCCAGACTCCAGAGAGATCTGCTCCACCAGCTCCTTATCGTAGAAAGGTATGCCTAATTTCTCTGCAACCAAGCGACCAACGGTGCGACCGCCGCTACCAAATTGACGACTGATGGTGATGATTTTCTTTTTCATAGCCATACCTCCAATTTTGAATTTCAATTACAGTATACCATTGGCAGGAAACCTTGTCAAATGACCTCTTTCAGGAATTTCAGGCAAATTTCTTCATAGCGAACGGGGTCAACGATATAGCTTAAACCGTGTCCTGCGTTGGGGAAAATATGCAGCTGGGCGTGATCGGCGCAGTTTTCATATATCTGCTTGCTCATATCGCAGGGGACAAAGCGGTCATCACCGCCGTGGATCAGTACAATGGGAATGTCCGTTTTTTTCACGGCAGATACCACATCACAGCTGTTCAGCCGGAAACCGCCGTAGATCAGCGCGCCCAACCACAAAAACGGATAAGCAAGGGTAGGGGGATAGCCTACATCCTTGCAGACCTTACGAATGATCGCCGAGGGGGAGGAATAGGGGCAGTCCGCCATAATACCCCGGACATTTTTCGACAGCTTCAGCGATGCGCTCATAAGAACCGTTGCCGCGCCCATAGAGATACCGCACAGAATGATAGGTGTGTCCACTCCAAATCGGTCATTTACACACTCGATCCACTTCAGGCAATCGTAGCGTTCCTTGATGCCAAAGCTGATGACTCTTCCGCCGCTTTTACCGTGGGCTCGTTGGTCAACTGCCAGCACATTATAGCCCATTTTTAGACCCAGAGAGAATCCACCGGCAGCATCCCGCAGGGTAGAGCTGCGATAGCCGTGAAAAACGATGATCACCGGCGCGCCTTCGCAAACATCGTAGTATCTTCCGTGAAGAGATAAGCCGTCGTGGGACTGGATGGTAACAAATTCACACTGTGTACTCTCCATAATCCCGGTGCTTTTGTCCATTAAATGCTGGACAGCTTGAAACTGGGGTCTGTTGACCTTTTCATAGGGATCTTCAAAGTGATCCTTCGCTACGTGGAAGCAAATCTTATAGGTTAAGCGGCTGAGCAGTAAAATCACGGTTATCACCACGCCGCAAATGATCCAAGGCATACAACCCCTCCTTTCCAGTTTCTAGTATTACTATATTACCAACAAGCGGATTCTTCAATACCTAAAATGGAAAATTCCGATTGACACATCCAAAAAGTTGGTTTATTTTGGACTTGAGGTGATCCTATGTACCTTTATGAAACCCATTTGCATACTGCGCCTGCCAGCGGCTGCGCCAAATGGAGCGCTGTTGAGGCGGTAAGCTACTATAAAGACGCCGGTTATGCCGGTATCTTCATTACCAATCACTTTTTGGACGATGATATTCCGGAAATTCGGGCACTGCCTTATGCGGAGCAAATCCAGCTGTATTTTGCCGATTTTGAGGACGGTCAGCAAGCCGGCAGGGAAGTGGGACTTTCTGTTTTTAGTGGTGTGGAGCTGTCTTATAAGAAAACGGATTTTCTTATCTACGGATTGACGAAGGAATGGTATCTTGCCCACCCGGAGATCGACGGAATGCCCATTAAGGACTTTTTAGCCTTGGCAAGACAGGAGGGCGCGCTGGTGATCCACGCCCATCCCTTCCGGGAAGCTGGCTCTATCGACCATATTCGGCTGTATCCCCGCAGTGTTCACGGTGTGGAGGTCTATAACGCCAATCGTTCGGAATTTGAGAACGAAATGGCACAAAAATACGCCGAAAATTACGCACTTTTGCCCTTTGCCGGCTCTGACATTCACGGCAAAGAGCTCCACGGCAACCGCGGCGGTATGCGCTGCGAATCTCCCATCGTTGACGAGCAGGACTTCGTCAAAAAAGTCCTGGCAGGACGGATGAAACCGTTTCATATAGTGCTGGAGCCTTTTTGTTTGGATTGACAAGTGAATTACTGCTGCGTATAATAAAAATGCAAGTATGGTTTAGGAGGATGACGCTGCCTTGGCAGAGACCCCGTGTGCAAATCCGGGTGCTTGCTTAATGAAGAACACCACCCTGATGGGTGGTATTTTTATTATAAAAAAGGTAGCACAAATTGGAAGCGTTTAATTTTCTGTCTTATGAATTTGAACTCCAACATATTAAATCACACCGTAGGTGTGAATGTACTCAACACGAAGTGTTGCATGTAATCGCAACGAATGTTGCGTATGTAATCAAGCCGAAGAAATACACCTCGCGGTGATGACATACGCGCTGTTGCGTGATTACATTCCGCTAACGCGGATTACATACCAAGCCTCCGGCTTGAATAAAAATAAGACAGTCCGTAGACTGTCTTATTTTTGGTGGAGCCGAGGGGAATCGAACCCCTGTCCGAAAGCAACTTGGAAAGAACTTCTCCGGGTGCAGTTTGTTATTTGCATTCCCTTATCCCGGCGGGAACAAACACCCTACGGGACTTAGTAGCTTCATTATGCGTGGTACGCGCAAAGCTTAGCGTACTCACGTTCTCTACTCAGATCACACCCGAGCCCGGCTCGTAGACCTTCCGGGGCGGATGGGCGCCTAATTAGGCAGCCAGAGCAACAGTATTGTTGTCAGTTAATTTTAAAAAGTTACCCGTTTTATCGTGGTCAGGTGCCACGACCCGCTATTCCAGCCTCACTACCCCCGTCGAAACCAGTACGGCCCCGTGTGATAGAATTGCTGAATCTAGTGTCATCCTGAGCGAGCATAAGCGAGTCGAAGGATCTACCTTTCTGTTTAGTGCGAAGATTCCTCGACTTCGCTTCGCTCCGCTCGGAATGACAGTAAATTTTAGAATCTTCCGTAGGGATCAGGCAGTTTCTTAGGCTCAGGATAAGTTTCGCCCTTGGTGTCTACGGTAATGGATGCGATCTTTTGCTCCTCGACGGGGCGATCCTGCATACCGGTCTTGGTTGCTGCGATGGTATCGACCACCTCCAGACCGGAGGTAACCTTACCGAATGCGGCATACTGTCCGTCCAAATGCTTGGCATCCTGGTGCATAATAAAGAACTGGGAGCCGGCAGAGTTAGGAGAAGAGGAGCGCGCCATACTCAAAACGCCACGCTTATGCTTCAGCTCATTCTTGACACCATTGAAGAAGAATTCTCCCTTGATGCAGTAGCCGGGGCCGCCCATTCCGGTACCTTCGGGGCAGCCGCCCTGGATCATAAAACCGGGGATAACCCGATGGAAGATCAAACCGTCATAGTAATTATGATTGGCAAGATCAATGAAGTTATACACGCTCTGAGGGGCGATCTCGGGATAGAGTTCACCCTCAATAACGCCGCCGTTTGCCATTGTGATCTTAAAAGTAGGATTTGCCATTTTTAGTACCTCTCTTTCATAGCGCGGTCGATCTGCCGCTTGGCGTCCTTTTCTGCCGCAGATTGCCGTTTGTCGTACAGTTTTTTACCCTTACACAGACCGATCTTCAGCTTCACGCGACCACCCTTGAGATAGACAGACAAGGGGATCAGGGAATAGCCGTCCTGCTTGACCTTGCCGTAGAGCCGCATAATTTCCCGCTTATGCATCAGTAGCCGTCGCGGTCTGCGAGAGTCGGGGTTGAATCGGTTGCCATGGTCGTAAGGGGAGATGTGCATCTGATTGACCAGAAGCTCGCCATTTTTAATGCCACACCAGGCGTCCTTCAGATTCAAGGTGCCTGCGCGAATGGATTTGACCTCGGTGCCCATCAGCTCGATGCCGGCCTCCATCTCTTCTTCAATGAAATATTCGTGGCTGGCCTCCCGATTCCGGGCCATCACTTTGATTGATGCTTTTTCCAAGGTCTCACCTCCATTACCTCGTGTATTATACCACGGCTGTCAAGCTAATCAAACAGGAAATTTGCCAGTTTTTGCGGGCTTTCAAAGCTGAAATCGCAAAGCGCGGTCATCTCCTTGCTCAGCTCCGGAAACTCCAGTTTGCCCCAGGCGGCAAAGGCGATGGGGACACCAACAGAGCTTGCCATTTTCCACGCCAGCTTCATATCGTCCACCACCAGGATCTCAGAGGGCTGCAGCTGGTATTTCTCCATAATGTCCAGCAGGGGATAGGGGTTGGGCTTTCGCTGCTCCTGGGGCAGGTCAAAGCCGTAGATGGCGTCCGGTGTAACGCCGAAATGGTGCTGATAATCTCTTGTGATATTTTGATTACTGGAGTGAGAAACGACGCAGATCAAGCCGCCGTTTTCCTTTTGCCGGCGGATCACATCGCCGATACCGTCAAATACAGCCGGAATGTGCGTCATCACATATTCCATCCAGCCGCTGTATTCCTCTTTCTGTTCTTCGGGGGTAAATTGCCAGCGCCGGCGTGTCATTTCCGCAAAGCCCAGCTCGTGGCAGTCCAGCACATAGTCATGGAAAGAAATGGTTTGCCCGGGGCGAAATTCTGACAAAATCTTGCAAAAATAGGGGTAGCCCAAGGTCTTTTCCGTCTGCACCACGGTATCATCGTGATCCAGCACCAAACAGCGGTATTTCAGCATCGTGTTCACCTCACTTTCAATCTATTATACCAAACCGGCAGGAAGATGACAACCGGAAAATTCCACTTGCTATTATAGAACAAATGTGCTACAATAAAACAAACGAACGGAGGTGGTCGGTAATGTGCAATCAGCCGGTAGATGTCATATCCGTATGCAGCGCAGATGGCGAGATCCGACCTCTGCGGCTTCGTATGGAGGACGAGCAGCATCAACTGCTGCGCATTGATATAGACGAGATCATCAGCATTCGCGCCGTCCAATTTGTGGGCATTGAGGCCCAGATCTTTCTGTGCAAAGCGACTGTAGGGAAGGCGCAGTGGCTGTTTGAGCTGAAATATACCATTCGCACCCATAACTGGTGCTTTTTCAGGAGGGTATACTGATGGCGCAACGGGTAATTTTTCACGTAGATGCCAATTCTGCGTTTTTAAGCTGGTCGGCAGCCTATCGGGTAAAGGTACTGGGGGAAACGGAAGATCTGCGAGATGTCCCATCGGTGGTGGCAGGGGATAAGGCATCCCGGCACAGCATTATATTGGCCAAAAGCGGACCGGCGAAGAAATACGGCATTCAAACCGGCGAGCCGCTGTTCCAGGCGTTGGAAAAATGCCCCCAGCTGAAGGTGATCCCGCCGGACTATCCGCTGTATGTGGAGGCAAGCCGCCATTTCGTGGAAATGCTGCGGCAGTTCAGTCCCCAGGTGCAGCAGTATTCCATTGATGAGGCCTGGGTGGATATGACCGGAACGGAACGGATTTTCGGCAGCCCCCGGTTAGCGGCGGAGAAAATGCGCCAACGGATCAATGACGAACTGGGCTTTACCGTCAATATTGGCATCTCCAGCAACAAGCTGCTGGCAAAAATGGCAGGCGATTTTGAAAAGCCCAACAAGGTACACACCCTTTTCCCGGAGGAAATGGAGGAAAAGATGTGGCCGCTACCGGTACGGGATCTGTTTTTGGTAGGTCCTGCCACTGAGAAAAAGTTGAAAGTATACGGTATATACACAATTGGCGATCTTGCAAAGGCAGATCTGTCTGTTCTGAAAAAGCGGCTTGGCAAACACGGCGAAACCATATGGCACTTCGCCAACGGACGCAATGCAGACGCAGTAACGCCCGAGCCTCAGGAAAACAAGGGCTACGGAAATTCCATCACCACGCCCAAGGATGTTGTAACCACCGAGCAAGCCCATCAGGTGCTGCTGAGCTTGTGTGAAACCGTGGCTGCCCGGATGCGTAAGGACGGAAAAAGCGGCGGCTGTATCAGTATTCATATCCGCACCAACGATTTTTCCCACGCATCTCATCAGGCGGTACTGCTGGGCGCTACCAACATCACCGGTGAGATCTTCGAGGCTGCCTGCCGGGTGTTTGACGAGCTGTGGGATCGGGTTACACCGCTGCGGCAGCTGGGGGTGCAGATGACCAGATTGTCTACCGAGCCCTATCAGCAATACGACCTATTTTCTTCGCTGACACCGGAGCGTTATGAGCGAAAAATCCGGCTGGATGAAACGGTAGATGCGCTGCGGGATAAATTCGGCGAAGAGATCATCCGGCGGGCAAAATTCGCCCAGGATCCGGACAGTCATATGGCAGGCGGCTTGGATAAAGCCAGACGAACCGGCGTTACAAAGCCCGTTCCCGACGAATTTTAGGGTGGAAATCCCAACAAAAGTGCTGTATAATACCCAAAAGGGGAGATGATGCTGTGTCTATCGTAAAATTCTACCGGGGCGATCCCAAAAACGCGCCAAAAACCACCATGCCTGCCCATCTGGGCGCCAATATCATATTGACCTGGGGCGGTAAGCTGCTGCTGGAAAAACGGCGGGACAGCGACACCTGGGGTTTGGTAGGCGGCGGTGTTAAAAAGAGCGAAACGGAGCTGCAGGCAATTACCCGGGAAATATACGAAGAGCTGGGTATCCGGGTGCAGAAGGAGCAGCTGCGGAAGCTGGCAGTATACGGCGAGCCGGGAAGAATTGCCGCCTATCAAGACGGCAGCGTATGGCGAATGGTCATCGTGGTATTCGGTCTTGCGCTGGAAACCGAGCCGATGCTTCGCATCAGCGCAGAATCCAAAGAGCTACGCTTTTTCAGTAAGGAAGAAATTAAGGACATCGACATCGTCATCACCCACAGCGATATTGTGGAAGATTGGTTTTTGAACCGGTAAAAAGCTGCCCTGCAGGTCAGGGCAGCTTTCCTTTTTATTCAAAACTTTGACATAAAAAATTTTTAATGAATACTTGTATATTCATAAATTATGTGATAATATACAGTTTGACGGTGCAGTATCCTAGTCAGAACGGCCTCTTCCAGGTAGGGCCTAAAAATCCTATGAAGGGCACATCGATGAAGTCCCTGGTGTCTGCTTTTTACGCCCAGTTTAGGGTGGATGCTGGGGGTTAAGGATCCCGGGCGCGCTCCAATGGCATGGAGCATACGACCCAGTTTCCGTGGAGACCGGAACCTTGTGCGACGAAGTTGAGAA
>JAZSGS010000006.1:0-19967 GCA_045532855.1 Faecousia sp.
GGCGACAACATCGGCGCTCTGCTGCGTGGTATCGACAAGAAGAACATCGAGCGCGGCCAGGTTCTGTGCAAGCCCGGTTCCATCAATCCTCTGACCAAGTTCGCTGGCCAGGTTTACGTCCTGTCCAAGGAAGAAGGCGGCCGTCATACTCCCTTCTTCAACAACTACCGTCCTCAGTTCTACTTCCGTACTACTGACGTTACCGGTATCATCAACCTGCCCGAGGGCGTTGAGATGTGCATGCCCGGCGACAACGTTGTTATGAACGTTGAGCTGATCACTCCCATCGCTATCGAGAAGGGCCTGCGTTTCGCTATCCGTGAGGGTGGCCGTACCGTCGGCTCCGGCGTTGTTACCGAGATCTACGAGTAATCTTAGATTCTCAGTTACAAACTGAAATTAAGCCCCGACCGCAAGGTCGGGGCTTTTTTGCAATAAAAAAGCACTGCCATAGCAGTGCTTTTGGTGCGACTGGATCTATAAGCCGGGTTCTGTCTTGACAGCCATCTATCTAGTCCCGCAATCGCTCACGGGATCAAGCCGCCTCCTTGGGACGGTCGGGCAAACCTTATGTCCCTCCACGGCGTTGCTTCGGATAGAGTTTACATCGTAAAACCTATGTTACCATAGGCCGGGTGGGCTCTTACCCCACCTTTTCACCCTTACCTTGCGGCGGTATATCTCTGTTGCACTTGTCCTAGGGTTACCCCCGGCAGGCGTTACCTGTTATCCTTGCCCTGTGAAGCCCGGACTTTCCTCACCTGCAGCTTTTCAGCTTGCAGCCGCGGCTGTCCGATCCGGTCGCGGAAATATTGTACTGCATTAGGGCAAGAATGTCAAATGTCTTGCAAAATCTTTGGGAAGAGGCTATACTATGGGTAGAATTAACGCTTGAAATGAGGAATGGCAGATGGTAAGTGCATTTGACCGCTATTTTACATCCTTAAAAGATAAAAAAATTGCTGTTTTGGGCTTAGGTGTCAGCAATCGGCCGCTGGTTCGTTTGCTGCTGACGTATGGCTGTCAGGTGGTTGGTTGCGACCGCACCCCCAGAGAAAAATTGGACGAAGATGTTCTTGCTTTGGAGAAACTGGGCTGCGAATTGCACCTTGGCGATGGCTACCTTGATGGTGTGCAGGCAGATGTTGTCTTCCGCACGCCGGGTATGCACCCCGGAAATCCGGCAATCGAAGCCTTGCGCGCCAAGGGCGCGGAGATTACCAGTGAGATGGAGGTTTTCTTCGAGGTGTGTCCTTGCACCATTTTGGCGGTAACCGGCTCTGACGGCAAGACCACCACTACAACACTGATTTCTGAAATGCTGAAGGCGGAGGGGAAGACTGTCTGGCTGGGTGGCAATATCGGTACGCCGCTGCTGAATCTTGTGCCGCAGATGTGCCAAACAGATTATGCGGTTGTGGAGCTTAGCTCTTTCCAGCTGATGGATATGCGCCGCAGCCCTCATATTGCGGTGATTACCAATCTTGCGCCTAACCATCTGGATGTCCATAAGGATATGGACGAATATGTGGAGGCGAAGAAGAATATCTACCGTTTCCAAGGGGAAGGGGATATTTTGATCGTCAATGCGGATAATGATTTGACCAAGGTGTGTAAAGGTCCGGGCGAAACCCGCTCTTTTTCCAGAGTTGGCAAAGGTACGGTCTGCATAAATAAGGGCGTAATATGCCGAAACGGCGCAGAAGTGTTGGCTGCTGAGGACATTTTACTGCCCGGTGTCCACAACATAGAGAATTATATGGCGGCGATTGCCGCGGTAGAGGGCTTGGTCAGCGATGAAACTGTCCGCAAGGTGGCAACTACTTTTGGCGGCGTGGAGCATCGTATTGAATTGGTTCGCATTAAGGACGGCGTTCGGTATTACAACGATTCTATTGCCTCTTCGCCCAGCCGCACCATCGCCGGTCTGCGAAGCTTTGATGAAAAGGTGATCCTGATCGCTGGCGGCTATGATAAGCAGATTCCCTATGATGTGCTGGGACCGGAGATCTGCAAACACGTGAAATTGCTGGTTTTGGGCGGCGCCACCGGTCCTAAGATTCGGCAGGCGGTGGAAAACTGTGATGGCCAGAAGCCCCGGATTTTGGAGTGCGCCGATTTTGCTGCGGCTGTTCAAGCGGCGGCTGCTGCGGCGCAAGCAGGCGATGTGGTGCTGATGAGCCCCGCCAGCGCAGCCTTTGACCAGTTTAAGAACTTTATGGTTCGCGGCGAATTCTTTAAGAAAATGATTATGGAGCTGTAAATATGGATGTTTCCAAGGTTACAAGACCGGCAAGAAAGCTGCTGAAACTGAAATACTGCGGCGCGGTGATCGTAGCTGCCGGCAGTGCTTCCCGTATGGGAGGCATCGACAAGGTGATGGCGCCTTTGGACGGCGAGCCGATGATCGTCCACAGCGTTCGGGCATTCCAGAACTGCGATGCGATCCGGGAGATCATTGTGGTTACCCGGCAGGATCTGATCGCACCGATTATGGAGCTGTGTCAGGAATTTGATAAAGTGCAGGCAGTGGTCATTGGTGGCACATCCCGTCCGGAATCTGTTGCCATTGGCTTAAGCGCGCTGTCTGAGAAGGTAAAGCTTGCGGCAATTCACGATGGTGCCCGTCCGCTGGTTACCTGGAATGTGATCGACAGAACAGTCCGCGCGGCAAACTCCTACGGCGCAGCAGCGCCGGGAATCCCGGTAAAGGATACGGTCAAACGGGTTGTGGGCGGCATCGTTAAGGATACGCCGAATCGCAGTCTGCTCCAGGCCATTCAGACACCCCAGGTGTTTGATATTGACCTTCTACAGGTTGCTTTGGAAAAGGCGGCTGAGGACCAGGCGCAGATTACCGATGATTGCTCTGCTGTGGAGCGGTTGGGAATGTCTGTGCGGATCGTCGAGGGCGATGAGTGCAACATCAAGATCACCACGCCGCTGGATCTAAAGCTGGCAGAGACCATTTTGGAGGGACGACAATGAGAATTGGACACGGATATGATGTGCATCGGCTGGTTACTGGCCGCGCGCTGATATTAGGCGGTGTAAAGATCCCCTATGAACTGGGCTTGGACGGACACAGCGATGCAGATGTACTGCTCCACGCGGTAATGGATGCGCTTTTGGGCGCAGCCGGAATGCGGGATATTGGCTACCATTTCCCCGATACGGATATGCAGTATAAGGGCGCGGATTCTATGGTGCTTTTGCGTTGCGTGGCCGGAAAACTAAAGGATGCCGGCTACCGGGTGAGCAATGTGGATGTTACCATGATCGCCCAACAGCCGAAATTGAAGACCTACATTCCGCAGATGATGGAAAATATTGCAAATGCGTTGGAAATTGCCCTTGACCGGGTGAATGTGAAAGCCACTACTGAGGAAAACTTGGGCTTTACCGGATCGAAAGAAGGTATGGCCTGCCACGCGGTATGCCTGCTGGAAGAATAAGTTAGAAGATCTCCCAATCACCATTGGGAGATCTTTTTTTGCCAAAAGCCGCACCGTTTCGACCTGTGATTCATAGGCTGAACCGGGGTGAAATTATGAAAAACTATTGCATTACGTTTCGTTCGGTAACTTTTGGACAAAAAGGGGAGCGGATGCTGAAACGGCAGGGGATCAACTGCTATCTGCGAAGAACACCGAAAAATCTGACCAATAGAGAGTGCGGCTACTGCCTGCAGATCCGTCCTGGCGACATTGAACGGTCTGTGGATCTATTGCAGGGGCAGGTACCCTTTGGCAAGGTATATGCGATGGACTATGACGGCGGTTATGAGGAGTGGGTGCGATGATTTATCTGGACAATGGCGCAACCTCTTTTCACAAGCCACCGGGGGTGTATAGTGCGGTTTTTCAGGCTATGCAGCGTTGCGCCAATCCGGGACGGGGCGGCTATCAGGCGGCGATGGAAGCGGCAGAAACAGTATTTGGCTGCCGGGAGGTGGCATCTGCACTTTTCGACTGTCAGCCGGAGCAGGTGGTATTCACATCCAACTGCACCCACGGCCTGAATATTGCCATTCGCACCTTGGTCAAAAGCGGGCAGCGGGTGGTGATCTCCGGTTTTGAGCATAACGCCGTTACCAGACCGCTATATGCCTTGAATGCTCAGGTTCGGGTTGTGGGACGAAAGCTTTTTGATTGGGAAAATATGTTGACGGAGTTTGAAATGGCTCTGCAAAATGGCGCAGATGCGGCGGTATTTACCCACGTTTCCAATGTGTTTGGCTATATTCTGCCGGTGGAGGAAATGGCGGCGCTGTGCCGATATTATGGCGTACCCTTTGTGATCGATGCTGCGCAGTCTGCAGGCTCGCTGCCGGTGGGGCTGGAGGCTCTGGGCGCGGATTTTATTGCGATGCCGGGGCATAAGGGGTTATTAGGGCCTCAGGGAACGGGAATTCTACTCTGCGGCCGTGAGCCGGATCCGCTGATCTGCGGCGGCACCGGCAGCGCATCTGCCCAGCAGGAGATGCCAGACTTCTTGCCGGATCGTGCTGAGGCAGGAACGCTGAATGTGCCGGGGATCGCAGGCTTGCGGGAGGGGCTGCGGTATTTGAAGCGATTTGGGATCAGAAATATTTTCCGTAAGGAACATCAAGTGGCGATGGAATGCGCCCGGCGCTTGGAGGCGCTTGGCTTGAGGGTGTTTACCGGCAAGCACCAGGCGTCGACGGTATCGTTTCTTCCTGATTACGATTGCGAAGAACTGGCGCAACTGCTGGCAAAAAGGGGGATCGCTGTCCGGGCAGGACTGCATTGCGCGCCCCTTGCCCACGAAAGCGCCGGCACATTGGATACGGGAACAGTGCGCCTTAGCTTTGGCCACGATGCAACCGAAGAGCAAGTGGCAATTTTTTGCAATTTTATGCGGAATTTATTAAGGGAAAAGGCAAAAAAATTTTAGATTTCTATTGCTATCACAATGCAAATCCGCTATAATAGGATAGATAATAGGCTTGTTATGCGCATTATGCGGCGAATAGATAAAAACCAAGGAAATGAGGTAGGGAAAAACTATGAATACGATTCAAGAATTCCTCCAGCAATGGGCTGGAATACGGTGGACCGACTGTCTGGATATACTGATTGTCGCGTTTTTACTCTACAAGTTATTTCCGTTGTTCCGTAACACCGGAACACTTCGCGTCGCGCTGACGGTTATCTCCATCATCGTGGTGGCATGGCTGACAGATGTGCTAGATCTCTATGCGCTGAACTTTATTCTGAGCCAGTTTGTGCAGATCGGATTGATCGCGCTGATCGTCCTGTTCCAGCCGGAGCTTCGGCGTATGCTGGATCATTTGGGACATATGAAGGTGAAAAACCTCTTCAGCACCGAAAAGGACGGCTTGGAGATGGAGAGCATCATCACCCAGACTGTCCGGGCTTGTGAGATCATGAGCCGGGAGAAGGTGGGCGCGCTGATCGTATTTGCCAAGGATAACCCGCTGGACGATCAGATGAAGACCGGTACGATGATGAATGCTCAGGTGTCGGAGCAGCTGATCCGGAACATCTTTTTCCCGAGAGCTGCTTTACACGATGGCGCGATGATCATTCGCGACAATAAGATCGCCGCTGCCGGCTGCGTTCTGCCCCTGTCTGAGAGCAATCATCTCAGCGCGGATCTGGGCACGCGCCACCGCGCCGGCGTGGGTATGAGCGAAGCTTCTGATGCAGTGATCGTCATTGTTTCCGAGGAAACCGGTACGGTTTCTGTTGCGGTTGGCGGTATGCTGAAGCGGCATTTGGCACCTCAGACCTTGGAGCGCCTTTTGCTCAATGAATTGTGTCCCAACGAAAAGGAAGAGGCAAAGAATCTGGTTGTAAAGCTTCGTCAGAAGCTGAACCGGAAGGGTAAGGAGAAACAGTGATGAAAAACAAACTGATATATGCATTGCTGTCCTTAGTTATTGCGCTGGGTTTGTGGTTCTATGTGATTACGGTAGTTAGTCCGGAATCGGAAGAAATTTACTACAATATCCCTGTTGTTTTGAAAAACGAGTCGGTTATGAACGACAAGGGACTGCGGATCACGACGGAAAAAGAACCCACGGTTACCCTGCGTCTGAAAGGCAACCGCAGTGATCTGAACAATCTGAAGAATTCCGATATTTCTCTGATCGCAGACCTGTCCAAGATCAACGATGCAGGAGAGCAGCGGGTGGGCTTTGATATTTCCTTCCCCGGTAGCTTCGCAGATAATGCCTTTGAGGTGCTGAGCTATTCTCCGGATAAGATTATTTTGGATATCGTTGAGTGGTCCACCAGGACGGTAGATGTGGTGGTAGAATTCACGGGCGCAGTGCCTGCGGACTATATCGTATACAAGGACGACTATGTGCTCGATCACAATAAGATCACCATCAGCGGTCCAAAAGCTGTGGTTGATAAAGTTTCCAAGGCGAAGGTAGAAGTGGCTTTGGATGAAAAGGTAGAGTCTATTAGCAAGAGCTTTGCTTACACCCTGTGCGATGCTGCCGGTGAGGCGGTAGACACGCAGCAGCTGGAAATTGACATTACAGAGGTCAATCTGTCGGTGAAAATCCAGCGGGTTAAGGAGCTGCAGCTGTCCCTGGATGTTACCTACGGTGGCGGCGCTACCGAAAGTAACACCAGCATCGAGCTGAGCCAGCAGACTATTAAGGTATCCGGAAGCGATGCGGATCTGGAGGCTTTGGGCGACAAGTTGCTGCTGGGAAGCATCGATGTTGCGGAGATCCTTGCAGATGAAACCCGGGAGTATGAGATCATCCTGCCCAGCGGCGTGGATAATCTGTCCGGTTTGGAAACGGTTACGGTTACTATTAGCTTCCCGGATCTGAAGACCAGAGTTCTGCCCATTTCTAATATTACGGCAGAGAATGTGCCTGAGGGCTTGGTGGTCAAGGATATCGGCACGAAGATCTGTAATGTAACGCTGCGTGGCAGCAAGTGGCAGATCGATAACATCACAGCGAAGGATGTGCAGATCCGTGTAGATCTGACCGATGCTGTGGAAGGTACCGAGCTGTATAAGGCAGAGGTTTATGTTATCAATCCCAGCTTCCCCAGTGTTGGCGCTGTAGCCAGCTACACTATCGCCGTGGAACTGGTTGCAGAGGAATTGGTTGCAGAGGAAACTTAGGAAATATTCAAATAAAAGGGGATAATGACCTTGATTAAAAGTATGACCGGCTATGGTCGCTGTGTAGAAACCGTCAATAGCCGAGAATTTACTGTGGAGCTTCGCTCGGTAAATAACCGCTACCTGGATTGCAATGTGAAGCTGCCCCGCAGCGTATCCTTCGCTGAGGAGGCTGTGAAGCAGGCAGTTAAGACCGCAGTGTCCAGAGGTAAGGTGGATGTTTATATCTCCATCAAGTCGGAAACGGCTCAGGATACGGCGATCAGCCTCAATGGCGCTGTTCTGGAGGGTTATTTGGCAGCGATGCGCCAAATGGTAACGGAATTCGGCGTTAAGGACGATATTAGCGTGTCCACTGTTTCCCGTCTGCCAGAGGTGTTCTCTGTAGAAAAGCCGGATGTGGATGAAGAGCAGCTGCTGGCGGATTTGCTGAGCGTTGTGAACAAGGCACTGGAAGCCTACAATGCAATGCGTACCACAGAGGGTGCTGCGCTGGATGCGGATCTGCGTAGCCGCGGCAATACCATTTTGGCGCTGGTAGCGCAGGTAGAGCAGGGAAATGCCCAAACTGTAGTGGATTACCGCAATCGCCTGGAGGCAAAGATCCGGGAGGTATTGGAAAATACCAATATCGACGAAAGCCGGATCTTGACCGAGGCTGCTATCTTTGCGGATAAGGTTGCGGTGGATGAGGAAACTGTTCGTCTGCGCAGCCATTTGGATCAGATGAATACAATGCTCACCGGTGGCGGCGCCATCGGCCGTAAGCTGGACTTCCTGCTGCAGGAGATGAACCGGGAGGCAAATACCATCGGCTCCAAGTGCACCGATGTGAAGCTGGCGCGGATCGTCGTGGACATTAAGGCTGAGCTGGAAAAGATCCGGGAACAGACACAGAATATTGAGTAAGAGGGCATTATGAAACTGATCAATATTGGATTTGGCAGTATGATCGCTGCGAACCGTCTGCTTGCCATCGTTTCTCCGGACTCTGCGCCGGTGAAAAGAGTGATTCAGGAAGCCAAAGATCGGGGAATGCTGATCGATGCATCCTATGGACACAAAACAAAGGCTGTGCTGCTGATGGATACAGACCACGTGATCCTGTCTGCAGTTACGCCGGAGACCATCAATGCAAGGCTTTCTCAGAAAGAAACGGAGGGGCAGAATGAGTAAGGGCAAACTGTTTGTGATTTCCGGCGCATCCGGTGTCGGCAAAAGTACGGTGCTGGCCAAGGTTATGGCAGAGCGTAGCGATCTGCAGTTTTCTGTTTCCGCAACCACCCGGGCAGCAAGACCTGGCGAGGTGGACGGAAAGAGCTACTATTTTGTTACCCAGCAGCAGTTCGAGCAGATGATCGCTGAGGATGCCTTCGTAGAGTATGACTGCCATATGGCAAATTACTACGGAACGCCTACTGCCCAGCTGGAAGAAAAGCTGGTAAGCGGCAGCGTGATCCTGGATATTGAGCCGGTAGGCGCTGGGAATGTCCGGAAAAAGCGCCCCGATGCTACCTTGATCTTCATCGCGCCGCCTTCCTTAGAAGAACTGGAACGCAGACTTCGCGGACGGGGCGACACCCCGGAGGAGCAGATCCAGCTGCGCCTGGACCGCGCCAAATGGGAAATGGACCAGAGCAACTGGTATGACTATGTTGTTATCAACGACCAGGTAGATACCTGCGCCGATGAAATTTTAAGTATCATCGCCCAAAAGTGCGATGCCGAATAATGGAGGAAAATATTATGCTGTATCCACCCGTAGCTGAATTACTCAAGGACGTTCAGAGCCGCTATCTGCTGGTCAATGTGGTTGCCCATCGAGCTCGCCAGATTGCCGCAGAGGCAGAGGAATTTCACGAAGAGCTGACCGAGAAGCCGGTTACTTTGGCAATTCACGAAGTTGCAGACGGCAAGCTGAGCGCCGGTCTGAAGGAAGAATACAAGAACTGATTACGAAAGGATGAAGGGCTATGATTGCAAAGATTGCTGTTTCGGCGGCTACTTTTGCCATTGACAAGCCCTATTCCTATTGGGTTCCTGACGGCATGGATGTCCGGGTGGGCGTTCGCGTGATGGTACCCTTCGGCAAGGCCAACAAGCGGACAGAAGGCGTTGTTTTGGCAGTGGAATCGGGAAGTGCTGACGGCTTAAAAACCGTGGACAGGCTTTTGGACGATACGCCGATGCTGAGCCGGGAAATGCTGAAATTGGCGGCATTTCTTAGGGAACGGTATTTCTGTACGTTTTACGATGCCATTCGCGCCATGCTGCCGGCAGGCGTCTGGTTTCGCGCCAGCGATACCTATCGGCTGACAGAGGATCTGAGCTGGCAGGATAAAGAGATCCGCCAGGCAAATGCTGTGAAGATCCTGCAGCTTTTGCACGATTGTGGCGGTGAAGCGCCGGATACGGCGATCAAGTCCCTGGTGGAAGATGAGGCGGAGCGGGAAGCTGCGCTGAAGTATCTGATTCGCAAGAAGTGGATTGCCGATGAAACCGTATTCTCCAGAAAACTGGGGGATAAGACGGAAAAGATCGTAACCTTAGCTGCTCCTGTGGAGGAGGCTATGGACTACGCCAGCCATTGTATGCGGGCGCCAATGCAGCGCAGCGTGTTGGAGCTGATGTGCGGTATCGGCAGCGTTTCTATGAAGGAGCTTTGCTACTTTACCGGCGCAAAACCGGCTACAGTGAAGCGGCTGGCAGCTTTGGGTTATTTGGAACTGACGGATAAGCCGGTGCTGCGATGCAGTCAGATCAAGCCTGTGGCATTGGATGGTCCACTAATGCTGAATGAGGAGCAGACCAAGGCTTATGACGGCCTGCAAGCCCAAATGCACAGTGAAAGCCCCGGCGTGGCACTGCTTTATGGCGTTACCGGCTCGGGTAAGACCTCGGTGTATATCCGCTTGATCCAATCCTGCCTGGAAGAGGAAAAGAGCGCGATGCTGCTGGTGCCGGAAATAGCACTGACACCGCAGTTGCTAAGTCTATTAGCTGCCTATTTTGGGGAACAAATTGCAGTTTTGCATAGCAGCCTTGCAGCCGGCGAACGCTATGACCAATGGAAGCGTGTTCGCGCCGGGCAGGCTCGCGTGGTGGTAGGAACCCGTAGCGCGGTGTTCGCCCCCTGTGAGAATTTGGGACTGGTCATTCTGGACGAAGAGCAGGAACATTCCTACAAATCGGAAAATTCTCCCCGATATGCCGCCAAGGAGGTGGCGATTTGGCGGGGTGTTAAGCAGAATGCATTGGTTGTGCTGGGCTCGGCGACACCTTCGGTAGAAACGATGTACCACGCCAAAAACGGCGACTATCAGCTGTACACCCTAAAGTCCCGATATGGGGACAAGCCTTTGCCCAATGTCCAAATCGTGGATATGAGCGAGGAAATCAAAAATGGAAACGACCTGGCGTTCAGCAATGAACTGTTGGATGCCATTGGCGATACTGCCGCTGCGGGAAAGCAGACCATTCTGTTTCTGAACCGCCGTGGCAACAGCCGCGCGCTTGCTTGCGTGGACTGCGGCGAGGTGCCGGAATGTCCCCGGTGCAACGCCAGGCTGACCTATCACAGCGCAAATGAGCGGGTGATGTGCCACTATTGCGGCTATTCCCAGCCTGCGCCTCAGCGTTGCCCCCAATGCGGCGGCCCACTGAAGCGGATCGGTACGGGAACCCAAAAGGCGCAGGAAGAACTCAAGCAGGTATTTCCGGATATGGAAATTGCCCGTATGGATTCCGATACCGTCAACGCGGTGAACACCCACCAAAAGATCTTGGATGATTTTAAGGATCAGAACATCCCTGTGCTGATCGGCACGCAAATGGTGGCCAAAGGCTTGAACCTACCGGATGTTACGCTGGTAGGCGTACTGGATGCGGATATGAGTCTGCATTCCGGCTCGTATCGGGCTGCGGAGAACACCTTTAATATGCTGACGCAGGTGGTGGGCAGAGCCGGTCGCGGTGATGCGCCCGGTCGCGCGGTGATCCAAACTATGGTGCCGGAGCATAAGGTGCTGGAGCTGGCTGCCAAGCAGGACTACGACGGCTTTTACCAGCTGGAGATCGGCCTGCGCCGGATCCAAAGCTGCCCGCCCTTTGGGGATATGACCGCCATCACCTTCGTGGGGCAGGAGGAAGCCCGGGTGCTGCACGGCGCAGCAAAATTCCGGGATAGCCTGAATGCCTGTCTGAAGCTGCCGGAATATGCACAGGAAAATTGTATGGTCCTAGGGCCTGCGCCCTGCGCTGTACCGAAGATCAATTATAATTTCCGCTACCGGCTGACATTAAAGTGTCAGATGAACCGTCCGTTACGGCTGTTACTTGCCCATTTGCTGCGGCAATTTGCATTGGATGGCGCAAACCGGGGCGTGTCCGCTTTTGCGGACGTCAACGGATTTGAAGAATAGAGAGGGAAATCCTATGGCATTAAGACAGATACTGACGGACAAAGAGCCGGCGCTGCACAAGGTGTGCAAACCGGTGGTAAACTTTGACCGGAAGCTGCATACATTACTGGATGATATGAAAGAAACCCTGATGGAGGCGAACGGTGTTGGTTTGGCTGCTCCTCAGGTGGGAATCCTGCGCCGGGTGGTGATCGTGGATACCGGCGAGGAGATTCTGGAGCTTATCAATCCGGAGCTTATCGAAACCGACGGTGAGCAGGAGGGAGCAGAGGGCTGCCTCAGCGTTCCCAATCGTTACGGCCTGGTCAAGCGTCCTTATTATGCAAAGGTACGGGCGCAGGATCGCAACGGCCAATGGTTTGAAGCTGAGGGCGAGGAATTGATCGGCCGCTGCTTCTGCCACGAATTGGATCATTTGGACGGCATTCTCTACACCCAGGTTATGGAGCGGTTCTTAACGGAAGAGGAGCTGAATGCCGAAGAATGATCTTTGGAGGTTCAAAGATGAAAGTCGTGTTTATGGGCACGCCGGATATTGCGGCGACCTGTCTGAAGAAAATATTGGATGACGGATTCCAGGTGATCGCCGCCTACACCCAGCCGGATCGCCCCAAGGGCAGGGGAATGAAGATGACATTCTCTCCGGTAAAAGAGGTGGCGCTGGCTGCCGATATTCCGGTGTACCAGCCGGAAAACTTCAAGGACGAGGAAACGGTGCAGGCTCTGCAGGAGCTGCAACCCGATGCGATCGCGGTGGTGGCATACGGACGGATCCTGCCCCAAAGTGTGCTGGATATTCCCAAATTTGGCTGTATCAACATCCACGCAAGTGTGCTTCCTAAGTACCGCGGCTCTGCGCCCTATCAGTGGGCAGTGCTGGACGGCTTAAAGGAGACCGGCGTAACGGCGATGTATCTGGTCAGAGAAATGGATGCCGGCGACATTATCGATGTCAGCAAGACACCCATCGGACCGGACGAAACTGCCGGAGAATTGCTGGATCGGCTGGCAGTTTTGGGCGCTGATCTGCTGAGCAAGACTTTGACGAGGATCGAAAACGGCGAAGCCATCGCAACGCCTCAGGATCCTGCGCTTGTCAGTTATGCGCCGATGCTGGATAAGACTATGTGCCCCATTGATTGGACAAAAACTGCCCAGCAGGTTCACGATCACGTTCGGGGATTGCACCCCTGGCCGGTGGCTACGGCGGTATTGAACGGCACGAATTTTAAGATCCACGCAACCGCTGTTGTTGACGGAAAAGGACAGCCGGGAACGATCCTGGGCTTGACCAAAACCGGCCTGCAGGTTGCCTGCGGTGAGGGCGCGATTGAAATTCGCTCCTTGCAGGCAGAGGGCGGAAAGCGAATGAGCGCGCCGGATTATTTCCGCGGTCATCCGTTGGAGGGATAATTATGTCCGCACGGGAAACTGCGCTGAATGTGCTGATGGGCTGCCGTAAGCAGGCAGCTTGGTCCAACGGCGTGTTGAAAGAGTATATTGCCCGGGATAAGCTGGATCGGCGGGATGCCGCCCTGGCAACCCGGCTATGTTACGGCGTGCTGCAAAACCGCAATAAGCTGGATTTCTATTTGCAGCAGCTGCTGACAGGAAAATTGAAAGATCTGCACCCTGTGGTGCGTGATATATTGCATTTGGGAATTTATCAGATCTATGAGATGGATAAGATCCCTATGACTGCTGCGGTAAATGAATCCGTGGCGTTGGCAAAGAAATACTGCAAAAAGCAGCGCTTTGCGCCGGGACTGACCAATGCGGTGTTGCGGCAGGCTGTCCGGACCAAGGGCGAGCTGAAAGAGCCCGCCACCTTGGAAGATCGCTACAGCCACCCCAAAGCGTTGATCGATCTGCTGGGTGAAAGCATTGGCGCGCAACGGCTGGAAACTATGCTCTCTGCTAACAATGCGATGCCCCTGACTGTGGTGCAGGTGAATACCCTAAAGACCACGGCTGAGGAACTGGCAGAGCGGCTGGCACAGGAAGATGTGCTGGCGCAGCCGCACCAATGGCTGACGGATTGCTTGGTGCTGTCCGGTACCGGAAATTTGGAAAAGCTGGCGACTTTCCGGGAAGGATTGTTCTATGTGCAGGATGCGGCGGCTAAGCTTAGCGTTCTGTGCGCCCAGATCCCGGAAAATTCCCGGGTGCTGGATTGCTGCGCAGCGCCGGGTGGTAAGAGTTTTGCGGCAGCGCTGGTGATGAACGGGCAGGGGAGTATCACCTCCTGCGACATTCACCCCCACAAGATCGCTTTGATTCAAAACGGCGCGCAACGGCTGGGGCTTTCCAATATAGAAGCCCTGCAGCACGATGCTACCGCCTTTGCGGAAGCCTGGGAAGAGAAGATGGATGTGGTTTTGGCAGATGTGCCTTGCTCCGGTTATGGCATCATCCGCAAAAAGCCGGACATTCGCTATAAAGATCCCAAAACGATGGAGCAACTGCCTCAGCTGCAGCTTCAAATTTTGTGCAACCAAGCCCGGTATGTAAAGCCCGGCGGCACGTTGCTGTATTCCACCTGCACTTTGCTGCGGCGGGAGAATGAGGATGTGGTAAACGCATTTTTGCAGCAGAGAGATGATTTTTATTTAGAACCCCTGGCATTGCCGGATGCATTCCCTGTCAATACGGACGGAATGCTGACCTTAGTGCCGGGAGAATATGACACAGACGGTTTCTTTATCTGCCGTTTGCGGAGAAAAGTATGAGCGTTAATCTGAAATCTATGACACAGCCGGAGATCGGCGCCCTTTTGAAGGAAATGGGACAGCCGGCATTTCGGGCAAAGCAGGTATTTTCCTGGCTGCATAAGGGCGTTCGCAGCTATGACGAGATGAGCAATCTGCCCAAGTCCCTGCGGGACGCGCTGGCGCTGCAGTATCCCATCTGCGCCCCTGAGGTGGTCAGAAAGCAAGAGTCCCAAAAGGACGGCACCATCAAATATCTGTGGCGTTTGTCTGACGGCAACTGCGTGGAAACGGTTTTGATGCGATACCATTATGGCAATACCGTTTGCATCTCCACAGAGGTGGGCTGCGCTATGGGTTGCGCCTTCTGCGCATCTACATTGGGCGGACTTGTGCGAAAGCTGGAGCCTTTTGAGATGTTGGATCAGGTGCTGTTTACCCAGGTGGATTCCGGTCAGCCGATTTCGCATATCGTGCTGATGGGTATTGGTGAGCCGCTGGATAATTACGATAATGTGATGCGCTTTTTGGAGCTGGTGAACAGCCCCGACGGAATGAACATTTCTATGCGTCATATCAGCCTCTCTACCTGCGGTCTTGTGCCAAAGATCGATGAACTGGCAAAGCGGAAATTGCAGCTGACGCTGTCGGTTTCCCTCCACGCGCCAAATGATGAGATTCGAAACACCATTATGCCGGTGAATAAGGCGTATCCCGTTGATGCTCTGCTGGATGCCTGCCGCCGTTATTACGGGGCGACCAGCCGTCGGATCTCCTTTGAGTATGCGATGATCAACGGTGTCAATGATTCTGAAGAGAATGCAAAAGAGCTGATACGAAGATTAAAGGGTTTACCGGCGCACTTTAATTTGATCCCCTTAAACCACGTGGAAGAAAGTCCCCTGAAGCCCAGCTCCCGTAATGCGGTGGCGCGGTTTCAGAAGATTTTGGAGGATGGCGGTATTCCTGCCACCGTTCGGCGGACCTTGGGCGGCGATATTGACGCCTCCTGCGGTCAGCTAAGAAGAAAGTATACAAAGCAACAACAGTAGATCTACCTGAAAGGAGCGGATTCCTTATGCAATGTTGGGGCGTAACAGATCCCGGCTGCGTTCGGTCGCAAAACCAGGATACGTATTTAATTGAACAGTTGGATCGCAACTGCGTGCTGTGCATCGTTTGCGACGGAATGGGTGGCGCAAAGTCCGGCAATGTGGCAAGTACCCTTGCCGCAGAGGTTTTTGTGGAGGAAGTGCGCCAAACCTGGAAACCGGGCATGACTGCCGATGAGGTGGAGCTGATGCTTCGCAGCGCTGTGAAACTGGCAAACTTCACGGTTTATGACCAGGCGTTGCAGCTGGAGGAATTCTCCGGAATGGGAACGACACTGGTTGCGCTTTTGGTACAGGATGATGAGGCGACCATCGTCAATGTTGGCGACAGCCGCGCTTACTTAGTTAGCCGCAGCGGAATTCGCAAATTGACTACCGATCACTCTGTGGTGCAGATGATGGTGGATCGGGGCGAATTGACGCCGGAACAGGCAAGAACATATCCGGGCAAAAACTACATCACCCGCGCCATTGGTCCGGAGACTGTGGCAGAGTGCGATGTATTTCGGGCGGATGTTGAACGCGGAGATTGTCTGCTGCTGTGCAGCGACGGTCTGAGCAATATGGTGGACGATCAGGAGATCCTGTTTGAGGTCGTTCACGGCACAAATAAAGAAAATTGCTGTCAAAGACTGCTGGATATTGCGAAAAACCGGGGAGCCCCGGATAACGTAACCGGCGTTATGGTCCTCATCTGACCGGCCTCGAAAGGAGATATTATGGATAAGTATATTGGACGGTTGCTGGATAACCGTTATGAAATATTAGAAGTTATCGGCACCGGTGGAATGGCTGTGGTGTATAAAGCCCGCTGCCATCGTCTGAATCGGTTGGTGGCGATCAAAGTTTTGAAGGATGATTACTTCCAGGACGAGGAGTTCCGCCGCAGATTCCACGCTGAGAGCCAGGCTGTTGCGATGCTGAGCCATCCCAATATTGTGTCTGTGTACGACGTTTCTACCTCGGATGATGCCGACTACATCGTTATGGAACTGATCGACGGCATCAGCCTGAAGCAGTATATGGAGAAAAAGGGCGTACTGAACTGGAAGGAAACCCTCCACTTTGCCATTCAGATCGCAAAGGCTCTGGATCACGCCCATAGCCGTGGCATCGTTCACCGAGACATTAAGCCCCATAATGTGATGGTGCTGAAAAATGGCTCCGTTAAGGTCGCTGACTTTGGCATCGCCCGGGTGATGTCCAAGAGCAATACGCTGACCAAGGAAGCACTTGGCTCTGTACATTACATCTCTCCCGAGCAGGCTAAGGGCGGCAATGTGGATAATCGCAGCGACCTGTATTCTTTGGGCGTTGTGATGTATGAGATGATGACCGGAAGACCGCCTTATGACGGTGAAACGCCGGTATCTGTGGCGATCCAGCATATCAACGGCAAGCCCCAGATGCCGTCTACTTTGAATCCCAATATTCCCGGCGGCCTGGAACAGATCATTATGAAGGTTATGGACGGGAATCCGGATAAGCGGTACGAATCTGCCCAGGCAATGCTGTACGATATGGATGAATTCCGCAAGGATCCTTCCATTCTGTTTGATTATCACAACACCAGCACTGAACTGGATGATGCTATGCATATCCAAAGCGCGGCAGAGCCGGTTGCGGAGGTGCAGAAGCCTCAAGCTCCGGAGCGGCCTGTAAGAAAGACCGGTGAAAGCACCGCGCAGAAAACAGCAGGCAAGACCGCTGCCAGAAGAACCGGTACAGCTGTCCACGCCCGTCGCCGTCCGGAGGAGATCGTGGAGGAAGAGGACCGTGGCGGTAAGGCTGCGAAGATCTCCATTATTGTTTGCTCTGTTGTGGCAGTGCTTGCCATTGTGGTATTCCTGGTGGCACTTTTCAATAACGGAAATGCGCAGAATACTGTTATGATCCCGAATTTGCTCAATGCAACATTGGACGAGGCGGCAAAAGCAACGGATTATGTTGTTGAAGTAGAAAAATGGGTATACAGCAGCGAGTTTGAAAAGGGTAAGATCATTGAGCAGTCCCCTAAGGCAAATACAGAGGTAAACAGGGGCAGCACAGTAACTGTGGTTGTCAGTAACGGCCCTGAGCCTACCCAGAAGCTGATGGAGGATCTGACCGGCCTGGATGCGACCAATGCGCAGAATTATCTGATCAATACCCAGGGTATTTCGGAAAGTAATGTCAGCATCGTTTACGGCCATAGCGACGATTTCCCGGAGGGACAGATCTTCAAGACAGAGCCTGCCAAGGATGCAGAGCTGACGGAGCAGACCCTGATCAAGCTTTATGTCAGCACCGGTCCGGAGGTCAAGACTGTTACGATGGTGGATTTCACCTCCGGCGCATACACCAGAGATTCTGCTGAGAGATGGCTGGAAATGAACGGCTTTATGAATGTTGAGGTCTATGAGGAGGTCAGCGAACAGCCCCAGGGCAAGATCTTCTTCCAAAACATTCCTTCCGGTAAGACGGTGGATGTAACCACCACCATTATCCTGCGTGTGTCCAAGGGGAAGGATTCTGCCATTACACTGCCGCCGGATGCCGTTCCGGATCCGGATGACTATGTCTATCAGGTGATCCCCATCGCGCTGCCTACCGATAAGGATAAGGAGTATACCGTGTCGCTGTATCGGGAAGGTGTACTGGTGGAAGAGCGTGTTATTCCTGTAGGTACCGTGTCTACTGAGTTCCGGGTGTCCGGTAAGGATACGATGAAGTTCTCGGTGCTGATCGATAACGAACCCTACACCACCATCAATGTGTCCTTTATTGAAGAGGACGAAATGCCCAATGAGGAATGATGTACAGACCGGCCGAATTATTCGGTCATTAAGCGGATTTTATGATGTCCTGGTTCCGGCAGGTGTGATTACCTGCCGGGCCCGGGGGATCCTCAGAAAAGGCGACAGCGTTCCCCTTACCGGCGATATGGTGCAGATCACCGTGGAGAAAGGGAAGGGAATGGTGGAGCAAATTCTGCCCCGGAAGAATAGCTTTGTTCGTCCGGCGGTTGCCAATGTGGATGCGTTGGTGGTATTTGCCGCTAATGTCAATCCGGTTACGGAGCCGTTTCTCATTGATCGTGTGGCGGCCATCGCCGGCGATCAAGAGGTGCAGGTGATCCTGTGCGTGAACAAAACAGATTTGGATCCCGCGGTGGATCTGGTGCGTATCTACACAAATGCAGGCTTCCCGGTGATCAGCACCAGCGCTGAAACCGGCGAGGGTGTGGAGCAGCTGCGGCAGATGATTCGCGGCAAACTGACTGCCTTTACCGGAAATTCCGGTGTGGGCAAGAGCAGCATCCTCAATCGGCTGTGTCCGGAGCTGGCGCTGCCCACCGGCGAGGTTTCTGAGAAGCTGGGCAGAGGTCGGCATACTACTCGCCACGTGGAACTGTACGCGCTGGATGGGGATACGCTGGTTGCAGATACGCCGGGTTTCTCCTCCTTTGATACGGATCAGATGGATGTGATACTGAAAGAGAATCTGCAGTACGCATTTCCGGATTTTGAACCGCATATCGGCAAATGCCAATTCCACGACTGCTCCCACCGAAAGGAGCCGGGCTGCGCCGTAGTGGCGGCGGTCAGGGCAGGGGAGCTGGAGCATACCCGATACGATAGCTATCTGCGCTTGTACGAAAAAGCAAGCCAGATCAAGCAATGGGAACTGAAATAAGGAATTCTCCGCAATCACCAAAATTGCGGAGAATTTTTTGTAATTTTTCCTAAAAAAGTGCTTGACAAACAGTGCATAAAGTGATAAGATAATCGAGCGCGTGTAGGGAAATTGCGCGCGCACTGCGATGATGCGGGAGATTGCGTCTAAAAAACGGTAACTTCCGCGGAGTATGTCCGGTCATCGGGCGGCTGAACTGCTTCTGTTTACGCTAGCGTATATCGCTGGGGCAGGGGAAAGGTCGGCCTTGCGTCGGCCATTTTTCTTGGCTCAGAATGATACGCACGGCGGCGTGAATGAACAGTTCGACCGTACCCAGACACCACGCAAACTGAGTACGTTACATTCAAGGAGGAAAACAAAACATGGCAAACCAAGATATGATCCGCATTCGTCTGAAGGCTTACGATCACCAGCTGATCGACTCCAGCGCTGCAAAGATCGTGGAGACCGCAAAGCGCAACGGCGCATCCGTCTCCGGCCCCATCCCGCTGCCCACCAAGAAGGAAGTTGTTACCATCCTTCGTGCTGTTCATAAGTATAAGGACAGCCGTGAGCAGTTCGAGCGCAGAACCCACAAGAGACTGATCGATATCCTCAACCCCAACCAGAAGACCATCGAATCTCTGATGAGCCTCGACCTTCCCGCTGGTGTTGAGATTGAGATAAAGCTGTAATTATACGTAACAACGCAATTACAGCAGCCCGCACTGTCTGGCATCGGGCGGACGGGTCATGTCGGCGGCTGAACCCAATGCAGCGGTCGACCAATAACCTATTATAAAAGGAGAAAACCCAAGATGAAGAAAGCAATCATCGGCAAGAAAGTGGGCATGACCCAGATCTTCGATGAGAGCGGCAAGGTAATTCCTGTTACCGTTGTGGAAGCAGGTCCCTGTGTCGTCACTCAG
>JAZSGS010000027.1:0-6180 GCA_045532855.1 Faecousia sp.
CGCTATACCACCGCTTGGCAAATACATCCTCGCGTCCACGGAACAAACTGCGAAATAATTGAATTTTCTCATCGGGCGAACTATATTTGTGAACAGCTGCAGGGAATATATCTTGTAATGGTTCCACGGCAGTAGTCTTTGTGTCAGATATGCCCAACTGCGCACGGAGCTCTGCATTTTCTTTTTCCAGTTCCGCCACTCTGCGTTCAAGTTGTTTGCAGTATTCTTCGTTTGTCATATCTAACACCGTCCGTTCGTTTAGCTTTGGATCTGATGGGGGAAGTGCAATTATTCTTCCGCGTTTTGCTCCTTTAGTAAATGATTGAGGATATCTGCGAGATTATCCTCCTTCAGAACATCCGGGTATTTGTCTTCGAAGGTGATGAGCGCGTCTTTGGCGGCGGCTTCTTCGTTGGCATAGGCCTCGTACAGGGCATCCATATCTTCGTTTGCCAAGATGCTTTCAATCATGTTTTTTGCGTTCTCGGGCAGGTTATCCCAGTTATCGTACAGATCCTTCACGGCTTTGTCGATCCGTTCCAAGGTCAGGGGATCACCGCTATTCTGCTGCTCTCGCAGGATTCCAACAATATCTGAAATATCGTGTTTATACTGACGGTATGCCATCAGTTTCATCGCGACTAAATACTCACCGGTGATAGTGCGGACAGTCAGCACATTGGAAAAAGTCCGGTAATATTTTGAATAGTTAACCAAACGGGGCGTGTAGGATTTGGTGTTCTTAAAGTCCTCGTTGAGCCAGCCGTTGGGCAGGCCTAAAGTATCGGTCACATAATTGATGGCATCCTTCATAGCAGAGGATGCGTGGATCAAGGCGTCCACATCGTATGTGGAATCCCGGAAACCGTAGTTGATCAAAATGGAAGCACCGCCAATTAAGGTGATCTCAGCCGGCATTGCCTTGCCGTTCAGTTTGCGGAATTGCTTTGCAAGCTCCTTCAAATAGGTATCCAGATTTTCTTTTGTAATAGGGGTTTCAGCAGACATTTCGCACCTCGCTCTCTACGATATTGAATCGTAAAAATTCCGGGATCGCCATACGGATAATTTCCTTCTTTGGCTCGTCGGACTTCATTGTCTGGCACAGGATAACCACACTGGAGGGATATATCAGTGTTTGCAGCTTGCTGTTGCGGATATCGTTATAATTCTTGCAGATCGGTACATTGTTCTCCCGGGACAGGTAATCCAGCATAGCCAGGAGATACAGTGCTTCCGGATACCACTTCTTTTCGTATAGTTTGCGAATCTGATTAGATTGCAATAGTTGGATGATAAAGGGAATATCTCCAAGATCTTTGACTTGGTGACACACATTGCTTTTGAACACATCGAAAGAAGGGCGTCTGCGTTCTTCGTCAATACTTTTGACTGCGGGAGCGATCAGACTCTCCATAGAAACATCCAACACTTTTGCAATCCGATAGATAGTCTCGGCGGAGCATTTTTCAATCTTTGTCTTTCCGGTGCAAATATCCGAAATGGTCGCTTGGGGAACGCCACTTTCTTTCCATAGTCTGTACTTGGTAATATTCTTCTGTGCTAATGCTTCATTCAGGGACATATTGCTCCCTCCTCTCACTAACATTATATCGGTATGCCGAAGTATTGTCAATAGTATTTCCAAGGCTGAATAAGAATATTCCCCAGATCAATATTGTATTTGTGTACCCGCTATGCGGCATTTAAAAAGTTTTCCCTTATTTTTCCCCTTATTGGGGTGGTAATAGGTGGTTAACCATGGTGTTTAGTGGGGTATAAATGTTCGGGAAACCCATGAAAATGGTGCTAAATGGTTAACAAAAGTTAAAGAAATGCAAAATCTATGGCAATTCAAGTCCTAGTGCCCCTGCCAGAAAAAGACGATTGCGAAAGCAATCGTCTTTTTCAGCTAAAACCGCCCTTTTTGGGTGGTTTTAATTACACTTGATGCGAAGTATCAAATTTCACAATTTACGAAGTAAATTATTACACCGTGAGTGTCGGCGAACGACTTCATAAAAGCAAATATATTTTGTAAGATTTGTGTCGAAAAATTAACTTTTAATTCTAAAGTCTTGAAAATGATAAAATTTGTGTTAAAATGAACACATAGAATTGTCTTGTATTTTCAATCTGAAAGGAGAAAGGAAAATTGAAAAGAATTGTCATTTGGTTATTGGTCGTTGCGCTGATGGTATCTGTTTTGCTGACTGCCTGCGACAAACAGGAAGAACAGCCGACCCAGCCCACGGAAACTACGGCGACCCAGTCGCCTACGGTGCCCACGGATCCAATTCCTACAGAAACGGATCCTACCCAGCCAACCGATTTCACGGAAGCACCCAATGATCCCACAGAGGCACCTGCCACCGACCCCACTGAGGACACAGAACCCTCTGTGGCTCCAACCGAGCCTGCGCCTACTGAGGCACCCACACAGGCGCTTACTGAGGCACCCACACAGGCGCCTACTGAGGCACCCACACAGGCACCGACACAAGCTCCTACACAGAAACCTACCGAGGCACCGACTCAGACCCCAACCCAGAAGCCCACGCAGGCACCCACTCAGAAGCCAACGCAGGCACCCACTCAGAAGCCCACCCAGAAGCCTACCGTGGCTCCTACACAGAAACCTACCGAGGCACCCACTCGGAATCCTATTCTGAAGCCGACTCTGCCTACCCGGCCTACACAAGCACCTACCGAGCCTGCGGATACCATCACGATTACAGGGCCGACGGGCGAGGTGTATGGCTATGCAGACAATGCGAAAAATTACTTATTGTCCGGTGGCGACCGGGTTGACCGCTATAAGAACAAATACGGTCAGAAGAGTGCGGTTAAGGCCATTGAGATCACATGGGAAGCCAATTTTGCGACAGACAAATTTACTGTTCGCTACGGCACGGACGCAGGCCTTTCCGGCTGCAAGGAGATCACAGTTGACGGCACCAAGAATTCCGTTTCCGTATACAATCTTCTAAAGAGCGCTACATATTATGTGGAAGTCTCTGCTCAGAGTGCCGGCAGCGGCAAGGTGGTTGCAAGGTCTACTTTTACCACTACTTCTGTCGGACCTCGTGTAATGTATATCGAAACACTTTACAATGTCCGTGATATGGGTGGATACCCCACATCTGACGGCAAGGTTACCAAGCAGAATATGATCTTCCGGGGCGATGCACTGGTGCCTTGCGCACAGTCGAATGCGAATCTAAGCGATGCCGGCAAGGCGTTTATGAGCCAGGAGCTGGGCATTAAGCTGGAGATCGACTTCAGAACGCCGGGTGAAGCGAAATACGACGGCACGACAAGTGTGATTCCCGGCGCAAGATTGGAATATATGACCCTAAGTGCCTACAGTGATTGCGTTAACAAGCCCGATGGCTATGCAAAAGTATTTAAGGCGTTGGCGAATGTTAATAACTACCCAATTTATATGCACTGCACCGGCGGCGCAGATCGAACGGGTACGGTGGCGTTCCTGCTGAATGCGCTTTTGGGTGTGGACTATGATGTTTTGATCCAAGACTATGAGTTTACATCCTTCGCTCCTGATTACGGTACAAGAAGTGCAGAAGCTTCGCAGTTCTTTAGATTTGAGAGTTTGCTGGACTTCTATGAAGGCAAAAACCTGTCTGAACAGGTGGAAAATTATCTGCTGTCCATCGGCGTTACTCAGAACGAGATCAACAGCATCAAGACCATTATGAAGGGCTAAATGCAATGCGTCCCGATGTTTCTCATCGGGACGCGTTTTTTCAACATTTAGGGCTCTTGCAAAATCCTTTTAGATGCGATATGATATTAAAAAACTGTCTTGGTATAATAGAAAAAAGGAGGATGCGTATGGAGCTGAACAAGAAAACGCTGCGCAGGATTTTCCTGGGCATCGTTGGCTGCATTTTGCTGTATTGGGTGCTGAGCGCGCCTTATCGTATGATCAGTATTGTCAGATCTGCCGTTAAGGTGGTTTCGCCGTTCCTGGTGGGCGCGATTTTGGCCTTTGTGCTGAATGTGCCTATGCGGGGTATTGAGAAATTGCTGAAGAATGTTAAAAAGCCAGGGCTGCGCAGAGCATTGGCGATGGTTTTGACGGTGCTGGCGGTGCTGCTGGTGCTGACAGGGGCCGTCTATTTGCTGGTGCCTCAGATCAGAGAAACCATTCGGTCTTTGGTGGAAAAGCTTCCTGAATTTTTCAATAATATCAAAGATACTGCGGTAAAATATCTGGAGGATAATCCGGATGTGATGCAGTGGCTGAGTAGTAATACATCCTTTGATTCTATTGATTGGTCCAGCTTGATTCAAAAGACGGCCACCTGGATCACGGGAAGTCTGAACAATATCGTGGATCTGACCATTACCACTGTGATCGGCTTGGGCACAGGACTTTTCAATGCTGTGCTGAGCATTGTCTTTGGATTGTATTGCCTCGGTCGAAAGGAGATCCTGGCGCGGCAGGGCAGACAGCTGCTGTACGCATTCCTGCCGGAGCATATCGGCGATGAAGCCGTGCGGATCCTGCGGATGTCTAACACTACCTTCTCGAATTTTATTTCCGGACAGTGCCTGGAAGCGTTGATCCTGGGTGCTATGTTTGCAATCGCAATGTCCATCTTCAAGATGCCCTATACACCGCTGATCAGCGTGATCATTGCCATTACAGCTTTGGTGCCAATCGTGGGCGCATTTGCCGGCTGCGCTGTGGGTGCGTTCTTCATTTTGGTGGACAATCCTGTGATGGCTCTGTGGTTTGTGGTGCTGTTCCTTGTGCTGCAGCAGATCGAAGGCAATTTGATCTATCCCAGAGTGGTTGGCTCGTCCATCGGTTTGCCCGGAATGTGGGTGCTGCTGGCGGTTGCGATCGGTGGCAGTGTGGCAGGTGTTGGCGGTATGCTTTTGATGATCCCGCTGATGTCGGTCCTGTATGCGCTGCTTAGAGAGATCACCAATAAGCGGTTGGAAAAGAGAGGCGTTTCGCCGGATAAGCTGGTGGCACAGCCACCGGAGCTTAGACAACGCCAAAAGAAAAAACTGCAGCAAAGCCAGGACAAGAAGAAAGGATAACGATGATCTGTACGGTAATTGATATTCGCGGTGATTACGCCTATGTCAAGTATGAGGACACCGGCGTGGTTTCCGAGGTGGCCATCGCGCTGCTGCCCTTTGGCGCAGATGTGGGCGATCGGCTGAAATTTGAAGATTTTGAATTTACGGCAATATAAAAAAGAACTCCCGATCTCAGTTGAGATCGGGAGTTTTATTATTTAAGGATCAGTCCTTGTACATCTCGACCAGCTTGGTCAGATGCTCCCAGCGCTCCTTAGCAGCAGCCTCGTTCTTAGCGAACAGTTCGGTTGCACGCTCGGGGAACTCACGGGTCAGACGGCTGTAGCGAGCCTCGTTCATCAGGAACTCCTGATAACCGTCCTTGGGCTCCTTGCTGTCCAGCTGGAACTTACCGGTCTCCTTGGAAGGATCGAAGCGGAACAGATTCCAGTAGCCGCAGTCAACAGCCTTCTTCATCTCGGCCTGGCAGTTGATCATGCCGCCCTTGATGGAGTGCATCTCACAGGGAGCGTAGCCGATGATCAGGGAAGGACCGTTGTAAGCTTCTGCCTCGCAGATAGCCTTGATGGTCTGTGCCTGGTTAGCGCCCATAGCGATCTGAGCAACGTAAACATAGCCGTAGCTCATAGCGATCTCAGCGAGGCTCTTCTTCTTGGTTTCCTTACCGGAAGCTGCGAACTGACCAACCTGACCGATGTTGGAAGCCTTGGAAGCCTGGCCGCCGGTGTTAGAGTAAACTTCGGTATCGAAGACGAAGATGTTGACGTCCTTGTTGGAAGCCAGCACGTGGTCCACGCCGCCGAAGCCGATGTCGTATGCCCAGCCGTCGCCACCGAAGATCCAGATGGACTTCTTGCTCAGGTATTCCTTCTTAGCCAGGATGTCAGCCACGGTGTCGCAGCAGACCTTAGCTTCCAGGTTGGCGATCAGAGCCTTGGTGGCAGCCTTGTTGGCTTCGCCATCGTTGAAGGTGTCCAGCCAAGCCTGGCAGGCAGCCTTGCGCTCTTCGGAAACGGTGTTCTCCATGACGGAGATGACCTTGTTCTTCAGGCTCTCACGGATGACAGCCTGTGCGGTGTACATACCCAGACCATGCTCAGC
>JAZSGS010000018.1:0-37017 GCA_045532855.1 Faecousia sp.
TGGCTACGATCCGACTTGTACGCCCAATAAAGGCCGGAAAAGAAAAACAATAAAATGGGTACAATATAATCCATGGCAACATACCTCCATAAGTTGCTATTATTATAACGGACCTGGGACAAAAAAGCAACACCCACCGAATAATCGGTGGATGTAATATATTATGCCCGCCATTTGTGACCACATTGCGAACAGCAGACCTTCATGCCAAACATACCTCGCCAGCGAAGAACGACGGTAAGTTTGATCATGTCGAAGAAGGTTATTGACGATCTATCATTCTCCATAGAATCCAAGATCTTTTTTTCAAAGGGATGCCTGGTCACATCCATTTCAGTGCCACAGTTAGGACAGGCCTTTATGATTGGCATCGGTTCAATCATATTGTCCATCCTCCAATTCCATTTCCTTCAGCAGTTTTTTGTCCTGCTTGGAGCTAAGATCCAGCTTCTCGTACATATCCGGTCTGCGCTCCCGGGTACGCCGCAGAGCCTGCTTGCGCCGCCACTGTCGCACCTTTTCGTGATTGCCGGAGGTCAAAATCTGGGGGATCTCCCGTCCGTGCCACACCGCAGGGCGGGTATACTGGGGATATTCCAAAAGGCCGTTAAAATGGCTCTCGTCCTCGAAACATTCCGGATCTGCCAGCACGCCGGGCACCATACGGCACACCGCATCGGTAACCGCCATCGCTGCGATCTCACCGCCGGTGAGAACGAAATCTCCCAAAGAGATCTCCTCGTCCACACATTCGTCGATGAACCGCTGGTCGATGCCCTCATAATGACCGCACACCAGCACCAGATTGTCCATCTTGCTGAGCCGAATGGCATCTGCCTGCTTAAAGGTATGACCGCAGGGCGACAGATAAATGGTATGCACCGGACCTTCTGCCTCTTCACAGATGGCCTCCCAGCAGCGATACAGCGGATCTGCGGTCATCACCGCGCCCCGACCGCCACCGTAGGGGTAATCGTCGGTCTGATTCTGCTTGTTGGCTGTGTAATCCCGGATCTGGTGAGCTTCAATACGGATAATGCCCCGATCCTGGGCTCTGCCCAAAATACTGTCCGACAGCACATCTCCCAGAGATTCCGGGAACAGCGTCATAATATCAATTCTCATCGCTGCGCATCCCTTCGATGATCTTGACCTGCATCACATTGGCATCCATATCGGTGGACAGAATGAACTGCTTCACCGCCGGGATCATATAGCTGTGCTCGCCCTTGATCACATACACGCTGTTGCCGGGGTAATCCAGCACATCCACGATCTTGCCCAGCTCCTCACCGTCGCACAAGACCTGCATACCAATCAACTCGTCGGCGAAGATCACCTCATCGTCGATGTCCTCCCGGTACAGCTCCAGCACCTTGCCACGCATCGCCTGAGCAGCCTCCATAGAGTCCACGCCGGACAGCTTTACCAAATTGCAGGTCTTCTGCACCCGACAGGTTTCGATGGTATATTCCTTTCCGTCGATCCGGCAGCGATCAAAATCACACAGATCCTCGGGGCTGTCCAGCCAAGGCAGCACCTTGACCTCACCGCGAACGCCGTGGGTAGTAACGATCTCGCCGGCTTTGATAAACGGAAGCTTCATAACCTTTTCTCCTTATATTCTACAACTATTGTTGGATATTTCCTCTTAAAATGGGGAAATGCGTGGCGTAATCCGCCACGCATATCCGTCAATCCACGATGTCGACAGTTACCTTTTCGCCGGAGCGTTGTGCAACCGTCTTAACGATGGTACGGATCTCCTTGGCGATCCGACCCTGGCGGCCGATAACCTTGCCCATATCGCCCTCAGCGACACGCAGCTCCAGCACCTTGCCATCCTCGCCTTCCAGCTCGGTGACGGTGACGGATTCAGGATTGTCCACCAGATTCTTTGCCATATACAGCAAAAGTTCTTTCATTGCGCTAACTCCTTAGGGGTTCTTACAGCACGCCGGCCTTCTTCAGCAGACCACGAACGGTATCAGTGGGCTGTGCGCCGTTCTTGATCCAAGTCTGAGCCTTCTCAGCATTGATAGTGATGTTGTCGGACTCCAGCAGGGGGTTGTAAGTGCCGATCTCCTCGATGCAACGGCCGTCGCGGGGGGAACGGGAATCTGCAACAACGATACGGTAGAAGGGAGCCTTCTTTGCGCCCATTCTTCTCAGTCTGATCTTAACCATGGGTTTCACCTCCATAAATAAATCTTTCGTAAATCTATATCGCAAAGCTTTTTGCTTTCAGCGAACCAATTAGAATCCGGGGAAGCCGCCGAAGCCGCCCAGCCCCTTCATTCGTTTCATTTTCTTGCCCATACCGGGACCGGAAAACTGTTTGATCATCTTCTGCATCTGCTCAAAGCCCTTGAGCATCCGGTTTACATCCTCTACCTTAACGCCGGCGCCGGCTGCGATCCGTTTCTTCCGGGATGCGCCGATAATGCCTGCGTTCTCCCGCTCCTTGGGCGTCATAGAAAGGATGATGGCTTCCGTCCGGGCCATCTGCTTATCGTCTACCTTTACGCCCTTGAGGTTTGCGCCACCGGGCAGCTGCGCCAGAATATCCTCCAGCGAGCCCATAGACTTCATCTGCACCAACTGATCGTAATAATCCTGCAGGGTGAAGCGATTGGAACGGAGCTTTTCCTCCAGCTCAGCGGTCTTTTTGGCATCGTACGCCTTCTCCGCCTTTTCGATCAGCGTCAGCATATCGCCCATACCGAGAATTCTCGATGCCATCCGATCCGGATGGAAGGGCTCAATATCCTCCAGCTTTTCGCCCATACCGGCAAACTTGATGGGCTTTCCGGTAACGGCGCGAACAGACAGCGCAGCGCCGCCTCTGGCATCGCCGTCCAGCTTGCTGAGCATAACGGAATCAATGTCCAGCCACTGATTAAAGCTTTCCGCGGCATTTACCGCGTCCTGACCGGTCATAGCGTCCACCACCAGCATAATTTCATCCGGGGAAACGGCAGTTTTGATGTTCTTCAGTTCCTCCATCAGCTGCTCGTCCACATGCAGACGACCGGCGGTATCCAAAAATACCATATCGTGTCCCCGCTGACGGGCATAGGAAACAGCCTCTTTGGCAATAGCAACGGGATCGGTCTGTCCCTTTTCAAACACGGGAATACCCAGCTTTTCGCCGCAGACCTTCAGCTGCGTAATCGCAGCAGGTCTATATATATCGCAGGCAACCAGCAGCGGATTCTTACCCTGCCGCTTCATAAGGCCTGCCAGCTTACTGCCGTTGGTGGTCTTACCTGCGCCCTGCAGACCTACCAGCATAACCACGGTAGGACCTTTGGGATTGATGGTAATATGTTTTGCATCGCTGCCCATCAGCTTGGTCAGCTCTTCATCGACGATCTTGACGATCATCTGCGCCGGGCTCAGCGCCTCCAGCACATCGGCGCCAACACAGCGCTCGGTAACTGCTTTCGTAAAGTCCTTGCAGACCTTATAGCTGACGTCCGCCTCCAGCAGCGCCATACGGATCTCCCGCATAGCCTCCTTTACATCGGACTCTTTCAGCCGGCCTTTTCCGCGAAGCTTTTTGAAGGCAGCAGAAATCTTTTCAGTTAAACCTTCAAATGCCATAGTTTACTCCTCCAGCAACTGTGCCGCACTCAGAATGGTCTGTGCCAATGTCTTGACCTGGCTGTCTGCGTGCTGCTCCAGATCCTTGGCGGCAGACACGATGGTGCGCATCACCTTGCGGTTCTTTAAGTCCCGATGGACACAGCCGGTCTTCTCTTCCATATTCTTCAGCAGCGCCTCCGCACGGCTTAAATTGTCGTACACGCCCTGTCGGCTGACCTGCAGCTCCTGGGCGATCTCGCTGAGGGAATAGTCCTGATTGTGGTACAGATCGAAGCACATCCGCTGACGCTCAGTCAGCAGTTCGCCATAGTAATCGTATAGAAGTGTCATCTCCAATGCGTCCATAGCGGCCTCCTTTGTCAAGGCATTTCCCTTGACATCTCGCCTATCATACACCATTCTCCCCTGCTTGTCAAGTATTTTTCCTTGACAGCGCAAAAATTATTTTATCCAATACCAGCGGCTCAGCTCAGCCGTGGGCACAAAGCCCAGCCGATCATACAGCCGTACCGCCCGGTCATTGTTGGAGGCCACCTCCAGCATTGCGCAATCCCCCGTCAAAGCGTGGCAGAGCGCCAGCACCACATCTGCGCCTGCGCCCTTTTGCACCGCCACGATTGCGCCGATCTTATCGTAGGCTGCCTTGCCGATGCCCAAAAGCGTATCGCCCCGATGGACGAAATAGCCGTCGCCCTTTTGGAGCATTTGGGCGCCGTCTTTTTCCGTCATATAGGCGGCATTGGCAACATCGCGCATACCTGTATTATAAATTTCCAGCCATTTTTTAAGTGTCTGCTCCTGCACCGGAAATAGTGCCGCATCCGTATCCGGTAAATCTGCCAAAGGCCGCCGTCTTTGGATCACCGCGTTACGAAACGGATACTTTTCCAACGCCGGGTGTCCCGTAGCAACGATTTTTTCCGCACCGCAAGCGGTGCAAAATTCGGCGCATTCTTCAATCAGCTTGTCCGGCTCTAAGCTGGACTGGATCTTTATGTAGGCGATGCCCCGATAGGGAATTTCCCGCAAAGTCAGGCTGGCAACGCCGTTTTCTGTGGTAAAAACAGGAATATCTTTCATACAATCATCTCCTTGTTAAATCATAACACACAAGTACATTTTGTGCAACTTATCCAAGCAGATATTCCCCTTTCGCCCCATTTTCCCAACATACTTTCTGATTTTTTCAGAATCATTTGCATTTTTGCCAAGAATATGTATAATAAGCGTATCGTCCGATTGAAAGGAGGTTCATTCTATGAAAAAGATCATCTGCAAAAAGGAATACGACACCGAGACCGCAACCTTTGTAGCAAAACACACCTACGGTTCTTTCGGTGATCCTGCCGGCTATGAAGAGGTTCTGTTCCAGACTCCCGGCGGACTGTATTTTCTGTATGTGAACGGCGGCGAAGCCTCTCCCTACCCCACCGAGGACATCCTGCGCCTGGCTAAGACCAAGGTTGCAGACTGGATGGATGCCAACTGATCCGTACATTCTTAGGCGACTGCGTTTGCAGTCGCCTTTTTTCTTGTCAAATGTGGTATGATAAAAGGGTAAAAAGTCATTCTTGAGGATTGATCACAATGAAACGATTATTTGCCCTTTTGGGGCTGATTTTATTCCTGCTGCCCGGTTGCGCCAAGCAGGAAAGCCACGCTCAGATCGCCGCCACCACCCTGCCGGTGTATGAATTCACTTCCCGGCTGTGTGAAGGTACCGGTATTACCGTTACCCGGCTGGTAACGGAAAGTGTATCGTGCCTGCACGATTATTCGCTGAATGTAGCCCAGGTGCGGGCAGCAGAAGCAGCGGAGCTGATCGTCATTTCCGGCGCAGGTCTGGAGGACTTTATGGCCGATCTGCTGACCGGAAAGAAAAATGTGGACAGCTCCATCGGCATTGAAGCTGCGGAATCGGAACATCATCACGAAACCGACTCCCACATTTGGCTCAGCCCGGAAAACGCCAAGCGGATGGCGCAAAACATCTGCGCCGGTCTGACCGAAAAATACCCCCAGCACAAAGCTGCATTTGAAACCAATCTGCAAGCATTGCTTGCTGACATAGATGCGCTACAAACCTATGCAGATGCGCAGCTAAGCGAGCTTTCCTGCCGGGAGATCATCACCTTCCACGACGGCTTTGGCTACCTCGCCCACGCCTTTGACCTGCATATCCTTGCAGCAGTGGAAGAAGAATCCGGCAGCGAAGCCTCGGCCGCAGAGCTGAAGGAACTGATCGGACTGGTCCGAGATCACGGCTTGACCGCCGTATTTACCGAGCGTAACGGCAGCGTTTCCGCCGCCAAAATTATCGCCGCAGAAACCGGCGTTAACATCTACACATTGGATATGGCGATGTCCGGCGACAGCTGGCTGGACGCTATGTACCAAAACATCGATACACTAAAGGAGGCATTGGGATGAGAACATCACTTCACGGCGCAGGCTGTGGCGATTCCTGCTGCCTTCGTGTGCAAAATCTGTCCGTAAAGATCGGCGCCGACAAAATCCTCAGCGACATCAATCTCCACGTCCATTGTGGCGAATTGGTGGCTTTGATCGGTCCCAACGGCGCCGGCAAATCCACATTCTTCAAGGCTATTTTAGGTCAGCAGGAGCATGAGGGCATCGTGGTCTTTTCCTCTCCCGGTCAGCGGGGCCGCAAGCCCAAGATCGGCTATGTCCCCCAGTCCCCTGCCTTTGATCCCGGCAATCCCATATCGGTTGCCGACCTGTTTGTCTGCTGTCAGAGCAAGCGGCCTGCCTTTATGGGACATTCCAAAGCAATGCGCAAAAGCATTTTGGAATGTCTGCAGAGAGTCCACGGTGAGGATCTCATCGACAAGCGGATCGGTACGCTGTCCGGCGGCGAAGTACAGCGGGTTTTGTTGGCGTTGGCCTTAGATCCCATCCCCAACATTCTGATTTTAGACGAACCTCTTTCCGGCGTTGACGTGGAAGGTCAGACCGATCTGATGGATATGTTGGACGAGATCCGGGATACCTACGATCTGTCCATTTTGATGACCACCCACAATTTCTCCCTGCTGCCCCGGTATGCCGACCAGGTAGTCCTCATCGACCACGGCATTGCCGCCGCCGGTACACCGGAGCAGGTGCTGTCGGGTGAAGCCTTCTCCAAAGTTTTCCATCGGGGAGGTGGGCAGAAATGAACATCTGGTACGCAATTTGCGATATACTTCCCATTGAAATGCTCCACTGGGACTTTATGAAAAACGCCCTGCTGGCGATTCTTATTATGGCGCCGCTGTTTGGTCTGCTGTCGACAATGGTGGTAACCGGTCGAATGAGCTTTTTCTCCGATGCTCTGGGACATTCCGCTTTCACCGGCATCGCCATTGGCTGCATTTGCGGCATCAGCGCCCCAGTTTGGGCTGCGGTGATCTTCAGCGTGCTGTTTGCGCTGCTGTTTAGCTTTGTCCGCAGCCGCAGCAATCACACCGCAGACACGCTGATCGGTGTATTTTCCAGCACCGCTGTGGCATTGGGCATCTTCATCGCCACCTTAGGTGGCGACAGCTTCACGAAGTACAATCAATATCTGATTGGCGACATTCTTTCCGTTACCCCGGCGCAGATCGGTATTCTTGCCATCGTGCTGGCGCTGATGGTGATCTTTTGGATCTTCTATTCCAACCGCTTGATGCTGACCGCCATTCATCCCCAGCTGGCATCCTCCCGGGGCATTTCCGTAGGCTTTGCCCAAACGGCTTTCACCGTTTCTATTGCCGTTGTGGTTACATTGTGCCTTTCCAGCGTCGGTCTTTTGATCCTCAATTCCCTTTTGATCCTGCCTGCCGCCGCATCCCGGAATGTGGCAAAAAACCTCAAGCAGTATCATCTTCTTTCCGTGCTGTTCGCGCTGATCGCCGGCATTGGCGGTCTTACCATATCTTACTATTTGGGCAGTTCTGCCGGCGCGGCTATTTGCCTGGTGCTGGCGCTGATCTTCGCTGTAAGCTTCTGCTTCCGGAAAGGAAAAGGCTGATATGGATGATGTAAAGATTCAAGTGATCGCCCGGATGAAAAGCGATTTTCCCACAAAGTTCGGCATTCCCCGGCAAAGCGGATTGGTGGAGGAGCTTCGCTCTACCATTATCTTCGAGCCGGAATTTCGCAACGCCGATGCCCTCCGGGGTATCGAGGGCTACTCCCATCTGTGGCTGATTTGGCAATTTTCCGAGGCTGTACGCAGCGAATGGTCGCCCACTGTCCGTCCGCCCCGTCTTGGCGGCAATACCCGTATGGGCGTGTTCGCCACCCGTTCCCCCTTCCGCCCCAATAATTTAGGCTTGTCCAGTGTAAAATTGCTGGGCGTGGAGCATGCGGAAGCCTACGGCACGGTGCTGCATATCGGCGGCGCAGATTTAATGGACGGCACGCCGATTTTCGACATCAAGCCCTACATCCCCTACAGTGATTGCCACGAGAACGCTGTAGGCGGCTTCACCGATACCGCAGGCGAATTTTTGCTGCAGGTGGACTTCCCTGCCCAGCTATTGGCGCAGTTGCCCAAGGATAAGCAGGATGCCGCCATCGGTATTCTGTCCCACGATCCCAGACCGTCTTATCAGCAAAAGCCCGACCGTATCTACGGCATTGCCTTTGCCGGATTCGACATTCGGTTTTCTGTGAAAGATGATGTTCTAACTGTTGTTGCAGTAGAAAAGCTATAAAAAGTCCCCTCACCAGAGGGGACTTTTCTTGTCATTCCGACCGAGCATAGAATATGCGAGTGGAGGAATCCTCTCTGTGCGTAGATCCCTCGACTTCATTTCATTCCGCTCGGGATGACAAAAAACTTTTTATTTTGGAAACGCCTCTATATCCAAATCCTGATAGGGGTACGCCCGCTGCCAGCCGTCGGCGGTTTTGCTGATACTGCTGCGATGGGAGCTGAGCAGACGGACAATGTCATAAACATTGATCCAGATCTCGCTGTTGCACTCCTTCTGGCTTTCATCAAACACCAACTCCAGCCCAAAATGCAGATGCACCGTTTCGATATTGTTGACATTTTCCTTGTCCGAATACCCGGTACGCCCCATAAAGCCGATCAGATCGCCAGCCTGCACAATATCCCCCTCCTGCAGTCCGTCGGCAAAGGGGTGGTCTTTCTGCAGGTGGGCATAGTAGTAATACCGCTTGGAATCAAAGGAGCGGATACCGATCCGCCAGCCGCCGTAGCGATTCCAGCCCATCGCCTCGATGACGCCGCCCTCCACCGCCACAATAGGCGTACCAAGGCCGCCCATCAGGTCGTTGCCCAAGTGCTTGCGCTTAAAGCCAAAGGATCGGCTGACACCAAAATCGTCGCAATGGCTGTAGCCGTAGCCCGCTGCCACCGGCGAAAAAGCTTTCAGCCCATATTGGCTTTTCCATTCCCCATTGATTTGAATGGCGTAGCTTCCCACCAAGCCGCCCAGCGCGGCAGTATAGACCTCCAAATAGTAATCGTAATACCTGCGGTTTGCGCCCAGCAGCTCCTCCGGGGATCTCTCCCCTTTCAGATCTGCCGTCGCCTTTTTCACCGAAGATAGAGGGCATTTCCCCCCTGTCCTGCAGGCAGCAAGGGACAAAATCTCGATCCAACCCAGGTGCTTTTCCTGCTCAAATGTTGTAATATCTTGCTGCAGGGCATACTGCAGCGACTGATAAGGCACTTGAAAATCCACCCATTTGACAGGCTCTGCCCGCACCGGCAGGATCAGCCCCAAAATCAACAAAAGACACAAAAAAGCACGCCGTTTCATCCCATTCACCTCTCGGTTAGGGTATGAAACGGCGTTCAAAATATTTGTGCCAATTACTGGAGTTCCCGCACAATATCCTTGGCAATGCGGTAAATATCCTCCATCGTATTCATCGACGAAATTTGATTTTTATAGTAGCTGCTGTGGGCAACGCCACGCAGATACCAAGCGAAATGCTTTCTTGCCTCTAAGCAGGCAATATGCTCGCCGTGATCCTGCTCGGAAAGCTGGAACTGCCGCACAGCCAGTGCAATTCTATCCTTTAGCGGCGGACGCTGAGGAATGGGCTGACCTGCCAGCGCAGCTTTGGTTTGTTCAAATATCCAGGGATCGCCAAAAGCCGCCCGACCGATCATAATACCGTCTGCACCGGTGCGTTTTAAGCATTTGCACGCCGTTTCCGCGTCCACAATATCGCCATTGGCGATGACGGGGATCGACAGATTTTGCTTGACCTTGGTAATGGTGTCCCAATCGGCGACACCGGTATACAGCATCGCCCGGGTCCTGCCGTGGACGGTGATCATCGCTGCGCCGTTATCTTCCATTCGCTTGGCAAAATCCAGCACATTGATGCTGCCCTTATCCCAGCCCAAACGGCATTTTACCGTTACCGGCACATTCACCGCCTGGGTAACCGCTTTGACGATGTCCCCAGCCAGCTCGGGGGTGCGCATCAAGCCGCAGCCGTCGCCGGAATTGGCGATTTTCGGCATAGGGCAACCCATATTGATGTCCAAAAAATCACAACCGGAGATCTCCAGTGCCAGCACAGCCGCCTCCGCCATAATGGTAGGATCGTTGCCAAATATCTGGGCGCCGCAAAGAGAACCCTCGTTCTTCTTCAGCAGTCCGGCGCTTTTCTTGTCCCTGTACACCAGCGCCCGGGAGGAAACCATCTCCGTAATGGTGATATTTGCGCCCAATTCCGCGCAAACTGTACGAAACGCCCAGTCCGTTACACCAGCCATAGGCCCAAGGGCAATGGGATTATTCACTTCCAGATTGCCGATGCGCATAGGTATACTCTCTTTCTGTCAAAGTAGTGTTAGTATACCACAGATATACGCGCCGCGCAAGTCAAATCAGCGCCGTAATTCCCCAGACGATACCGGTCAGTACCGCGCCGATACAGGCCCACGCCGGACCGTAATAATAAAGCTTGCGTTTTCCGTCTGCCTTGGGATTGCGAATGATCTGCCGAGCCTCTTTCATCAGGGCATCCTCTGTAACGCCGACAGCATCGTCTTTCAGGATAAAAATCGCCTGCTCAAACAGCTTTTTATCCGGGCTTTGCACCACGATCACCTGCCGGGAAATCCCCTTAACCATACCACCAACTCCTTTGGCAGTATTGTGCCCGAATGGCAAGATTTTCATACCGCAAAAATCGCCTTGCCTCCCTCTCTGAGGGAGGTGGGTTCGCCGAAGGCGAAGACGGAGGGAGTGTCATTTTGTCTTAGGACACTCCCCCAGTCAGAAATCGGAGATTTCCGACAGCCCCCTCAAAGAGGGGGCCAAGGCATTTCATTATGCTAAAAGCCTCCCTTGTTAGGGAGGCTTTTTCTATTCTTCATCCTTCGGTCTGTTATATCTTCCCTTAGGCTCCCATTCCGGCAGGGGCAGGCGCTGCATTGCGCCGAATATCCGCTCTTTCAGGTCGGGATAGGTCTTGCTCAGATCGTACACCAGCTGCTTGATCTCCTCCCGCTTGGTATACTTATCCACCGGGCAACGATTATGAACCACCGGCAGCTCCATTCGGGTGGCGAAATTGTCCACCGTCTTTTCGTGGATATACAGCATCGGTCGGATCTGGGTAACGCCCATCCGGTCTAAGTCCGTAACCGGCTGGAAGCAGCTGATGCGTCCCTCATAGATCAGCGACATCACAAAGGTCTCCACTGCATCGTCAAAATGATGCCCCAATGCCAATTTACGGATACCCCGATCCAAAATCGCCTGATTCAGCGCACCACGGCGCATTTTTGCGCACATGGAGCAAGGATTTTTCTCCTTGCGGTGGTCAAAAATAATCGGTCCGATCTGTGTCTTGACAATGGTATAGGGCACATCCAGCTTATGGCAGAATTCCTCCACCGCGCTGTAATCCATACCCAGTCCCATATCAACGGTAACCGCCTCCAGGGAAAAATCGCTGTACTGGCGAAGACCCGCCAGAATTTGCAGCAGCACCAGCGAATCCTTACCGCCGGACACGCCCACAGCCACCTTATCCCCGGGGCTTATCATATTGTAATCCTCCACACAGCGGCGGACAAGGCCCATAAGTTTCTGCATTGTTGGGATTTCCTCCTAAAATATTTCAAAATGGCACATTAGAAAACAAGAGTTCTAACGAGAATACACGAGTTTTTACGAGTTTGTATGGGATTTCATAAAATTTATTAAAAAATCGTTTGACAAGCAAATTTGTTTGTGATATCATCATCTAGCGACTTGAAGACATTGTACTTCAAGCATACGAATTTGTCAAAATATTTTACCTATTGGAGGAAAGCATAATGACCACTACTCTTCTGAAGAAGGAGACCCTGGAGCGCAAGTGGTATGTTATCGACGCTGCCGGTAAGCCCCTGGGCCGTACCGCTGTTACCGTTGCTAACCTGCTGCGCGGCAAGCACAAGGTCGACTTCACCCCCGCAGTTGACTGCGGCGCCTATGTCATCGTCATCAACACTGACAAGGCTATCCTGACCGGCAAGAAGCTGGATCAGAAGTCCTACTACCGCGTATCCGGCTGGATCGGCGGTCTGAAGGAGACCAAGGCTCGCACTATGATGGAAACCCGCTCCGATTACGCTATGGAGCTGGCTGTCAAGGGTATGCTGCCCAAGAACTCCATCGGTCGCAACTCTATGACTCGTCTGCACCTGTATAAGGGTGCTGAGCATCCCCACGCTGCTCAGAAGCCCGAAGCTTGGACCCTGTAATTGGAGGTAACGGAATATGTACGAGAGCAAGAAGAAGTATTACTACGGCACCGGCCGTCGGAAGTCCTCCGTCGCCCGTGTTCGCGTTTATGAGAACGGTACCGGTTCCATCATCATCAACGGTCGCGAGATCGACGACTATTTCGGTCTGGATACCCTGAAGCTGATCGTTAATCAGCCTCTGGTTACCACCGATCTGGTTGGTAAGGTCGATATCGTTGTTACCGTTGCCGGTGGCGGCGTGTCCGGTCAGGCTGGCGCTATCCGCCACGGTCTGTCCCGCGCTCTGGTTACTCTGAACCCCGAGCTGCGTCCCACTCTGAAGGCTGCAGGCTTCATGACCCGCGACCCCAGAATGAAGGAGAGAAAGAAGTACGGTCTGAAGGCAGCCCGTCGCGCACCTCAGTTCTCCAAGCGCTGATTTCACTATGTTTTCTCAAAAAGCCCAAGAACCACAATGGTTTTTGGGCTTTTTGTTTTAGCCGAGTTTGACGGAATTAAACTGAAAGCAAAGGAATTTATTGAGGTTCATTTGAGGTGCAAAAGTCCTATGTCAGCATTTTGCGGTTCATTTTGAGGTTCATTTCGGGTGCAGAACAGTAACGCATTTGTATGGCAAAAACAAAAAGAGGGCTGCCTACGGGATCACTGATCTCGCAGACAGCCCTCTTTGCTCTGTTATAACGAAATGCGTTATTTTCTAACACATTCCTGTAGAATCGAAATTGCATCGTTAGAATAAAACGAAAAGGAGCATGGCTATGATTAAGATTTTACTTTCCACCCGGCTTGGCGAGCGAAGGTGGACACAGGCAGACCTTGCCAGAGCAACCGGTATCAGACCGTCCACTATCAACGATCTATACCACGAACTTGCATACCGCGTCAGTTTGGAGCACCTTGACTTAATCTGTGAAGCACTGGACTGTAACCTTTCAGATCTGATTGTCCGGGAGCCGAACAAAGATACCAGGGTCAAAACCCGTGCAGGTTTACACAAGCATAGCAAGTGATAGACATACTCCAAAAGCCCGGACTGCACAAGTCCGGGCTTTTATTTTTTTCATAAACCAACCTCGTTTCCGTTGATCACGAACCGGATCTTCACAGATCCGCCCAGAGCCTTGCCGATGGTCTCCCATTCCTCGACCGTCAGCTTGCCGGTGTTCAGTCGCTTATTGAGCAACTGCGGAGACCAGTCGAGCCGTCTTGCCAATTCGGAATTGGTTATACCGCAGTATGCTACTGCCATTTCGATAATTTGTCTTGCGGTCATATAACGACCTCCTTTCGCGCACTACTATAAACTATTTAGTTTGGTTTGTCAAATAAATTTTTCAAGCTTTTACGAAAAAGTTAAAGCAAAGGGTTGACAAATCAAACCAAATAGTTAATAATAAAGGCAAAAAGGAGTTGATACTGATAGCAGTCAAAAAAGATGCCCGGTAAGAAATTGAAGCCAATAATTTTGCTGTGAATATGCTTTACGATAATGTATAGGGGCATATTAGGAAACCCCTTTGTTATTCTTTGGAGGTTGTCATATGAAACGATTAGTTCTTCTCTACTGTGTAATAACTGCACTATTGGTTGGGTGTGCTTCATCTCAACAAGTTCCCAACCGTAGTCCCAATCCGACGTCTGACTCTTCACTGGTTAGGGTTATTCCTGAGGCGGATCTGTCTCGTATGGCTGGATATATGCAAGATCTTGGGGACAGCGTTTTTGATCATAAAGTGGCTGTATATGAAAAAGACGGCGGTTTCTCAATTCATATCAGTCTGAACGGTGGTATGGACGAAACGGTATTTGTAGACTTTATCATCGATGGTACGCAAATACTGACGAAACACCTGCCAGAGTTTAATGCGCCGCTGCACGAGTTCTCTGTATCGTTTACTATATCCATCCCATATGATCCCAGCATGAACGGCAATATGCTCTGGGTTTCTAACGAGTTAACCTGCGGAATGTTGGCCGATACATCCCGTGGTCGCACGATTGTTAAGCCCAATGCTTCCTTGAGTGAACTTTCTGCTACTTACGATCATTATGTTTTGTTCCCCTCCGGTTCTACCTCGAAGTATTTATCTAGCGCAAAGCTAACCCTTCCATCAAGCATTCTTTCTACACCGGCTTCAAAAAACGGCCTTGCTGGAAATGTTTATCTTGTGAAGGCAACGATAATTGAGAGAAAACAAGAAGACGGGGTGAATATGGTTATTGCTGATTTGGACGGTCAACTCATTGCAGTAGCTGATTTCGTTGGCTATGCTGCAGATATTTATACTCCATTTTTGCAGAGTGATCCGAACGCAGATTATTCCCTTCCGCCTCAGGGCGCAACTGTTCTTATGTATCTTACATACCGTGGGTATTCAAACACGCTCCATCTGCCATTTTTCTTTTTAGGTGCAAACGAGTATTGTGTTGACGCCATCCGAAACAGTTAAACGCTTTAGGCATTTCTCTCGCGCTTATACACGCGTTGCTATTAAGCCAAAAACAGAACCCGCCCGGGAGGGATCTCCCGGGCGGTTATGCTTTATCTGCTGTATTTTCCGGTTTTTCTTTTCACCGCTGCTGTAATCACAATGCACAGAATGCACAGCAGGATCACGCCGCCACCGGCTGCGATCAGCGCCCAGATCGGCACCTCCACCGTATTGTTCAGCTTTTCCAGGAAGGTCTGGGACGGCAGAACGGGGATCTCCTCCGTTTTCACGCCACCGCACACAGAGCAACAGTACTCCTTAACGCCGGCATCGGTGTAGGTGGGCTCGACAGTTATTGTACCCTCATCCCAGGAATGCTCCGCTTCCTCGATCACATCTTCACATTCGCAGGATTGCCAGTGCTTTTCCACATCGTAATTCCACAAATACTCGTGCTGATGCAAAGCAGGTGTCAGCTCATAGCCACATTCGGTACACAGCTGCGCCTCAAACTCCGTCGCCTCCGCTCCGGGGATATGGGGCTCGGTTTCCAGCCGGTCGCCGCAGAATTCACACTGATGCCAATGGCCGTCCGCATCCGATGTCCACTGGGTTTGGTAAACGTGCTCGGTTTCCCGGGCAAAGCCGCAGGTGTTACACTTTTTATCACATTCGTTGTCGAAAATATGCTCCTCAAAATCGGGGATCATATCACACTCTGCGCAGGTATGCCAATGTCCCGTTTCGTCCGTTGCCCACTCCTCGGAAAGGCTGTGCTTATGGCTCAGCGACGGCTTGATCATATAGCCGCAAACGGTGCAGGTCTGAGGCGCATCGTCGGTAGGCTCAGCGCCGGGGGTATGCTCTGCCGCATCCTTCTTATCGCCGCAGACAGTACATTTATACCAGTGCTGATCCTTACTGGTGGACCACTTATCGCTGTATTTATGGGTAGTGCTGCGCTCTTCGCCGCAGTTGTTGCAGCTGGTATCGCAGGCGTTGTCATAGTCGTGGCCGTAGGCCTTCTGGGTTTCGGTCTTCTGCTCACCGCAGGTGTTGCAGGTATAGACCTTAGAGCCATCCTGGGTGCAGCTGACCTTCTTTTCCACCTTGCCGGAACCCCAGTTGTGGGAAACGGTACGCTTTTCACCGCAAGCGTTACAGGTGGTGTCGCAGCCATTGTCATAGGTATGCTTACAAGCAACAGTAATGCCCACAGACTGGGACACGATTTCGCCGTCAATGGTCAGACTCACGGACACATTCGACTTGCCCAAGGCTGCGCTGTCTTTTACCTTCAGCGTGATCTCAAAAACCTTACCGGACACCGCCGTAGGGCTGCCAAAGGCAAAGACGCCGTCTTTTGTACTGGTGGAAAACTCCGCCAGCAATGTGCCGCTGAGGGCGCACTTACCGCCGGTAAGCTCAAAAATCTTGCTATCAAAGCTAACCTCCACACCGCCGTACTTACAGCTGGTAGAAGCTACATTAACCGACACCGTAATGGTATCGCCGGCATTTACCGTGGACTTTGAAGCGCTTAGTGTTGCGCTGGGCGCAGCCGCTACCGGAATCGCCAGTGCCGCCAGCACCAATGCGCATATCAACCATATCCAAATTTTTTTCATTAAAAATCACCTATTTTTTCAGCTTCAGAGGATACTTATCCGGGAAGATCACGTGCCGCAGCAGATAAATGGCATCGTCTTCATTGACCTTTTTATCCCCGTTTGCATCTGCCGTAACCTTGAGCGGGTATTTATCCGGGAAGATCACGTGCCGCAGCAGGTAGATGGCATCATCCTCATTCAGAAGATAATCGCCGTCCATATCGCCAACAGCAGCCTCGGTCAGAACATAATCCATACAGATCCAGTTGCCGTCTTTCAGCTTGCCCCACTTCAGTTTCCCATCGGATCTGGTTTCCCAAATCTCCACCTTGGTCTTGTCATCTGCAGTGTAGGCAATATCATATTTCGTTCCCGGGCCGGTGCGGACATTGACGCTGCCGCCGGTATCCGTTGCCACCACACCGTCCACCTTCAGCGGAACCGCCTCGAAAACTGCTGTATAAACAACATCTTTTCTGCAGCGGGTAACCGTCTTATCCCAGCCGACAAACTTATAGGCATACTTCTTGTCAGAGGGCTTCTTCGGCGTTTCGGGCTGCTTTACCGTCCGTCCGTATTCATACTGAGTAGAGCTGAGCACCGTGCCATCGTAGTTTTTGAAAACTACCGTTGCCATAACGATGGTTACCGTAAAGGTAGTCGTCATTTCTTCATAGGTAACTGTCAGTTTGACCTCGCCCAGCTTTTTGTTGCTAAAGCCGGTAACCATACTGGCGGTTATATCCGTCAGATCAAAGGATCCGTCGCTGTAGACCAGCTTTAGCAAGCTGCCGGTCAGATCCAGTTCATCATTTCGCTGCACATATTCCAGCATTTGCGGCAGAGCCTGGATCTCGATAGATGTCAATTTCTTTTCTTCCGGCTCATCTTTCGGCTCATCTTCTATCTCATCCAGCTGCACATAATCCATACAGATCCAGTTGCCATCTTCCAGCTGTCCCCACTGCAGAGTGCCATCCGACTTCAGTGCAAAGATCTGCACCCGGTCGCCGCTTTTGGCGGTATAGGCAATGCCATAGGAGGTAGACGGGCCGGTCCGGACATTGACCGTACCGCCGCTTTGTGTAATTACCGTTCCCATAAGGCCATCGGTCGGTACTGAGGTGTTGCCGGATACGATATCATTGTAATTGGTATAGTGCAGGCTGAGCCAGCCGTCCTCGCACTTACCCCAAAGGGTATTATTGACCTTGAAGGTTTCTGTAATGACCAGCTGCGCCCCCTTCTTGGCTTCCTTCTCGATGGGATAATAGGTGCCAGGGCCGGAGCGGACATTCACCGTTCCGGTAACAGAAACCTCAATATTATCCACCACATCACCCTTTGGAAGCGTTACCACATTTCCCTCCGGATCTTTCCAGTGGGCATAGAGTATCGCGCCGTTGGCCAGCGAACCGTCCAGCTTTTTAACTCGTTTTCCGCCTACCGGCTTTGTATACCAACCGGCAAAGGTGTAGGTAAAGGTCTTTCCGTCCGCATCCACACCAGTGGGCTTGACGGTAAATTCCGTTACGATGTTGGCAGTTTCCTCGGTACTATAGCCATGAGGTACATATTTTACCGTGCCGCCGTTGCCATCCAAAAAGACGTGCTTGATATTTTGAGGGATGCTGTTGGCGGTGTTGTAGGCTTTATAAATGCCGTTTATGTACATATTGGCTTCGCACTTTCTGCGATTGACCAAAAGGTAATCGGTGTTCGCCTTGCTCCACAGGATCATTCCGTAGATAAAGGCGTTGCCCGTATCTCCTTCCCGGATCGCCTTGTTGAGATAGCCTTCTACATCCTTTGTCCAGGCTTCGCCGCAGTTATAGGTAAAGGATACCAGCGCATCGAACTGATGCTGCTCAAATTCCAAATCGTACTTTTCCGCGTAGTTGTTGATTACATTTTCAAAATACAGCAGTTCTTTGTGAAGCAGGCTTTCTGCTTCCGCCACGGTCATTGGATTATCCTTGGTATAGTACTTTTCCTTACCTGTGGGACATCTTGTGCCATAACCAATGGTCCACTGGGAATAGTCCCAGTACGCCACAGGATGGAATCCCTCCATCTTTTTCAGCACCTCGATCAGTTCATCTGACGAGGTCATCGGTCCGTCTTCCACTGGCTCTGTAGGCTTTGTGGTAGGCTTTTCTGTTGCCGCTGCTGTCGGCTTTGTCGTCGGCTTGGTCGTAGCCTTTGTCGCCTTGGTCGTAGGCTCTTCTGTGGGAGCCACCGTAGGCTTGGTCGTAGGCTTTTCTGTAGGAGCCGTTGTAGGCTTGGTCGTTGCTTTCGTCGCCTTGGTCGTAGACTTAGTTTCGGCCACTGCCATAGGCTCCGGTGCAGGCAGAGTTTCACCCGGAACAGTCTGTTCCTGCGCAGCATTGACCGGAACACTCACGCTGGGAAATAGGCTAAGCAACAGTGCCGCCACCAGGAAAGCGCATATTCTACGTTTATTCACGGGTAACCCTCCTTCTGCAAGTCGTACCCGTATATTATAGCAGAAGTTCTTCGACAATACAAGAGCGCTTTTGCCAATACCAAAATATACCGGCGGGAAAACTGATTGTTTTCCCGCCGGCGATGTGGTATGCTTGTGCTACAATAGAGACAAGGTATAAACAATTTTTATACTTTATCAAAAGAAGTCATTTCCCAAATCATCTCTGTCTATTTTCCATGGTTCACCAAGCCATTCTCCTTTTTTGTCTATTTCCACCCGGTAATATTCTCGATCTTGCCCAACGAATGTTATGATAGCCTTGCCATCAACAAAGTCATCTACAAAAGTAAGATTTTTAAAATGAGGACTACTATTCGAATCAACGACCAATGCAATCTCTCCGTTTTCATCATAAAATGTTACAACATGTTTATAAGCACTATGGTTGTTTTCATCAGTATACCATACTGTTCTATATGTGCGTAACAATCCATCCGAATAATACATACCATCAAGTTTAGCAGGACCATCAGGAATTTCTATGGTTTTGCCGCTTTTACTGCAAAATATATAGTTTTTTGACTCTGAATATAAATCGTCCATTAAGTTTATTCCAACAAAAACAATATTCCCGTTTTCTGAACGATAACATCTCGATCTGGCATGATTGTCGAATTTTAATTTAATTTCACCATTTGTGTCCATAACTCCCCGAACACCGTTCCCCATTCCAAACCCATCATATTCATAAGAAACGATAGCATAGCCATCCTCAAAATCACCAGGGGTAACAATTTCAGAATTGAAGGGTATTACAACATTTCCTTTATAATCTATGTATCCAAACTGTTTTCCAGTATAATCAGATTTTTCGACCCACATTAAACCATCTGCACCAAACGAGCCCCAACTAGTATATTGAGACAAATCCAGACTGTCATATACTTCACTATAATCATAAGAAATATATGTTTTGCCATCAATTACTTCGTGCGTAGTGTAAGGATTTCCATCAACATCAGGGAGTGATTCTGTGGGGGCTTGATTGTCAGTATTAGCACCACAAGCAGTCATTACGATCAATAGTACAAAGATAAGCACTGTCAAAAGTAGTTGTTTCATTCTCTTTTTCCTCCATAAAATAAAAAAGTGCGCCAACCGAAGTCAACGCACCGAAAAACGCAACTCCGATTGTCGCCAAACAAAGCTCGAATAGAAAAGGAAACCCTTATTACCATCCAAGTGGAGTTGCATTTTTACTGAACTCAAATTGGATGATAAATACAAAAGGGTATAATACCCCCCTTGATTATTTGACTTCCTTTTCATTATTCAGCTTTGTTTGGCAAATATTAGTATATCACGACACATATAAAAAGGCAAGAAGTTAGTGAAAAATTGGTCAAGGCAGGAACAACCGTCATACTTTCGTCGGTTTTACTCTTAAAAACAAAGTTTTTAACTGCGTTTACTTTGGTATGACTTTCAATATGTCAATATGATTTTTGTCATACCATCAAAAATAGAGTTATCCCGTATTTTGGGGATAACTCTATTCTCATATATATCTTGAATATTTAAATAAAGATGTTATATTAAGTTATAGAAAAATGCTTGTTGTTATGAGATATTTTCAACTTATGGAAATAACTTCCACAAGTTACAGCCTTAGCCTCCCTCTGACGAGGGAGCCAAGGGGTAGATTTGTCCCCAATTTAACACAAGCATAAACTAAAGAAAGACAGGAGTTGAACCGTATGAAAGCTTTGATCGGCATGTCCGGCGGCGTGGACAGCAGTGTTGCCGCATATCTTATGCTGCAATCAGGCTATACCTGCGTGGGCGCAACGATGCGGCTGTATACCGGCCAGGATCAGGCTTGCTGCGCTACCGAGCATTCAGATGATGCCCGGGCTGTGGCTGACCGGTTGGGTATCCCCTTTCATATCCTGGACTATTCTGAGGATTTCCGCAGTTTGGTTATGGATCATTTCACAACCAGCTACGAAAACGGATTGACACCAAATCCCTGCATTGAATGTAACCGCCACCTGAAATTCGACAAATTCCTGCAGGCTGCCTTCTCCCTTGGTTGCGACTGTATCGTTACCGGACATTACGCCCGGATCCGGGAAAAGGACGGCAGATATCTTTTATGCAAGGCAGTAGACGAAGCTAAGGATCAGACCTATTTCCTCTACTGTCTAACCCAGCAACAGCTGCAGCACGCCCGTTTCCCTCTTGGGGTGCTTACCAAGGCCGACGCCCGGCTGATCGCCCAGGAACAGGGCTTTCTGAACGCCAAAAAGCGGGACAGCCAGGATATTTGTTTCATTCCCGACGGCGACTATTTGGCGTTCTTGCAGCGATACACCGGCAAGACCTACCCTGCCGGCGCGTATCTTGACCTGAGCGGCAACATTGTCGGCACCCACAAGGGCGCTGTGGCCTATACGTTGGGACAGCGCAAAGGCTTGCACCTTGCTATGGGCGAGCCGGTATACGTCTGCGCCAAGGATATGGAAAAAAACACCGTAACCGTGGGCCCCAACGAGGCGTTGTACCGCAAGGAGCTGCTGGCAAAGGATTGGAACTGGATCGCGATAGATAGCTTGACCGCCCCTATTCGAGCAAAAGCCAAAGCCCGTTCCCGTATGGCAGAGCAGCCTGCCACCGTATATCCGGAAAAGGACGGCTTTGCCCGTGTTGTTTTTGACGAACCCCAGCGCGCCCTTACCCCGGGACAGGCTGTTGTCCTCTACGACGGCGATACCGTCATCGGCGGCGGCACCATCATCGAAATCCTATAACAAAAGCCGCTTGGGTTAACCGAGCGGTTTTATTTTTAAGGCTCTGTGGGAGTAGGCTCCGGCTCACCGGTAATGTTCTCATAAGCCTGAGCGCTGGACAGCTGCATTGTCTGATCCAGCTGGTATGTCAGCGAATAGGAGATCTCGCCGGCGGTATGAATCCGCTCCAGTTCAATTCCCAAAGCTGTGGGCAGTCCGGTAGCCTTGTCAATGCACAGATAGCCGCTGGCAACCGGCGTGGTGTAAGCATCGGCATAGGCATCCAGATTTGCGCCGAAAATAGAATAGATGGTGTTGCACAAATTGTTGGAAAATGCAGAATTACCCGTAAAATCAATGCGAATATAGTCTTTTTCGCTCTGTCTGGTTGCATTTTTAATGTGATTCGGAGTAAACAACGCCGCCAAAACCGCATCCTCGCAGAAGGTGCGCATAGTTTCCGCCGTAATTCCTTCCCGCAGTGTGGACTCCGCGCCGTTTACGCTGGAGGTGCAGCTGCCATCTTGATAGACCACCACCTCAGAGGTGGTAACCGGGGTGTTGGAATAGTCGGTGTTGATAACCTCATAGCTGCTGCGGGCCATAAATGCATCGTCAGCGCCGTATGTATCAAAGAAGCTGGTCCGGCTGCGGCTGCGGGAAAACGCCCCACTGTATACCGATTCGGTATACTCCGCAGACAGTGCGGTAGCGGTATATACATCTCCCACCACTTGTAAAATTTTCCGGGGCGCGTAGAAATACGACAAGGTAGGACAGTCGGTATCTATTTCAGCCAGTTCCGACTTCAAATTCTGCGGTGCTTCCGTTTTTACCGTTGTTTTGACCTGCAAATCGTACACAATACCGTCGCAGGTATACTGCGCAGCATAAGAAGTATCCATCAGCTCACCGTTTTTGTCCAGCGTTGCTGTAGCGGTAGCGCTGACCAAAACCGCTGCGGTGTAATTTGTTGCCCAACTTTCCAGCGCTTTAGGCTCAGAAAAAGTGATCACCGTACTGTTTAGGCGTTTATTCACCTCTACCGCGTCATACAACGCCGCATCTACCAGTATGGCTGGAATTTGATGATCACGGAACTGCTGGATCGTCATATCCTTGCGGAAATAGGTGTCGCCTGTCTTACAATAGGCCGTGTTCTTATAATACATCTCCGCATATTGGGTTTCATAAGGACCAAAAGACACCGCTTGCGTTACAGATGCCATAGCATTCTTAGTGCCCAAAGCGTGATAATACGCAGTTTCCGTAAACGTTTCGCTATAAACCTCACCGCCTACAGTACGGCTGCGGGAATACTGGGTTTCCACCGTCAGATCGGCGGCATTGTTTACAGTATCGCAAATTTGCTGATAACGCGTCAGCGCAGTTTCCTCCTGAGGGATCGGCTGCGTTTCCTCCGGTATCTCTTCCTGTTTGCAGGAAACCATCGTCAAAAGCATTGCTGCGCACATTATTGCAACCATAAATCTGGTTCGCTTTTTCATAATGCATTCTCCTGTCATTCTTCCAAGTCGAATGTTTTTACTTAAATAGTATACCAGCAACCGCAAAAAATGTCAATATACCGGCAATTCCACCGGTTTTCATAACATTTCTGAATATATAAACACCGCCTCCCAACGGAGGCGGTGTTACAATTATTTCTTTGCCTGTTTCATAGACAGGCTGATACGATGGCGCTTTTCATCCACATCCAGCACCACGACCTTGACAGTGTCGCCCACCTTGACCACCTCGCTGGGGTGATTTACCCGGCGGTTGGCCACCTGAGAAATGTGCACCAAACCGTCCTGGTGAACGCCAATGTCCACAAATACACCGAAGTCGATAACATTACGCACTGTACCGGTCAGCTCCATACCGGGCTTGAGATCCTTCATTTCCAGCACATCCTTACGCAAAATGGGCTGGGGCAGCTCATCACGGGGATCTCTGCCGGGCTTGCTCAGCTCCTTGGCAATATCTGCAAGGGTATGCTCGCCAACGCCGCATTCCTGCGCCGCCTTGGTAACGCCGTAGCTTTCCAGCTTGGCAGGCAACTCAGAAAGCTCCCCACCCAACACATTCAAAAGCTTCTTAGCGGCGGTATAGGACTCGGGGTGAACGCCGGTATTGTCCAAAATCTCCTTGCTTTCCGGCACACGCAGGAAACCTGCGCACTGCTCAAAAGCTTTCGGTCCCAATTTGGGAACTTTCTTCAGCTGTGTCCGATTGGTAAAGGGGCCGTTTTCCTCCCGGTATGCCACAATGTTCTTCGCCGTTGCGGCGCTAAGGCCGGATACCTGCTGCAGCAGGCTCTTGGATGCGGTGTTGACATCTACACCCACTGCGTTTACGCAGTCCTCCACCACGCCGCCCAGAGCTGTATCCAGCTCCTTTTGGGGGCAATCGTGCTGATACTGTCCCACGCCGATGGCCTTGGGATCGATCTTCACCAGCTCTGCCAGCGGATCCTGCAAACGCCGGGCGATGGACACCGCGCTACGCAGATTTACATCGTAATCCGGGAACTCCTCTGCAGCCAGCGGTGATGCGGAATAGACCGACGCGCCGGCCTCATTGACGATCATATAGCTGGCATTGGGGAAAGAATGCAGCATTTCCACCGTCATTGCCTCCGTCTCCCGGGATGCTGTGCCGTTGCCGATGGCAATGTGGGCAACCGCGTGGCGTTTCATCAGGCCGGACAGCACTACGATGGCTTCCTGCTTTTTCTTTTCGCTGAAGGTAGGATATACTACAGCGGTATCCAGCACCTTGCCGGTGGGATCTACCACCGCCACCTTGCAGCCGTTGCGGTATCCGGGGTCAAGACCCATAGTAACAAAGCCCTTTACCGGCGGCTGCATCAGAAGCGGCTTCAAATTCAGCGCGAAATTGTGGATCGCGCCCTTGGCAGCCCGCTCCGTCAAATCGCTGCGGATTTCCCGTTGCAGCGAAGGGAAAATCAGTCGCTCATAGGCATCCTCTGCCGCATTTCGGACAAATTGGCTGACATTGGCCGTTGGCTTCAATGCCGCACGGCAAACCAGTGCAGCGCCGTCATTGCCGGGCAATACAACATTGGGCTTCAGGAAGCCCTCCTTTTCGCCACGGTTGATGGCCAGAATTTGGTGATCCAGCAATCTGGCAATAGGCTGGGAAAACTCGTAATACAGCCGATACACACTATCATTTTCGGCATCCTCTGCCTTGCATGTCAGCACCGCCTTGCGGTTCATAAGCGCGCGCAGATTCTTGCGGATAGCCGCATCGTCAGAAAGATCTTCCGCAATAATGTCGGAAGCGCCGGCAAGGGCTTCCTCAACGGTATTGACGCCCTTTTCCGGATCAATATAGTCCTGCGCCAAAGCAGCCGGATCCTGTCCATCCTGGGCAAAGATCGCCGCTGCCAAAGGCTCCAAGCCCTTTTCCCGAGCCACAGAGCCACGGGTGCGCCGCTTCTGCTTGTAGGGGCGGTACAGATCCTCCACCTCTGCCAAGGTAACCGCATTGTCAATGGCTTGCGCCAATTCCTCCGTTAGCTTGCCTTGATTCTCGATGGAGTTCTTGACCTCATCCTTGCGCTGCTGCAAATTGCGCAGATACTCCAATCGGGTCTGCAGATTGCGCAACACCGTATCGTCCATCGCGCCGTGCATTTCCTTGCGGTAACGGGCGATAAAAGGAATGGTATTTCCCTCATCGATCAAAGCGATGACATTTTCCACATATTCTTGCTTCTGCCCCAGCTCCTGGGACAGAATTTCAGCAATAGAAAGCATAATTTGCTCCTCCCGTTGGTTTTCTTTGCCCATCATACCACAAAATGGGAAAAATGAAAAGGAAAATATGTGAATATCGCCACCCAAAATCTGCAGAAAAAAGGAAAAATAATGTTTGACAAATGAGGAAAAAGCCATTATAATATCAAGGCACGACTGCGTAGAGGAGGGAAAGTATGCTTCTGGGACTGTCCAGCATTATTGACTGCCCGGGTGCTGCACTTCCGTTTTCCACCAGCGTGGATCTGAGTGATCTTCAGTACGGTCAGTGCTATCCGGTATCCGAACCGGTGCTGATTTCCGGTACGGTGCGAAACACCGCCGGCGTATTGGTTATGACCGGCAACATCAGCACCACCATCCACGGTATTTGCGACCGCTGCGCCACAGATTTTGATCAGGAGATTTCCCTTCCTGTCGATGTGGTTCTGGTAACGGAGCTGAGCAACGAAGAAAACGAAGATGAATCGGTATTCCCTTTGGAGGGAGACAGCGCCAATCTGGAAGAAATCGTTCGCACGGTTTTCGTGCTGAATCTGGATTCCAAGCTGCTGTGCAGACCCGATTGCAAAGGACTTTGCTGCCGCTGCGGCAAGAACCTGAACAATGAGCCTTGCACCTGTGAGAAGGAGCTCGATCCCCGTTTCGCTGCTTTGAAGCAGCTTCTCGAGAAGTAAACCCATAAACGAATGCTGTCAAAAGCAGTTTGATCAAGGAGGTGTCATCCATGGCTGTCCCTAAGTGTAAAGTATCCAAGGCCCGTCGCGATAAGCGCCGTGGCGGCAACTGGAAGCTGTCCGCTCCCAGCGTAACCGTATGCTCCAAGTGCGGTGAGCCCGTCATGCCCCATAGAGCTTGCAAGGCTTGCGGTAACTACAACGGCCGTCAGGTCCTGGCCGCCAAGGCTGACTAAGGCAGGAAAATACAAGAGGAAGGTAATTTACCTTCCTCTTTTTCCTTTTTGTAGGATTGACTATTCCTTACCGCGGTGGTATTCTCAAGAAAATATTATGGAGGTGGCGTTATGCATTCCATTACCGGCAGTCTTTATTACAACGAAAAGAAAATCATCCTCAACCCCGGCGCGCAAACCGTTGCCGAGGATCTGGTGGCAGAGCTTACCTATCGCGCAATCGGCGACAATGCGGAATTTGCCGTATTGAAACTCAAGAATGCCGGCAGCGCTAATTCCGGAAGAATTACTGCTGTCAAGACAGTGGATCTGGAGTTTCCTTGCGCCCAAAAGCCGCTGTACCATAGCCTGCGGGGCGATTCCAAGGGCGAGGAAAGCTTTATGCCCATTGATTTTACGCTGACGGAAAGCTATCACGAAGAGCCCAATGGTGGCCGCTCCTCCTGCACCACAGGTTTTCCGTATTTCGATCTTAACTACGACGGAAAGACCGATGTTTTTGCCATCGGCTGGACCGGTCAGTGGAGTAAGGATATTATCCCCACCGATTCCGGCTTCTGCGTACAGATCGGTCTTTGCGACTGTGATTTTTACCTGCTTCCCGGAGAGGAGGTACGCTTCCCCTCTGTGCTGATCGTACACGGGACAGATGCTGCCAGCGCAAGGCGTTCCTTCCGCCGCATCCTTCGGGAGGAGTTTTCTCCCAAGAAGCGCTTTGGCACCGACCCCCAGCTTCCGGTGGCTGTGCAGTGCTTTGACCGGTATTTCTACGCGCCGGGCAGTGATCTTACTCTGGATGCCAGTTGGGCTACCGAGCAGGGTCAACGGCGTACCATCGAAACAGCTGCCAAGATCGGGCAAATTGACACTGTCTGGATCGACGCTGCCTGGTTTACAAAGGGCTATGCCGGTGGCGTAGGCAACTACTCCTGCAGTGAGGGCTTCCCCAACGGTCTGCGGCCCGTATCCGACTATGCCCACAAAAACGGTATGCGCTTTTTGATCTGGTTTGAGATGGAACGGGCAGATATAGGAACCGAGTGGCACGAAATAGAGCCCAATCTGTTGAAGCTCAACGACACCTTCCCCCATACCCTGATCAATCTGGGAGATGACGGCGCACGGCAGCGGATGGAAGAGAATCTGATTCGTATCATCAAGGAGTATGGCATCGACATTTACCGGCAGGATTTCAATGTTGAGGCGCTGGTATTCTGGCGCACAAACGATACCGATGGCCGCAAGGGCATCACGGAAATGAAATATGTGGACGGAATGTACAAGCTGTGGGACCGGCTGCTTCAAACCTTCCCCAACCTGCTGATCGACAACTGCGCCAGCGGCGGCCGCCGGCTGGACCTGGAGACATGTATGCGTTCCGTAACTCTGTGGCGCAGCGACACCGGCTGCCATCCGGAAAGCGACCAATACCGGAACTCTATCTGGAATCACAATCAGATCTTAGGTCTCAGCGAATATATTCCCTATCACGCCTGCGCCATCTGGGAGTCGGATGCATATATTGTGCGTTCCACCGCCACCCAGGGCATCGCCTGCAATTATGATATTTTCAGCCGCGATTTCGACTTCGATCACGCCGGAAAGAGTGTTGCCGAGGTCCAGCGGCTAAAGCATTTCTGGAACGGCGACTTCTATCCCCTTTCTAAGGCAACGCTGGACGAAACCGTGTGGTCTGCTTACCAGCTGGCGCTCCCGGATTCCGGCGCAGTATATGTGTTCCGCAGAGCGGAAAGTTCCGCGAACACAATGACCTACACTCTCAATGCCATAGATCCCGGCAAGCAGTATCGCCTGACCTTTACTGATGAAAACTATAGCAGTTGGGAAGAAATATACAGCGGGCAGGATCTGCTTTCCGGTCTGGAAATTCATATCGAGAAACCCCGGAACAGTATGGTGATTACTTACAAAGAAATATAATGAAACCCCCGGATTACTCCGGGGGTCATTTCATAGCGTTCGGAAAATACTCCTTTACAAAGTCCACATCCTCTACACGGAAGCTTTTGCCATTTAAGTGCCTCAGTGCGCCGGCATCGGTGGTGAAAGTGAAAGTCAGCTTGTAAGAATACAGCGCCTGATAGTTTCTTCCGGACCTTTTATCCAACTTTCCGTACTTGCCGTCCCCCAGCAAGGGGTGTCCGGCGTGGGCAAACTGGGCGCGGATCTGGTGGGTACGACCGGTGATCAGTTCACATTCCACCAGCGAAAGCCCTTTTTCCGTTGCCAGCACCTTATAATTGGTCTGGCAGGATTTCGCCCCGGTCTGGGGCGTGTCCGTTACAAACACCCGATTCTTCTTGGCATCCTTGAAAAGGTAGCCCTTCAGGCTTCCCTCTTTGGGCTTGGGCGTACCCTCTACAATGGCGAGGTAACGCTTGTCCAGCTCCCGATCCTTGATCTTCTGATTCATCACCCGCAGAGCTTCCGCGGTTTTTGCCGCAATGACGATGCCGCCGGTATTGCGGTCAATGCGGTTGCACAGTGCCGGCGTGAAGGCATTTTCTCCTCTGGGACTCCATTCCCGCTTTTGATACAGATAGGCCTGGATATGGTCGATCAGCGTTCTTCCGTACTCCGCGCCATCGTGGGGATGCACAGCCTGTCCCGGCCGCTTGTCCACCAGCAGGATCTGGTCGTCTTCATAGACGATATTCAGCTTTGGCGCAGACACAGTAAGGTAGGCATTGTCCTCCCGGGGTTTGTCGAAAAACTCGTCGTTGATATATAATTGCAGAACATCACCGGTCTGCAGCCGGGTGTCCCGCTGGGCACGGCCGCCGTTCAGTTTTATCCGCTTCAGGCGGATATATTTTTGCGCCAGCGAAGCCGGCAGCAGCGGCACAGCCTTGGCAAGAAACCGATCTAAGCGCTGATTCGCATCATTGACACCGATGGTAAACTCTTTCATTCCTGCTGCCTCGCGCTCTCCTCATAATAGCGGTTGATCTGCTCTGTGAACTCCAGCGCAGGGTTGTAGCCCATCTTCCGCTGACGGTTATTCATCGCCGCCACCTCCAGAATCACCGCCAGATTACGGCCGGGGGTAACCGGAATGGTGTTCATTGGGATCTTAACGCCCAGAATCTCCATATAGTTATCTTCCGCACCCAGACGGTCGTATGCTACATTGTTGTTCCAGGGAACGATGTTGACCACCAAATTGATTTCATTCTCCGCCTTGACCGCACCCATACCGAACAGCTTTGCCACATTGATAACGCCAATGCCACGCATTTCCACATAATTGCGGATCAATGCCGGTGCTGTGCCGGACAGAGAATTGCTGGAAATTTTGCGGATCTCCACCGCATCGTCAGCGATCAGGCGATGTCCGCGCTTGACCAGCTCCACAGCGGTCTCACTCTTGCCGATACCGCTTTCGCCGATCAGCAACAAGCCCTCGCCGTAAACCTCCATCAGCACGCCGTGCCGGGTGATGCGGGGTGCCAAAGCCGCCCGCAGATAAGTGATAATATCGGAAACGATGGTGCTGGTGGTTTCCTTGGTGCGCAACAGGGTAACATTGTGCTTTTTCGCCATTTCCAGACACTCGGCAGAGGGCGGAATATCCCGGGCAATCAAGAGGGCCGGGACTTTATAGGAAAACAGTCTGTCAAAGGTGATCAACCGTTCTGCCGCAGACAGCTTTTCCAGATAGCTTATCTCCACATTGCCAAACACCTGCAACCGGACAGGCTCAAAGTGGTCAAAATATCCCGCAACCTGCAGACCGGGTCTGGACACATCCTGCACTGTCAGACAGATGGATGCATAGTCCGTAGCCTCGTAGGCAATATCCAGATGAAATTCCTCTACCAGCTCCACAAGAGGCACGCTGTAAGTTTCGTCCAAGGCGATCACTCCTTCCAATTATTACTGCCATTATACCTGCGATTTGACATAATAGCAATATAATTTTAAAAAATGAAAAAAATCGAAAAAAACACTTGCTTTTTTCGATAAACTTTGGTATCATATGAAAGCGCCTGCAAAAGGCGGCATATTTTGAGATTATTATGGAGATAGGAGGTGCAGTGAATGGCTAAGTGTGATTATTGTGGCAAGGGCGTTACCTTCGGCATTAAGGTTTCCCACTCCCACAGACGCTCCAACCGTACCTGGAAGCCCAATGTTAAGCGCGTTAAGGCGGTTGTCAACGGTACTCCGTGCCATGTGTATGCTTGTACCAGATGCCTCCGTTCCAACAAGGTTGAGCGGGCTGTCTGATATGCATTCTGCCACCATTACGGCATTGCTTCGGCAATGCCGTTTTTGTGTTTTATGGGCAGCATGATTCTTATTTGTCATCCTGAGCGAGCGTAGCGAGTCGAAGGATCTACGCCCCCACCAAATGCGAAGATTCCTCCACGCGGCTTTGCCTTGGTCGGAATGACAGACTAAGACTTGCTTCCCCCTTTGGGGGAGGTGCCCAGTGCATACACTGGGCGGAGAGGGCTTTACTTGTAACCCTCTCAGTCAAAAAATCAAAGATTTTTGCCAGCTCTCCCAAAGGGAGAGCCAAGTAGGCGGTCCTTGCTCGTCCGAAATAAAAAGCCTCCCTTGTGTAAAGGGAGGCTTTTTTGTATTACTTTTTGACAGTAAACTTAACCTTGCTGGTGTAAACTCTGTTGCCGGCAGAATCGGTGATTCTGCAGCGGTAATAGTAGCCGTTATGGGAGATCTTCGCGGTGAAGCTGAAGATCGCCTTCTTGGCTGCGCTACCGGAGCAGGTCTTCCAGGTCTTGCCGCCGTCGGTGGAGTATTGCCACTGATAGGTCAGGCTGTGGCCGGTGGCCTCAACGCTGAACTTGGCGGTCTTGCCCTTGGTTACGGTCTTCTTAACCGGCTGCTTTTCGATGCCAAGCACATAGGCACGAACCTTGCTGGTGTAAACAGTATTGCCGGCAGAATCGGTAACCTTACAACGGTAATAATTGCCGTCGTGGCTGGTCTTAGCAGTGAAGCTGAAGCTTGCCTTCTTGGCAGCAGATGCGGAGCAGTTTTTCCAAGTCTTGCCGTTGGTAGAATACTGCCACTGGTACTTCAGTCCCGTGCCGGTAGCCTTTACGGTGAACTTGATTGTATCACCGACCTCAACCTTTTGTGTCTTGGGCTGCGTAGTAACGCCCAGAACATATGCACGGACGGTACTGGTATAAACTACATTACCAGCGGAATCCGTAACCTTACAGCGGTAGTAGTTGCCGCTGTGGCTTGTCTTAGCAGTGAAACTAAAGCTAGACTTGGTGGCAGAGCTGGATGAGCAATTCTTCCAGGTCTTGCCGTTGGTGGAATACTGCCACTGGTACTTGAGGCTTGCGCCGGTTGCCTTGACTGTAAACTTGATCGTTTTACCAGCTGCGACCTTTTGCGTCTTAGGCTGGGTAGTAATGCCCAGGACATAAGCCCGTACCGTACTGGTGTAGACCACATTTCCGGCAGAATCGGTAACCTTGCAACGGTAGTAGTTACCATCGTGGCTGGTCTTAGCGGTGAAGCTGAAGCTTGCCTTCTTTGCAGAACTGGAGGAACAATTCTTCCAAGTCGTGCCGTTGGTGGAATACTGCCACTGGTATTTCAGTCCGGTGCCGGTAGCCTTCACCGTGAATTTCGCAGTGCCGCCTACCTTGACCTTTGCTGCCTTGGGCTGGGTGGAGATGGCTGCCTTAGGCAGGATCTTGAAGGTCAAGGTCTTAGTGCCGGAGTAGTTACCCTTCATCTTCACAGTAACCTTGTATGTACCGGCGTTCTTTCTGCCGCTGGCGTAGGTTACAGTGTAGTCCGTGCCTTCCTTCAAGGTCTTTCCGGCAGAATCCTTGACGGTAATGGTAGGCGTCTTCACCTTGCCGTTGTAGACGTAGGATGTAGCAGAAAGCTTAACCGTCTTTACATAGCGGATCGCCGTGTTGCTTGCCACTTTGCCGCATACACTGCACTTCTTGACGATACTGCCGTTCTTGGAAAGGGTCGCCTTGGTGGTAGTGGTCTTATAGGTGTGGCTAACGGTGCGGGTAGCGCCGCAAATATTGCAGGAAGTGTCGCAAGCGTTGGTGTACTTGTGCCGCAGCGTATCGAATACGCCGTAGCTCCAGGTTGCCGTTTTAATCGCATCGTTTCCATAAGCGATAATAATATTATCCCGCTGGGTTTTCGTTCCCTCAAACCAAACTTCCTTCAAGCTGGTACAATTTGAGAATGCGTAGGTACCGATACTGTTTACGTTCTTGGGGAATGCAACTGTGGTCAGCTTTGTGCAATTCTCGAACATACTGTTATCAATATGGTCTGTTCGTCCCTTGAACACCGCACGGACCAGGGAAGAACAATTTGCGAATGCCTCTTCGCCCACAGAGGTGGTGCTATTGGGCAGCACGATGCGCTGAAGCTTGCCGCAGTTCTTAAATGCGCCATTGAGCACAGTCTTAACGTTTTCGCCCAGAACAGCGGTTTGCAGTTTTTCGCAACCCTGGAATGCATAAGAGCCAATAATTACGGTACTGTTGGGAACGCTGATCTGCGTAATGCTCTTGCAGTTTTCAAAAGCATAGTTTCCAATTTCCTCCAGCTTAGCCGGCAGGGTTACGTTGGTCAGGCTGTAGCAGTCCTTAAATGCCTTATCCTTAATATTTGTGATGTTCTTGCCCAGGGAAACGCTCTGCAAGCTGATGCAGCTTTCGAAGGCAGAATCGTGAATAATCGTTACGCCGGAACCGACGGTGGCCTTCGTCAAGCTGACGCAGTTATAGAATGCGCCCACGCCTATGTAAGCAGCCTTATTTCCGATGGTAACGGAGGTAATACTGTTACAGCCGGAAGCTGCATAAGCTCCGATGCCGGTTACGCCGTTGCCGAAGACCAGCGTGGAGAGACTGTCGCATTCCGAGAAGGCATGTTCAGGAATCAGTCCGTTGCTGACCGTTACTTTCTTCAGCGAACGGGGTACGATATCGTTGCTGATCTCGCCATAGGCTGCCGTGCCGAACAGATAGGCAAACACTCTGTCCAGATAAGGCAGCTGCAGTTCCAGAAGACCGGTACAGCCCGACAGCATACAGTTGCCCATAGAGGTTATGCTGGTGGGGATCACCAGTTTGGTAAGCCGTGTGCAGTCTTCAAAGGCGTATGTTCCGATACCCGTTACCGGGATGCTCCCTATTTTAGAGGGAACGGTTACGCTTCCGGAAACGGAAGTATTTACATCGGTGATCGTAATGGTACCGCCGTTTTCATCCGGAATGATCTGGTAGGTATAAATGTCATAGGTGCCGGTTGTAGTGCTTAAAGCTCTGATTCCGCCGCACCGGTTGCACTTGGTATCGTAGTTGTTGGTGTAGCTGTGTCCCGGGCGTGCTGCATCAACCTGCTTACATATGTCGCACTGTACATCGCAGGAGTTGGTGTAGGTGTGGGTAATGGTGCGGACTGCTTTGCACACATTGCAGGTTGTATCGCAGGAATTGTCGTATACGTGCGCAGGCACCGTGCGTCTTGCAGAGCATATATTGCAGGTTGCGTCGCAGGCGTTATCGTACACATGGTCGGGTACTGTGCGCGTTGCAGAGCATACATTGCAGGCTTTGTCGCAGGCGTTATCATACACATGGTCGGGTACTGTGCGCACATTTTGGCACACATTGCAGGCTTTGTCGCAGGCGTTATCGTACACATGGGCGGGTACTGTGCGCGTTGCAGAGCATACATTGCAGGCTTTGTCGCAGGCGTTATCGTACACATGGGCGGGTACTGTGCGCGTTGCAGAGCATATATTGCAGGTTTTGTCGCAGGCGTTATCGTACACATGGGCGGGTACTGTGCGCACATTTTGGCAGACATTGCAAACGGAGTCGCAAGCGTTGTCATAGGTATGGGTGATCGTGCGTGTTGCCTGGCATACATTGCAGGTGGTGTCGCAGGTGTTGTCATAGGTATGGCTGGGTGCGGTGCGGATATCTCCGCAGATGTTGCAGGAGGTGTCGCAAATGCCGCTATAGGAATGACCCAGCGCAGCTTTCACGGTTACACCGCATTGGACGCAAATAACCGCATCTTCGCATGTGGGTTGCACATTTTCCGCAGGAATTAAGATAGAGGAACTGATTTCAAATTTCACTAAATCCGAGCCTTGAGAGTCAGAAAAATCCTTAGCATATGTTATGTAGATTTTATCCCCGGCCACAACAGAAATGGTTTTGGTCGTCCAGGATGTTGAGCCAGAAGCGGTATACAAAACTGCACTATTCTTCTTAATTGTAAGCTTATCGTAGTTTGTTTCCGTGGATGTATAATACCGAATTGTAATTGTGCCACTATTCTCAGCAGTAATTGTTGCTGTAGCCGAAGAATTATGCGCCTTATTGGTGGATGTGTAGATACCATTGCTATAAGAGAAGGGGTAGTTCGTTGCGTTTACAAATGTGTAGCTACGCACCTTATGGCCATACCCTGCGCGGATTGCCTGGCATACATTGCAAGCGTTGTCGCAGGTGTTGTCGTATACATGGTCAGGTACTGTGCGCACATTTTGGCAGATATTGCAGGCTGCATCGCAGGCATTGTCGTATACATGGTCAGGTACTGTGCGCACATTTTGGCAGACATTGCAGGTGGTATCACAGGTGTTGTCGTATACATGGTCCGGCACTGTTCGCACATTTTGGCAGACATTGCAGGTGGTGTCGCAGGCGTTGTCATAGGTATGGGTGATCGTGCGTGTTGCCCGGCACACATTACAGGTAGTGTCGCAGGTATTGTCATAGGCATGCGTTGTGCTGCCGATACAAGCATTGTAATACCATTGGGCATTAGAAAGAGAGTTGTTGCTCGTACCTATCGCTATACTCTGCCGGTCGCTTTCATCGCCTCGATAATAAACTGTTGCAAGGCTGGAGCAATATGCGAACGCATAGTCGCCGATAGAAGCTACGCCATTGCCGATGGTAACACTGGTCAAGCCGTCGCAAGAATAGAACGCATAGCTGCCGATAGAAGTTACGCTATCCGGGATGGTATAGCTGCCGGAAAGACCACCGGGAGCGCATATCAGCGTTGTCTTCGCTTTATTGAAGAGAACGCCGTGAGCATCACTGCTGTAATTAGGGTTGCCTTCCGATACCCAAATGCCGGTCAAGCTGGAGCAACCACGGAACGCATAGCTACCGATAGAAGTTACGCTATTGCCGATGGTAACGCTGGTCAAGCCGTCGCAATTATAGAACGCAGAGCTGCCGATAGAAGTTACGCTGTCCGGGATGGTAACGCTGGTCAATCTGGAGCAAGAATGGAACGCAGAGCTGCCGATAGAAGTTACGCTGTCCGGGATGGTGATGCTGGTCAAACTGGTGCAATGATAGAACGCAGCGCCGCCGATAGAAGTTACGCTGTTGCCGATGGTAACGCTTGTCAAGCTGTCGCAATCATAGAACGCAGATCTGCCGATAGAAGTTACGCTGTCTGGGATAGTAACACTGGTCAAGCTGGAGCAATCAGAGAATGCAGAGTCGCCGATAGAAGTTACTCCGTTGCCAATGGTAACGCTGGTCAAGCTGGAGCAATCTTCGAACGCATAGTAGCCGATAGAAGTTACGCTGTCCGGGATGGTAACGCTGGTCAAGCTGGTGCAATTACTGAACGCCTCGTAGCCGATAGAAGTTACGCTGCCCGGGATGGTAACGCTGGTCAAGCTGCGGCAATTATAGAACGCATCGCTGCCGATCGAAGTTACGCTGCCCGGAATGGTATAGCTACCGGAAATTCCACCGGGTGCGCAAATCAGCCATGTCTTCGCTTTATTAAAGAGAACGCCGTGAGCATCACTGCTGTAATTAGGGTTTCCTTCTGATACCCAAATGCCGGTCAAGCCGTCGCAAGAATAGAACGCATCGCTGCCGATAGAAGTTACGCTGTCCGGGATGGTATAGCTACCGGAAATTCCACCGGGTGCGCAAATCAGCCGTGTCTTCGCTTTATTAAAGAGAACGCCGTAAGCATCACTGCTGTAATTAGGGTTGCCTTCTGATACCCAAATGCCGGTCAAGCTGGAGCAAGCATAGAACGCATCGTCGTCGATAGAAGTTACGCTGTCAGGGATGGTAACGCTGGTCAAGCCGTCGCAATTATAGAACGCATCGCTACCGATAGAAGTTACGCTGTCCGGAATGGTAACGCTGGTCAAGCTGGAGCAAGAATGGAACGCAACGCTGCCGATAGAAGTTACCGGTTTGCCATTATAGGTCGACGGGATCGTCAGTGAACCGCTGGCGGAGGTTCTGCAATCCGTTACGGCATAGCTCTGTCCGTCGCTATTTAGCGTAAAGGTCAAATCGCTGGTGCTTGCCGCTTTTGCCTCCACGGGATTCAGTAGGCAAATCGCCATCACGGCGACTAAAAATACCAGAACACATAAAACTTTCTTCATCTTCATTCTCCTTTGCATCCAGCAGTTAAAACATTATCACCTTTTATTATACACTGTCTGCAAACCAAAATCAAGTGTGTATTACCCAGGCACAAACGATCACATAAAGATGCCCCCCTGCGGCGAACCGCAGGGGGGCTTTTTAGGGTTTATGCGTTAGGTTTTGCGTTTACCTTGGATTATACCAGGCTTGCGCGGTAGATCTTGATGTTGGTGTTCATCTCGATCATTGCGTTGTAGACTGCACGAGCC
>JAZSGS010000032.1:0-10352 GCA_045532855.1 Faecousia sp.
TACCGGGGCGCTTGCGGACAGCTTCCAAGCCTTCCAGAACTTGAATTTGCTCCGCGCCATATTCCTGCGTTACTTTTGTTTCGTCAGACATGCTAAGTCCTCCTGACTGTTGTTAGTAGCCTCGGCTCCCTCACTGAGGGAGCTGTCGCGTTGCAAATCGCGACTGAGGGAGTTTTTCACTTCATTATCAATCACAGTACAGACATTGTAAAAGTTCTTATCAATATCTGTATTGCAAAAACGCAAAACTTTAATATCTTGTTTCTGTATTGCAGCAGTGCGGTATGCATCTTCCTGCATTTTTACTGGATCGTAATGTCCACCGCCGTCTAACTCAATCGCTAATTTGGCTTTTGAACAATAAAAGTCAACAATGTAGTTGCCAATCGGTTTCTGTCTTTGAAATCTCACAGTGTAAGTTTTTAGGAAACAATACCACAGTTTTCTTTCCCAGGGAGTCATTTCTTTACGAAGTTTTCGTGCATTTGAGACATTTTTGTGTTCGTATAGCATTGTTAACTCCCTCAGTCAGAAATCAAAGATTTCTGCCAGCTCCCTCAGAGAGGGAGCCAAGACTATCACTCACATTTTTTTGGGCAAACCTTGTTTGCCCCTTGCCTCCTCCTTTGGGGGAGGTGGATTCGCCGTAGGCGAAGACGGAGGGAGTTTTGTTGTTTGATAACTCCCTCAGTCAGAAATCAGAGATTTCTGCCAGCTCCCTCAGAGAGGGAGCCAAGGCTTCTATTTCAAATTTCCTTTTTCTATCTCAATCGTCTTACCAAGCTTGGTAAATCTTCCCGGTTCGCAGCAGGTGATGAAAACCTGCCCGGAAACGATCTGATTCAGCACAAAATCCTGCCGTCCCGGATCTAATTCCGACAGAACATCGTCCAGTAGCAGCACCGGCTCTTCGCCACTTTCCCGTTTCATCAGCTCCCGCTGGGCCAGCTTCAGGCTGATGGCCGCCGTCCGGGTTTGTCCCTGAGATCCGTAGGCCTTCAGGTCGATTCCCGATAAGGAAACGGAAAAATCGTCCTTATGGGGACCGGTAAGACATTGGGCTGTTTCCAATTCCGCCCGGTAGTGGCTTTGCAAATGATCTTGCAGCTCCTCCGTCAGCTTTTCCACGGTTGCAAAGGGATCGGAAACGGTGGAAACCGTCTTATACTGCAGATCAAAATCCTCCGCGCCGCCGGAAAACTGTCCGTGATACTGGGCGGCAAATTTGCCCAAGCCCTCATAAAATCTTGCCCGGTAGCTGATCAGCAGCGCACCAACCTGGCACAGCCGGGTATTATACTCCGGCAAGATCTCCAAAACCGCGGGATTTTCAAAATGATCCTTCAGGATCCGGCTCTTGCTTTCCAAGATCCGGTTGTACTCCGTCAAGGCGGCATCGTAGTTGGGACGAAGTTGACATAACGCGTGGTCGCCTAAACGCCGTCTTGCAGAAGCGCCGGATTTCAGCACCATTAAATCCTCGGGACAGAACAGTACGGTTGACATAATACCGTTAATATCTGCCGTTGTTTTCACTTTCGCGCCGTTTTTCCATATCTGCCGGGGACGGCTGCCGGAAAACAGCACCCAGCGCAAGGTCTGCAGCCGCTCCTGAGAGAACACATTTCCCTCAATATCGGCAAAGTCCGCGCCGAATCGCACCATCTCGCTTACTTTCTGCGCCCGAAAGCTTTTTCCCGCGCCCAGATAGCAGATGGCCTCCAGCAAATTGGTCTTTCCCTGGGCATTGTCGCCCACGATCAAGTTCACCCCGGGATCAAATTCCAGCTTTTGGTTTACATAATTTCTAAAATCCCGGAGGGTAATATCATTCAGCCGCATGGATGCACCAAGTATCGCCGTCGTAGGAGAAGGTATCGCCGGGGTACAGCTTTTTGCCCCGCATCGTACACACCTCGCCGTTGACCAGCACATTTTCACTTTGAATCTCCAGCTTTGCCGTTCCGCCGGAGGGCAGAATATTGGCAAGCTTCATTGCCGATTCCAGTTTGATAAACTCCGTAGATATGGTCAGCGGAATGGCATTGCTTTTCTTTTTCACTGTAACCTTCATATTTTTTATCAGCTCTTGATCCGCACAGGCAGGATCATATAGGAAAAGTCGTATTTTTCCTCCGCAGAGGTCAGCACGATGGGGCTCAGGCCATTAGTCAGCTCGATGACCACCTCTTCCGAGGGAATCACCCGCAAAGCATCGGCAAGATACCGGACATTGAAGCCGATCTCCAGATCCTTGCCGTCGCCGGCAATGGAGCAGCGGTCCTCTGCCGCGCCAATGGTGGTCTGTGTCCGCAGCTGCAGCTCCTGATCGGTGAAAATGCACCGTACCGGGCTCTTATACTTTTCAGAAACGATCAAGCCTACACGCTCAATGGAGCTGGCAAGATCAGAAACATTGGCAGTCAGCTTAATGGGGCAGTTGGTGGGCACAACTCTGCGCCAATCCAGGAAATCGCCCTCCAGCAGACGGCAAACCAGGGTAGCATCGCCGATCTGATACAGAATATGCTTGCCGCCCAGGGTGAAGAAAACATCCTCGTCGCTGTCGGTCAGGATCTTTTCCACTTCCTTCAGCGCCTCTGCAGGCACGACAAAGCTTAGATTCCAGCCGGTCTGGTCGGGGGTATGATAGGTCTTGCGGGCCAGACGGAAGCCATCCACCGCGATGGCAGAGATCTTATCGTTTTCCACCTCAAATTTCACGCCGGTGTGGATCGGTCTGCCCTGGTTTTCAGAAACCGCAAAGATGGTACCGGAGATCAGATCCTTCAGCACATTCTGGGGAATCTGAACGGGGCGGCCTTCGCCAACCTCCGGCAGCTCCGGATAATCCTCTGCGCTTTCGGCAGAAATGGTAAAGGAGGCATAACCGGCGCGGATGGAAATTTTGAAATTGTCATCCACCAAAACCGTAACCGGTCCTTCCGGCAGGCGGCGAATAATATCGCCAAACAGACGGGCAGGCAGAATGCAGCAGCCAGCCTCGGTAACCTCAGCATCGATCTGATAAGTAATGGCAGTTTCCATATTGTAGCCGGTCAGGGTAATGCCATCGCCGGCCCGGCAGAGAATTCCCTCGATTACAGAAAGAGAACTCTTCTGAGCAACAGTTCGGCTGGCAATATTCAGTCCGGTTACCAGCATACTTTTTTCACAGGTAAAACGCATAGCGATCTTCCTTTCTGTTCCAATAATTAAAATATATATAAAAAGATAGATATAATGCAGTAACAGTATTCGTAGTGTAAATTTATGTGGAAAAGTGGCTTAGGCCCAGTAAATCCGGGCACTTTTTATCCACAGGCACCTTTGGATGAATCATAACTTTTCAACAGCCAAAACAGGACAGTTTTTGCAAAGAAGTTTTACACAGGTTATCTTTGCACATTCCACAGCCCTTGTGGATAAATTTACAGGCAGGAATTGATATTCGCGGTGATGTCCCGGATGTTGTTTTGCATAGTCGTGTTGCCGTTTTTCAGCTCCATTTCCACCTTATTGATGCCGTAAAGCACGGTGGAGTGGTCGCGGGCAAATTCCTTGCCGATGTCCGGCAGGCTGAGATTGGTCAGCTTCCGCACCAGATACATAGCGATCTGTCGGGCTTCTGCCGTACCCTTGTTCTTCAGTGTGCCGCGGATCACCATTTCATCCAGGCTGTAGAACTTACAGACCTGGCTGATGATCAGGCTGGGGGTGGGCAGGGTGTTGCCCTCTGCCTTGAACATATCGTCAATGGCCCGGGTGATGTTGGGCAGATCCAGGGGCATATCGTTGAGATCCCGGTATGCCATAATCTTTTTCACCGTACCCTCGATCTGACGGACATTATTGGTAATGTTGTTGGCGATGTAGTTACAGACCTCGTCGTCCAGGTTCAGTCCCAGCTGGTCTGCCTTGTTTCGCAGGATCGCCATACGGGTTTCGTAGTCCGGCGGCTGAATATCCGCCAAAAGGCCCCATTCAAACCGGGTACGCAGCCGATCCTCCAGCGTCAGCATATCGCTGGGCTTCCGGTCGGCGGTCATTACGATCTGTTTGTGGTTCTCGTAAAGGGTGTTGAAGGTGTGGAAGAATTCCTCCTGGGTGGATTCCTTACCGGCAATAAACTGCACGTCGTCAATTAAGAACAGGTCAGCTTCCCGGTACTTGCTGCGGAATTCGATATTTTTACCGCTTTGGATAGCGGCGATCAGCTCGTTGGTAAATTGGTCGCCCTTGATGTAAACGATGTTGGCCTCCGGATTGGATTTGCGGATACTGTTGGCAATGGCGTAAAGCAAGTGAGTTTTGCCCACACCGGGAGGGCCGTAGATAAACAGAGGATTATAAACATCGCCGGGGTGGGAGGCAACAGCCAGGGCTGCGCCGTGGGCAAACCGGTTGGAAGGACCAACGACGAAGCTCTCAAAGGAAAATTGGGGATTAAAGTCCATAGAGCTGGTCTTCTTATCCTTGGAACGGTAGGCCTCCAGCTCCTCATCGCCAAAGACGATCACCTTGGCGTCGGAATTGAAAACTTCCTTCAGCGCGTCCCGAATAAAATCGGTGCAGCGGCGGCGAATAATCTCCCGACGGAAGTCGGAAGCGGAGTACAGGATCAGCTGTTCTTCGTTGAGTTCCACGATCTCCGCATCGTCGAACCAGGCCGATATGGTAACGGCGCCCAGCCGCTCCTCCATATGGCTCAGAACCTTCGCCCAAACATAGGCAGATGAGTACATATAATAGCTCCTTTCGTTGGGTATTTTCCAAAAAAAACGGAGGAAAAACTTCAAAAAACGCGACATTTTCTCACCGTAAATTTTATCACATTTTTAGGTAAAAAACAAGAATTTTTTATCCAAAAGTGTAAGAAAAATCCCCTATAAAAATAAAGATTTGTTTCAGGCCGGGAAACCCCCTCCCTGGGGACCATTATACACATATCGTGTAGGAGATTGCGTCGAAATAAGGAGGGGAAAAAAAGAAAAAACGCCCTTTTATTAAGGGCGTTTCCAAGGCTCCCTTGTGCAAAGGGAGCTGTCAAAAATCTATTGATTTTTGACTGAGGGATTGTCTTACCGCAGCATCGATGTATTCGCAAACACCACGGAAATTGTTACTGATCTCGTTATTTGGGATTCTTATAACCGTTAGGTCATATCCTTCTAAAAATGCAGAACGCTCAGCATCGGATACCATATTCGTATCTTCGTAATGCTGCGAGCCGTCCAATTCGATAACCAGTTTTGCTTCTGCACAATAAAAATCCAGAATGTATTTACCCATAACTTTTTGGCGATTAAACCGTACCGGATATGAACGCAAAAAATCGTACCATAGATGGCGTTCTTCTTTTGTCATTTCTTTTCGCAGCTGCTTTGCAAAGGGAACAAGCTGCTTATTGTATTTTCGCTGCATAACAGCCCCTCCGTCAAAAATCAAAGATTTTTGCCACCTCCCCTTGCACAGGGGAGGCTTATGCATAATCCCCTGCCAAAAGGCAGGATGCCACCTTTGTTCTTAAAAAGTGCATAATCCCCTGCCTTTTGGCAGGGGATTGGCATTAGATTATCCAAAAACGCTGAGCAGGAAGCCTGCGGCGATGGCAGAGCCGATAACGCCGGCCACGTTGGGGCCCATAGCGTGCATCAGCAGGAAGTTGGAGGGGTTGGCTTTCTGGCCTTCCTTGCTTGCCACACGGGCAGCCATAGGAACGGCAGACACGCCTGCAGAACCGATCAGAGGGTTGACCTTACCGCCGGTCAACTTGCACATCAAAACGCCGCCAACCAGACCGCCGCAGGTGGACAGAATGAATGCACAAACGCCCAGAACAACGATCTTCAGAGTTTCAGCGGTGAGGAAGGTTGCGCCAACCATGGTTGCGCCGACAGCGGTGGACAGCAGAATGGTAACGATGTTCATCAGCGCATTCTGTACGGTATCGCTCAGACGGTCGGTAACGCCGGATTCCTTGAACAGGTTACCCAGCATCAGACAGCCGATCAGAGGTGCGGTGTCGGGCAGCAGCAGTGCCACAAAGATAGTAACCAGGATGGGGAAGATGATCTTCTCGGTCTTGGAAACATTTCTGGTCTGAACCATCTTGATCTTGCGCTGCTCAGCGGTGGTCAGCATCTTCATAAAGGGCGGCTGGATCAGAGGGATCAGCGCCATATAGGAGTAAGCTGCCACAGCGATTGCGCCCAGCAGATGGGGTGCCAGCTTGGTGGTCAGGAAGATTGCGGTGGGGCCGTCAGCGCCGCCGATGATGCCGATGGAAGCAGCCTCAGGACCGGTAAAGCCCAGAGCGATTGCACCGAAGAAAGCGGCGAATACGCCCATCTGGGCTGCAGCGCCCAGCAGCAGGCTCTTGGGGTTAGACAGCAGAGGACCGAAGTCGGTCATTGCGCCAACGCCCATAAAGATCAGACAGGGATACAGACCGGCCTTAACGCCGATGTAGAAAATATCCAGCAGTCCGCCGTAATGGATAATATCCGTAAAGTGGATCTCCTCGATGGTCTTGATGACCTCGCCGGCCTCATTCAGAACCTCGTAAGGCGTGGCGTTGATGTAAGCATTCCACAGCTCCTGGTTGTACATAGCAGCAGCGCCGGGAACGGGAGGCAGGTTGCTCAGCAGACAGCCAAAAGCGATACCTACCAGCAGCAGGGGCTCAAACTGCTTGACAATGCCCAGGTACAGCAGCACGCAGGCGATGATGATCATCACCAGGTTCTGCCAACCGCCGGCAGCAAATCCAGTGGAAATTGCGGCAAAACCGGAGCTTTCCCACAGATTCAGCAGGATTTCACCAATATTGATACTCATATGGGCGCCTCCTTAGTTGAGGACGACCAGAACATCGTCGGTGTTAACGGTAGCGCCCTTGGAAACCAGAACCTGTGCAACGGTGCCGGCCTTGGGAGCCATAATTTCGTTCTCCATCTTCATAGCTTCCAGCACAACCAGCACTTCGCCTTCCTTGACAGCCTGGCCGGCAGCCACATTGACCTTCAGAATGTTGCCGGGCATGGGAGCCTTGACCGCCTCGCCGGCTACGGGAGCAGCAGCGGCAGGAGCGGCAGCGGGTGCTGCAGCAGGAGCAGCTACAGGCGCGGGAGCAGCCACGGGAGCAGGAGCAGCGGTGGTAACGGTGCCGCCGATGGCAACCAGCAGATCGCCGGTATTGACGGTAGCGCCCTTGGAAACGGGAACAGCGGAAACAACGCCATCACAGGGAGCCATGATCTCATTTTCCATCTTCATAGCTTCCAGAACCACCAGAACTTCGCCCTTCTTAACGGACTGACCGGCGGAAACAATGACCTTCAGGATGTTGCCGGGCATGGGAGCGGTAACGCTCTCACCGCCGGAAACGGTAACACCGCCGGCTGCAGGCGCAGCGGCAGGAGCAGCTGCAGGCGCAGCTACGGGAGCGGCAGCAGGGGCATTGGCAGCATACTCGTCGATGAGCATAGCCTTGCCGGCTTCCACTTCGACCTCGTAAGTACGGCCATTGAGGGTAACTTTATATTTCATAATTACTTGACCTCCTTAATGGAAATGAAGCGCAGCTCGTTCAGGGGCTTGCCCATCTTGTCAGCTACGATCGCCATCAGCATGGCGGCAGTCTTGGGAGAAACATCGTGCAGCTTCAGCTGACCGGCAGTGCCGGGCGCCAGCTGAGGCTCAGCAGCCACGGGAGCAGGAGCAGCGGCAATTTCAGCAGCCTTGGCAGCCTTTTTCTTGGCATCGACAGCGGAAAAAGCCTTGCCCAGAATGGTAACTACGATCATCAGCAGGATCAGACCGAAAAAGACAACGGAATAACCCAGCAATGCGACGATACCGGCATCTCCAATACCCATAGCGGCGGTGGTTTCAGCAGCGGCAGCAAGAATCATCATAATCTTGCCTCCTTAGCACTCCACGATGGAGTAGGTAGCCACATTCTCTTCCTTGGCCTTGCGCTCTTCCAGATACTTTTCGGCCAGGTTGGGGAATGCGATGTAGCTGAGCACATCCTCGTCGGACTTTGCCAGATCGCCCAGCTTCTCACGGGTGGTTTCCACAACGGGAGCCAGGGAATCGGCATAGCGGCCTTCGATGGGCTTCTCGTCGCCCAGGATCAGCTTCTGCACCTCGGGATCGATGGGAGCGGGGGTACGGCCGTACTCACCGCGGCAGTAAGCCTTAACTTCCTTGGAGACCTTCTTGTACCGTTCACCCTGCAGAACATTGGTAACGGCCTGAACGCCGACCATCTGAGAGGTGGGAGTAACCAGAGGGGGATAGCCCAGATCCTTACGGACCTTGGGAGTTTCGATCAGCGCCTCATCAAAGCGATCCAGGGCGTTCATCTGCTTCAGCTGGCTCAGCAGGTTAGACAGCATACCGCCGGGGATCTGATAGGTCAGGCACTGGGTGTCGGTGGCCATGGACTTGGGCATCAGAGTGCCGTCAGCAACGAACTCGTCGCGAACGCCCTTGAAGTAGTCGGCCATCTTCTTGGTGATCTTGTCGTCCAGGTCAACCTGGTAGCCCAGCTGACGCAGTGCGTAAGCCAAAGTTTCGGTAGCGGGCTGGCTGGTACCGCCGGAGAAGGGAGAGATGGCGGTGTCGATGATGTCGCAGCCTGCCTCAACAGCCTTCAGGTAGGTCATAAATGCCAGACCGGTGGTGGAGTGGGTGTGCAGGTCGATGGGCAGATCCACAGCGTCCTTAATGGCGCTGACCAGGTCGTAAGCTTCCTGGGGGCCCATAATACCGGCCATATCCTTAATACAAATGGTACCGGCGCCCATTTCCTTCAGCTCCTTGACCATCTCCACATACTTGGCGTGGGTGTGGACAGGGCTGGTGGTATAGGAGATGGTGCCGGAGGCGATAGCGCCGGCGTTGACGCAGGCTTCCATAGCCACCTTCATATTCTGGGTGTCGTTCAGCGCGTCGAAGATACGGATGATGTCCATACCGTTTTCAACAGCCTTCCTCACGAACAGCTTGACGAAATCGTCGGGATAGTGGGAATAGCCCAGAACATTCTGACCGCGCAGCAGCATCTGCAGCTTGGTGTTGGGCATCTTCGCACGGATCTTCCGCAGCCGCTCCCAAGGATCCTCGTTCAGGTAACGCAGGCAGACGTCGAAAGTGGCGCCGCCCCAGCACTCGGCGGCGTAGTAGCCAGCCTTGTCGATGGTTTCCAGCATAGGCTCGAACTTGGAGTAGGGCAGACGGGTGGCAATGAGAGACTGGTTTGCATCACGCAGGACAGTCTCCACAAACTGAACTTTTTGTGCCATTTTGTATCATTCCTCCAAAGATAAAAAATACGGATTTAAGGGACGATTCTCCAAAGTCCCAATTCTCACCGAATACATTTTAACACGCAGGAAGAAAAATGTAAATATGTAAATGTACCATTTTGAATGAAAAGGTGGTATTTTTTAACACAAAACAAATGGAAAGAAAAGGAATTGCTGTGGAAAATGAAAAAAAGATCCGAAAGCCGGGAAAATTTACGAAAAATGATTGATTTTTATTTTGCGGTAGTGTATGATAACATTGCAAAATTTGGGATACCCATAGGAAAACACATAATTGTGGGTATTACTTTAATAATGAAAGAGGTAAACTGAAATGGCAAAGCTTGATCTGACCAAGTATGGCATCACCGGTGCCACTGAGATCATCCACAACCCTTCCTACGAGGCTCTGTTTGAGGCTGAGATGGACCCCACTCTGGAAGGCTACGAGAAGGGCCAGCTGACCGAGCTGGGCGCAGTGAATGTTATGACCGGTATCTACACCGGCCGTTCCCCCAAGGACAAGTTCATCGTGATGGACGAGAACTCCAAGGACACCGTGTGGTGGACCTCCGATGAGTTCAAGAACGACAACAAGCCCGCTTCCCAGGAAGCCTGGAACGCCTGCAAAGAGCTGGCTGTGAAGGAACTGTCCAACAAGAAGCTGTACGTGATGGACGTTTTCTGCGGCACCAACAAGGACACCCGCATGGCCATCCGCTTCATCATGGAAGTGGCCTGGCAGGCTCACTTTGTCAAGAACATGTTCATCGCTCCCACCGAGGAAGAGCTGGCCAACTTCGAGCCCGATTTCATCTCCTACAACGCCGCCAAGGCCAAGGTGACCAACTACAAGGAGCTGGGCCTGAACTCCGAGACCGCTGCTATCTTCAACATCACCTCCAAGGAGCAGGTCATCCTGAACACCTGGTACGGCGGCGAGATGAAGAAGGGCATGTTCTCCATGATGAACTACTACCTGCCCCTGAACGGCATGGCTTCCATGCACTGCTCCGCCAACACCGACATGAACGG
>JAZSGS010000042.1:0-11190 GCA_045532855.1 Faecousia sp.
TAAGTCTGTCATCTTTTCATCACTTACTTGCTTGAACTGATAAGCAAGATGTGTTGAAAACAAAAAATGTTCCGCCGCTGGCGGAGCATTTTGGCTTTCAGTTAGGAATGAGTGTTGCCAAAGTGTTGTCAAAAACAAGCAGTCACTCTGAAAAACCCTGTTGTTTCAAGGCTTTCCGCGCTTGGGTCATTATTCCCACTCGATGGTGCCGATGGGCTTCGGAGTCAAATCATACAGGACACGGTTGATACCCTCGACCTCGTGGGTGATACGGTCAGTGATCTTGTGCAGAATGGGGTAGGGGATCTCCTCGATGGTGGCGGACATAGCATCCTTGGTATTGACCGCGCGGATGATGGCAGGCCAGCCCTCGTAGCGGCTCTCGTCCTTAACGCCGACACTCTTGATATCGGGAACAGCGATGAAATACTGCCAAACCTTTTCGCTCAGACCGTTCTTGTCGAACTCCTCACGCAGGATCGCATCAGCCTCACGCAGTGCATGCAGGCGATCCCGGGTAATTGCGCCCAGGCAGCGAACGCCCAGACCGGGGCCGGGGAAGGGCTGACGGTAGACCATTGCGTGGGGCAGACCCAGAGCCTCGCCGACTACGCGAACCTCGTCCTTGAACAGCAGCTTAATGGGCTCAACCAGCTCGAACTGCAGATCCTCGGGCAGACCGCCAACATTGTGGTGGGACTTAACGGCCTTCTTGCCCTCGGCAGCCTTGATGGACTCCAGAATGTCGGGGTAGATCGTACCCTGTGCCAGGAAGGAAATGCCCTCCAGCTTCCGAGCCTCGTCAGCAAACACTGTGATAAATTCCTTGCCGATGATCTTGCGCTTGGTTTCCGGATCGGAAACGCCTGCCAGCAGACCAAGGAAATGATCGGTGGCATCCACATAGATCAGATTGGCATCCAAACCGTCCTTGAACATCTTGATGACGCCCTCGGACTCGTCCTTACGCATCAGACCGTGGTTGACGTGGACACAGACCAGCTGCTTGCCGATGGCCTTGATCAGCAGGGCAGCGACCACAGAAGAGTCAACACCGCCGCTGAGCGCCAGCAGGACTTTCTTATCGCCAACCTGGGCGCGGACCTGAGCGATCTGCTCTTCTATAAACGCATTGGCCAATTCAAAATTGGTGATGCGCGCCATAGATTCGGGACGAAGATTATTAGACATATCCATTACCTCCAACGAGATAGAATTTACGTTTTTTTGATACTGGTATTATAAACACTTTTTTCATACAATGCAATAGCGGTTTTTCTTATTTTTGAATTTTGTCGATATTACAAAAAATTTACAATGCTTTCCAATAAAAATTTATGTTATAACTCTTCCATTTTCGACAAAGATAGACTATAATATCCAATAATGACACACAGAGATTGGAGTTTGTATTTTATGAAGTCGTCAGTTAAGCCTTATCTGTTAGCGATCGGCATACCGCTTTTGATCTTGGTGCTTGCTTTTCTGATCATACTGGCTACGGTACAGCTGAAGCTTGTTCTCAATGAGGGCGGGGAAATCACCCTTGAATATGGGCAGAGCTATGCTGAACCCGGCGCATCGGCATCGTTTCTGTTTTTTGATGTGGATGTGGCATCCCAGGGGCAGGTTTCCAGCGATCAGCTGGGCAGCTACACCATTACATACACGGCAAAGCTCTTGGGCAAAACCGCAACGCTGCAGCGCACGGTAAATGTGGTGGACACCACCGCTCCTACCATCACCTTGGTACATAAGGACGGCAGCTTTACACTTCCCGGACACGACTATCAGGAGGAAGGCTTTGTTGCGGAAGACAACCACGATGGCGACATCACCGATCGGGTACAGCGAATGGTGGCAGATGGCTACGTCCACTATCGGGTAACCGATTCCTCCGGAAATGTTACGGAGGTCGAAAGAGAAATCATCTACAATGACATCACCGCGCCGGAGCTGACGCTCCTGGGCAATGCTACAGTTTATCTGAAGGCCGGCAACAGCTTTACCGAGCCGGGTTACACGGCCATCGACGATGCTGAGGGCGATATCTCTGCCAAGGTAGAGGTAATCACCGATTTCGATAAGTACACACCGGGTACCTACACCGTTACCTACACCGTTACCGACAATTACGGTAACTCCTCCCAGGCAGAGCGTAAGATCGTGGTTTCTGCTGTAACGCAGCAGCCTACTGTTGATCCCGTAGGCGGTGTGATCTATCTGACCTTTGACGACGGTCCCAGTCAGCATACCCCCCGCCTGTTGGAGGTTCTGAAAAAATACAATGTCAAGGCTACCTTCTTTGTGGTGGGTAACGCCGCTCTTGGTTATCTGGATGATATTGTAGACGGCGGCCACGCCATTGCAATTCATTCCGATACCCACAACTATGACAAGATCTACGCCAGTGAGGATGCTTTTTTCGCGGATCTGTATGCCATTCAGGACAAAATATACCAGCGCACCGGCGTTATGACCACGCTGATGCGTTTCCCCGGCGGAAGCTCTAATATGGTCAGCAGATTTAACCAGGGCATTATGTCCCGGCTGACTAAGGCTGTGGAGGCTGCCGGTTTCCAGTATTTTGACTGGAATGTGGATAGCAAAGACGCCGGCGGCGCCAAGACCGCTGATGAGGTCTATCGAAATGTGATCAACGGCGTTATGTATAACAGCGCATCTATTGTTTTGCAGCACGATATTCACGGCTACAGTGTGGACGCGGTAGAACGGATCATTCAGTGGGGACTTGCCAATGGCTACACCTTTGAAGCCTTGACACCCTCCAGTCCTACAGCCCATCATCCCATCAATAACTAAACAGTAAGCAGGGCACAAAAGTGCCCTGCTTTATTTTGACAAAATTCGGAAAGTATCGCTTGCAATTTTGCAGATTTAAGGGTATAATAACTTGATTCAATATACATATTTTTGGTGAGGTATTTTGCCGTGTATCTAAAATCATTGGAAGTTCAGGGATTTAAGTCATTCCCGGACAAAACATTGATCCGTTTTGGCGATGATATTACTGCCATCGTCGGTCCTAACGGATCCGGTAAATCGAATATTTCTGACGCCATTCTTTGGGTTATGGGCGAACAGAGCACCAAGACGCTTCGTGGCGCAAAGATGGAGGATGTTATCTTTGGCGGTACGCAAAAGCGGTCTGCCGTCGGTTTTGCTGAGGCTACACTGACGCTGGATAATACCGACAGAGCATTAAGCTATGATGCAGACGAGGTCATGGTTACCCGACGGTACTACCGCAGCGGTGATAGCGAATACTATATCAACAAGCAGTCTGCAAGACTCCGCGACATTCACGAGATGTTTATGGACACCGGTCTTGGCAGAGAGGGCTATTCCAACATCGGACAGGGCCGTATTGATGAAATTCTGTCCTTAAAGAGCGCAGACCGCCGCGAGATCTTTGAGGAGGCTGCCGGTATTTCTAAGTACCGCCACCGCAAAGAGGAAACCGAGCGGAAACTGCAGCATACCGAGGATAATCTGCTGCGAATCGGCGATAAGGTTTCTGAACTGGAGCTGCAGCTGGAGCCTTTGAAGCAGCAGTCTGAAAAGGCGAAGAAATATTTGGAGCTGAAGGATGAGCTGCGTGGTGTGGAAGTTGCAGTTTGGCTGGACACCTTGGACAAACTCTCCACAGCTGCAAAAAAGGCGGAAGAGGACTATGCTTCAGCTTCCTTTGTGCTGCAGCAGGCTCACGAGGATCTAGACAAGCTGTACGCCATGACAGAGCAGTACGGCGATCAGCTACGAACCAAGGACGGCGAGCTGGAAACGGTTCGTGTGAAGGTGAATATGCTGGAATCCACATATCAGCAGCTGGACGGACAGATGGCTGTCCTTCGGGGCAATGTGGAGAATAATCTTGGTAATATTGCCCGGATCGAAGAGGAAATGAAGGGCACTGACGATCGCAGCGGCGGTATTATCCTGCAGATCCAGCAGGCGCAGAGCCGTGTTGCCGATATTGAGGCGGCGCTGGCTGCCAAGCATAAGGAGCTGGAAAGCCTGCAGCAGGAGCTGGCTGCTATGACAGCAAATGCCCAGGGCTTGACACGGCAGTATTTGCAGCTGCGCAGCACGGAATCCAACCTGTCTGCGGAGCTTGCCGGTCGTGAGGCGGATATTCGCGGTCTGCACGACGGTATGGAGCAGACGGAGCTTCGGCTCGTACAGCTGAACGAGGATCTTGCTGCCGGAGCCCAGCGGCATCAGCAGGCGCAGGAAGAACTGGATGCCTGCCGCGCCGAACTGCGTAAGGCACAGGACGAGGTTACCGCCTGCAACAATACGATTTCCGGCTACAGTCTGCGGCAGGATACCCGCGCGAAGCGGTATTCTGAACTGGAGCAGGCTGACCGTGAACTGACCGCAAAGCTGGATTCCGTTCAGGCAAAGATCCGGGTGTTCCGGGCGATGGAGCGGGATTTTGAAAGCTATACAAAGTCCGTTAAGTCTGTTATGCAGGAGTCCCAGCGGGGCGCATTGCGGAATATTCACGGACCGGTATCCCGCTTGATCCGCACCGATGATAAGTATACGGTGGCGTTGGAGATCGCTCTGGGCGCCGCTATGCAGCAGATCATTGTGGACTCGGAATCTGACGGTAAGGCGGCGATCGCATACCTGAAGCGCACCGGTGGCGGCAGAGCCACATTTCTGCCCATTAAAACCATTGAAGCGCGAGCTCTCAATGAAAATGGCTTGGAAAGCTGTCGCGGATTTGTTGGTATCGCATCTTCTCTGGTTACCTGCAAGGAGCTTTACCGCGGTATCGTAGAAAATCTTTTGGGCAGAACTGTGATCGTGCAGGATATTGACGCTGCCATTGCCATGGCAAATAAGTACCATAATCGATTCAAGATCGTTACCTTGGACGGCCAGGTTATGAATCCCGGCGGTTCTATGACCGGTGGCTCTGTGAATAAGGAAGCCGGTATCCTTTCCCGAGCCAATGAGCTGGAAAAGCTGAGCGCACAGGAAAAGGAACTGCAGGAAAAGAAGCAAAGTACAGAAACCGAGCTGACCGAGGCAAAGCGGCTGGTGGATCAGGTGGAATACCAGCTGACCACAGCAAAAGAGCAGCTGCGTGAGGCTGAGGACCAGGTGCTGAAGCTGCAGGGCGAGGAAAAGCAGTACGAAATTCTCCTGCAGGCCATTGTTGATGCGGAAAGCTCTGCTACAAAGGAAAGAGATGCGCTGCAGCAAAGAGATCACGCAGACCGCGAGCGGCTGGCATCTAACGAGGCGAAGATCCAGATCTTCACCCAGCAGCTGGAGCAGACCAAGCTTTCTCTGGAAGCTTTGGAAGGCAGTCAGAATGAGATCGCCGAGGAAACTGCCCAGCTGAACGACCGTATGACAGCCCTCAAGACCGATGCGGCTGCATTGGATGCGGAGAAGAATACCGCGCTGACGCATATTGCGGATCTGAACGATCTGCGTGGCGCAATGGAAGGCGACCGGGAGAAGAAACTGGCGCTGATCGCTGCTATTGAAGAGGATTCCCGCCGGATCGAAGTGGAAATTGACGCGCTGAAGCAGCGCCAGCTGGATGTGGAGCAGGAGATCAAGGCGCAAAAGCTGGAACTGTCTGCTGTTTCCAACGCCCGTATCGAAACCGAGGCAGCAAAAACCCGGGCAGAACGGGAAAGCCAGGAAAAGAACAAGGACATTCTCAATATGGAGCGCGCCTGCGCGCTGCTGGAGCAGAAGAAGATCACTTCCTCTATGGAGGAGAAGCAGATCGTCGATAAGCTTTGGGATTCCTATGCGCTGACACCCGGTACTGCTGTGGAGCTGCGGGGGCAGATCGAATCCATTACCGCAGGACAGCGGCAGATCGCTGATTTGAAGCGCCGTATTACCATGCTCGGCACGCCGAATTTGGGCGCAATCGAGGAATATGCCCGTGTCAATGAGCGGTATACCTACCTGCACGAGCAGCAGGAGGATGTTCTGACCTCCAAACGTGAATTGGAGGGTATCATTGCCGACATTACCAAGGAAATGACCACCATCTTCGTTTCCGAGTTTAAGAAGATCGATCAGTACTTCGGACAGACCTTTACGGAGATGTTTGGCGGCGGTAACGGCGCGCTGGTATTGGAAGATCCTGAGAATCCTCTGACCTGCGGCATCGAGATCCGCGTGCAGCCTCCCGGAAAGCAGCTTAAGACCATCACATTGCTGTCCGGTGGCGAAAAGGCGTTTGTTGCCATCGCGCTGTACTTTGCAATTTTGAAGGTTCGTCCCACGCCTTTCTGTATGCTGGACGAGATCGACGCGGCATTGGACGACCGGAATGTAGAACGTTTTGCGACCTATCTGCGGAATCTGAGCCAAAAGACGCAGTTCATCGTCATCACCCACAGACGCGGTACTATGGAGGCTTCCGACGTGCTCTACGGTGTTACGATGCAGGAGCAGGGTATTTCCAAGCTGCTGCGGCTTGACCTGAATCAGATGGAAGAGTATTTGGGTATTGCAGATTAAAAGGAGTTTTTATGGGTTTTTTTGAAAAGATCAAAACCGGTCTGACAAAGAGCAGAAATGCGATGACTGCGGTATTAAGCAGCGTGTTTTCCGGCTTCAGTGAGATCGACGATGATTTTTATGACGAGCTGGAGGAGAGCCTGATCCTTGCTGATCTTGGCGTGGAAACCTCTGTTAAGATCGTGGGCGAGCTGCGCACCCGTGTTCGCAAGAACGGCCTTACCAAGGTAGAGGACGCCCGCACCGAGCTGAAGCAGATCATGGTGGATATGCTGGCGGTGGGCAGTACCGAATTGCCTCTTTCAACCGATCCTGCGGTGATCTTAGTTATCGGCGTCAATGGCGTTGGTAAGACCACTACCATCGGTAAGATCGCAAAGCAGCTGATAGAGCAGGGGAAGAAGGTTACCCTGATCGCCGGCGATACCTTCCGCGCGGCTGCAGCAGACCAGCTGCAGATCTGGGCGGAGCGTTGCGGCGCGGATATCGTGCGGCAGCACGAGGGCGCAGATCCGGCATCTGTGGTTTTTGACGGTATTCAGGCTGCCAAGGCAAGAAAGAGCAATGTGATCATCATTGACACCGCAGGACGGCTGCATAATAAGGTCAACCTGATGAACGAATTGAATAAGATCACCCGGATCATTTCCCGGGAATTGCCCGAGGCAGACAAGGAAGTTTTGCTTGTGCTGGATGGCACTACCGGCCAAAACGGTCTGATTCAGGCGAAGCAATTCAAAGAGATCGCAGGCGTAACGGCATTGGCAATCACCAAGCTGGACGGCACTGCCAAGGGCGGCATCGTGGTTGCTGTGGCAGACACACTGCAGATCCCGGTGAAGTTCATCGGCGTTGGCGAGCAGGCAGATGATTTGATGCCCTTTGTGGCGCAGGACTTTGTTGATGCACTGCTGTAAGGAGATAAAATGAAAGTAGTACTGGCAAGCAAGAATAAGCATAAGCTGGTGGAAATCAGCAAAATTACAGAAAAATTCGGCTTTGAACTGGTGTTGCAGTCGGAGCTGGGAATTGATATTGATGTGGAAGAAAACGGCGCCACCTTTGAGGAAAATTCCTTTATTAAGGCGGATGCTGTGATGAAGGCTACCGGTTTGCCTGCATTGGCAGACGATTCCGGTATTGCGGTGGATGCCCTTAACGGCGAGCCGGGTATCTATTCGGCCCGTTATGGCTTTGACGATTCTCTGGACGATTGGGGTCGGCTGCTGTTACTGCTGAAGAATACCGAAAATGTCCCCGACGGTCAGCGGCAGGCGCAGTTTGTTTGCGTTATTACCATGGTTACCCCCGACGGCAAGGTAATACAGGCTCGTGGCGAAATTCACGGCGAGCTTTTGAGAGAAGCAAGAGGCGAGAACGGCTTTGGTTACGATCCTATATTCTATTATCCGCCGGCTGGTATGTCCACTGCGGAAATGAGCCCAGAGGATAAGAATAAGGTGTCCCACAGAGCCAATGCCCTTAACGCATTCTACACAAAATTAAAGGAGGCAGGTTATGCTGACAAGTAAAGAAAGAGCTGATCTGCGGGCGCAGGCAAACACCCTGGACACCACCCTGATGGTGGGCAAAGCCGGTGTTTCGGATACTGTGATCGCAGAGGCAGAGAACCTGCTGACAGCCCGTGAATTGGTAAAGGGTAAGGTGCTGGAGGGCGCGCTGATGAGCCCACGTGAGGTCTGTGATGCCCTGTGCGAAGCTACAGGCGCAGAAGGTGTTGCTGTGATCGGCACGAAATTTGTCATTTGGCGTTACAGTGAAAAATGCCAGGCTGAGCGCAATCAAACCGGTCGCGCAAAGCGGAAGGAAACCCCCAAGTCCAAGTCGGATCCCGTCGGTAAGGGTATGCGCGCCCGCCGCGCCGCTCAGAAAAAGGTGCGGGAGCAGCGTAATCAGTATTTCAGAGAGAAAGCCATCGAAAGATCCATCGAACGCAGCAGAGAAAAGCAACTCCACGGCGAAGAATAAACCAGGAAAAGGGGATAGCCTATGGAAAGGATCGGTATATTCGGCGGCACATTCAATCCGCCGCATATTGGTCATATTCACGGGGCAAAGCAGGCCTTTGCATTACTGAAACTGGATAAGCTTTTACTGATCCCGGATCGGATCGCGCCTCATAAGGCGTTGCCGGAGGGCTCGGCATCTGCCCAGCAGCGAATGCAAATGCTGGAAATTGCCGCCGCGGAGCTTTCCTATGCCCAAATTTGTGATATCGAACTGCGTCGGGAGGGTACAAGCTATACCTACCTGACTGTGCAGGAGCTGAGAAAAGAATATCCCAATGACCAGCTTTTGCTGATTATGGGCAGTGATATGTTCCTTTCGTTTCTTACCTGGCGCAATCCGGAGCTGATCTGGCAGGATGCCACACTGGCTGTCCTGTGCCGGGGTGATAAGGATGAACAAAACGCTATCCTGGCGCAAAAGGCAACCCTGGAATCTATGGGCGCAAAGGTAGAGCTTGTCCCTAACGAGATCACGGCGATCTCTTCTACCGATCTTCGCCGGATGCTGGTGTTCGGCTGCGCTGCGCCGTATTTACCTGCAGGCGTTGGTGAATTTATCTGCGAGAATGCTCTGTACGGCATAAACGATAGCTACAAGCAGCTGCCAATGGAGCAGCTGGAGGAAATGGTGATCAGTTTGATCAACCCCAATCGGGTTGCCCACGTGCTCGGTTGCCGGGATACCGCTGTGGATATGGCACGACATTGGGGCGCAGATGAAACGGATGCCGCTAGAGCCGGAATTCTGCACGATATTACCAAGGCGCTGAGAGGCGACCTTCAATTGACATTGTGCAGCGAGTATGGTATAGTGCTAGATGATTTTTCCCTAAAATATCCCAAAACCCTGCACGCGTTGACCGGCAGTCTGGTGGCGGAGCGAATATTTGGAGAGAATCAGGCGGTAGTGGAGGCAATCAAGCATCATACTACCGGAAAAGCGGATATGAATCTGCTTGAAAAGATCATTTACGTGGCAGACTATATGGAGCCCTGCAGAAACTTCCCGGGTGTGGAAAAATTGCGGGAGCTGGCATATACAGATTTGGATGCCGCGTTAAAGCTGGGGTTGGAAATGACCTTGGAATTGCTGAAGAAGCAGGGAAATGACGTATCACCCGCATCCCGGGACGCGCTTCTCTGGCTCAATGGAAAGGATTGATACAAATGTTAACTGCAAAAGAAGTTGCTTATGAGGTTACCAAGGCGCTGGACGCCAAGAAGGGTATTGACATCACTCTGCTGAAGATCAATGAGATCTCCAGCCTGGCTGATTATTTTCTGATCTGCACCGGTACTTCTAATACCCACGTTAAGACGCTGTGCGACTATGCAGAGTACACACTGGAACAGCTGGGCGAGCCTATGCTGGGACGGGAAGGACACCGGGGAAATTCCTGGGAGCTTTTGGACTTTGGCTCCATCGTTGTCCACGTGTTTACGGATGAAGCAAGAAAATTCTACGACTTGGAGCGTCTTTGGGCAGATGCTGTTCAGGTCGATTTGAAAGATATTATCGTCGAAGAGTGAGGAATATTCTAAATGGCAAATTACGATTTTTCCGCTATTGAGAAGAAATGGCACGAATATTGGGAAAAGAATAACACCTTTGCTACGGATGTTTGGGATTTTTCCAAGCCGAAATACTATGTTTTGGATATGTTCCCGTATCCTTCCGGCGTCGGTCTGCACGCAGGCCACCCCGAGGGTTATACTGCCACCGATATTATGTCCAGAATGAAGCGTATGCAGGGCTACAACGTTCTGCACCCTATGGGCTATGACTCCTTCGGTCTGCCTGCAGAGCAGTACGCTGTCGATACCGGCAACCATCCCAACGGCTTTACCCAGAAGAACATCGAAACCTTCTCCGGTCAGCTGAAGGAGCTGGGCTTTGACTACGATTGGTCCAAGGTGATCGCTACCTCCGATCCCTCTTTCTATAAGTGGACACAGTGGATCTTTAAGAAACTGTGGGAGAAGGGTTATGCCAAGCGGATCGAAATGCCTGTCAACTGGTGTGAAGCTCTGGGTACCGTTCTTGCCAATGACGAGGTTATTGACGGCAAATCTGAGCGCGGCGGCTATCCCGTTGTGAAGAAGATGATGATGCAGTGGGTTATCGACCAGCCTGCATTCGCCGAAACCCTGCTGGAGGGCTTGGACGAGATCGACTGGCCCGAATCCACCAAGGAGATCCAGCGCAACTGGATCGGCAAGTCCACCGGCGTTGAGGTGGATTTCAAGCTGGTGGGCGGCGGTGAATTCTCCATCTACACCACCTGTATCGAGACCGTCTATGGCATCACCTTCATGGTCCTGGCACCCGCCGGCAAGATCGTCAAGGGCCTGATGGACCGCATTGAAAATAAGGAAGAGGTGGAAGCCTATATTGCAGCGGCCGCAGCCAAGAGCGAGATTGACCGCACCGACGCCACCAAGACCAAGACCGGCTGTCCGCTTCAGGGCGTTTACGCCATCAACCCGGTCAACGGCAAGGAAGTGCCTGTGTTCATCGGCGACTTTGTCCTGGGCAATTACGGCACCGGTGCTGTGATGGCTGTTCCCAGCCATGACCAGCGCGACTTCGAGTACGCCATCGCCCACAATATCCCCATGATCCAGGTCATCGAAG
>JAZSGS010000039.1:0-53073 GCA_045532855.1 Faecousia sp.
CGATGAAGTCCCTGGTGTCTGCTTTTTACGCCCAGTTTAGGGTGGATGCTGGGGGTTAAGGATCCCGGGCGCGCTCCAATGGCATGGAGCATACGACCCAGTTTCCGTGGAGACCGGAACCTTGTGCGACGAAGTTGAGAACTCCAATTGGTGGAAGCCTCTTCGCGTACGAATCCGGTATGAACCTGCAAAGTGGTGCACAGAATCGTGTGCTATGTGCAGTGTAGCCTGCCTTGAGTGAGTATGTTGGGAAAGATGACAAGCGCTTGACGCTACGGCCATAGTATCAGGCGATAGCGCTTCTGGAAATCATCCTTGCAAAAGAGGCTAAGATTTGGTTTGTTCTGCAGTGGAAATCACCTAGGCTGTCGTAATTGGGCAGGCAGGGGATTACAGTACGGACTCAGTGGCAATCGGGTAGTCAAGTTGGCGACACTTGAACATACGGATCAAACGGAAACGGCCTGCGCGGCAACGGCAGGTTCTGTATGGGGAAATCCAACCCGACCTAAGCCGTAAGATTTATCCTGCTTGCTGCCGTCTTTTTTAACATATTTTAAGGAGAAATTCCTGTGGCTAGATCCGACCAAAGCGCCCCAAAAAAACAACGCAATAAAGCCGTCCGCTGGGTTATTACCATTTTCCTGGTAACTATCGTCATTTCTGCTCTGATTTCCTTGATTTCAGAGGAGGTTATGGCCAGCAGCTCCATCTTTGTGGCATTTGTGATTCTGTTTATCATTGTGTTCATCGGTATTATCTTCGATATCATCGGTGTAGCGGTAACCTCGGCTGACGAAGCGCCTTTCCACGCCATGGCAGCCAGAAAAGTTCCCGGCGCAAAGGAATCCATCAACCTGCTGCGGCAGGCCGAAAAGGTCAGCTCCATCTGCAACGATGTGATCGGCGATATCTGCGGCGTTGTTTCCGGCTCTGCATCTGCAACCATTGCGGCTCAGGTACTGCAAAGCTTCCAGTTTTCCTGGCCCAGGCTGGTCATTTTATTGATGTCTGCACTGGTTGCCGGCATCACAGTTGGAGGAAAGGCTATCGGAAAGAGCTTTGCGGTGAATTCCTCTACCAACATCGTCCATAGTGTAGGTAAATTCCTCTATTGGACACATAGCTTCCCCGGTTGCGGAAGAAAAAGATAAAATTGATAGGTAGTGTATTACTTTGAATATATTACAGAAAATTGGCGCGCACAGCGACCTTGCTGCCCTTGATGCTGCGCAACGTAACGAGTTGTGTGTGCAGATCCGGCAGTTTCTGATCGATAACATCTCCAAAACCGGCGGCCATTTGGCCTCCAATTTGGGCGTTGTTGAGCTGACTGTGGCGCTGGAAACCGTATTTAATACAGAGAAAGACCGTCTGGTGTTTGATGTGGGTCATCAGTCCTATGTCCATAAGCTGCTGACCGGCCGCCAGGCGGATTTTGCCCATCTGCGTCAAATGGGTGGTATGGCTGGTTTTCCCAAGCCCTCTGAGAGTAATACTGACGCATTTATTGCCGGACACGCATCCAGCTCCGTATCCATCGCCCTTGGTATGGCCCGGGCAAGAACCCTTCTCGGTGAGGATTACGATGTCGTTGCCATAATTGGCGACGGTGCTGCCACCGGCGGTATGGCCTATGAGGGACTTAACGATGCAGCCGACAGCGGTGAGCCGATGATCGTCATTCTCAATGACAACGAGATGTCCATCGACCGAAATGTAGGCGGCTTTGCACGGCATCTTGCCCGCCTGCGCACCAAGGAAAAATACCTTGGTATGAAGGAGCATTACCGCCACTTCCTTACAGTTCTGCCCGGCGGTAAGTTTATTTATCGCATAACCCGCGGAATTAAGGAATGGATCAAGCGCGTTCTGCTCCCGACCACAATGTTTGAAAATATGGGATTTACCTATTTAGGACCGGTTGACGGCCATAATACGGAAAAACTCATATCACTACTTCGCTATGCCAAGGAACTCAGATGTCCTGTTTTGATCCACGCCATCACCCAAAAGGGTAGGGGGTATAAATTTGCCGAGAGCAGTCCTGCGCAGTTCCACGGAATCGGTTGTTTCGATCCGGAATCCGGTAAAACACCGGCAAAATCCGGCTGCAGCTTCTCCGATGTTTTCGGTGAGCAGCTTGTAGCACTGGCAAAGGATAATCCGAAAATTTGCGCCATTACGGCGGCAATGCCCGGCGGAACGGGACTGCTGAAATTCAAGCAGGCGTATCCCAATCGCCTGTTTGATGTGGGTATTGCGGAAGAGCACGCCGTTTCTATGGCGGGCGGTCTTGCCAAGCAGGGAATGATCCCTGTGGTTGCGCTGTATTCAACATTTCTGCAGCGCTCTTTTGACCAGATCCTACAGGATATTGCGCTGCTGAAGCTGCATGTTGTTCTTGCTGTGGACCGAGCCGGTTTGGTTGGCGAGGACGGCGAAACCCACCACGGCGTATTTGATGTGGGCTTCCTGCGGCAAATTCCGGGTATGACCGTTCTGGCGCCTGCCAGCTGCAAAGAATTGCAGCAGATGCTTGACTATGCTGTGAATCAATGCGACGGTCCTGTTGCCATTCGCTACCCCAGAGGGGGCGATGGCATCTATACCGATGCTGACTTTAACGACAGCGGTATTGTTACCCACCGTGAAGGCAAAAACTGCGCCATTATTACCTATGGCACGTTGATCAATCAGGCATTAAACGCAGCTGAAATCCTGGCCAAACAGGGGATCGAGGCAAAGGTAGTCCGCCTGACCGCCTTGAATCCGTTGCCTGTAGATGCATTGTCTACTGCCTTGGCTAAAATCGCAAACGCGTTTGTTGTGGAGGAAACCCTCAGCAATTCCGGCATTTGCGCAGCTCTGCGCCGGAGTATGGATCGCAGAATCACCAGTATTGATTTGGGTGATGAATTTGTAACCCACGGCAATGTTGCCCAACTATACGAGAAGCACGGCTTGGACGCCCAATCCATCGCCAAAACCGTTCAGGAGGTTCTGCTGCGTGAAAATTAAAAAGAGATTAGATGTCCTTCTGACGGAAAAAGGCTTGGTTGAAAGCCGCTCCAAGGCACAGGCTGTGATTATGGCAGGCCAGGTCTATGTAGACGGACAAAAGGCAGATAAGCCCGGCATTTCCTACGAGGAAACCGTGGATATTGAGGTCCGGGGCGAAAGCTGTCCCTATGTCAGCCGCGGCGGACTGAAGCTGGAAAAGGCGTTGCGCGATTTTGGCGTTGATCCCACCGGCTTCGTATGCAGCGATTCCGGCGCATCTACCGGCGGTTTTACCGATTGTCTGCTGCAGCAGGGCGCAAGCAAGGTTTTTGCCATTGATGTTGGCTACGGTCAGCTGGACTGGAAGATCCGCAGCGATCCCAGAGTTGTGGTGATGGAGCGGACAAATATCCGCTATGTTACCCCCGAGGATTTGGGAGAGCCTTTGGATCTGTCTGTAATTGATGTCAGTTTCATTTCGCTAAAGATCGTCTTACCTGCAATTAAGGCGCTTTTGAAGCCCACCGGTCAGGTGCTTTGCCTGATCAAGCCCCAGTTCGAGGCCGGCAGAGAAAAGGTAGGGAAGAAGGGTGTCGTTCGCGAGCCTGAAACCCATAAGCAGGTGCTGGATGATTTTGTAGAACTGGCAAATACTTTGCACTTTACTATCCTTGGTCTGACATTTTCTCCTGTGAAAGGACCGGAGGGTAATATAGAATTTTTGGGGCATTTAACCCTTGCTGACCGGGAGGGTATCCAACCGGATACTGCTCAGGTAGTTGCGGATGCCCATAACACATTGAAGGGATGATAGGTATGAAGAATGTTATATTAACGCCCAATCCCTACCGGGATAAGAGCTTTCATACTGTTCGGGAAGCAAAGCGAATTTTGGAGGAGGCTGGCATTTCCTGCAAGATCTGTCTGCCCTTTGATGTGGACAAGACCTTCGCGCTGCCCAATGATCTGGTATTTTCCAGCCTTGATCGGGAGATTCAGCATTGCGATCTTGTGATCTGCTTTGGCGGCGACGGCACGATCCTGCATATGGGCAAAACCGCTACCAAGGCCGGTGTCCCCATCCTTGGCGTCAACATCGGCACTATGGGCTTCATTGCTGAGCTGGAGTCCACGGAGTTGGAGCAGCTGCGCCGTTTGGCTGAGGATGATTTTGTCATTGACAGCCGTATGATGTTGGATGTGATCGTCCAACGGGATCAGGACATTATTTACCACGATATTTCCTTGAACGATGTGGTAATCACCAAGGGCGCCGTGGCGCGCATTGTTCATCTAAGTGTTGAATGCGACGGCGTACAGGCCATCTCCTGCGGTGGCGACGGCGTGATTGTATCCACACCCACAGGCTCTACTGCCTATAGCTTGTCCGCAGGTGGACCGATTATCGAGCCGGAAACCGACAGTATTCTGATCACCCCGATTTGCGCCCACGACATTGTCAGTCGGTGCATCGTCGCATCGGGAGATCGTGTCATCACAGTCAATATGAGCAATAACACAAAGAGAAATGCTTTCTTGAGTGTTGACGGCGGTAAGGCCCTTCGGCTCAACGCTGAGGACAAGGTGATCATTCGCAAATCCAAGCTGCAAACAAAACTGCTCCGGTTGAAGCAGCGTAGTTTTTACGATGTTGTAAATATGAAGTTTAGAAGTTGAGGTACGAAAAATGAAGAGTCAAAGACAAGCGAAGATTATGGAGATCATCTCCAACAGAGATATTGAGACTCAGGAACACCTTCTGCAGGAACTGAACAAAGCAGGCTTTCACAGCACCCAGGCTACTATTTCCCGGGACATAAAGGAGCTGCGGATCGTAAAGGAGCTAACCAATTTCGGTACCTACCGTTATACCGCCGCTTCCAGCGAGGTTTCCGGTACATTTTCCAATAAGCTCAATACCATTTTCCGTCAGTGCATCACTCGCTACGACTATGCAATGAATATGGTAGTCATTCACACGCTGCCTGGTTTGGCATCTGCTGCAGCATCTGCTGTGGATGCAATGAATATGGGCGTTGTTGTGGGCACGCTGGCTGGCGATGACACTGTTTTCATCGTTATGCGGGATATGAATGCCGCCGCCGCTTTCTGCGGTGAGATCCAGAATCTGCTGGACTAATTTCGTTAGGAGGAGTACGCCATGCTGAGTCTTCTGCATATCGAGAATATTGCGGTCATCGAGCTGGCGGAAATTTCCTTCGGCCGCGGTTTTCACGTACTTACCGGCGAGACCGGCGCAGGTAAATCTATTTTGATCGATGCCATTTCCGCGATTTTAGGTGAGCGGTCCTATCGGGATATGATCCGTACCGGCTCTGACAAAGCCTCTGTGCGGGCCATTTTCACGGATGTGCCGGAATATCCCTGGTTTGAGGAAAACGGCGTAGAATATGATCCTGAGGTCGTTATCCAGCGGGATATTTACTTAGACGGCAGAAATAATTGCCGCGTCAACGGCACAGCCGTTACCGTGTCTATTTTGCGCAAGCTTGGCATCCAGCTGATCAACATTCACGGTCAGCACGACAGCGCATCACTGTTTGATGAAAACAATCATCTGCGGTTTTTGGATGATTTCGCGGAAAACAGCCATCTTCGTGAGATTTATGGGGAAAAGTACGCGACTGTAGACTCCCTAAATCGGGAGATCGAGCGGTTTTCTATGGACGAGGGCGAAAAGCTCCGCAAGCTGGAGATGCTGAAATACCAGATCGCAGAAATTGAGAAAGCAGAGCTTGAGGCAGGGGAGGACGAGGCCCTTGAGGAGCGTCGCAAAGTGCTCCAAAATGCGGAAAAGCTCTCCGACGGACTTAACAGTGCTGTAGAAAACCTCTATGGCTCGGACGATACCGACGGTGCAATTTCGCTGATAAGCAACGCCCAACACGAGATCGCCAGATTGTCCCGGTATACCGAATCTTATAACGAGATTCAGGAGAAGCTGATGGATCTTCTGTATTCCTTACAGGATGCTGCAGACGAGCTGCGGGATCAGCGGGACGATCTATCCTATTCCGGCGATGAATTGGAGCAGATCGAAGCCCGGCTGGATGTGATCCACCGCTTACGGCGGAAATATGGCGCAGATTGCACTGAGATCCTTGCCTATCTTGAAAAAGCGCAAAAGGAACTGGATGAGATCGAGTTCTCCGATGATCATCTGGAAAAATTGAAAAGGAAACTGCTGAAAGCAGAAAAAGAAGCCTGGGATGCTGCGTATGCCCTGCGGGACAGCAGAATTATGGCAGCTGAAGCTTTGTCTGCGCGAATTTTGGACGAGCTTTCCCAGTTGGATATGCCGAAGGTGCAGTTTTCCTGCAACTTTACTGAGTTGGAACTGACGCCCAACGGCGCAGACAGCGTGGCATTTTATATGTCCGCCAATGCCGGCGAAGCGTTAAAGCCTATGAGCAAGGTTGCCTCCGGCGGTGAATTGGCCCGCATTATGCTGGCGATCAAAAATGTACTTGCGCAGCAGGATCAGGTGCCCACTTTGATCTTTGACGAGGTGGATACCGGCGTTTCCGGTCGCGCAGCTGTCAAGGTTGCGGAGAAACTGCACAGTATCGCCGGGACAAAGCAGGTGCTTTGCGTTACCCATCTGCCGCAGATCGCTGCCCGGGGCGACAATCATATGCTGATCTCCAAATCGGAACGGGACGGCAGAACATACACCAGCGTTACGCCTTTGGATCGAGAGGGGAGAAAGCAAGAGCTTGCCCGGATCATCGGCGGCGCAAATATTACGGAAATTACCCTCAAGAGCGCGGAAGAAATGCTCTCGGAGTAACGATAAATAACATCAGGAGGAAACAAGATGAAACTATATGACGAACTGGTGGCTCGTGGCTTGATCGCCCAGGTTACTAACGAAGAAGAGATCCGCGAGATGATTGACAACGGCAAGGCTGTATTCTACATCGGCTTTGATCCCACTGCCGATTCTCTGCACGTTGGCCACTTTATGGCTCTGTGCCTGATGAAGCGGCTGCAGATGGCAGGCAATAAGCCCATCGCTCTGATCGGCGGCGGTACTGCTATGATTGGCGATCCCAGCGGCCGTACCGATATGCGCTCTATGATGACCAAGGAAGTCATCGACCACAACTGCGCCTGCTTCAAAAAACAGATGGAGCGGTTCATTGAGTTTGGCGAGGGCAAGGCGCAGATGGTCAACAATGCCGACTGGCTGCTGAACCTTAACTATGTGGACTTCATTCGTGAAATTGGCGGTTGCTTCTCCGTTAACAATATGCTCCGGGCTGAGTGCTTCAAGCAGAGAATGGAAAAGGGCCTGAGCTTCCTGGAGTTCAACTATATGCCTATGCAGTCCTACGACTTCTACTATCTGTTCCAGCACTACGGCTGTAATATGCAGTTCGGCGGCAATGACCAGTGGAGCAATATGCTGGGCGGCACAGAGCTGATCCGTCGCAAGCTGGGTAAGGATGCCCACGCTATGACCATCACCTTGCTGCTGAACTCCGAGGGCAAAAAGATGGGTAAGACCGCTAAGGGCGCCGTGTGGCTGGATCCCAACAAGACCACGCCCTTTGATTTCTATCAGTACTGGCGTAATGTAGAGGATGCCGATGTCCTCAAGTGCATCCGTATGCTGACCTTCCTGCCTCTGGAGCAGATCAATGAGATGGACGGCTGGAAGGATGCTCAGTTGAACACCGCCAAGGAGATCCTGGCCTTTGAGCTGACCAAGCTCGTCCACGGTGAAGAGGAGGCAACTGCGGCACAGAATGCTGCCAAGGCTCTGTTTGCCGGCGGTGGTGATGATGCCAATATGCCCACCACTGAGATCAGCGCGGAACAGCTGACTGACGGCAAGATCGGTATTCTGAATCTGATGGTAGCCTGCGGCTTGGCACCGTCTAACAAGCAGGCGCGCCAGCTGGTAGAGCAGGGCGGTGTTCTGGTCAATGACGAGAAAGTACCCTCTGCACAGTTTGCCGTCACCGAAGATATGCTGAAGGATGGCGTAAAGATCCGTAAGGGTAAGAAAGTCTTCCACAAGGCAATTCTGGCCTAAAATATATGCCCACGGTTGTATTACCGTGGGCATTTTTTATGCAAAATAAGCTTCCATCTTACGAAGATTCTCGGCCGATAGGGAAGCGAGGGGTAGGCGGCAACCGCCGCAATCGTAACCGATGCACCGCATTGCTGCTTTTACGGGAATGGGATTTACCTCGCAAAACAGCAGCTTGATCAGCGGCAAAAGCTGACATTGCAGCGCAGCTGCAGTTTTGTAATCTCCTATTAGCGCAGCATTTGCCATTGCGTTTGTTTCCGCCGGTACAACATTGGACAGCACCGAAATGACGCCTTGACCACCAAGCGATAGGGTAGGGACTACCATATCATCATTCCCGCTCCAAACCGGAAATTCCGGGCAAGCACTGCGGATCTCGGCGATTTTTGTGATGCTTGATGATGCCTCTTTCACACCGGCAATGTTGGGTATCCGGGACAGCCGTTTGTACACGGATACCGGGATATCCACCCCTGTTCGCGAGGGGACGTTGTAGATGATGACCGGTATTTTAACGGCGTGGGCTATGGAAAGATAGTGGGCAACAAGCCCATCTTCTGTAGCCTTATTGTAATATGGACTGACCACCAAAAGAGCATCTGCGCCGCATTTTTCTGCCTCAATGCTCAATTCCACTGCGTGCTGTGTGGAATTTGAGCCCGTACCTGCGATGATCAGGCAATCGTCTTTTGCATACGCCTTGCACCGGCGAAATAGCTCCAGTTTTTCTTCATCGGTTACAGTAGGGGACTCACCGGTGGTGCCGCAGACCACAACCGCCTTAACACCCGCCTCAATCTGCCTACGCAGCAGCATTTCCATCATTGGATAATTGACCTTACCCTCCAAAAAGGGGGTTACAAGCGCCGTACAGACGCCAGAAAAGAGTATATTTTTCATAATTACATCCCTCCGCACCATCGTATGCGCAGGGCAGGGGATTTGTCAGTATTTTCTGTTGCAATTCCAGCGAAAATGTCCTATACTAACCCTAATGGATATTTGGAGGCAATTCGATGAAAACAAGTGATTTTTGGTATGACCTGCCGGAAGAGCTGATCGCGCAGACACCGCTGGAAAAGCGGGATTCATCCCGTCTTTTGGTGCTGGATCGCAATAGCGGAGCGGTTAGTCATAAGCATTTTTATAATATTATAGATTATCTGAAGCCCGGCGATTGCCTGGTGATGAACGATTCCCGGGTGCTGCCTGCAAGGTTGCTTGGACACCGTCCCAGCGGTGGCGCTGTGGAGGTTTTGCTGCTGCGGGATCTGGGCGACAAGAAATGGGAATGTCTTTGCAAGCCCGGCAGAAAAATGCAGGTGGGGAGCGAGGTAATTTTCGGCAACGGTGAATTGACCGCTGTGGTTACCGAGGTCAAGGACGACGGAAACCGTATTGTGGAGTTCCGTTATGAGGGCATTTTCCTTGAGGTTTTGGAGCGGTTGGGTAAGATGCCCCTGCCGCCCTATATTAAGGCAGAACTTGCCGATCAGGAGCGGTATCAGACCGTCTATTCCCGGGACGTTGGCTCTGCTGCAGCCCCCACTGCCGGTCTGCATTTCACTAACGAATTGTTAGAAAATATCCGTAAAAATGGTGTAAAGACCGCATTTGTAACGCTGCATGTTGGACTTGGCACATTCCGTCCTGTAAAGGCAGAGGAAATTTCTGAGCATCATATGCACTCCGAGCTGTGTATGATAGGGGAGCAGACCGCCAATATTCTCAACGAAACCAAAGCAAGCGGCGGACGGATCATCTGCGTTGGAACAACATCCTGCCGTACATTGGAAAGCCTTGTAAATGACGATGGCAGCTTTGAAGCCAAGAGCAAGTGGACGGAGATCTTCATCTATCCCGGTTATCAGTTTAAGGCGATGCAGGGCCTCATCACCAATTTCCACCTGCCGGAAAGCACCCTTGTGATGCTGGTTTCTGCCTTTGCCGGCAGAGAAAATGTGCTTGCAGCTTATGAGGAAGCCGTGCAGGAGCGATACCGTTTCTTCTCATTCGGCGATGCCATGTTTATTGGATAAAGTGAGGTAGCTATGTTTAAGCTTTTGAAAACAGAGGGAAAGGCCCGCCGGGGTGAGTTTACCTGCGCCCACGGCACAGTCCAGACACCGGTATTTATGAATGTTGGAACCCAGGGTGCTATCAAGGGCGCACTGAGTGCCGAAGATCTGAAGAATATCGGCTGCCAGGTGGAGCTTTCCAATACCTATCATCTGCACCTGCGGCCAACCGATACTGTAGTAAAGCAGATGGGCGGCTTGCATAAATTTATGACCTGGGACGGACCGATTCTGACGGATTCCGGCGGATTCCAGGTGTTCAGCCTGTCCGGTCTGCGAAAGATCAAGGAAGAAGGCGTCTATTTTTCCTCCCACATCGACGGAAAGAAAATTTTTATGGGACCGGAAGAGAGTATGCAGATCCAGTCCAATCTGGGATCGGATATTTGTATGGCGTTCGATGAGTGCATTGAGAATCCCGCGCCCCGGGATTATGTCCTGAAGAGCGTAGACAGAACTTATCGCTGGCTGGAGCGCTGCAAGGCGGAAAATGCCCGCTTAAATCAGCTGCCGGATACGGTCAATCCCCAGCAGCAGCTATGGGGCATCAACCAGGGTGGTACATACCGCGATATTCGTCAGGATCATATGAAGCGGATCGCGGAGCTTGACTTGCCGGGCTATGCCATCGGCGGTCTGGCAGTAGGTGAAAGTGCCGAGGAGATGTACGAAATCATTGAGGCGGTAGAGCCTTTTATGCCCAAGGACAAGCCCCGGTATCTGATGGGCGTTGGTACTCCCAGCAACATTATCGAGGCGGTATATCGTGGCGTTGATTTCTTTGATTGTGTTATGCCTGCCCGCAATGCCCGCCACGCCCGGCTGTTCACTTGGGACGGCGCGATCAACCTGAAAAACGCCAAATATCAACTGGACGAAAGCCCCATCGATCCCAAGTGCGACTGTCCCGTGTGCCGGCGTTACTCCAGAGCCTATATCCGCCACCTGTTCGTGGCTGAGGAAATGCTGGCAATGCGGCTGAGTGTGATGCATAACCTGTATTTCTACAACAAACTGATGGAAAAGATCCGCGAAGCCTTGGATAACGGCACATTTGAAGAATTCCGAAATGAATATTCTGTTAAATTAAGCCAGAGAATCTAAATTCTACTTGCTTTTTACCTGGAAAATGATATAATACAGAGGATAATTTTACTAAAGGAGATTTCATTATGCCTACAATTGTTATGCTTGTAGTTATGATCGGCGTTTTCTACTTTATGCTGATCCGTCCTGAGAATAAGCGCAAGAAGGAAGCAGAGGAGATGCGCTCCAGCATTAAGGTTGGCGACCGCATTACCACCATCGGCGGCATTGTCGGTACTGTTGTCAGCGTTAAGGACGAGAAGTTCGTTCTGGAAACCAGCGCTGATCAGGTTCGCATTGAGTTCCTGAAGTGGGCTGTTTCTGCCAATGACACCGCCAACGAGGCTGCTAAGGAAGCTGCCAAGAAGGCGCAGGAGGAAAAAGCCAAGAAGAAGGCCGAAAAGAAGGCTGCAAAGTCCAAGAAATATGACTAAACAAAAAACTGCTTTGGAGTCATCCAAAGCAGTTTTTCTTATTCAAATAACGCGTCGGTGAAATATGCATTGGTATCGGCGTGTTTGCCGTCTTCATCCCATACCGTTACGCGAACATACATATCTTCCTTGTCAACGGGGATCACAGCCTCCGTCAAGTCAGTATCGGTCTTGCGGAAACAGACCTTCTTGCGAATACCAAAGGATGCAACGATCTTTTCAGCAGGGGAGCAGGTGATGTGCAGATTGCCGTCCTCGAACCATAATTCGTGAATCTCCGGTCCGGTGGAGGCATAGAAATGACCGCATTCCAGCGCCTTGGTAACTGCTCTGTAATCCAGCTTTTCCGCACAGATCATTGTAAAGCCGCCAAACTGGCTTCTTGCACCGTGATTGTCATCGGCTGCTACAAAGTGTACCCGCTGATTTGCACGAAGCATAGCATCCATCAGAGGGGGGTCATATTCATCGAATCCTCCGGTCGAACAGCCGTGGTTGTAGATCTCCAGCGCGTGCATACCGTGATATTCGGAGAGCATCTTATAATCAGCAAGCGACCAGTAAGGGTGGTTGTATGTAACAAAGAATCCGTTCTTCCTAGCTGTTTCCATCAGGTCAGAAATACCTTCACCGCTGAAAACACGCTTTGTATCCGGCGTGTCTTTATACTGTTCCACCAGTTTGGGGTGCTTTTGACGCAGCATCGGCGTAACATAAACATTCGTCCAGTAGACCTGCCGCAGATTATCCGGTTCTAATGCGATCAGGCAAATATGGCATGTTTTGCGGAACTTGAAAGAGGAGCCCAGAGGGTAATCATCCATAATTTCGGTCTCGTAGCCGTTCAACGCCAGAAAATCCGGGTCATTCAGTTCGGGGTGGGGGACCATAACCTCGTGATCTGTGTAGGCGATCACACTGTAGCCTTTTGCCTTGTAGGCTTCTTTGATCTGCAGCGGTGTAAACTCACCGTCAGATTCCGTACTGTGGCAGTGCAAATTTGCCTTATAAAAGGAATAATCCTTCGGCAGCAGATACTTTCTCATTTTTCATCCTCCGGTAACAGAACTTCTTTTGCAATGTAGATGGGGCGGTGCTTGCTCTGCTCAAAGGTCTTGCCCACATATTCGCCGATAATACCAATGGCAAACAGCTGCATACTGCCCAGCAGCAGGATCAGTACAATAATAGTGGCATAGCCGGGAACATCAATACCCACGATCAGCTTCTGCAGCACCACAACGATCAGATAGATCAGCGCGGCAAAGCCGGTCAGACCGCCAAGGTAGGTAGCGATCCGCAAAGGACGGGTGGAGAAACCGATAATACCGTCGATGGCATAATTCAAAAGCTTGCCGAAATTCCACTTTGTGGTGCCGGCTTTCCGCTCGCAAGCCACATAGGGAATATACTCCGCGTTATAACCAACCCAGGAGAAAATACCCTTGCTGAAGCGGTGATGCTCTGTCATAGACAGCATACTCTCTGCCACACTACGACGGAAGGTGCGAAAATCGCTGGCATCGGCATGGAGGGTTACATCCGAGAGCTTATTGATCACCTTGTAGAAGCACTTTTTGAAGAAGGAGAGGATCTTGCCCTCGCCCCGGCGATCCTGATAGGCAGCTACCACATCGATTTCCGGTTTTTCCTCCAAGATCTGCACCATATCCCGGACAATTTCCGGACGCTGCTGCAGATCGGCATCGATCAGGCTGATGTATTCGCCGCTGGCGTGGGACATACCGGCATAAATACCGGCCTCCTTACCGAAATTGCGGGAGAACGAAACCACCTTTACAGGGCATTCCTGCGCCTTGTACAGCTTCTTCAGGTTATGCAGCGTTGCATCCTTGCTGCCGTCGTCCACAAATACGATCTCATAATCGTAACCGCAGCCGTTAAAGGCCTCCATCACAGCTGACTGGAAAGCAGCAACATTTTCCGCTTCGTTATAGCAGGGGACAACCAGTGAAAGTTTCATAATATCAACTCACTAACATTTTTTCTTAATATTATAAGCAATATTACACCAGCCGTCAAGGTTTCAAAATTATTTTGCATTTTTCCGGCGGTAATGGTATAATGGACGAAAGAAATGAGCCTTCAGGAGGAATACTCGATGGCAAAGACAAAAACAGTCTATTTCTGCACCGATTGCGGCACGGAAACCCCCAAATGGATGGGCAGATGTCCCGGCTGCGGCGCGTATAATACCATGCAGGAGCATACTGAAAAGCCAGCAACCCCAGGAAAAGTGCGTATTGGTAGCGCAAGACAGCCCAAACCCATTCAGGAGCTGGACAGCGGCGATGAGATCCGCTTTTTTACCGGTATGGGTGAACTTGACCGGGTTTTGGGAGGCGGCGCTGTAGCAGGCTCTCTGGTCCTGGTAGGCGGTGCACCCGGTATTGGCAAATCCACGCTTTTGCTGCAGATCTGCGATCAGCTGTGTAAGCAGCGCCGGGTACTCTACATTTCCGGTGAGGAGAGCGAGCGGCAGCTGAAGCTGAGAGCGCAGCGATTGGGCGTTCAGCCCCAGGAATTGCTGATCCTTTCGGAAACCCAGCTTTCGGATATTCTGCAGGTAGTTGACGATGTAAAACCGGATATTCTGATTGTGGATTCTATTCAAACCATGTTCAACGACGAAAATGAATCTACCCCCGGCAGCGTTTCTCAGGTCAAGGACTGCACCATGGCGCTGATGCAGCTGAGCAAGCAGCAGGGGATCACCGTCTTTGTGGTAGGACACATCAATAAGGACGGCAATATCGCCGGTCCTAAGGTGCTGGAGCATATGGTAGACTGCGTTCTGTATTTTGAGGGGGATCCCAATTCCTCTTATCGGCTGCTGCGAGCAGCGAAAAACCGCTTTGGCTCTACCAATGAGATCGGCGTATTTGAAATGGGGGATAGGGGACTTTGTGAAGTGCCGAACCCCTCTCAAATGCTGCTGGAAGGCCGTCCGGAAGGCGCGCCCGGTACTTGTGTTGCCTGCGTGATGGAAGGAACACGGCCGGTACTGGCAGAGGTTCAGGCTTTGGTTTCCAAGACCTCCTTTAATGTGCCGCGACGGACAGCAGACGGCTTTGATTTCAATCGCGCTGCGCTGCTTTTGACAGTTGCGGAGAAGCGGGCTGGACTGAAGCTGAGTATGTTCGACGCCTATATCAATGTCATCGGCGGTCTGCGGTTGGATGAGCCCGGTGCGGATCTGCCCATTATTCTGGCTGTTGCATCTTCTTACCGGGACAGCGCCATCGCCGACGATCTTGCCGCCATTGGCGAGGTAGGCCTAACAGGGGAGATCCGCAACGTTTCCAACCTTGGGCAAAGATTGTCAGAAGTTGCAAGACTTGGGTTTAAGAAATGTATTATCCCAAGAAATGCACCGGAAAAATTGGAAATTCCCGCAGGACTGACTGTATATCGCGTCCGCAATATTCGGGAAGCCATCGAGGTTGCTATGTAAAAATAACCGGAGAGGGGATACCTCTCCGGTTTTCTTATTCTTCGTCTGTAAAATCCAGCTTGGACAGGGGATTTGCCTCTGCGGCAATTTTCAGCTCAGTGTTCTCAATATGGGTGTAAATTTGGGTAGTATTCAGGTTTTCGTGGCCTAAAACTTCCTGAACTGTCTTAACATCCACACCGCCGGACAGCATCATCGTGGCAGCTGTATGGCGCAATTTATGGGCAGAGAACTGGGTTGCATCCAGTCCTGCCTGCAAAAACGCCTTTTTTACCAACCGATGCACCGCTGTAACGCTGATCCGGTTGTTATCCCGGGATCCAAACAGCGCCCGATTGTCCGTCAGTACCTTTTTATGCCGTTCTACCAGGTAGGCATCGATGGCCTTGCGGCAGGAGGTGCCGAAATAGACGATCCGTTCCTTATTACCTTTACCGATAACCCGGATCCGATCGTCATAGACATCTGTCAAATTCAGCCCAACCAGCTCGCTGCGGCGGATTCCGCAGTTCAAAAACAGCATCAAAATGGCATAATCCCGCTTTTCATTTGGCCCAGAAACTGCCTGTAAAAGTGCGGCAGATTGCTCCAAAGTCAGGTATTTTGGCAAGCTTTTGCGCAATTTTGGGTATTCCAGATCGGCTACGGGATTCTCTGTCAGCTGCTTGGTGCGCACTGTTAAGTACTTATAAAAGGATTTCAGCGCAGACAGCTTTCTTGCCCGGGAGGCAGGGGAGATGCCGTAGTCCGGTACAGTGCTGTCCGGATTCGGTGTGCGGTCGTTGGCAAGATAGGAAAGGAACTCAAATATATCCGATGTGGTAATATCCCGGATGAAGTTGATGTCAACCTTCTTAATGTCGATCTCATCTAAGCGGGAGTGAATGGGCATTTCACTGCGCATCAGCTTCATAAAACGCAGGAACATTCTCAGATCCAGATAATACTCCTGAATCGTCAGGGAGGATTGTCCCTTAATGGTTTCGTGATAGACAAGAAAGTCCCTAAGAATTTGCGGGCAGTCGTGGTATCGCTGCATAAATTACCTCCAAAAACAGTAAACGACCAAAGAGGGCAGGCCGTACCCTTGATTCTCATTTCCGTACCGCCCATACGGCGAACGCAACAAAATAAAAATTTTGTTGCGTTCGAGGTGGTGTTTTCAATATATAATATATATACGCGGATGTCAAGGGCTAATTTCGCTATTTCTAGCGTTTCTACGGCTATTATACCTATTTCCTTCAATTTCTCAATCATCTTCAGCCAACAGCGCATTCTCCATCGATACTTTCATCGTTTTGATTTGCGCTGTTGGCTACAGCTGACTGCTTTCTATTGATCAGATGTGTTTATCTATTGTAATACATTACACCATCTACGTCTACGCTGTTGTCTACATTCTATCGATCTGCTGCAGTTATATCCTGTGATCTATTGTAACTCTATTTGTATTCGCTACAGTCGCTGTCTAGCTATTGGCCGTACCGGCTCAAAACTATGACAATGTTTCATCAATCGTCCAAACCCATAGCTTCTTCTAAGCTATTGACTCTGCCGGCAGATCGCCTATTTATATCACAAATTTCCCTGCTGCAGACATTAAAACCGTTTACAAACATTTTCGCTAATTTGTTCGTATTTAAGTGTATTCGTCGAAAAGTACCGGAAAACTCATAAGAATCGCCTGTTTTTATGCTAAAAAGTGGAATTTTATCAGTATTTTACCGATATTTCGCTCATTCTCTCGTTCAAATATTCGATTATCTAACATTTTACACCAGCGCAAATGTCGATCAACCGAAAAATTCCTTTACTTTTCCCCTACTCTCTTTTACAATATACATAGAGATTGACTTAAGGAGGGTTTTGTTATGCATGTGAAGCGAATTGGTGTATTGACCAGCGGCGGCGATGCTCCGGGTATGAACGCCTGTGTCCGGTCGGTCGTGCGTACCGCCCTTTATCACGGCGTGGAATGCTATGGCATTCGCAGAGGCTATAACGGTCTTATCAGCGGTGATATTATTAAACTGGACGAGAAAAGCGTCAGCCACATCATTAACCGTGGCGGCACGATCCTTTATACCGCCCGCAGCAAGGAATTTATGACCGAGGAAGGTCAGAAAAAGGCTGTGTCTACCTGCAAATTCCTGGGATTGGACGGCATTATTGCCATCGGTGGCGACGGTACTTTCCGTGGTGCTCGGGCTTTGAGTAAGCACGGTATCAATGTTGTCGCCATTCCTGCTACCATCGATAATGACATTTGCTGCACCAATTACAGCATCGGTTTTGATACCGCTGCCAATACAGCCATCGACTGCATTGACCGTCTGAGGGACACAATGCAATCCCACGAGCGGTGCTCTGTTGTGGAGGTTATGGGACGCAACGCCGGCTACCTGGCTATGTATGTCGGCCTTGCTGTAGGCGCGACAGCTGTCCTTGTTCCGGAAGAAAACACGGATTTCAACCGGGATGTGATCGAAAAGATACGCCAGGCGCGGCTCAACGGCTTCACCCACTATATGATCGTTGTGGCTGAAGGCGCCGGCTCCGCAGCCGAAATTGCTACAAAGATCAAAGAAGCTACCGATCTGGATCCCCGGGTTACTGTGCTGGGACATATCCAGCGTGGCGGCTCCCCTACCGGCCGTGATCGGGTCAATGCCACAAAAATGGGCTATCTGGCGGTGGAATTGCTGCTCTCCGGCGCCACAAATCGCGTGGTTTGCACCAACGAAGGCAGCTTCACCGATGTGGACATAGACGAGGGTCTGGCTATGTGCCGTGGAATCCTGGATATGGAGGTCAATGTCCTGGCAGCTATGACCGGAATCTAAATAATGAAAGCGCGTTGCTTTGGGCAACGCTCTTTTTCTTAACCGTATAAGAGTTCTTCCCTCACATTTGACAAAATTTGATAACCGCCATTTTCAGTAGGAATCAAGGTTGCCTTACAAAAACCGTTTATAGCCTCGTTATAGTGTACAACGATATTTCCGCTATCTTCAACAACATAAATTACCCGAATATCCGCATACTCCATACCGGTATGCGCAGTGTAATAGCAATTTGTTTCCTCCAAATAGATCAGCTTGTCTAAGCCAACGCCATTGGTCTGTTCCAGTGTAATGCCGAACAGCTCTGTAAGGGTAGCATCCATCTTCTCCACAGGCAGACGGATCAGATCCATCTCCGGCCAATATTTACCGGCGCCCGCATTCTCAAGAAGGTGCAATTCCTCCTCTGTGGGCTTTTGCGATTCATCCGCAAAACCGCTATAGAACAGATAGAAAAGATCCACATCCGCAGGCGTTTCATAAACAGACATCAGCGAACTGTTCAAACCAGTCCCAAGCTTACCCAGCAGCTCCTGCATCTCAATAACCATTGGATCTACAGGCTCTGTAGGCTCTGTGGTGGGTTGCTCCTCAGTAGGCTGAGTTGTAGCCTGTGTAACTTCAGTGGGCTTATCGGTATTCGTCTGCTTATTTTGGCAGGCACACATGCAAATAAGCATTGCAAAAGCAGCCAGTAATGCGATCAGTTTCTTCATATTCAATACCTCCATAAATGTAGATGTGTATGAATTTGAACTTCTTCTTTGTCATTATACACAATTTAACGTCATAAATCAATAGTCAAATCTCGCCAGTACATATTTGCGAAGCTGTAACAAGAAAATAAAAAACCTGTTGCCACTGAGCAACAGGTTTTTTAAGCCTTAGGATGGCATTTCTCGTAAACAGATTTCAGCTTCTGATTTACAAGATGTGTGTACAGCTGTGTAGAAGAAATATCGCTATGTCCCATCAGCTCCTGCAGAGAGCCGAGATCCGCGCCGTTTTCCAGCAAATGCACTGCAAAGCTGTGGCGAAGCATATGGGGTGTGATCTCTTTGTCGATCTTAGCGGTGGTCTGGTAATGCTTCAAGATCTTCCAGAAGCCCTGGCGGCTCATCCGCTGACCGTTGACATTGACAAACAGCGCAGGCTCATCCGGCGTTGCCAGCAAGGAGCTGCGAATATCCTTCAGGTAAACGGAAAGGGCTTTCAAAGCGCCGGGATACAGGGGGATCGCTCTGGACTTACGGGCGCCGGAGCATTTAATAATACCCAGCTCCAGGTTTACATCATCCACATCCAGCTCGATCAGCTCCGTAACACGGATACCGGTGGCATACATAACCTCCAGCATTGCCTTGTCGCGATAGCCCTTAGCATCCACGCAGGCAGGCTGCGCAAGCAAAAGCTCGATCTCACGACCGGTGAGGATCTGAGGAAGCTTCTTCTCTCCCCTCTCCACGTGAATATCAATCACCGGAGTCTTTTCCAGGAAGCCGGTGGACACCACATAGCTGTAGAAATTCTTCAAGCTGGCGAGATTCCGGGATACCGTCGCGGCAGACCGGCCATCGTCTTCCAAGTGCGTCAGATACTGGCTGATATTCAGTTGTGATGCATCCACCACGTTGTTGACGCCAGCCATCTGCAGCCATTCAGCGAACTGCCGAATGTCCCGCATATAGGAGGCGATTGTGTTGGCGGAGGCCTGTTTTACCTTGGACAGGTAATTTTCATAAGCCCGAATCAAATCCAACATGAATACGCGTACCTTCCCATTAAATATCTATGATCCTCGCCAAGAACGGCGAAATAAACAAGTAATCGATCAATGCTGTTGCGATACAAATGCCAATGCAGATCAAAAGATCCCGTTTTGCTGTTCTATTATTGTCCAACGTCCTGCGAAAGCAGAACCAACAAAGACATGGCACCAAGATGAAATCTGAAAACAGAAACAGCAGTCGAACCAACCAACCGGCTGAGCCAAATGCGATCCCAATAACAGATCCCATATAGGTAAACGCAAAAAGCTTAATACTACAAACGGCGTACATAAGCCGCAGCTTAGATATATTGACCGCGTAGGCGGCAATTAGAAAAGGCAGCAGCTGCGCGGCAAGCAGACAAACGATCGACACCCGGTCAGATACAGCCAGGCGCATCCAGGAATGAAAATATGTATCTGCGCACGCAGCAAGCAGGGTACCGAAAAGCAATCCCACACTCCCCCAAGAAAACAGCAAGAATGCAGGATGTCTGATAATCTCCATCAGCTGATGAAAACGAAAGTCCTTGTGCATGATCCGCAACCTCCAATATGTGTCCGGAGTATTACGGAAACCAACCGCAAAAGGGCATAGATACCCTATAAGTCAAAGTGTATCAATACTATACTCCAAAAACACCGCAAAAGCAAGGATGATTTGTTGATTTATACGATTTTTGTCAATTATGCCGATATTTATGTTAACATTGTTATGTAAACAAGATGAACTGATTTTACCAAATGTTGTACCATTTTCGCTGATTCACCAAGATGTTGCGCGCTTTATATTTTTTATACACTAAATGTAGTTTTTGCAAGAAAGCCTGCAAAATTGCCACAACGGGTAAATGTCGCTTACCCGTTGTGATTTTTTGTGCAAATTAACGATATGCAGGAATTTTGATCTTACTTTTCCCGGTTTTTTTACGCAGAGTAACCAACAAACAGCACCCTGCCCCCACAAGGATCATCAATGCTGTAATACCCACATCTGCAAACAACCCGTCAAAAAACGTAGCGGTGATCCCAAGTAAAACGAGAAAGAATGCAATGGCAACCAGACCTGCCACCATAAGCTTCTTCTGCTTCACAACCGCGCAGGCAACCCACGCGCCAGCAGCGGTTGATAACGCTGTGATCACCGCCGTGCCGATACCCATCGCTTCCATACCAAGGCGTTCATTTATAATCAAATATGCCAGCAGAACCGCTCCTAGCAGCATCACTGCCACGCCTGCAACTACCCCGAGTACAACACCGGCTGGAACGGATATTGTCCTGCCGGGATTTTTATGTTTTTTCCCCATATCCTCTCTCCCCTTTCGATACAAGGTATGTCCCGGGAGGATAAAAAATAACCGGGACTCTCGTCCCGGTTATCAAATCTTTTACTGCGCCATTTGCGCGGCGCAAGCTGTAAGCAGCTTCTTCGCATCTTCAGCCGTCTTTCCGACCGCTGTATAATAGAACTTCACCTTCGGCTCAGTACCGGAGGGGCGGGCAATCACACTGCCCTGATCACCAAGGATCAGCTCCAGTACATTGGATTTGGGCAGGTCAATGGCCGATGTATTACCGGTCTGCAGATCAGTTGCCTGGCTGATCTTATAGTCCCGTACCGCAGTAACCTTTGCGCCGCCAATGGTAGCAGGCACATTTTCCCGAAGATCTGCCATCATCTTTGCAGCCTTCTCCATAGCATCAGCACCGGTAAGTTCCACGCTCTCAACGTGAGCCAGGTAGTAACCGAACTTGGCGTACAGCGCCTCCAGCGCGTCCAAGATGGTCTTTCCGTCCTTCTTCAGGGATGCTGCAAGCTCACACACCAGCATCGATGCCACAACAGCATCCTTATCTCTGGCGTAGGTGCCCTTCAGATAACCGCAGCTTTCCTCAAAGCCAAAGACAAATCGATCCGCTTGATCCTTTTGCTCCAGCTCCAGGATCTCACCGCCGATATATTTAAAACCGGTGAGAACGCTCTTCATTTGGATGCCATAGTATTCTGCGATCCGATCTGCCAACGGAGAAGATACGATACTACGCACAGCTTCTGCCCCCTCGGGAAGATCGCCGCAGGCAGTTCTTGCCTTCAGAATGTAATCCAGCAGCACGCAGCCCAGCTCATTACCGGAAAGCTTACGGAAACCATCACCGTCAGGAACGGCGATCGCCACTCTGTCAGCATCCGGATCCGTACCCAGAATCACATCACAGGGCGCAGTTTTTGCAACCTTGTAGCTTTCATTCAGCGCAGCGTCGGTTTCCGGGTTGGGATATTCGCAGGTCTTAAAGTCGCCATCCGGCTTCTCCTGACAACCCACAACAGTGATATTCACGCCCAGCCGTCCCAAAACCTCACGCACAGGCTCGTTACCGGTACCGCACAGCGGCGTATATACAATATTCAGACCGGCAGAGCGGATCATTTCCGGATCCACAGCCTCACGAAGTACCGTTTTGTAGTAGCTTTCCCAAACGTCCTGGCCGATATAGTGGATCAAACCGTCGTTCATATAGTCATCAAAGCTCTTTTTCTCCGGCACGAAGAACGGAACCTTGCTGATCATATCCGTAACCACAGCCGCAGGTTCATCGGTCATTTGACAACCATCAGGGCCATAGCATTTTACGCCGTTATACGCGCCGGCGTTATGGCTGGCGGAAATAACAATGCCGCAACCGCAACCCAATTCCCGAACGGCGTAGCTGAGCATCGGCGTAGGTGCCAGCCGGTCATACAGCCAAACCGCGATTCCGGATTCCGCAAATGCAACAGCGCAAATCTTGGCAAAAAGTTCAGAATTATGTCGGGAATCATAACCGATCGCCGCTTTTTGGGGCAGATCTGTTCCACTAAGCCAGGCAGCCATGCCCTGCGCAGCTCTACGGACAGTGTACCGATTCAGACGGTTGCTTCCAACGCCCATAATACCACGCATACCGGCAGTGCCAAACTGCAGATCGCTGCCAAAGCGTCCCTTCAGCTCATCCTCATTTCCCTTCAGCTGCGCCAGTTCTGCCAGCTCATCTTCGGACAACTGCGCATCGCACCAAAACTGATAGCGCTCCAAATAGTTCATATAGTACCTCCTAGATACAGATGCTTTGAAAAAGACAGCTCAACTTTTCAGTTTGAGCTGTCTTTAAAATTTCAGGATTATTACTCTTCGTCAGCGGTCTTGCTCTCAGTCAGAGCCTGGAAACGGGCGCGGGTTTCGCGAACCTCTGCCAGGGACTGTGCGATAGAATCCTCAGTAGCGCGCAGAGCATCGTCCATATAGGCGTTGCTTGCCTGCTTCAGCTGCTCGATGCGGACCTGAGTTGCCTCAACCAGCTCCTGGCACTGACGCTTTGCCTCCAGGTAGATAGCCTGCTCAGAAACCAGTTCCTCAGCCTTCTGCTGCGCATCACGGACAATGTTCTCAGCCTCACGGCGAGCCTGGCCGATCAGCTCGTTACGGGACTCCACAATAGCGCGGGACTGCTTCAGCTCTGCAGGCATCTGGGCGATGATCTCGTCCAGCATATCCAGAACCTTATCACGCTCCAGAATGCACTTGTCTGCACCCAGGGGCAGTGCGCGGGCATCCTCCACCAGGGTATACAGGGCACTGATGATATCTTCAATGTGCTGCTCGTTCATTTTCTATTTCCTCCTTGATGTATGGTAGATACACGTTTTTTGAAATCATCTATAATCTGCTCCGGCAGAAAGTCCGACAGGTCCACATCGTAGGCCGCCAGCTCCTTCACTGTACTGGAGCTTAGATACATATATTGGTGTTCAGCCGTAAGAAACATGGTATCCAAATTTGGATTGATCTTATGGTTGATCAGCGACATTTGAAATTCATTTTCAAAGTCTGAGCCTGCGCGCAGGCCTTTGACGATCACGCAGCCGCCTTTGCGTCTGGCATAGTCTGCCAAAAGCTCGTTGGAGCTGTCGACCTCAACATTGGCAATATCAGCCGTAACCTTACGGATCATATCCACCCGTTCCTGCTGAGAGAACATAGGATCTTTGCCGGCATTGACCATTACGCAAACGATCAGTCGGTCAAAGATATTCGCCGCTCTGCGGATAATATTCAAATGTCCGCTGGTTACCGGATCGAAGCTGCCCGGATAGATGGCGATTTTCATATCCTAGTCCTTTCGGTAAAGGGTAAGTAAGGTTTGACCGTATTTGTAGTCTTTGGAACGGGAATAGCCGGAAAATTCGCATAAAAGCGCCTTCCCAACAGGGCGTTCCGCTACTATTATACCACCAGATTCCAAAATGTCAATTTCCGTTATCTTTTTTAATGCATTTTCTAAAAAAACTTCTGCATACGGCGGATCTAAGAATATCAGATCAAACTTTTGCCGGCAACGTGACAGATAGTCCAGATAGTCGCTTCTGACCACCTGCGCATCCTCAGAAAGCTTGCAGCGGCGCAGGTTTTCCCGAATCAAATTACAGGCCTTGTCATCAGCATCCACGAACACCGCGCTTTTTGCGTCCCGGCTGAGGGCCTCAATGCCTAGCTGACCGGTGCCGCCAAACAGATCCAGTACCCGCATACCGGGAACATCAAACTGAATGATGCTAAAAAGCGCTTCCTTCACCCGATCAGAGGTAGGACGGGTATGGAGTCCTTCCGGGGTTTTCAGTTGTACGCCCCGGGCTTTTCCCGTAATTACACGCATTTTAAGCATCTCCTTCCGGATGAAAATGTTGATATACAGCCGCAGCAGCATCTCTTGGCAGGATCCGCTCCAGTTCCTCTATGCTGGCCTTACCGATATTGGTCAGGGATTTGAAGGTTTTCAGTAGCAGCTGCTTGCGTTTTGCGCCAATTCCGGTAATACCGTCCAGCTGGGAATAGTGCAGTCGTTTGCTGCGCAGCTGACGATGATAGCGAATGGCAAAATTATGGGTGTGCTCCTGAATATTGCCGATCAGCGCGAATACCGCCGTATTATTGCTGATGGAGATCTCCTCCCCTTCCGGGGTTACCAGAGCCCGTGTGCGGTGGCGATCATCCTTGACCATACCGAATACCGGAAAGCTAAGATCAAGCTCTCTGAGGGCGTCTACGGCCACATTGGCGTGGTTCACGCCGCCATCGATCAGCAGCAGATCCGGGGCAACATCAAAGCCCTTATCCCCTGCCTTATAATGGGCAAATCGGCGCGCGATCACCTGGCGCATAGCACCATAATCGTCCTGATCCTCCATACCCTCCAGCTTAAAACGCTTATAATCTGCGCTTTTCGGCTTTCCGTCCTGAAACACCACCATACTGGCGACGATGTCTGTGCCGGAAATATTGGAGATATCAAAGGATTCAATTCTGGTAGGCGGCGCCATATTCAGCATCTTGCCAAGCAGCGCCAAGGTGGCGGAAACCCGCTCTTCCTTACCGGTAACCCGGTTTGCCTCCTCGAGAGCATTTTTGTTTGCAAGCTCCACAAGCCGCAGATTTTCACCCCGCTGGGGTATCATCAATCGTGTTGCAGAGCCAAATTGCTGCTGCAAGAACTGCGCAAACAAATCGCCATCCTCAATGCAAAAGGGCAAAAATACCCGCTTCGGCGCAACGCCACGGCTGAGATAATACTGCTTGATCAAGCTGGATACCGCAGCTTCCTTATCGTCCGGAGCGGAAAACACCTCGTAGTCCTTATCCAGCAGGTTGCCGCCGCGAAAATGCAGCACAGCAAAGCAGGCCTTGCTCTCATTCTCGGCATAGCCGATCACATCAGTATCCGCCAGCGCGCCGGCAATAACCGTCTGTTTCTGTCCCAGATGCTCTACGGCATTCAGCCGATCCCGCAGCGATGCAGCCCGTTCAAATTCCAAATTCTCCGAAGCTTCCAGCATTTGCTTGCGAATATCATCGGCTACGGTTTTGTAATTGCCCAAAAGGAGCTGCCTTGCCTGCTCCATGGTCTTTCGGTACTGCTCCTGGGTTTTACCCGGCTGACACCAGCCGGCGCATTGATTCATATGATAATTCAGGCAAGGACGGTCCTTGCCAATATCCCGGGGGAATTCCCGGCTGCAACTTGGCAATTTCAATGTTGTGCAGATCGCTTCCAGCACATTCTGCGTAACGCTGCGGCTGCCATAAGGACCAAAATAGCCGGCACCATCATTGGACAGCTTGCTGACCATCGTCAGTCTTGGATAGACATCCTTCATATTCATACGCAGGTACGGATAGCCCTTATCATCCTTCAAAAGGATATTGTATTTGGGCATATACCGCTTGATCAGCGAACATTCCAGCACCAGCGCCTCAAACTCAGATGCCGCGATGATCACATCAAAATGGTCAATTTTCGACACCATAATCCGCGTCTTTGGCGAATGGGAGGCTGTATCCTGAAAATACTGGCTGACGCGGTTTTTCAGTTTCTTCGCCTTGCCCACATATATCACTTTATCCGCCTTGTCCCGCATTATATAAACGCCGGGCGCCAATGGCAGGCTTCTTGCCTTTTCTTTCAGTTGATCGATGGTCATAATACACCCCAAAAAAAGCGCCGCCCCAATGCTTGTTCGCATTGAGGCGGTTTTCACACAGTGGTAATCAGTATACGTCATGCTGAAGCATATTCTCCAGCGCGTTTACAGCCGCCTCTGCATCGGATCCGTCCGCAGACAGCGTTACGGCAGCTCCGGTTACGATGCCCATAGACATAATGCCCAGCAAGCTCTTGGCATTCATCTTCCGGCTACCGGATTCCAGCCAAATACTGCTTTCAAACTCGTTAGCCTTCTGCACAAAGTATGTAGCCTGTCTGTTATGCAGGCCGGATTCGCAGCGCACAACGGTTTCCTTGTTAAACATAGTACACTCTCCTTACTGTTCTTGCTATGTGGACGCAAGATCAACCGAATACTATGATAACAAATATAACGAAAAAGTCAACACCCTTTCGAAATTCTGTGAATTTTACCGGAGAAAGTTAGCGAAATTCTGCGATTGTTACGCCATCTTCACCCTCACCATAGATGCCTAAACGGAAGTTTTTAACAAATTTTGTCTTTTTTAGCTCCTGTTGGACAGCAGCGCGGAGCGTTCCTGTTCCCTTGCCGTGGATGATCCGAACCGAGGGAAGATTGGAGCGCATAGCCTCGTCCAAATATCTTCCAAGTACGCCGATAGCTTCGATACTGTCCATACCTCGAAGATCAATTTCCGGACTCATAGCCGCCATTTTCATCTCTCGACCGGAGTGCTGCGGTCTGCCGCCCTTGGTCTTGTAGGGGTTTTCAACCTCCAATAGATACACCTCGTCCGGCTTGGCAGACATCTTCAAAATACCTGCCTGCAGCAGATATGTGCCATCCTTGTTGATTGCGATCACGCTGGCCTTTGTGCCCAATTTCAGCAGTTCAACCGTATCGCCAACCATCACAGCCCGGGTAGGCTCAGGGCGTTTGACCTGCTGCTGACCGGCGCGAATCTTGCTTTCTGCCTCGTTAAGATCTCTGCGCAGCTCGGTCTGCTTTTGATTGATGCCGGTGGCATCGCCGCTCTCCAGCTGCTTGCGCAGTTCTTTCAGTTCATCGGCAGTTCTGTTGGCCATAGAACGGGCATCATCAATGAGCTGCTGCGCCTCACGGCGAGCTGCTTCGAATGCCCTTTCTTTTTCCTTTTGCAGCTGAGCGGTGTATTCCTCGCTCTGGTGCTTGATCTTTTCTGTTTCCGCACGCAGCCGTTCCGCTTCCATACGGGCAGACTCCATCTGCTGCCGCTGGGTTTCCAGCTGAGAAAGTACATCCTCAAAATCCTTGTCGCTTTGGCCAACAAGGTCATCCGCTTCCTTCAGGATCGCCTCAGACAGTCCCAGCTTGCGGGAAATGGCAAAGGCATTGGATTTACCCGGTATGCCGATCAGCAGCTTGTAGGTGGGCTGCAGGGTTTCCACATTGAACTCGCAGGAGGCGTTAATGACACCCCTGGTACGCATGGCGTACAGTTTCAGCTCCGCATAGTGGGTGGTAGCCACAACGCGGCTGCCCATCTTGCGGCAAAATTCGATCAAAGCAATCGCTAAAGCTGCGCCCTCAGCAGGATCGGTACCTGCTCCAAGCTCATCAAACAGCACCAGGGTTTTGTCATCGCATTCATCCACAATGTCGACAATAGTACGCATATGGCTGGAGAATGTGGACAGGCTTTGAGCAATAGATTGTTCATCACCGATGTCCGCAAGAATGGCGTTAAAGGTAGACAGTTGGCTGCCATCCCCTGCCGGGATATGCAGACCGCACTCTGCCATCAACGTCAACAGGCCAATGGTCTTGAGAGTAACCGTCTTGCCGCCGGTATTGGGGCCGGTGATGATCATCGTATCAAAATCCTTGCCCAGCTGTACGGAAATAGGCACAACCGTTTTAGGATCGATCAACGGATGCCGGGCATTACGCAGCTCCACGATACCCTGATCGTTCATCTCAGGCTCCCAAGCCCGCATCCGGTAAGCCAGCTTTGCCTTGGCAAAGATCACATCCAGCTGCACCAAAAGTGTTACATTCAGCCCAATATCCTCCCGGTGAGCTGCAGCCTCAGCAGAAAGCTCGGCAAGGATCCGCTCGATCTCTTTCTTCTCCTTAAATTCCAGATCGCGAAGCGCATTATTGGCATTAACAGCGGACATAGGCTCTACGAAATATGTAGAGCCGGTAGCAGATACATCGTGCACCAAGCCGGGAACATCTGCCCGGTGTTCGCTCTTGACGGGAACTACATACCGCCCCTGCCGAATGGTAATAATGGGCTCGCGCAGATATTTGGAATACGCCGGCGAAGAGATCAGCTTCTGCAAGCCGTCCTTGATCTTGCCGGACTCGATACGCATATGGCGGCGAATATCCGACAGCGCCGGGCTGGCATTATCCGCAATTTCTTCTTCTGAAAGGATGGCGCCGCTGATCCGGTCCTCCAGATATTTATTGGCGGTCAGCGATTGGAACAGCGGATCTAAAATGGTCGCCTTGTCATCATCGTCGGCGAAGCTTTTCATATTTCTTGCGCAGCGCAGAACCGCAGCGATCTGCAGCAGTTCAGAGGGCTGCAAGCAACCGCCCCGGTCAGCCCGCTCCAAGGATGCGGACACATCCGTAACACCGGAAAAGCTGGGATTTCCCTTGCGCGTGCAGATATCCGAAGCAGCGGTAGTCTGCTCCAGAAGTGTCTTGACCTCCGCAAGGTCAGATATCGGCCGCAGCTGCAAGCAAGCCTCCTTACCGGCTCTACTACCGGCGCAGGCGGAAAGCTGCTGCAAAATCTGATCCAGCTCCAGCTTTATTAAGGATCTATCGTATAATTCAGACATTACGAACTCCTAAATGTAAAGTGATTTGTAAAAATCCAGCGTGGAGAAACCTCGCTCCAACTGGGTGGTTAAGTATGCTTCCGTCAAATGGGAAAGCTGATCCATATTTTCATCGCCAAGCTGAAATGCAAACAGCTTTTTGGGATCACAAAAGGAAATGTAGCGCATAGCTTCCACGATGCCCGGATTCACCGGCAAGCGCAAACCGCCGGAATCCATAGCGCGGCAGCTGCCGCACTCCAGACGGCCTGCAGAAATATCAAATCTATCCGGTGTTTCACTGCCGCATATATGGCAGCCGGAAAGCTCCGGCATATAACCGGCAAGGCAGGCGGCTCGAAGCTCAAACACAGCCTTTACCTTATTCTCCGGAATTTCACTGGCAGATATGATATGCAGACAGTTTAGTGTAAGACTTAAAAGCTCCGGATTTGGCAGATCCTCCTGGGAAAGCACCTCGGCAACCTGGCAGAAGTAAGTTCCCAGGGAGAGCTTTGTAATATCCCGCCGCAGGGCTTGAAACAGCTCCACAGAAACCGCTTCATTGATGGTGTACATTCCTTTGTATTCAAACAGCGTATATTCGCCAAACGCCAGCAGCTGACAGGGCGCAATCAATGGGCTGTTACGCCGCCGCAGACCTCTGGCTTTCACCGTCAGCTTGCCGTAGTTGGGCGTCAGCAATGTTAAAAGCGCGTCGTGGTCATTGTAATCTGTGACCCTCAGCACCAGTCCCTGGGTTGTCAAATACATTGCTTTCCTCCATCTTCAGCGCCCGTGTGTAGGCAATATACGCCTCGGGAGCGCCGGTCTCCATAAAGATACTCCAATAATCCGCAGCATTCATTTTCATCCCTCCATCAATAGCCTTTGCAGGAAAGACGAAAATCAAACTGGTAATTATTCGCTGTAGCCAAAATTTCGCACCAGGAAATCACTGTCTCTCCAGTTTTCCTTCACCTTGACCCAAGTGGTCAAGTATACCTTGGTGCCCATAAATTTCTCGCAGTCGTTGCGCGCCATTGTGGAAATTTTCTTCAGCATTGCGCCTTGCTTGCCGATGATAATGCCCTTATGGCTGGCCTTTTCGCAGTAAATGGTGGCATCAATGTCGATGATTCCGTTATCCCGCTCAGAAAAGGTGGTAATTTCTACCGCCGTACCGTGGGGGATCTCCCGATCCAAACACCACAGCAGCTTTTCCCGAATGATCTCCGCCATCACCTGCCGCTCCGGCTGGTCGGTGGTCATATCCTCCGGGAACAGGAACGGGCTTTCCACCGCGTACTTGCCGCAAATATCCAGCAGAGCATCCACACCGTCGCCGCTCTTGGCGCAGATAGGAATAATGGCGGCAAAATCAGCAGCCTTGGAATAGACATCAATGACTTCCAGCAGCTTATCCTTTTCCACCGTGTCGATCTTGTTGATGGCCAGCACCGCAGGACAGTTGCTGCCCTTGATCCGCTCCAACAGCCCCTCTTCCTGAGGGCCGATAGATGCAATGGGTTCGACCACGAGGATCGTTAAGTCCACATCAGAAATGGATTCACGCGCCACATTGACCATATAATCACCGAGCTTGGTACGAGCCTTATGATAGCCCGGAGTGTCCACAAACACAAACTGGGTATCTTCTCTTGTCAGCACACCGCAAATCCGGTTACGGGTGGTCTGGGGCTTGTTGGACACGATTGCGATCTTCTCCCCCACCAGATAATTGGTCAGGGTGGACTTGCCCACATTGGGACGACCGGCAATGGTGATCATAGCGGTTTTTGTTTTCATATGTGAATCTCCTATCAATCTCGTTTCATTCCGGGGATCATTGCGGCGATTGTCTCTTCCCGGGCGCGCATCTGTTTCTTCTGCTCGCCTTCATCCAAATGGTCGTAGCCCAGCAGGTGCAGTACAGAATGAATGGTCAAATAACCCACTTCCCGACGGGCGCTGTGTCCGAATTCCTTTGCCTGCGCGGTTGCCCGCTCTAAGCTGATGCACATATCGCCTAAGGGACAAAGCCCGGTTTCCGGGTCTAAGTATTCCGTCCAGTCCTCCGGGGGCTGACCGGGTGTTAGGGTAAACATTGGAAAGCTCAGCACATCTGTAGGACGGTCAATGTCCCGACTGGCTTTATTGACGGCGTGAATGCCTTTATCATTGGTAACCAGCACATTGATCTCACAGGGCGCAGTAACAGCCTCTGCTGCCAATGTGGTTTCGATGCACTTCTTGATCACCGCTGCAACCAGTGGCTGCTTCACGGTGAAAACGGAAAAGGTAATATTGATCTTTGTACCCATATTATTTCTTCCTCTGGTAGCGTCCGGTATAGCTTTGGACGCTCTTTTGTTCTTCTTTCTTCTTTGCAGCCTTTTCGTAGGCATTGATGATCTGCTGCACCAGCGCGTGGCGGACCACATCCGCAGAGGTCAGCGTGCATACCGCAATATCCTTAACGCCCTCCAAAACACGGACAGCATCCTTCAGGCCGGAAACCTTATCGTCCGGCAGGTCGATTTGGGTTACATCGCCGGTAATGACGATCTTTGAGCCAAAGCCCAAACGGGTTAAGAACATCTTCATCTGCTCCCGGGTAGTGTTCTGTGCTTCGTCAAGAATGATGAAGCTGTCGTCCAGGGTGCGACCACGCATATACGCCAGCGGCGCAACCTCGATAGAGCCCCGCTCCTGGTACTTTTGGAAGGTTTCCGCCCCCAGCATATCATACAGCGCATCATACAAAGGACGAAGATAGGGATCGACCTTATTCTGCAGATCGCCGGGCAGGAAGCCAAGCCGCTCACCCGCCTCAACCGCAGGTCTTGTCAAAATGATGCGGTTGACCGTCCGCTCCCGGAACGCAGCAACCGCAGCCGCAACTGCCAAATAGGTCTTACCGGTACCGGCAGGGCCAACGCCGATGGTAACGGTGTTATTTTGAATGGCTTTCATATAGTCCTGCTGTCCGACGGTCTTTGCCTTGATGGGCTTGCCCTTGGCGGTAATGCAGACCACATCCTTTGCCATTTTGGACACAAGGGCATCATTACCCTCCTGCACCAAAGTGATCAGATAGCGCACACGCTGCTCATCAATGATCTCACCCTTTGCAGCCAGGGAAAGCAGCCCCTCAAGGGCGCGGGCGGCCTTATCGGCAGCCTCCGCATCACCGGTTACCTTTAATTCCGTACCCCGGTTGACGATGGAAACACCCAACGCCTCCTCGATCCGCTTAATATTCTCATCAAAAGAGCCAAATACGGCGATCAGGTCTTCTACCCGTTCCGCATTTACAACCCGTTCAATCGTGTTCATCATAAGGTTTTACGGTCTCCTCACTTCTCACCTGACCGATCATCTCGGTGCAGGCATAATTTCCTTGGAATCTATACACGCTGTCCTCTACAGTACCGGTTTCGATACGGCTGACGATCTTGCCGGCGATCATCTGCTCCAGAAGATACCTGTCGGCAAACTTCGGCAGCTCCGGTTGGGACGATGTAACCGCGCTTTCTTCGTAGTATGTCCATATTTCAGTTAACACGATAATGGGCAGCCGAAAGCCGCCGGGCAGGGTTACATAGCTTTCCTCGTACATTTTATCACAAGTCGCACCTGAAATTCCACTACCTTTGTAGAAATTTATCCGTTTTTTTCCGATAATTACGGAATATTTTTTCTGCGTAACGGTTTTTTGGGCCTTAGATTGCCAATTCAGCGGTGTAACAGCCGATAATGTTCGGTTTGTGGCGGCGTAAACCTCTCCCTGCGCATTGGTAGCCTGAATGCAGATCCCGCAATCGGTATAGCCGGAGATCAGCACCTCCCCTGCCGTTACCGCCTGGCCGACCTTGCAGATTTGATTCCCACGGGTGGCGGTACATTCCGTAATCACCCCGTCCCGGATTGCGACGATACTGCTGACACCGGTATCTGTCTGCGGTTGTTCCGTCTGTGTCCGTTCCCGGACGGTAATCGTGGCGGTGCAACCGGAGGTGTTAATGCCAGCCCATTGCAGTTCCGGAATCGCCTCCAAAAGCGCATTTTTCATTTTTTCGCTTCTTACTTCCCGTCTGGATACGCCAAAGGAAATGCCGCATTGTTGACATTTTTCCAAGATCAGTCGCGTTGGTATGGTAATGTTTCCCTCGATCTCAATAAAAAACACCCGTGTTGGCAGGTACATTGCCAGCAGCAAAAAGAGAAAAATCCCCGCAATCAGCACCGGTCTGTGGAGAAATTTCCTTCCAAGCCAGTATATGCCGCTGCGACGGGAAAGGCGCAGATCGTAGCCTCTTTTCCTTGCCAACGCCCTTAGTCTTTTATAGTCCTGCCGCCGGACGGCAAAACGGGTTACGATGTCATCATCCTCCCGGTTTGCGTTATGGATCACAATGCCGGCGCTGTTGATCTGTGATATAGCAGCCGCAGGATCCGCGCTGGTCAGCTCCAGCTGTACCATTCCGTTCAAAGATCTCCACAGATCCATCATTTTCCGCCCCTTTCCAGCTGTACGCTTTCGATCCTGCCGGTAATGATCAGCTGCTGTCCGGTCATACGCGACAGCTCCAGCCGTGTACCGGAAATTACGACAGCGCCGTATTTTACCCGGACGCAAATTCTACATCTTCCATACTGGGTAACGCCTTGATGATGCTCGATCAAAACACGCCGGTCTCCGGCAATCTCCACCAAGGGCAAACCGGGGATCGGCTCATCTGCAAGGTCTGCCGCACCTGCAATTCGCTCTAATAAATGCTTATCCATCTGTCCTCCTCCTTTAGGAAAGCTTATGAACAAGCTGTGATGTTTTTGCGCTTATGGACATAGATTCTTTTGAGGTGAAACAAAATGAGAAGAAAATTATGGACAGGCATTTTATCGGCTTTGGCTCTGTTGGTTCTGATATTAGACACAAAAACAGCAATATTGGGCGCAGCTGAAGGATTATCCCTTTGTATTTCCACCATCATTCCGTCGCTGCTGCCATTTTTCGTGCTGTCTATCCTGCTGACATCATCGTTGATTGGCGAAAAAGCAGGCTTTTTACGCCCAATCGGCAAGCTTTGCGGAATTCCCCGGGGCGCAGAATCTCTATTCATCGTGGGTGCCCTTGGGGGCTATCCTGCAGGCGCAGGCTGTATCGTCAGCGCGTATCAGGACGGCTCAATGCGCAAGTTAGATGCCCAGAGAATGTTGGCCTTCTGCAACCTGGCAGGCCCGGCATTTCTATTCGGCGTCATAGCAGATAAGTTCAGCACACCCTTTACCGCCTGGGGACTATGGGGTATCCATATCCTCTCTGCCATATTCGTGGGTATGCTGCTGCCAAACAAAACAAGGGATACTGCGACGCTGCGCCCCCGTAAACAGAGCTCCCTACCAGATGCATTACAGCGCAGTTTGCGCATAATGGCGTCCGTTTGCGGATGGATCATTCTCTTCCGGATCATCATTGCGTTCCTGCAGCGGTGGCTGCTATGGCTGCTGCCTACACCGCTAAAGGTTTGCATCATTGGTACACTGGAACTATCCAACGGCTGCCTGGAATTGGGTAGTATTCGCAACGAAGGGCTTCGCTTCATTCTAAGCTCCGGTATGCTGGCTTTCGGCAGTCTTTGCGTTTCAATGCAAACCGTATCTGTCTGCAACGGTTTGGCCCTAAAGACTTATTTTATTGGAAAAATCCTGCAGGTCATATTCAGCGTTCTTTTAGCGATCACGCTGCAATATGCAATCTTTCCTCGGGAGCAATGGCAGGTCATATCGGTGATTTTTTGGTTTATTCCGGCAGCCGCAATCATACTCTGCTTAAAATTTCTGCATAAAAAGCAAAAAACAGTAGCAATTTCCTGTCGGTAGGTGTATAATAGTGCCACAAAGGAGGGATTTTATGCTGTTTAAGAAGAAAATTGAGCGTTCCTGCGACTATTGCGCCTTTGGTGCAAAGCTGGAAAGCCAGCAAATTTTATGCGCAAAGAAAGGCGTTGTTACCAGCGGTAAATGCCGCAAATTCCGCTACGATCCCATCAAGCGCGTCCCTCTGAAAGCGAAAGCCCCTGATTTTGAAAAATACGATCATGACGATTTCTCTCTGTAAATGCAAAAGCCCTCCGGATTCCCGGAGGGCTTTTTATTATTGCATCATTTCTAACAACTGTTCTTCTGTTAAGATTGGGATCTCCAATTCTCTTGCCTTGCGCTCCTTGGAGCCGGCGTTTTCACCCACCACCACATAGGTGGTCTTTTTTGATACCGAACCGGAGACCTTACCGCCGTACAGCTCAATTTTCTCTGTGGCTTCGTCTCGGGTAAACTGCGTCAGCGCGCCGGTAAGCACAAAGGTCATACCGGCAAAGCGGGTATCCGTCAAGGTTCGCTTGCTTTCAAAATTCACGCCGGCATCCCGAAGCCGTTCAACCATATGGCGGGATTGGGGCTGAGAAAACCAGTCGCTGATGCTCTTGGCAGTAACCTCGCCAACATCCGGAACATCCGTCAGCTCCTGCGCAGATGCGAGCATCAGAGAATCCAGATCGCCAAACTGGGTTGCCAGCACCTTGCCGGTCTTTGCGCCTACCTGGCGAATTCCCAGGGCATAGATCAGCCGGCTCACATCCCGATCTTTGCTTTCTTCAATGGCGGCAAGCAGCTTTTTCGCTGCCGTATCGCCCTTTTGCCACAGGCTCTTCATCTGCTCCAAGGTCAGATAATAAATATCTGCCGGGGATTTAATGAAACCCTTTTCGATCAGCGTATCAACGATGGAGCTGCCTAAACCCTCAATATCCATGGCATCCCGGCTGACAAAGTGGGCAATATTCCGGCTCAGCTGAGCAGGACATTCCGCGCCGGTGCAGCGGGTAAATGCGCCGTCCTCATCCTTTTGGGTAGGTGCGCCGCAGACAGGGCAGGCACAAGGCAAAACATAAGGTCTTGTCCCCTCCGGACGTTTGGAAAAATCCACTTCCAAAATCTCCGGAATGATCTCACCTGCCTTGCGGATCTGTACCGTATCACCGATACGAATGTCCCGTTCGGTGATAAAATCCTGGTTGTGCAAGGTTGCATTGGTTACGGTCGTGCCGGCAAGACGAACAGGGCGCACCACAGCCTTGGGCGTCAGCACACCGGTTCTGCCCACCTGGACGATGATGTCCTCCACCACGGTAGGCTTGATCTCCGGGGGATATTTGTAGGCCACAGCCCATTTGGGGAACTTTGCGGTGGTGCCCATCTTCTGCCGCTGGGCTACATCGTCCACCTTAATAACTGCGCCGTCAATGTCGCAGGTCAGGCTTTCCCGATTTTCGTTAATGGACATCACATGATCCACGATGGCATCAGCGTTGCTCAGAGTTGCAAAGGGAATCACCTTAAATTTCAGTTTTTGCAAAAATTCCAAAGACTGGGCGTGATTTTCAAACTCCACGCCCTCGGCTAGCTGCACGTTGAAGATATAAATATCCAGCATACGGCTGGCTGCGACCTTGGGATCCAGCTGTCGCAACGAGCCTGCCGCAGCATTCCGGGGATTGGCAAACAGAGGCTTGCCGTCGCGCTCCTGCTGCTCGTTTAAGAGCGCAAAGCTCTTTTTAGGCATAAACACTTCGCCCCGAACGATCAGCCGCGCAGGCGCGCCCTCCAAGGTCATCGGAATGGAGCGAATGGTTTTTAGGTTTTCTGTTACATCCTCACCCACAGTGCCGTCGCCACGGGTTGCGCCCCGGACGAAAATACCGTTCTCATATTCCAGCGCTACGGAAAGTCCATCCACCTTAGGCTCAACGGAGAATTTTGTATCCGGATAGCTTTCCAGGGTTTTGTTCAAAAACTCCAGCAATTCCTCGGTGGAAAACACATCCTGCAGGCTCATCAGAGGCACGGGATGGGTATGCTTTTCAAATTTGCTCAGCGCCTCACCGCCGACACGCTTGGTCGGCGAATTTTCAAGCGCAAACTGGGGATTTGCCTTCTCCAGATCCTCTAATTCCCGCAGCAAATGATCGTATTCAAAGTCCAGCATCACGGGATCGTCCATCACATAATAGCGATAGTTCGCATCATTTAGGATCTTCGTCAGTTCTTCAATTCTCTTTTTGATCTCCATAAGCTCCTCCTGTTTGGAAGAATGTATCCGGTACCTGCCCGACGATGATGGTTTCTGCCACCACCACCTGGCTGGAAACTGTGAAAATTTCTGTATCGCCCAGCACCAAAATCGCAACATCAACGCTGATGTCCATCGTCAGCTGTTGCAAGGTCTGATTGATGCCGGCCTCGATAAATTTGCTGTGGAAGGTGGCATCGGAATTGCGGATCGACAAAATATGCACCGGTATGGTCGGTCCGCGACCGGACAGCAATTCCGAAAAGAACAGGCTGCCCAAAGGAATACCGATATCACTGGTATCCAACGCCAAAATTTCGTCGTTGATCAGGCTTAATATGTCCGTTTTCAGCCGGTTGACCTCGCTCATATTGGTCTTGAGCGCGGTGATCCTGCCCTCCAGATCCTTCTCAAAATACACGATCCGTTCGTAGAGAATGTTTCCGGATTCGATGTGGCCGTCGATGGCGTCATTGATCAGATCCGAGGTGGAATTGCGCACCTGCGTCTGAGCCAATGTGCGGATCACATCCCGGTACCTGATGCGAAACAGCGTAAACAGCGCCACTGCAATCACAACGATCAAACATATAAAGCGAAACAATCTGCGTAAACGATGCCGCATAAAATCAACCCCTCTGGTGATTTTATGCCTGAATATAAGGAAAATTACAGCTTTTTCATATGGACAGATGCGGTTTTTGCCATCAGCTTCTTTGTTCCAATCTGATCAAAAGCAATCTCCAGCAGCGCATCGCCGCCCATTTTCATCACCGACAGCACCATACCCTTGCCGAAAGCCGTATGCTGCACCATATCGCCCTTATTCAGCTCCAATGTAACCGACTTGGGCGCAGCTGCCGCAGCCGGCTTGTATGTGGGCTTCGCAGCGGGCTTTGTGTAGGTATAACTTGGCTTATCCCAACCGGAATAGCCGCTGTCAAAACAGCTGGTCCTGGGGGCTGTCTGCCCCTTACGGACGATCTCCGATTCCGGCAGCTCCCGCAGGAATCTGGAGGGAATGCCGGCAGCAGTCCGGCCGTAGAGCATTCTCTGCCTTGCGTGGGAGATGGTCAGCGTCTGCTTAGCGCGGGTGATCGCCACATAGCAAAGCCGCCGCTCCTCTTCCATCTCCTCCTGATCGCCAATACTGCGGCTACCGGGGAACAGGCCGTCCTCGAAGCCCACAAGGAATACGTGAGGAAACTCCAAACCCTTGCTGGAGTGCATTGTCATCATCACAACCGCATCGTCGTTTTCATTATACTGCTCAATATCCGTGTACAGGGAAATTTCTTCTAAAAATCCTGCCAAAGTCGGGGTTTCCGCATTTTCCACATAGGTCAAAATGCTGGATTTCAGTTCTCGGATATTCTCAAGACGGGTAATATTCTCTTCCGTTTCCTTGGCTTTCAGCATATCCGCATAGCCGGTGCGGATCATCAGTTCCTCGTAAAAGTCCGGCAGGGACATACCGTTGTCCAAAAGCTCCTGCAACCCTTCGATCATACTGACAAATTGCAGCATCTTCTGGGCAGGCTTCTCCAAGGAAGCATAGGAATAGGGATCGCACAGCACATTGTACAGCGGAATCTGCTCCGCCGCTGCCATACGCTCCGCTGTTTCGATGGATTTGTCGCCCAAGCCTCTGGGTGGATTGTTGACGATCCGCTTTAACCGCAGATCATCGGCGCGGTTATGGATCACGCACAGATACGACAGCATATCCTTGATTTCAGCCCGGTCAAAGAACCGGGTGCCGCCGATGATCCGGTACGGAATGCCGTTGCGTTTCATCGCATATTCCAAAGCGTTGGATTGGGCGTTGGTGCGGTACAGAATCGCATAATCCTTGAAATTTTTGCCCTTAGAGCCGGAGAAGATCTGACCGGCTACAAAATTCGCCTCAGCTCCCTCGTCCCCTGCCTCGTATACCGTAATCGGCGAGCCTGCGCCGTTGGCAGTCCACAGCCGCTTGCCCTTACGGCCAAGGTTGTGGGCAATCACCGCATTGGCTCCGTTCAAAATGGACTGGGTGGAGCGGTAATTCTGCTCCAAACGAATGGTACGGGCGCCACGGTATTGCTTTTCAAAATCCAAAATATTGGCTATGGTCGCGCCGCGGAAACGGTAAATACTTTGGTCATCGTCGCCCACAACGCAGATATTCTCATAACCGCCGGAAAGCAGACCTGTGAGCAAAAACTGCATATGGTTGGTGTCCTGATACTCGTCTACCAGTACATAGCGGAACTTCTTTTGGTAATACCTGCGCACATCCTCGTGCTCCTGCAGCAGCCGGACAGTTAAGGCGATAATATCGTCAAAATCCACCGCATTATTGTCCTTTAACCGGGTTTGATATTTCTTATACGCCTTGGCGATATGCAGGAATTTTTGGTCTTTCTGCGCTTCAGCCCGCTCCATCAACTGGTCAGGCGTAACCATCTTATCCTTTTCCTTGCTGATGATACTCAGCACATATCTGGGCGGAAAGGTCTTATCATCCAGCCCCATATCCTTGATGACATCCTTCATGATCCGCTCGGAATCGGAGGTGTCATAAATGGTAAAGCTGCGGTCATATCCCAACCGGTCAATATCCCTGCGAAGAATACGGCAGCAGGCGCTGTGAAAGGTCATCGCCCAAATATCCTGCGCCTCAGGACCAAGCATATTGGAAAGCCGATCCTTCAGTTCATTGGCAGCCTTGTTGGTAAAGGTAATTGCAATAATGCTCCAGGGCGCAGCCGGCTCAAGAGCACACAAAAGGTCGGCGCGGTGGCGGTCAAGCTCCGTAGGCATAGTCGGAAAATTCTCCAAAAATGCCACATCATCTTCCGTAACCGTGTCCGGGACGAGATTGCTGTCGCTGGCGCAGCCGTATCGCATCAAATTGGCGATCCGGTGGATCAGCACCGTAGTCTTGCCACTACCTGCGCCTGCAAGCAACAGCAGAGGCCCATCCGTAGTCAGGACGGCCTCTTGCTGCATATTATTGAGTTTCGAAAACTGGCCGGCGATATATTTACGCCGCGCCGTGATAAATCTTTGGTTAAAGCTTTCCGTCATATCTGCACCTGCTAATTTTGATGCTTCTATTTTACCGCAAATTTCGTCAAAGGTAAAGTAGAAATATTCACATTAGCAGTTTTTTTAGATTGCCCAATGCCTTCTTTTCGATCCGGGACACCTGCACCTGGCTGACACAGATAACCCGGGCTACCCGCTCCTGTGTCAGACCGTGAAAATACCGCAGCATTACCACCATTTTCTCCTGCTCCGGCAACCGTTCAATGGCCTGCCGCAGAGAGATCTTTTCCACCAGTTTTTCTTCAGATTCCGTGTCGGTCAGCACATTTTCCAGGGTAAAGCCGTCCTCGCCGCTCTGCCGCTGAATGGACTCCGTTGCCGCAGTTGCGGTTTCTGCCAGGGCGATCTCTTCCGGAGAAAACCCGGTCTGCTGTGAAATCTCGGTAATCGTAGGTTCCCGTCCCAACGCACCGGTCAGCTGATTTCGCGCGGATTTAATAGTGGCCGCCTGCTCCTTGATGGACCGGGAAACCTTTACCGCGCCGTCATCCCGCAAAAAGCGTCGGATTTCGCCGGAAATTTTCGGAACGGCATAGGTAGAGAACTGTGTCCCGTATTCCAGATCAAAGCCGTCAACCGCCTTCAAAAAACCCAGGCAACCCAGCTGGTAAAGATCCTCTGTATCCGTTCCCCTACCCACAAACCGCTTGGCAACCGACCAAATCAGCCCGGCATTTTCCGTTACCAGCTGCTCTGCTGCCAGCTTGTCCCCGGTTTGGGCAAGACGGATCAATTCCTTTTGCTCGATCATTTGCGTCTGTTAATTCTGCGGCGCATATGTACAGTAGTACCCTTTCCCGGCTCTGAGGTGATATCAAAGGAGGTCATAAAGCTCTCCATAATGGTAAAGCCCATACCGCTGCGATCAGAGCCGCCGGTGGTGAACATAGGCCGCTTTGCCTGCTCGATGTCCGCGATCCCTACGCCCTTGTCCTTGACCACCACATCCAGCACATTATCCTTGAGGATACGGCAGCGCACCATAATGATTCCCAATTCGTTGGGATAGGCGTGAACGATACAGTTGGTTACAGCCTCGGAAACCGCTGTGCGAATGTCCCCCAGCTCTTCCAAGGTTGGATCCATCTGGGCTGCAAAGCAGGCAACTGCTGACCGTGCAAATGCCTCGTTACTGGATTTACTGGGGAATTCTAAGATCATATAATTATTAAATTTCATCGTACTGCCTCCTTGATTTCCACTAATTTATCAATTCCGGACGCCCGAAAAACCCGCATCGGCTGGGCGCATATACCGGTCAACAACAGCTTACCTTCAATTTGCGACATATTCCGCAAAGCATTGATCACCACCGCGATTCCGGACGAATCCACAAATGTAACATCCTGAAAATCCAGTATGCACACATCCGGCGTGTAGGCCTCGATCTTACCGGCGATGGACTGGATATAATGCTTGGCACAGTGATGGTCGATCTCCCCGGTCAGCGCCACCGTGAGATGCCCGTTCTCCAGAAAACTGGTAAATTGCATTTGTATACCTCCAATATTCATTTTGTTGCTATCAAGCTCCAGTATAATTACACAAAAACGAATTTGCCGTCGCAATGAGGAAAGAAAAAGAGAGCACGGTAAAAAATTTACCGTGCTCTCAGAATTTAATTATTTTTACAGCTTTTTCATTGCCGCTTCGCTTTCTTCCAGCTGAGCGATAAGATCCTTGGTCTTCTTTGCCTTTTCCCGTTCGGCGTTGACAACGGCCTCAGGGGCGCGGGCTACAAAGTTCTCGTTAGACAGCTTCGCTTCCAGGCCGGACAGGAACTTTCTCTGCGCCTCCAGCTCTTTGGCGATCCGCTCCAGCTCCTTAGCCACATCTACCAGCTGTCCCATAGGGATATACAGCTTGGCATCTGCAGTGGTGCAGCAGACCATACCGTCCAAATTCTCCGGCTCCTTGTCCAGTAGCGTCATCTGATCGGCATAGGCCAATCTCTGAATGAAGCCTTCGCCCTCAGTAAAGATCTGAGGCTTGGAGGTCAGGACGAACAGCGCAGCCTTCTTGCTGGGAGGAACATTCATTTCGCTTCTGCGGTTACGAATGGCGCGGATGGCGTTCATAACCGACTCCATCAGTTCTTCCTCTTCCTTAAATGCCAAAGCATCGCTGTATACAGGCCAATCCGCAACGATCAGCGCATCGCCGTCGTGAGGCAGGCTCTGCCAAATTTCCTCGGTGATGAAGGGCATAAACGGATGCAGCAGCCGCAGCACCTGATCCAAAACATAGACCAGTACGGCGATGGCAGTCTGCTTACGGCTCTCGTCCTCGGAATACAGTCTTGCCTTGGTCAGCTCGATATACCAGTCGCAGTAGGTATCCCAAATGAAGTCGTAGATCTTGGAAATAGCAACGCCCAGCTCATACTTCTCCAGGTTTTCCGTAACCTCGGCGATCAGCATGTTCAGCTTGGACAGCACCCACTTATCGGCGATCTCCAGCTTATCGGCAGCAGGTAGCGCATTCTTGGCATCGTCAGAAAGATTCATCATAACATACCGGCTGGCGTTCCACAGCTTGTTGGCAAAGTTACGCATTGCCTCGCAGCGCTCCACATAGAAACGCATATCGTTGCCGGGAGAGTTGCTATTGACCATATTCATACGAAGCGCATCGCAGCCGTACTTGTCGATCATCTCCAAAGGATCGATGCCGTTGCCCAGGCTCTTGGACATCTTCCGTCCCTGATTATCACGCACCAGGCCGTGGATCAAAACGGTGTGGAAAGGTGCCTTGTTCATATGCTCCATACCGGAAACGATCATTCTGGAAACCCAGAAGGTAATGATGTCATAGCCGGTAACCAGCACATCGGTGGGATAGAAATAGTCCAGGTCCTCTGTCTTTTCAGGCCAACCCAGAGTGGAGAAAGGCCACAGCGCAGAGCTGAACCAAGTATCCAGCACATCGGGATCTCTTTCGATCTTGGTGCTGCCGCACTTTTCACAGGCGCAGGGATCTTCCCGGGTACAGGTCATATGACCGCACTCAGCACAGTACCAAACCGGGATCTGATGACCCCACCACAGCTGACGGGAGATACACCAATCGTGGAGATTCTCCATCCAGTTCATATAGTTCTTGGTAAAGCGCTCGGGAACGAACTTGGTCTCGCCGTCCTTGACGCAACGGATCGCTTCTCTTGCCAGCGGCTCCATCTTGACAAACCACTGGGCAGAAACCAGAGGCTCTACATCGTTGCCGCAACGGTAGCAGGTGCTGACATTGTGCTGATGCTCCTCGATCTTCTCCAAAAGTCCCAGAGCATCCAGGTCAGCCACGATAGCCTTTCTTGCCTCGTAGCGATCCATACCGCAGTACTTGCCGCCCAGCTCGTTGACCTTGCCGTTGTCATCCAAAACACGGATGGTCTCCAGATTGTGGCGCAGGCCCACCTCAAAGTCGTTGGGATCGTGGGCAGGGGTCATCTTAACGCAGCCAGTACCAAACTCCAGCTCAACATATTCATCTGCCACAATGGGAATTTCACGATCCATCAGCGGCAGCAGGCACTTCTTGCCGATAATATCCTGATAGCGCTCATCGTTGGGGTTGACAGCCACACCGGAGTCGCCCAGCATGGTTTCCGGACGGGTGGTAGCAACTACCACATAGCGACCTTCTTCGCCAACGATGGGATACTTCAGATGCCACAGATTACCGGGCTTGTCCACATACTCGACCTCAGCGTCAGACAAAGCGGTAACACAGTGGGGGCACCAGTTGACGATACGGCTGCCCTTGTAGATCAAGCCCTTTTCGTACAGAGATACAAAGACCTCGCGAACTGCCTTGGAACAGCCCTCGTCCATAGTGAATCTGGCGCGATCCCAGTCGCAGGATGCACCCAGCTTCTTCTGCTGTTCCACAATGCGGTTGCCGTACTTATGCTTCCAGTCCCAAACACGCTCCAGGAACTTTTCCCGTCCCAAATCGTGGCGGCTCAAGCCCTCTTTCGTGCGCAGCTCTTCCTCAACCTTGATCTGAGTTGCGATTCCGGCGTGGTCTGTGCCGGGTACCCACAGCGCATTGTAGCCCTGCATCCGCTTGAAACGGATCAGAGTGTCCTGCAAAGTGGCGTCCATTGCGTGTCCCATATGCAGCTGACCGGTAACATTGGGAGGGGGCATTACAATGGTAAAAGGCTTCTTATTTTCGTCCTTTTGGGCGTGGAAATAGCCGCCATCCTCCCACATTTTATAGATCTTCGATTCGACCTGCTGGGGATCGTACACCTTGGGCAGTTCTCGTGCCATAATCAACTCTCCTTTGTAAACAAAAAACGCCCCAAGTCAATAGACTCAGGGCGAAAACTTACCTTTCCGCGGTACCACCTGAATTTCCGGAAAACCGGACACTCAAAAGCTATATCGGGCTTACCCGCACTTCCCTACTGCTATTTCAGAAAGCGTACTCCGGGGCGACAATCCACTGTTCGCCACATTCCCTTGCACCAACCGGGAACTCTCTGAGAGGCGACTTGGGTGGAAACTCCCCTTCCTCGTATCGTTAGATAAAATAACATATTTTTCCCTATCTGTCAACCACGGTTTTCCGCTGACACAAAGGCACTCAGGCTGCAGGCAATTACGCAGCACAACCGTTTTTGATATTCCTGGCTGCGCAGCTTTGCCTCCTCTTCCGGGTTGGAAATAAAGCCGCATTCCAAAAGCACGCCGGTGGCATTGATATTCTGCATTAGATATACGCCGTCTGCTTTTTTGACTCTGCGTTTACTGCCAAGACATAGATTTTGATTAAAATTCGCCTGCAGCAGTTGGGCAAGCTCTTTACTTTGCTCCGAGTTGGCATAAAACACCTGCGCACCGGAATATTTCCCGTCGGAAAAAGTATTCTGATGGATGCTGATCAGGATCGCATTGGGTGTTTCATTGGCGATCCGCACCCGTTCCTTCAAGTCTGATACCTTTTGAGACGCGATGGTATTCCCCTCGGTGTAGATGCTGGTATCGGTGCTGCGGATCATCACCGTATCATAACCCAACAGCTGCATAACCAGTTCCAGCCGCAATGCGATATCCAAATTCAGTTTGCTTTCCAGCACACCGCTGCAGGAAGTAGCACCGCCGTCGATCCCACCGTGTCCGGCGTCAATGACAATAGTATTTTCACGCACCACCGGTCGATTCTGTACGATAGTGGTAGTGGCTCTGCTGCCCCACATCGCAGCACCAATAAATACAATGACAACCAAAAGATAAAAGGGCAAAAAACCCACCCAACCATATTTCTTCACGGACAACACCTCGGTGTATTCTATGCTGCCATAAAGTGTTTTTGAACGAAACGGGGAATTTCGGCATAGAATGCATTGGAACGACTGTTCCCAATATATTCCGATTGGAGGAATCACATTGGACTACCGAAAATCTGAGAAGGCAAACTGCAAAATGGGTCGTTTGCCGGCAAAAGCTCCCCTGGCAAATCCCTATGTCCCGTTTCAGCAGGAAAACCCGGCACGCTACGAGGCACGAAAGGGTCTTGTCAGAGGTACACTCTATCCCGGTCTTGACCTGCCCTTCCACGGTATGGTGAATACACGGGAAAAAGCACCCACACCCAAGAACGAACTGCAAGCCATCGGCTTTGCGGTAAACGAATTGGCATTGTACCTGGACACCCATCCCTGCGATACTGAAGCATTGGAGCTTTATCGCAACTACCAGAAGCAGTACCACGATATGATGATGCAGTACTCCGAAAACTGCAAACCTTTGACCCACGCAAATCCCGTAAACCATCCGACCTATACCTGGCTGTGCGATCCGTGGCCTTGGGAATACGCAGCAAATAAGGAGGGCTAACTATGTTTCTGTATAACAAAAAACTGCAGTACCCCGTAAAGATCGCGCACCCCAATCCCCGGCTGGCATCCATTATCATCAGCCAATACGGCGGTCCTGACGGCGAGCTGGGCGCTTCGCTGCGGTATTTGTCCCAGCGGTATTCTATGCCCTTTGACGAGCAAAAGGGTCTTCTGACTGACATCGGCACGGAAGAATTGGGGCACCTGGAGATGATCGGTGCCATCATTCATCAGTTGACCCGTAACCTTAAGGATAAAGACATTGAAAACAGCCCTCTTGCACCTTATTTTGTTGACCACACTGTAGGTGTCTACCCCACGGCGGCCTCCGGCTTCCCCTATTCTGCTGCCAGTATGCAGGTCAAGGGCGATCCCATTGCTGACCTTTGTGAAGACTTGGGCGCAGAACAAAAGGCCCGTGTAACCTACGACAACATCCTGCGGCTGTCTGATGATCCCGATGTCAACGATGTCATCAAGTTCCTGCGGGAACGGGAGGTCGTCCACTTCCAGCGTTTCGGCGAAAGCTTACAGCAGCTTCGCGAAAAGCTGAATCAGAAGAATGTATATGCAATGAACCCGTCGATGGATCTGTAACCTTGCAAATCAGGCGAAATCTGGTATAATGATACCATCTATACAAAGGAGGGGTAAAAGTGAAACGGTTTCGCAAGGTCTATTTGGAAATCTCCAACATCTGCAACCTGCATTGCAGCTTTTGCCCCGGAACAAAGCGTCCCAAAAAAGCAATGACCGAGGAGGAATTCACGGTTCTTCTTTCAAAATTGCAGCCCTATACGGACTATTTGTACTTTCACCTGATGGGCGAGCCGCTGTGCCATCCAAAGCTGGAGCGATTTTTGGAAATTGCCGGTGATCAAGGGTTTAAGGTGATCTTGACAACCAACGGAACGCTACTGGATCGCCACAAGGATATGCTGCTAAATGCCCCCGGTCTGCATAAGGTAAATATTTCCCTGCACAGCTTTGAAGCCAATGTTATTGGCGTTTCTATAGAGAAATATTTAAGCGATTGCTTTTCCTTTGCACAGGCAGCGCAGGGAAAGAAGATCGTAACCCTGCGGCTTTGGAATCAAGGCGGCGCAGATGAAAAGAACAATGAAATTTTGGAGCATTTGCATAAATTTTTCTCGACGCCTTGGGTAACTGAGCATCGTGGCACACGCCTTGCAGATAAGATCTATTTGGAATACGGCGATAAATTCGATTGGCCGGATCTGTCCGCAGAAGAAGGCTCTGAATCCGTCTTCTGCTACGGTCTGCGGGATCAAATCGGTGTCCTTTGCGACGGCACGGTGGTCCCCTGCTGCTTAGATCACGAGGGCGATATTTCCTTAGGCAATCTCTTTGATCAAGACTTAGACGAAATTCTAAATTCTGAGCGAGCCCAAAACATCTATAACGGTTTTTCCAACCGAAAGGCCTGCGAGCCTCTTTGCCGCCGATGCGGCTACGCCAGACACCTATAAAATGAACGCCCCACGAACATCGTGGGGCGTTTTTTCATTGAGCAATATATGCGCCGACGATCTCGGCGTAGTAAGCATAGTGATGGTCGCCATTGGGATAATATTTATCCAAAATATCCTGAGGAAGGGTGTCCAAGGACTGCTCCATACGGTAGAGCACCTTACATTCCAAGGTCAGGGGCAGTTCCTTGATGCCGGGAACGCCGCAATTTAAGGGTTTTTCCAAAGTAAGATTCAGTTCCTTGATCTTATCTGTATCGCGGCCAGATTTTGTGCCGCAAACGCCCAATATCTTACTGTCAAACTCTCCAACGGGAATATTGACTGTAAATTCGCCGCTGTTTTCAATCATTTTATGGGTATGGCGGCTGCCGCGGACATAAGCAACAAAAATAGGTTTGCCCCACTCTACACCCATTGTACCCCAGCCGATGGTCATAGTATTGACCTGCCCATCTGCCTTTGTGGTCAGCAGGATGCCTTTTTTCATCGCCTTGCAAATATCGCCGGCGTAATCAAAGGCATCAATGATCTTCTTCATCTCAAACACTCCTTAAAACTGGGATCATTTCACCGCAATCTTGCAGTACCAAATGGGGCTTATCCTCAGAAGCCTGCAGGATCTCATCGGTGGTTTCCCCACTCATCACCAGCACCGTCAGTGCGCCGGCATTAAGACCGCTCTTAATATCCGTATAGATCCGGTCGCCGACGACGACCGTTTCCTCCGGGCAAATACCCCATTTTTCCATAGCAAGCTCGGGCATCAATGCCGAGGGCTTACCGATGAACAGCGGCCGCTTGCCGCTGACATTATAGAGCATATCGCTGACACTGCCGCAATCCGGAACACTGCCAAACTCCGTCGGACAAACATAGTCCGGATTGGTGGCGATATAGGGAATGTCTCGGGTGCACAGCATTTTCGATACATCGTGAAGCTTCCGGAAGGTCAGTTCAGTATCAAATCCGCTGACGATCACTTCTGTATTGTCAGTATCGTCGGTAATAGCAAAGCCCTCTTTGATCAGCTCATCCTTCAGCGATTGCGTGCCGCTGACATAAAGGGTTTTCCCCGGATAATTCTTCTTCAAATAATAGGCTGTTGCCTGAGAAGAGGTCATAAAGTCCTCATACTCCGCCGCAATACCCAAAGATGCCAGCTTTTTAATGTAATCCGCTACGCTTTTGGAAGAATTGTTGGTCATAAACATATACCGCCCGCCGTTTTCGCGGATGGTATGGAGCAATTCCTTCGTAAAATCAAACAGCCGATTGCCCAAATAGAGCGTTCCGTCCATATCAAAGAGAAACAGCTTGCAATTTTTCAAGCGCTCCATTTGACCACCTCAATCTTCCCAAAGGCAATTCCAATTCTGGATGAAATATTCTACGCCGGAATACACCGTGGTTACCACGATCACACCGGTAACGATCCCTGCGATCAGCTCCGGTGCTGGGAATGCCATCCATACGCAAAGTCCCACCATAGTGCTGGCGGTCTTGACCTTGCCGCTCCAACCGGCGGCGATGACCTTACCCTTGCCCACAGCCACCAGCCGCAGACCGGTAACTGCGAACTCTCTGGTCAAAACGATCATCAGCGCCCAAGCAGGCATCATACCCCATTCGCAGAACATCACCATTGCCGCGATGGTCAGCAGTTTGTCTGCCAAAGGATCCAGGAACTTGCCGAAATCGCTGATCTGATTGCGTTTTCTGGCGATCTGACCGTCTATGTAGTCGGTAATGCTGGCGATAATGAACACCGCCAGGGACAGCCACATCCAAATACCGGGAACACCGGCGCCCAAATACATAAACGCCATAAAGACCGGGATAAACGCCACCCGGATCATTGTAATTTTACTTGCCAATGTCATTGCTTATTCCTCCACAACGAATCCGGACAGATCGCCCTCAATCAAGCCGTCGATCTCAACGGTTACAAAGTTGCCTTCCACCAACGCTTCCTCGCTGGCGACCCAAACTCTGCCGTCGATCTCCGGAGAATCTGCATAGGTGCGGCCAAAATACTGCTCGTACTCTGCATCAAAGCCGTCAATCAGGATCTCCATCTTTGTGCCGATCAGACTTTCGCTGTAATCGTCCATAATAGCAGACTGAATGGACTGCACCATTTCTGCGCGCTGAATGGCCACATCCTGGTCAACAAATTCCATCTGCGCGGCAGGGGTTCCCTCTTCCGGAGAGAACGGAAATGCGCCAACCCGCTCCAACCGCTGCTCCTTGAGGAACTCGCACAGCTCGACAAATTCCTCTTCGCCCTCACCGGGCAGGCCGGTGATAACACTGGTACGCAGCACCAATCCAGGAATCCGATCCCGCAGCTTCTTGAACAGCTGCTCCAGGAATTGTCTGTCGCCTCTGCGGTTCATCAGTTTCAGAATCTTGCTGTTACAGTGCTGAATGGGAATATCCAAATACTTAACGATCTTCGGCTCGCTGGCCATCACATTGATAAAAGCATCGTCAATTTCATCAGGATACACATAATGCACCCGAATCCAATGCAGATCCTCAATTTCACAAAGCTGCCGCAGCAGCTCCGGCAGCAATCTCTTATTGCCGGGAAGGTCTGTTCCGTAACGGCTGGTATCCTGGGCGACCACGATCAGCTCCTTGACACCGGATGATGCCAAAAGCCGAGCCTCATACAGCACATCATCCATAGGACGGCTGCGGAATTTACCCCGTAAATACGGGATAATGCAGTAGCTGCAGCGATTATCGCAGCCCTCTGCGATCTTCAAAAAGGCATAATGCTCCGGCGTGGTTAGGATTCGACCGGTTTCCTGCTCCGGGGTATCAATCGAGCCGAAATCAAACACATTTTCGCCGCTTAATATGGCTTCAACCACCTCTACGATCTTATGATAACTGCCAGTACCGAGAACGCCGTCCACCTCCGGCAGCTCCTGCAGGATCTGCTGCTGGTAGCGCTGGGAAAGACAGCCGGTAACCAGGATCTTGCCCACTTGCCCCTCAGCCTTTAATGCAGCTGTCTGCAGAATATGCTCAATCGCCTCAGCCTTTGCAGAGTCGATAAAACCGCAGGTGTTGATCACAACCAAATCACAGCCGGCAATACCGGCGCAGACCGTATGACCAGCCTCTTGAATGCGATACATCATCCGCTCGCAATCCACCTGATTTTTGGCGCAGCCAAGTGAGATGAAACCAATGTTCGCCATTTTAGTCCTCCAGGAATTCCTCCGCCTCTAAGGATAGCTGCTCCAGCCCCTTTTTGATCTGCCCATAACGATGTCCCCGGCGAATCAGCGCATCAACAGCGCGCTTTATCTCCTTGGCATCGGAATCTGCGGACAAACGGGAGCGCAGAAATTCCAAAATGTTATCTTCCTGCTCCGGATAATCAGCCAGAGCATTTTCCCAATACGCCTTGGGAATCCGTTTTTCGTAAAGTGCCTGCTTTGCCCGGGCAAGACCGTATCCCTTGCGGATACAGCTATGCACGATCTGCTCGGCAGTTTTTGCATCGTCCACCAAGTCCAGATCCGACATCCACTGTACCGCATCGCGCGCCTGTTGGGGATCTTCCCCCTTTTGCACCAAACGGCGCTCCAGCTCCCGTTTGGAGATGCTGGAGGCGGATACGATCCGCACAGCCCGCATTTTGGCAGACATCTGCCCGGCGGCAGTGCGCAGCATTTTCAGCTGATCGCCGTCCATTTCCAGGCCGGCATACAGGCCAAAATCCTCTACAGTCTGACGGTATAAGCGCATAGTCGTGCCGTCCTCAAACCGGATGGTATATCTACCGGACCGATCTGCAGAGGCGGCTATATGCTCAATCCTCATCGTCAAAATCGTCAGCGCTGACGGCGATGGGCTTCTGGGCTGCAGTTGCAGGTGTCTTTGCGGTCATAGTGGCCTTCAGCAGGTTCTCACGAACCTTTGCCTCCACTTCCTCGGCAATGTCGGGATTGGCCTGCAGGAAGGTCTTAACGCTGTCCTTGCCCTGACCGATACGCTCATCGCCCATACTGAACCAGCTGCCGGACTTCTGAATGATCTCCATCTCCACAGCCAAATCTACCAACTCGCCCCACTTGCTGATACCCTGACCGTACATAATGTCAAAGTATGCCTCACGGAAAGGAGGCGCGACCTTGTTCTTGACCACCTTAACACGGGTGCGGTTGCCGATCACATTGCCGGCTTCCTTCAGCGCCTCGGTACGGCGCACATCCAAACGGACGGAGGAATAGAACTTCAACGCATTACCACCGGTGGTAGTTTCGGGATTGCCATACATCACACCGATCTTCATACGCAGCTGGTTGATAAAGATAACAACACAGTTGGTCTTGGCGATGGTGCCAGCCAGCTTACGCAGAGCCTGGCTCATCAGTCTTGCCTGCAGACCGACAAAGGTATCACCCATTTCGCCCTCGATCTCCTGCTTAGGTACCAGAGCCGCAACGGAGTCGACGACCACAGCATCCACAGCGCCGGAGCGCACCAGTGCATCGGTAATCTCCAATGCCTGCTCGCCGGTGTCGGGCTGAGAGATCAGCATATTGTCAGTATCTACGCCCAGGGCAGCCGCATAAACGGGATCCAATGCGTGCTCAGCATCCACGAAAGCAACCTCGCCGCCCATCTTCTGTGCCTCAGCCAGAATATGCAGCGCCAAAGTGGTCTTACCGGAGGATTCCGGTCCGTAGATCTCGATAATACGACCCTTGGGAACACCGCCGATACCCAGCGCGGCAACCAGAGAAAGAGAGCCGGTGGGAATAGCGTCCACATTCATATCCGGGCGGTCGCCCAGGCGCATAACAGTACCCTTACCAAAATTCTTCTCGATCTGAGAAATAGCGGTCTGCAATGCCTTTTTCTTATCAGATGCAGGGGTAGGTGCTTCGTAAACTGTCTTTTTCGTAGCCATGTCAATCATCCTTCCGTTGGGCGATAACCGCCCGTTCTCTGTCATTATAATCTCTGGTTCTTTCCAGAATGGTGTACCCGTTCATTTCCAGGATAGCGCAAACCGCATCCCCCTGCCCCATGCCAAACTCAAAGCACAAAAATCCTCCGGGCTTTAAGGCCTTTCGGTATTTTTCCGCAATGGCACGGTAAAAGATCAAGCCATCATCACCGCCGTGAAGTGCCAAATGGGGTTCATAGTCCTTGACGCTGGGCGGCAATTGCGCCATTTCCTCCGTGGTAATATAAGGAGGATTGGAGACGATCATATCAAACTGCCCCAAAAATGCCTCGGGTTCTTCCAGGGCGTTAATGATATGACAGCTGACACGACCTGTCATCTTATTGGTCGTTATGTTCTTCTTTGCCACCACCAGGGCATCCTTGGAAATATCACCCAAAGTCACTCGAGCATCGGGGATCTTATGGGCAATAGCCAGACCAATGCAACCGGAGCCGGTACA
>JAZSGS010000045.1:0-44939 GCA_045532855.1 Faecousia sp.
ATTACCTTTTTCATGGTTTTTCTCTCCTTTTCCACCCTATTGGGCGTATGATTCCTTATGATACCACTTTCACCCATAGGTGTCAATGGATATTTCTGCAAAATTATGCACAAAAAAGCCACTGTCAGAATACAAATATCCGTGCCTTGTGTCTTGTTTTGAAGATTACTATATAATAAGGGGTATTGCATCCCTTGCAACACCCCTTATTATTTGTATAAAAATACATTATGCACGCATTTTATTCAGAAATACGGCCACTGCCAGAGCGATCGCCGCCAGTCCGTAGCCCAACACCCAGGGCAAATGGGGCAGTGCCGCTGCCATATCTCCCCCTGCCACCGCCTGCTCCAGTTCAACGCCGTGGACAAAGGGCAGAATATTTGCGATCCTGCGGAATGTGCCGCCTACCAAGTCCAGGTCAAACCAGATACCGGAGAACCAGGCGGTCAGATTGGTCAGCAGCGCGCCGCAGATGCCTCCTGCCTGCTTGTCGGTGAGGACGCTGCCGCAAAGAAGTCCCAGCGCGATATACAGCACCGAAATCGGCGCGATAGACAGAACAGCCCACGCCATATTGACCGTAGGTGTCAGCCCCAATAGAATTGCCGTAACATAGCAGATCGCACTTTGAACCATCGCCATCGGGATCAGCGGCAGCGTATAACCCAGGATAAAATCCATAGGGCGCATAGGGGTGGTGTACAGCCGTTGCAAAAAGGAGCTGGCGCGGTCTTTGGCGATGGTGGTGGCGCAGAACAGTGTGATAAAGGAAAGCCCGAAAACCGTAATGCCCGGCGTTAAATGGGGCAGCTCAAACAGGGCAACGGGGACACTTGCCTGAATGGCGGTCAGCAACAGGATCAGCGCCAGGGGAAAACCCAGACCAAAGCCCAGATTGATGGGATCCCGGAGGAGTTCTTTCGTGTTCCTGCGGGCAAAGGCAAGTATTCTCATTCTGCCACCCCCTTTACGATGCGGACAAAGGCTTCCTCGAAGTTTTCTGTGCCAGCTTTTTCTTTGATCTGGTCAGCTGTGCCGCAAAGCAGCAGCCTGCCGTCCTTCATAATGCCGATGCGGTCGGAAAGGGCTTCCGCCTCCTCCATATAATGGGTGGTAAGAATGATGGTGATTCTGCCTTTCAGGCTGCGGATCAGCTGCCACAGATCGCTGCGGGCAAGCACATCCAGCCCCAAAGTGGGCTCGTCGAGGAAAAGGATTTTCGGCTGGCTGATCAGCGCCATAGCGATGCTGAGTCTGCGCTGCCAGCCGCCGGAGAGCTTTCCGGCTTTCTTCTGCAGCACGGAATCTAAGCCCAGTAATTTGCTCAATTCCGGGATCTTTTCCTCCTTTGCAAAGCCGTAAATGCCGCATATCAGCTCCAGATTTTCCTTTACAGACAGCCCCGGCGCCACAGCGGTTTCCTGGGGCGAAACAGCGATCAGGGACTTGACCTTGGGGGCATCGGTGCAAATGCTGTTTCCCAGCAGAAAGGCATCGCCGCCGGTGGGCTGCGTCAGGCAGGAGAGCATTTTGATAGCGGTGGTTTTGCCTGCACCGTTGACACCCAAAAGGGAAAACAACTCCCCCTGCTTGACCTGCAAATCAAGGTTATCTACCGCTGTTACATCCTTGTATTTCTTCGTTAAACCCACGGTACGAATGGCGTCCATAGCATATCCTCCTTATAACAGATTCGTTATGCAGAGTATAGCATCCGCGGGGATAAAAATCTTGAAATTTCCCTTATCGGTCGGATTTTGAAACCAAAAGGTGCCCCTGCAAGGCAGCGCTGTCCCTTGGCTCTCCCTCTGGGAGAGCTGGCACGACACCCTCTCCGTCAAAAATCGAAGATTTTTGACACCTCTCCCAGAGGGAGAGGCGAGAGAGGTGGCGTGGCTGAGAGGGTTACCCCTACTTTTTGAGTGTGCCGACCAGCTCCAAGATCAGCCGGCAATGCTGCCGTTCCTGCTGGGCAAGAAGCTGATAGATCCCGCCGTATTCCGGATCGTCAGCGCGGCTTTCGTACTGCTTTAATATCTTTAATTTCCGGGCGTATGCCTTGCGCAGAGCGATCACCGGCGACTCCGGAGTTGGAGGGACGGGACGGACTGCCAAGGGCGTATCAAATGTAAAATAATGAATGCCTTTCAGACAGGCGGCGTGGCTTTGATCTTCTTCGTATATCTTCCGCAGGATTGACTTTTCTTTGCCTTGCAGCTGCCGTGACAGCATCAGATGGGCGGCCGCTTCGCTCAGCTCCCCGGCGGCCAGCGCCTGCAGGCTTTGCTCCAGCTGAGGCGGCTTTTGTCCCTGTACCCGCTGCCAGACTCTGCTTTCCATTTCGGTGTCGAATTGCTCCACAGATACCACTCCTTTTTATGCTATTCTATATAGTATAGTTGGACGGCGGGGAATTTTTCTTACTTTTTTGAAATTAGGGCTTTCTTTTTTCGCTCATATGTGCTATTATAAGCCCAAGAAAACGAGAAAGGGGAGATTGCAATGCCCAGAACCAGCGATAAGGCAGACCGTATTTTGGATTATGTAAACCAATTTGTGCAGGAACATGGCTATGCACCCTCTGTTCGTGAAATTGGCGCGGCAGTGGGCTTGCGTTCCACCGCCTCGGTCAGCTATCATATTCAAGCGCTGCAGGATAAGGGGCTTTTGCTCAGCCCGAATTCCAAGGGGCGCAAGCGCTCCATCGTTACCAATGTCCGCCCCGGTCAGATCCCGGTGGTAGGCGTGGTTACTGCCGGTATGCCCATTCTGGCGGTGGAGAATCAAGAGGGTACGATGGCCTGGGACGGGGATCCCGGCTGCTTTGCTCTGCGGGTGCGGGGCGACAGTATGATAAATGCCGGCATTTTAAGCGGCGATCACGTGGTAGTCCGTCCCCAGCAGACCGCCAATGACGGTCAGATCGTAGTAGCCCGCATCGGCGATGAGGCAACGGTCAAGCGGCTGAAGCTGACCGGCGGCCAGGTTTGGTTGATGCCGGAAAATGAAAATTACGCGCCCATCGACGGCACGGAGGCGGAAATTATCGGCCTTGTGAAGGCGGTTGTGCGGAAATATTAGGCAAATTTAACCCGGGAAGTGTATCTTCCCGGGTTTTGCCATAAAAATGTAAAAAATTTTAGCAAAAAGTCTATAAAAACGTTTGCTTTTTATATAATAGTGTGCTAAACTATATGGGCAATAAAAGAAATCATAAGAAAATACACAAATTTGGGCGAAAATGGTTTGCCCAAACACAACTGAAGGAGGTAATTCCCATGCACAAGTATGTTTACCTGTTTACCGAGGGCGATGGCTCTATGAGAGAGCTCCTGGGTGGCAAAGGCGCTAACCTGGCAGAAATGACCAAGATCGGTCTGCCTGTTCCTCAGGGCTTCACGATTTCTACTGAGGCCTGTACACAGTATTACGAAGACGGCGGCATGATCAATGAGGACATCAAGGCTCAGATCATGGAGTACGTTGAGAAGATGGAAGCTGTTACCGGCAAGAAGTTCGGCGACAAGGAGAATCCCCTGCTGGTTTCTGTCCGTTCCGGCGCCCGTGCTTCTATGCCCGGTATGATGGATACAATCCTGAACCTGGGCCTGAACGAAGATGTTGTTAAGGTTATGGCTGAAAAGTCCGGCAATGCTCGCTGGGCATATGACTGCTATCGCCGTTTTATCCAGATGTACTCCGACGTCGTTATGGAAGTCGGCAAGAAGTACTTCGAGGAACTCATCGACAAGATGAAGGAAGAAAAGGGCGTTAAGCTGGACGTTGAGCTGACCGCTGACGATCTGAAGGAGCTGGCTTCCCAGTTCAAGGCTGAGTACAAGGCTAAGATCGGCACTGACTTCCCCACCGATCCCAAGGAGCAGCTGATGGGTGCTGTTAAGGCCGTTTTCCGTTCCTGGGACAACCCCCGCGCCAATGTTTACCGCCGCGACAACGACATTCCCTACTCCTGGGGTACTGCCGTTAATGTGCAGGCTATGGCCTTCGGTAACATGGGTGAAGATTGCGGTACCGGCGTTGCCTTTACCCGCGATCCCGCTACCGGCGAGAAGAAGATGATGGGCGAGTTCCTGACCAATGCTCAGGGCGAAGATGTGGTCGCCGGCGTGCGTACTCCCATGCCCATTGCTGAAATGGCTAACAAGTTCCCCGAGGCTTATGAGCAGTTCGTTAAGGTCTGCGAGATCCTGGAGAACCACTATCACGATATGCAGGATATGGAGTTCACCGTTGAGCACGGCAAGCTGTATATGCTGCAGACCCGTAACGGCAAGCGTACCGCTCCTGCAGCTCTGCAGATCGCGGTGGATCTGGTGGCAGAGGGCCACAAGACCGAGGCTGAGGCCGTTCTGATGATCGACCCCCGTAACCTGGATACTCTGCTGCATCCCCAGTTCGATGCAAAGGCTCTGAAGGCTGCAACTCCCATTGGCCGCGGTCTGGGCGCTTCTCCCGGAGCTGCCTGCGGTCAGATCGTCTTCTCCGCTGAGGACGCTGAGGCTTGGAAGGATGCCGGCAAGAAGGTGGTTCTGGTTCGTCTGGAAACCTCTCCCGAGGACATCACCGGTATGAAGGCTGCTCAGGGTATTCTGACTGTCCGTGGCGGTATGACCTCCCACGCAGCTGTTGTTGCCCGTGGTATGGGTAAGTGCTGCGTTTCCGGCTGTGGCGAGATCAAGATGGACGAGGAGAACAAGCAGTTCGAGCTGGCCGGTAAGGTCTACCGCGAGGGCGATTGCATCTCCATCGACGGCTCCACCGGTAACATCTACGACGGTCTGATCCCCACCGTGGATGCTGAGATCTCCGGCAACTTCGGCACCATTATGGGCTGGGCTGACAAGTTCCGCACCCTGAAGGTCCGCACCAATGCCGACACCCCCGCTGATGCCAAGAAGGCTCGTGAGCTGGGCGCTGAGGGCATCGGTCTGTGCCGTACCGAGCATATGTTCTTCGAGGCAGACCGTATCGCTGCTTTCCGTGAGATGATCTGCGCTGACACCGCTGAGGAGCGTGAGGCTGCTCTGGCAAAGATCCTGCCCTATCAGCAGGCTGACTTTGAGAACCTGTACGAGACTATGGAAGAGTACCACGTGTGCATCCGCTTCCTGGATCCTCCTCTGCACGAGTTCGTTCCCACCACTGAGGAAGACATCGCTGCACTGGCAGCTGCTCAGGGTAAGACTGTTGAGCAGATCAAGGCTCTGATCGACTCTCTGCACGAGTTCAACCCCATGATGGGCCACCGTGGCTGCCGTCTGGCTGTTACCTATCCCGAGATCGCTAAGATGCAGACCACCGCTGTTATCCGCGCTGCACTGGCTGTCAAGAGCCGTCATCCCGAGTGGAACATCGTTCCCGAGATCATGATCCCCCTGGTCGGCGAGGTCAAGGAGCTGAAGTATGTTAAGGCTGTTGTGGTCGAGACTGCTAATGCTGAGATCGCTGCTGCCGGTGTGGATATGAAGTACGAGGTTGGTACGATGATCGAGATCCCCCGCGCCTGCCTGACCGCTGACGAGATCGCACAGAATGCTGATTTCTTCTGCTTCGGCACCAACGATCTGACCCAGATGACCTTCGGCTTCTCCCGTGATGATGCCGGCAAGTTCCTGAATGCTTACTACGACACCAAGATCTTCGAGAATGATCCCTTTGCTAAGCTGGATCAGACCGGTGTTGGCAAGCTGATGAACCTGGCGATCACCGATGGCCGCGCCAACAATGCAAACCTGCATGTTGGTATCTGCGGTGAGCACGGCGGCGACCCCGCATCTGTGGAGTTCTGCCACAAGCTGGGTCTGGACTATGTTTCCTGCAGCCCCTTCCGTGTACCCATCGCCCGCCTTGCTGCCGCCCAGGCTGCCATCAAGGGCTAATATTTTCTAATAAATCCCGCCGATTTCTCGGCGGGATTTTTCCTTTAGTTGCACTTAGCATCTTTTTATGATATAATTTATAAAAAACAATACCTGCGAGGTGAAATATATGACTTGGGAAAATCTTGCCCCATGGATTGCAATTGCTTTTACATTAGCATTATCTATACTTGTACCTTTATTTACTCAAATCGCAAATAATAAACACCAGCGTAAAATGCAAAAAGAACAAAGAGAGTATGAACAATCTCAAAGAAAACGGCAAGTTTACGAGAAGTTTTTAACAACGATGGGTGCATTTGTAATCTCTCGGAAAGACTTTGATAAAGCGTGTGCTAGTCTTTACGAAATGTATGTTTACAGTCCTAGCGAGTGGCGTAACGAATTGGACAGTTTGTCGTTATTACTTGATGAAAGCCTCTTTCCCCAGGCAAGAAAAGCGTTAGAAAAATTGGCTAAGAAAATTTCTGATGACCTCAACAAATAATTTCCTACTTTTGCACATAGCACCACAGGCTGCTATCAAGGGCTAAGATTAACCCAATAACAAAACCCCTCGGAGTGATCCGAGGGGATTTTTGCCATCATAGGAACAAAAAGAGGGGTTGACATTTTTAGGAAATAGTGTATTATTGTATTAGTACAGTAGTACAGTTGCTGAAAGGAGTGATGGTGTGCAGTGGAATATTGACAAGAACAGGCCGATCTGTCCGCAGATCAGCGAGCAGCTTTGTCTGATGATCGCTGGCGGCAAATTTGCGCCACAAGGAAAGATACCCTCGGTCAGAGAGATCGCGGTATCGGCAGGGGTCAACCCCAACACGGTGCAGCGTTCTCTTGAGGAGCTGGAGCGCAGCGGTATTTTATATTCCGTGCGGGGCTCCGGCTGGTTCGTGGGCCAGGATATTGCCCAGGCGAAACAGGTGCTAAGTGATATTTTAGTGAAAAAAACTGCGGATTATTTTGCGGAGATGACCGCGCTGGGCTTGGATGCCGCGGCAGTGAAGGAATATGTAAAGGAGTGGAAAGAATGAGCGAAATTGTATGTTGCAAGGATTTGTATAAGACCTACGGCAGCGTTACCGCTTTGAACAATGTGAATTTTACCCTGGAAAGCGGTAAAATTGTAGGCCTGCTGGGCCCCAACGGTTCCGGTAAGACCACCCTCATCAAGCTTTTGAACGGTCTGCTGACTCCTACTAAGGGTGAAATCCTGGTAGGTGGACACGGCATCGGTGTGGAGACCAAAAAGCTGGTGGCGTACCTGCCGGACAACAGCTATCTAAACTCGTGGATGACGGTCAAGCAGATCGTGGAGTATTTTGCCGATTTTTATGAGGATTTCCGCCCCGAGGTGGCATACGAAATGCTGGCACGGCTGGATATTGCCCCCAACCGGAAGCTGAAGACTCTGTCCAAGGGCAATAAGGAAAAGGTTTGTCTGATTTTGGTGATGAGCAGAAATGCCAAGCTCTATGTGCTGGATGAGCCTATTGCCGGTGTTGACCCTGCGGCTCGGGATTACGTGATCTCCACCATTATCAATAACTACAATCCGGAGGCAACGGTCATCATTTCCACCCACCTGATCGCTGACATCGAGCAGATCCTGGACGAGGTCATTTTCCTGAAAAACGGCAATCTGGTGCTGCAGAAAACGGTGGACGAGATCCGCACAGAACACGAAAAGAGCGTGGACGAACTGTTCCGGGAGGTGTTCAAATGGTAAAGAAACTGTATAAGCACGAATTTCTGTCCTATGCCCGGGTGATGAGCCTTGTGTATGCCATTTTGCTGACCATGGCCACGGCAAACCGGATCATTCAGATCTTTGAAAACGACAGTATTGCTTATAGAATCGTCAGCATATTCTCCGGAGTAACTTATGGCGTATCCATTTTGGCGGCGTTTGGCTTTTCCTTTGTGCTGGGGATCATTCGTTTCTATAAAAATTTATTTACCTGCGAGGGCTATCTGACCTTTACATTGCCGGCAACACCCCGTCAACATATTACTGTGAAGGTAATTACGGCGGTTTGTGTCAATATCATTTCTCTGGTGGTGATCCTGCTCTCCGTTTGCATTGTGTCGGCAGGGGAGATGCTGGTGGAGATTTGGAAGGCACTGGCGTACCTGCTGGATCTGATGTACCAGACGGCAGGCGCCCATATTCCGTTCTTTGGCTTGGAATTGGCGGTGTTCCTGCTGGTAGCGACCTTTACAAGCATTATGCTGTACTACACCTTCATTTCCATCGGTCAGCTGTTTAAGAAGAACCGGATTCTGGCAGCGGTGGGTGCATATTTTGTATATTATGTGGCAACCCAGATAATCAGCGCTGTGATCACCATTGTATTCACCATTCTGGCAGAGCGCGGCGCGTTGGATCAGATCGGTGAATGGATCGTTCACCATCCCTATCAGACGGTCCACATTGGTGCCTGCGGTGCGATCGTGCTGTTCTCCGCATTTGCTGTGGTGGAATTCTTTGTGATCAAGTGGATCGTTACCAAGAAGCTGAATCTGGAGTAAGGGGGGAATCGTTATGAAGAAAATGAAAAGAGTGATCTGCTTCATTGCAGTATTTGTAATGTGTATTTCCCTTTGCGGCTGCGGTGTGCTGGGCGATATTCGGGAAAGCCGGGGCATCTATACGGCTGAGGGCAATATCCAGCTTGCTGACGGAACGCAGTATGCACCCCTGCCCAGCTGCAAGGAGCTGTCCCCCTCCTTTACGCAGTATAAGGAGCTGTATGTGGTTCAGAGCGATGTGCCTCTGCTGCTGACCTCTATGATGGGCGCGTATTTCGACATCAGCGACGATGACCTGTTCTTGTCCGCATATATCAATGGCGAGTCCCTTTACTATTGCCGTACCGATCTGTATGAAAGTGTGCTGGAGCGCATTGAAAACGGTTTCACACCGGAGGTCTATGCTTACTGGTGCTATGATTACACTTCGGGCAAGAATGTTCCCTATACTTTGACCCCGGCAGAGCAGGAGGCGGTCAATCAGGTCTGCGATACTCAAGAGCCTCAGGTGCTGCCCGCCGGAACATATATGAGCTGGGATTACGGCGTATTTCTGTATATGTGCTCCGCGGATTTGCTGTTTTCCAAGGAAACAGTGGAAATTTGCGTGGTAGGCAACAAATACTATGTGGTGGACGAAACCGGCGCAGATACCATTTTCTACTCCGTGCCGGCAGAGCTGACTGCCACCTTTGCGCAGGTTATGGATACCTATATCCAAAATGAAGCCGCTTATTGGAACGATGTGATATATTACGACTAATCAAGAGAACCCCGCCGAGAAATCGGCGGGGAACTTATTTGTAATGGCGTTTTCCCCAACGCAGGGCGGTTTTTACGGTTTCTGTTTCCAAATCGTTCCGGGTGCTTATGTAGTTTTCAATGATTTGACGTTTACTAGGGGGTAAAGAATTTGCGATGGTGTATAACTGTGCTTCCAGCGCAGCACAATGTTCGCTAAGATCCAGTAAATTAAGGTCTTGGTATTCATCAATATCGGGAGCTGTGTACAGATCGGATACGGATTCATTCATTTGTGCCACCTCTTTCTGAGATACAGTATAGCATATTGTGGGCAACTCCACAATACTGAAAAACACGAAATACGCCTATAATGTTTCTAAAGAAACAGAAAGGTGGCGAGGGTTGTGTTGGATTATACACCGTTGTGGGAAACGATGCAGCGCAAAGGTATTTCGCAATACAGTCTTCTGAAAGCCGGAATCGACAATAAAACGCTGGATTCGCTGAAAAAGGGCAACAATATTACATTATTAACTCTGGAAAAGATCTGCGCCATTCTGGGTTGCACGCCCAATGATGTGGTGCGGTTTGTAGAGCAAGCTGAATGATAATGACACCCCGCCGAGTTTTCGGCGGGGTGTTTTGCGGGCGGTCAATGACCGCCCCTACAAGCACGCCTTTCGATTTGCGAATGTAGAGGACGGGTTTCCCGTCCCGTTGTCATTCCGAGTGGAGCGAAGCGGAATCGAGGAATCTTCGTACTTAATTTCTGCGGTAGATCCCTCGGCTACGCTCGGGATGACAACTGCAGAGGAAGATCGCCCCTACATTAGCGCCGTACCCTTGCCGCCCTCTTTGAGGAAGGTGGGCCGAGGTTGCGGATGCTCAGCAATACAAATATTCCTTGCAATTATTTGTAGAACTTGGTATGATTTTAGTATCTTTATGTTAGCAGGTGATGATATGTACGCATTACTGGCGTTTATCCCCATCGTGTTTTGCGTGGTGGTCATGGCGGTATTTAACTGGCCGGCGAAGATCGCGATGCCCATTTCCTGGCTCATTACTGCGGTTTTGGGCTTTCTTGTATGGAATATCGACGCGCTGCGTCTGGTTGCTTATACCGTTGCAGGACTTTTTAACTCCATCGAGGTGCTGATCATCATTTTCGGCGCGATTTTGGTGATGAACACTCTGAAAATGTCCGGCGGTATGATAGCCATCAATAACGGCTTCCGTTCCATCAGCCCTGATGCCCGTGTCCAGGCGGTGATCGTAGGCTTTTTGTTTGTATCCTTTATCGAGGCGGCTGCCGGCTTCGGCACACCGGCTGCATTGGCAGCGCCGCTGATGATCAGCCTGGGCTTCCCGGCTGTGGCGGCTGTGGTGGTCGCGCTGATCTGCGACAGCGCCTGCGTGGCATTCGGCGCTATCGGCACTCCGGTACAGCAGGCCATTACCTGCCTTGGCGGCGCGGAAAAGCTGGAGGCGGCTTATATTGGGCAGATGTCTTTGTGGACAGCCATTCCCCACGCGGTGGTGATGCTGATCTTGCCCTTTATGGCAATCGCGGTGATGTGTAAATTCTTCAGCCGGGAAAAATCCATCAAGCCTGCGCTGCAAGCGTTGCCTTTCTGCCTGTTTGCAGGTATTAGCTATGCGATTCCTTATGTGCTGATCAATATTTTCGTTGGACACGAGTTCCCCTCACTGTTTGGCGCGCTGATCGCATTGATCATTACCGTAACGGCAGCGAAATTCAAATTCCTCACCCCCAAGAAAACCTGGCATTTCGGTCCGGAGTCGGAGTGGGAAGAGGGTTGGAAAGCAACCCATCCGCCTGCCCCTCCCAAGGAGTCCAAAATGTCCCTGGTTCGGGCGTGGATCCCCTATGTGATCATCGCTTTGGCGCTGGTGGCAACCCGGATCCCTGCGCTGGGCATCAAGGGCTTGCTCAACGATGCTTCCAGCATTTTCGTGATCAAGAGCGGCAATCTGTTCGGCGTGGAGAATACTGCCTTTACGCTGAAATGGGCGTATGTACCCGGTACGGTATTTATTTTGGTGGCGTTGATCACGGTGGCGCTGCATAAGATGAAACTTAAAGATGCGGCAGCTGCCTGGACGGCATCCTTCAAGCAGGTCAGCGGCGCGGCGATCGCTCTGGTATTCGGTCTTGCGATGGTGCAGATCCTGCGCTATTCCGGCTCCAACGATGTGGCGGCGACGGAAGAAATGAAGAGTATGATCTACTATATGGCGGAGGCACTTTCCAAGGCCGGTAAGGGCTTGTATATCGCCATTTCGCCGGTAATTGGTGTGCTGGGCGCGTTTATCTCCGGCTCGAATACCGTGGCAGTAACCCTGTTTGCCAACCTGCAGGAGCAGGCGGCTACCAATTTGGGGCTGAATACCGCCATTATCGTGGCGGCAAATACGGTTGGCGGCGGCATCGGCAATATGATCTGCGTCAACAATGTGGTGGCGGCCTGCGCCACAGCCGGTACGGCCGGCAAGGAGGGCAAGATCATCCGTGTCAATGCCATTCCGGCGGCAATCTATACCATAATCGTCATTTTGGTTTTACTGGTGGCGTTTTATGTAATTGGTCTGTAATAAAAATATAAGGAGGCTTACATTATGTTTTGCACAAAATGCGGAAAAGAAATTTTAGATGAGGCTGTTGTCTGTATTCATTGCGGCTGCGCGGTTCAAAACCGGAGCGTAGTTACCCCTGTGGTTGAGGCGGATGCGCCCAGTGGCGGTATGGCAGCGTTGGGCTTCTTTATCCCTCTGGCAGGCTTGATCATTTGGCTGGTGAACAAGGACACAAAGCCCTTGATGGCAAAATCTGCAGGTAAGGGCGCGCTGATCGGCGCTATCGTTTCTGTTGCGCTTTCCATCGTCTATGCCTTGATTATGGGAAGTCTGCTGGGCGGTATGATGGGCGGTATGGCGTATTACTATTATTGATCCTGCCGCGCTATTGACAAGGTTTGGGATGTATGCTATCCTAAAATCAGGCTAGTTAACAAAATATTCATATTTGCTAGTCGGTAGAAAGGAGTTTCATATGGAAAACACTGTTAACAACGCGCCTGTATATCAGCTGAAGACCAACAAGGGTTTGCTGAAGACCATTCTGTTGTCTCTCATCACCTTCGGCATCTATCCCTTGGTTGTTCTGTCTGTAGTTTCCACTGACATCAACACTGTCGCATCCAAGTACGACGGCAAGAGAACTATGCATTTCTGCCTGCTGTTCTTCATCCTGACCCCCATCACCTTCGGTATTGCTGATCTGTTTTGGTTCCACAACATCTCCAAGAGAATCGGCAATGAGTTGAAGCGTCGCGGTATTGCCTATGGCTTCGGTGCTGGCTCTTACTGGGGCTGGTGCATCCTTGGCTGCCTGATCGGCGTTGGTCCTCTGGTTTACCTGCACAAGCTGTTCAAGGCTACCAACCTGATGAACGCTGACTACAACGTAAACGGCTAATCTTCTAAAACAAATCCCCGCCGAGACCGGCGGGGAGTTGCTTTAGTTAAGAATAGGGTCGTTAATGTGCACTGTTGATCCATAGTCTTCCATAAGCTTTATGCATACACAGGTTCTGTTTGTGTCTGCAGCGATCCAGAGCACGGGGGATTCGTTGGAAGAGTAGAGCTGTTCCACTTGCTTGACAGTAAGCCCAAGGGCGTCCAGATACTGTTCATAGGTTAATTGTTTGCCGCTGTTGAAATCGAAATAATATGTTTTATAGCCGGTCCAAATGCCAGTCGAATAACCAAAAGAGGAGGTTTCGGTAAACAGGGCTACAATGCCATTATAGTTGGTGTAATCATAAACAATTTGATAGATGCTGTTTTCTTCATCTTTTGTAGCTTTTATTACTTCTAATGCGTCAGTCATATAGCTGTAGATAGCTTCGTTGATTGCACGGGCATCTGCAGTATCCGCATTTAGAGCAGGACACACCACAAGATGTGGCAGGACAACGCCGTCAGACCATTCGGGAGGAACGGTGTCCTGTCTGTAATTAATGACGGTTTTTACCAAGGGTTCGGTAGGAGCCTTGGTGGGAGCCTCTGTAGGTGCCTCGGTGGGAGCCTCTGTAGGTGCCTCGGTAGGAGCCTTGGTGGGAGCCTCTGTAGGTGCCTCGGTGGGCGCCTCTGTAGGTGCCTCGGTAGGAGCCTTGGTGGGAGCCTCTGTAGGTGCCTCGGTGGGAGCCTCTGTAGGTGCCTCGGTGGGAGCCTTGGTGGGAGCCTCGGTGGCGGAATTGGAAGGTAAGATTTCACAGGCGCAAAGGCTGCAGAATAAAGATAAAATCAGTAGGGAAACAAGTATTCTTTTCATTGTTGCCGCTCCTTTGTAGAAAATGAGAAATTACCTTGATATTATATGGCGAGCACCGAAGAAAGTCAACTGTGGCTTTGGCTGAGTGGGGAGAGGATACTGTCCCTCGGTCAAAAAACGGAGATTTTGCCAACTTCCCTGACAAGGGGAGCTTTTCGTATGAATATAGTAAGAAACAGTAATGGGCAAAACCACACTATCTGCGGTGGATTTGATCGAGTGGGTACAAAATGTGGGATTTTTACTACCAAAATACTTGCTTTTTCGACACGGGCGTGATAGAATTGTTACCGTGTAAAAAACACATTAGGAGGTAGAAAGATGAATCTCGTTTACGGCATTAAAGACAAACCCAAATTTGTACAGCTTCTCATTTTCGCATTCCAGCAGGTGCTTGCCATTTTGGCAGCTACCATCGCCGTCCCTGCCCTTATCAACAACAATGAAGCTGTCGTGGCAAAGTTCCCTGAGTTCATAGACGGTCAGGGTATGAGCGCAGCGGCAGCTCTGTTCGGTGCCGGCGTCGGCACTCTGGTCTATCAGCTCTTTACCAAGTTCCGCAGCCCCGTATTCCTGGGATCTTCCTTTGCTTTTATTGGACCTCTGGTTGCTGCTTTCGCAGGTGCAGTTTCTGCAGCCGCAGGTTTTGCCGGCATCATTCTGGGCGCTGCTTTTGCAGGTCTTGTATATGTTGTCATCGCTGTAGTTATTAAGATCGCCGGTGTTAATTGGATCAACAAGCTGATGCCCCCCGTGGTTATCGGACCCACCGTTGCACTGATTGGTCTGTCTCTGGCCGGTGCAGCTGTTAAGGATGTTTTCTCCTACGGTCCTCAGGATGCCAACGGCTCCTTTGTTATGACCGCTCCTATCTGGGCTTCTCTGGTTTGCGCTCTGGTAACCCTGCTGGTGGTCGTTCTGGTTTCCACCTACGGCAAGAAGATGATCAAGCTGATCCCCTTCATCATCGGCATCCTGGCAGGCTATGCTGTAGCTGCTGTCTTCACTGTCTGCGACATTCCTGTTATTGATTTCTCTCTGTTCAAGAATTTGGAGATCTTTGCTGTCCCCGATTTTACCTTTATGGAAGCTCTGCAGGGCGTGAAGGAGATCGACGGCCCATATATCGCCACTGTCGCTGTGGCTTATGTTCCTGTGGCATTCGTGGTCTTTGCTGAGCATATCGCTGATCACAAGAACCTGTCCTCCATCATCGGTTCCGACCTGCTGGAAGAGCCCGGTCTGCACCGCACCCTGCTGGGCGACGGCATTGGCTCTATGGTGGGCGCATTCTTCGGCGGCTGCCCCAACACCACCTACGGTGAGTCTGTCGGCTGTGTTGCCATTACCCGCAATGCTTCCATCATCACCATTACCACCGCTGCACTGATGTGCATCGCCATTTCCTTCTTCGGACCCTTCGTGGCATTCCTGGATTCCATTCCCGGCTGTGTTATGGGCGGTGTCTGCATCACCCTGTACGGCTTTATCGCAGTTTCCGGTCTGAAGATGATTCAGAAGGTAGACCTAAATCAGCATAAAAATCTGTTTGTGGTTGCTTCCATTCTGATCCCCGGCATCGGCGGTATGGCTATGGCCATCGGTAAGGTTACGATCACCTCCATCGCTTGCGCTCTGGTTCTGGGCATCATCGTCAATCTGATGCTGTCCCGCGCTAAGGACGAGTAAGACTTAAAAAATAAAAACCGCTGACCGACCGGTCAGCGGTTTTTTAATACAAAGAGCTGTGTTTACTGTGGCGATACATTCCAATAACGACAAAATATTAGCTTTCCTTTCCGCTTTTCGACAAGAACCGCTGTATTTTGGCGGGACATAGGCAAAAAAATCGAGTTTTTTGCAATAAGTTCTTGCAAAATCCTCAATATGTGGTACTATATATTTATCCCCAATACTAAATATAGGAGAGATGCATATGAACAAGTTCTTCAAAATTTCCGAACGCGGCTCAACCGTAAGAAGAGAAATCGTTGCCGGTATCACCACCTTTATGACCATGGCGTACATTTTGGCGGTAAATCCGAGCATTCTTGCTGATGCAGGTATGGACAGTACAGCGGTGCTTCTGGCAACAGCGCTGGCTTCCTTTATTGCAACGGTTTGCATGGCCTTTACGGCAAATATGCCCTTTGCACTGTCTGCCGGTATGGGTCTGAATGCGTATTTGGCTTACACCGTGGTTCTTGGAATGGGTTATTCTTGGCAGTTTGCACTGTTGGCAGTATTTGCTGAAGGCTTGATCTTCATCGTTCTGTCCCTGACGAATGTCCGTGAAGCTATTTTCAATGCGATTCCCTTGGCACTGAAGAGAGGCGTTTCTGTAGGCATTGGATTGTTTATTGCCTTTATCGGCTTGCAGAATGCAAAGCTGGTTGTCGATTCCTCTACTTTGGTAACCATCACAAGCTTCACAGAGAATTTCTCCACACAGGGCGTTACTGCACTGCTGGCTTTGGTTGGCCTGCTGTTTACCGCCGTCCTGCACATTCTGAATGTAAAGGGCGCTGTGCTGATCGGTATTGTAGGCACTTGGGCGTTGGGTATCGTTTGCCAGCTGACCGGTGTATATGTTCCCAATGTTGAAACAGGCTTCTATTCTCTGATCCCCGAGCAGTTCATTTCTGTTGACTTCTCCAAGCTGGGAGAAACTTTTGGCCAGTGCTTCAAGGTAGACTTTGCTGCAATCAAGCCTCTGGACTTCGTCGTTGTTATTTTTGCGTTCCTGTTTGTTGACATTTTTGATACTCTTGGAACGGTTATCGGTGTTGCAACAAAGGCTGATATGCTGGATGAGAAGGGTCGTCTGCCTGCCATTAGACCTGTGCTGCTGTCCGATGCTATCGGCACCACCGCCGGCGCAGTTCTGGGCACATCTACCATCACTACCTTTGTTGAATCTGCTTCCGGCGTTGCTGCCGGTGGCCGTACCGGTCTGACCGCTCTGGTTACCGGTGTTCTGTTCCTGCTGTCCACTCTGTTTGCACCGCTGTTCACCACCATTCCTTCCTTTGCAACAGCACCTGCACTGATTTTTGTGGGCTTCCTGATGTTCAGCTCTGTAACAAAGATCAGCTTCGAAGATGATCTGACCGATGCAATTCCTGCATATATTGCTATCATTGCTATGCCCCTGTGCTACAGCATTTCCGAGGGCATCAGCCTGGGTATCATTTCCTACGTGATCCTGAAGCTCTGCACCGGCAAGGCAAAGAAGGTCAACGTACTGATGTATGTTCTGGCTGTGCTGTTCATCCTGAAGTATATTTTCCTGTAATTCACAACACTTAAAAATACCCCCCGATGCCTCGGCATCGGGGGTTTCAATTTTAATCTTCCGTAACGCAGAAACCCATAGGCTCCAGAGTTACCCATGTGGGAGCGGAAATCTCCGCATTGTGCCCCATCAGCAGATTGCTGCCGGGCACATCCCAGCTTTCATCGCTGCGGTTGATATAAATGCGCAGCGTCTTGCCGTCAAGGCTTCGGGTAAAGCTCAGCCGTCCGCTGCCAGCCTCAATAAAGTGCAGATCGCCAAGCCGCAGCACTTCCTGCTCCTTTCGCAGCTGTCCCAGCTGCTTAAAATGCTCCAGCAGAATGGGATCTTCCTGCCCCCAGGGGTAGGGGCGGCGGTTGAAGGGGTCCTTGTAGCCCTCCTGACCTGCCTCGTCGCCGTAGTACAGGCTGGGCATACCGGGGAGCATATACTGCAGGAAGGACGCCATCAGCAGCATCTGCCGGGCGGCTTGGTACTGCTGCATAGAAAGATGCCGGGCGGCTTTTTCCGCTCGCGTGCCGTCAAAATTGTCCACCAGCGCCGTTAAGATCCGCATACTGTCGTGGGTGCTGAGAAGATTCATATTGGCAAGAAAAACCTGGGGCGGATAGTTTTCCTGAATGGTCATCACTGTGTCCGCAAGGGCTTTTCCGTCGTCTGCTTGCCGCATAAAGTTCAAAATGGCGGTGCGGAAGGGGTAGTTCATCACGCTGTCCAGCTGCCCGTCTACAAAATACCGGCGACTGACATCGTATGCCCGCTTATTAGAGGCATCCTCCCACACTTCGCCCAGCAGCAGCGCATCAGGGCGCAGCTTGCGAAGATGCTGCTTGAGAATGCTTAGAAATTCCGTGGGCAGCTCGTCAGCCACATCCAGACGGAAGCCGTCGCAGCCGGCTCTCAGCCAATGGGCGATGACGCTATCCTGTCCGGTGATGATATACTCTACAAAGGCGGGGTCCAGCTTGTTGACGGTGGGTAGCGTGTCAAAGCCCCACCAGCTGTTGTAGTCATCCGGCCAGTTTTTGAACTGATACCAGCTGTAATAGGGGGAGCTTTTGGAATTGTAGGCGCCGTTGCCGCCGAAGTTTTTATTTCTGTCAAAATACAAACTGTCCGAGCCGGTGTGGGAGAATACACCGTCCAGAATCACCCGGATGCCCCGCTGGTGGGCGGCATCGCACATTTCGGTGAAGTCCGCCAGCGTACCCAGCATAGGATCGGGGGTTTTGTAATCGCCGGTATCGTAACGGTGGTTGGAGAAGCTTTTGCTGATGGGATTCAGGTACAGGACAGTAACGCCCAGAGAGGCGATATAGTCCATTTTATCACGAATACCGCGGAAATTACCGCCGTAGAAATCGTTGTTAAGGATAACGCCCTTGTCATCCGGCTGCCAATGGACCTCCTCGTCCCACTTTTCGTGAACGGTGTAGGGCTGCAGCTTTCCGGAAAGATCCACCTCTCCGGTTTTGCTGAACCGGTCGGGGAAAATTTGATACATAGTAGCACCCATAGCCCATTCCGGTACCGAAAAATCCTCCGGAATGCAGCTGACCTGCCACATACTGCCGTCTTCCATATTGGTGTCGTCGCCAAATTTGAACAGACGGAAGCTGCCGGTGGGGGTGGTGATATAAAAATAGTAGAAGAAAAGCCCGGGCTGGTCAAAGGAGAAATCGCCCCGGAAAATGTCGTAAGCGCCGATTTTGCCGTCGATGGTCATCGGCACAGTCAGCATTTTTTCACTATCAGGACCGCTGAACCGACATTCCACCTTCTCGGTCTGCAGCTGGGAGGGGATATGGATGCGCAAGGTGCAGTTTTGCTGCGGCAACAGCGTGCCAAAGGGCTCTTTGAACTGGGAAAGCTTGCTGTTGAACAAAATTCGCATAGCCATCTCCTCCTTTCCAATCTGCTATTTACTCTACCACAAAACGAGAAAACTTTCAAGAGAAAAGCCGAGGTGCAGCAAGCACCTCGGCATATATTTTTGTTTTACCAGCCCAGCATTTGATGGAACAGCTCCATATATTGATAAGCAGGCTTGTCCCAGCTGAAATCCTGGCGCATATCCAGCTCCTGCAAGGCCTCAAATGCCTTTCTGTCCCGGTTATACAGATCCAGGCAACGCTTGACGGTGGCGTAGAAATCGTCGCCGTTGTAGCTTTGGAAGGTAAAGCCCAAGCCACCTTCGCCATTTTCGTCGCAGGGAGGTACGGTGTCCTTCAAACCGCCGGTGGCGTGCACCACCGGGACTGTGCCGTAGCGCATAGCATTCATCTGGCTCAGACCGCAGGGCTCGGACTTGGAGGGCATCAGATAGATGTCGCCGCCGGCATAGATCCGCGCTGCCAGACCCAGGTTGAAGGTGATCTTTGCAGCCACCCGGTCGGGGAATTCTTCCGCCAGCTCCCGGAAGAAATGCTCAAACTGGGGTTCGCCGGTACCCAGGATCAACAGCTGGCAATTTTCCTCCCACAGAAGTCTGCGGGCGATGTAGCACAGCAGGTCAAGTCCCTTATGTCCGGCAAGGCGGGTAACCATTACCATCAGGGGCGTATCCGCCTCCACCGGCAGACCTACCTCTTCCTGCAGCTTGGCTTTGCAGATCGCCTTGCCTTGGCGGAAGGTGTCTGCATTGTAATGGGCAGGCAGGTTGGGATCGGTGTCCGGGTTAAAGGTGTTACAGTCAATGCCGTTGGTGATGCCGGTCAGCTTCCAGGCCGCATTGGCGATCACTCCGTCCAGCCCGTGAGCATAGTAGGGGTACATCAGCTCCCGGGAATAGGTCTGGGAAACGGTGGTCAGCATATGGCAGGTTTCGATCGCGCCCTTCATCAGGTTTACAGAGCTGTTCATATCCAGCGTGCCCCGGAAATTCCAGGGAAGTCCCAGCACATCGTCGAAGAAATTGCCGGGCGCCCAGCCCTGGTACTCGATGTTGTGAATGGTATACATACACTTGGTATAGGGGAAGCGGTGATGATAAATGGCGCTGAGGTAGGTAGGCACCAGCGCGGTCTGCCAGTCGTTACACTGGATCACATCGGGATTGAAATCCAATGCGTCCAGGGTGTCCAGGCAGGCCTTGGAGAAAAAGGCATACCGCTCGCAATCATCGCCGTCGCCATAGATAGCGCCAGTGCGGTTGCCAAAATAGTAATCGTTGTCGATGAACAGCACCTGTACGCCGTCCTCGCGGCCTTGCAGCTTCATTACGCCGCAGTACTGTTCCCGCCAGCCCAGCTGGACATTGAAATACTTCAGCTGCTCCACCTGCCACTTGGGATCATTTTTGATCTTATGATAGTAGGGCAGGATCAAAACCACCTCGTTGCCGGGAATACGGGCAAGGGCAGAGGGCAGCGCCTCCATAACATCGCCCAAACCGCCGGACTTGATATAGGGCGCGCCTTCGGAGGCTAGAATGGCGATCCTCATACGGTCTCTCCTCTTTTGATGATGATCGGATTGGTGGGTGTGCCGCAGAGCTTTGCGCCGGGACGGACGGTGATGTCCTTATCCAGGATCACATATTTCAGCTGCGCGCCTTCACCGATTACGGTGTCGTTCATAACGATGCAGTTTTCCACCTGCGCGTCTTCGCAGACATTGACATTACGGAACAAAATGGAGTTTTCCACATTGCCTTCCAGCATACAGCCGTCTGCGACCACGCAGTTGTCGATGGCGCAGTTCTCGCCGTAATAGGTGGGAACACGGTCGCGGACACGGGTAAAGACGGGGTGGTTGTAGCCGAACATATCGTGGCGGATATTCTTGTCGATCAGCGCCATACTGTTGGTGAAATACTCCTCAACAGACTCGTTATACATAGCGATACCGGGGAACTGATAGACATTGATGCTGACAGCGTTCTTCTGCCACAGTCCTAGCACCAGATCCCGGTCCATATGGAACAGATTTCTGGCGATATGTTCCTTGATCTGCTTGACCAGCCACTTCTTGCTCAGCACGAAGATGTCCATAGATGCCAGATAATCGGCAGGGGCAACATAGTCTACGCCGATGTCCACCAGCTTGCCCTTGCTGTCCAGCTTTACAGCCAGGTCCAGCTGCTTTTTGCCGTTGGCAATGCCGTCCTTGGTAACCACGGTGATGTCCTTACCGCTTTCAATATGGCACTTGATCACGTGCTTCAGGTCGATGTTGGAAATAATGGCAGAGTCGATCATTACCACATACTCATCCTCGCTGCCGTACTCCAGGAAAGCCATAACGGAGTGCAGCGCATCCAGCTTGCCGCGGTAGATGTTGGTGGTGGACATAGCATAGGGCGTCAGATATTCCAAGCCGCCCTCTTCCAGCTCCAAGCCCCATTCTTCGCCTGCGCCAACGTGGTTCATCAGGGACTGGTAGTTGTGCCGGGAGATAATGCCGATATGGCGAATGCCGGCAGCGGACAGATTGCTCAGCGCAAAGTCTACCTGACGGTAGCGGCCGCCGAAGGGAAGGCTCGCCATTGTGCGCTTGGTGGTCAGTTCACCCAGGGAAGCATCGTTTGCAAAGATAATACCCATTACATTCATAGCAGCAACCTCCTTACAGCATTTCACCGGGCAGCAGCACGGTATTGGCTTCTACCACGGCGCCCTTGCAGGTAACGCTGATCTTTTTCTTCTCGTTTGCCTTGAATGCGCCGCCGACCACAGCGTTTTTGCCTACGCGGCTGTTCTCACCCAAAATGGCGTGGCGGACGATGGCACCGGGCTCAATAACAACGCCGGGCATAACCACGCTGTCCTCTACCAGGGCATCTGCGCCAATGCTGCAGCCTACGGAGATCACACTGTGGCGAACTGTGCCGTAGACCTCAGAGCCTTCTGCGATGAAGCAGTTGACGGTCTTTGCATTTTCGTCGATGTAAGAGGAGGGCTGGGCGCTGTTACGGGCGTAGATCTTGCTGCGCTCGTTGCCGCGAATGTCGAATTCCGGATTCTTGCCCAGAAGCTCCATATTGGCTTCCCACAGAGAATCAATGGTACCCACATCCTTCCAATAGCCGTCAAAGACATAGGCCATCATCTTATGACCGGCGTTCAACAGGGTGGGGATGATGTTCTTGCCGAAGTCGTTGGAGGAATCGGGATCCTCTTCATCGTTAATAAGAGCCTCCCGGAGAATGCTCCAGTTGAATACATAGATACCCATAGATGCGTTGGTGGACTTGGGCACCTTGGGCTTTTCCTCGAACTCATAAATGGAGTTGTCGGGGTTGGTGTTCAGAATACCGAACCGGGATGCCTCCTCCAACGGTACGGTACGCACGGCGATGGTGCAGGAAGCGTTGTGCTTTTCGTGGTAAGCCACCATTGCGGCGTAGTTCATCTTGTAGATATGGTCGCCGGACAGAACCACTACATATTCCGGATCAAAGCGGTCGATAAAGTCGATGTTCTGATAAATGGCGTTGGCAGTGCCCTTGTACCAGCCGCTCTTCTTGTCGTGGCGCTCGTAAGGAGGCAGCACCTGGGCGCAGCTGTGGGTTTTGTTCAAGCCCCAGGGCTGGCCGTTGCCGATGTACTCATTCAGTTCCAGGGGTTGATACTGGGTGAGGATACCCACGGTGTCAATGCCGGAATTGACGCAGTTGGAAAGGGGAAAGTCGATAATGCGATATTTGCCGCCAAAGGGGACAGCAGGCTTCGCGGTGTTTTCTGTCAGCACCTTCAGACGGCTGCCCTGGCCGCCGGCCAGCAGCATTGCGATACAGCGTTTCTTTTGAAAAAACATAGATCCAGCTCCTTAATATCAAAGTTGGTAAAATGTAAAATTCATCCACAATTAGCATACCATATTTTTAGCCGTTAAGAAAGGGAAAAAATGGCTAAAATATTCGGTAACTTTCCGTCATATTTCACAACAGGAATTTGCAAAACGGGAAAATGTGTATGCGTTTCGACGATATTTGACGGTTTTTGCCGCCAAATTCAGGAAAACGAAGGATATAACCGGAGGATAAATTAAAAATATTTCATACCATATTTATTTTACGCCAAGAAACCGCCATCGTCAAGGTTGACAACTTGGAAAAACAGGCGTAAAATAGTTTGGACTAGAGGTTAAAGGAGGGAACACCATGGAATCCGGTAATAGTGGCAATATACCTGGCCGAAGTAGTATGCGGGCCGTGGTGTGCCTGTAATATATTTGACCGGTGTATTTGCCTTTTGTTTCAAAAAATACGAACAGGAGGAAATGCATCTTGGCAGAGAAATTTGAAATTGTAACCAAAGCCCTCCAGAAAATGCTGGAGGAAAAGAAATATGCGGCGCTGCGGGATCTTCTGCTTACGATGTATCCCAGTGATATTGCGGAGCTGTTTTGGGATATGGAGGAGGATCGGATCCCCCTGCTGTTCCGGCTGCTGCCTAAGGAATTGGCGGCGGAGACCTTCGTGGAAATGGAGCCGGAGGCGCAGGAACTGCTGATCCGCAGCTTTTCCGATAACGAGCTGAAGGAGATCGTGGACGAGCTGTATGTGGACGATGCTGCTGACCTGGTGGAGGAAATGCCCGCCAATGTGGTCAAGCGGATCTTAAAGCAAGCCGATCCGGAAATGCGCAAGTCCATCAATCAGATCCTGCGGTATCCGGAAAATTCCGCCGGCTCGCTGATGACAACGGAGTATGTGTCGTTGCGGCCGGAAATGACGGTGGAGGAGGCGATCCTCCGGATCCGCCGGCAAGGCGTGGATAAGGAAACCATCTACACCTGCTATGTTACCGCCAAGGATAGAAAACTGCAGGGTATCGTTACGGTAAAGGACCTGCTGCTGGCGGAAGATGACGAGATGAAGATCTCGGATATTATGTCAACCAATATCATCTTCGTCAACACCAAGACCGACCAGGAAGAGGTGGCCCGTATGCTGGCCAAGTATAATTTCCTGGCACTGCCTGTGGTGGACGGTGAGGACAGAATGGTGGGTATCATCACCTTCGACGACGCCATGGACGTCATCGGAGAAGAGACCACCGAGGATATGGAGATCATGGGCGGTATGTTGCCGTCGGAAAAGACTTATCTGCGCAGCACTGCCTTTGATCTTTTTAAGAACAGAATCCCCTGGCTGATGCTGCTGATGGTATCTGCCACCTTTACGGGGCTGATCATTACGGCATTCGAGGGCGCGTTGGCTGCCCAGGTTGCGCTGACGGCGTTTATCCCTATGCTGATGGGTACCGGCGGTAACTCCGGCGCACAATCTTCCGTTACGGTGATCCGCGCGCTGAGCTTGGATGAGCTGCGGTTTGGCGACATCGGCATCGTCATTTGGAAAGAACTGCGTACTGCGATTTTGTGCGGTATTGCGCTGGCGGTGGTCTGCTTTGCCAAGATCTGGCTGGTGGACCGGCTGATGATGGGCAACGAGGATATTACCGTTATGGTCAATGCCGTTGTGTGCCTGACTTTGGCGGCGACGGTGATACTGGCAAAGCTGGTAGGCGCCTGCCTGCCGCTGATCGCAAAGGTTATGCGTTTAGATCCGGCGGTTATGGCAAGCCCCTTCATTTCCACCATCGTGGATGCGCTGTCCCTTTTGGTCTATTTCCTGTTTGCAAAGTCCCTTTTGGGCGTATAATGCATATAAACCGGGCGACCTTCGCGGTCGCCCGGTTGTTATTCACTGCGCAAATTCCTCCCTTGGAAGAGGTCTTTGTAGGGGACGGGTTTCCCGTCCCACGGGCGGGGATACCCCGCCCCTACGGACACGACTTCCGATTTCTGCCATAGAGGAACTGGCCCTGCGATGCCGCTTTGGAACGATATTGCATAAGTTTGCCCTGGGGGCAGGGTGGATTTCTTCACTTTCTGCATAAAATATATGTTTTTTCGCAAAAAGACTTTGATTTTTTGCGGCTATGTGATATACTGTATGGGTTATAAAGGAAAGTATCGCATCTATCGTAAAAACATTTGCTCATTACGGGCATAGGAGGATATATTTATGCGAATTGGACTACTGGGTTTTGGCACTGTAGGTAAAGGCGTTTATGAGCTGACCTCTGCCAGAGAGGATATGCAGGTTGTGCGGGTTTTGTGCCGCAGTGAGCTGCAGCTTCCGGATGCAATCGTTACCCACGATTTCAATGATATTTTGAATGATGACAGCATCGATACGGTGGTGGAAGCCATCGGCGGTCTGCATCCTGCCTTTGAGTATGTCAAGGCTGCCATTGAGGCTGGCAAAAATGTTGCCACTGCCAACAAGGCGCTGATGGCTACATATTATGACGAATTGCTGCCTTTGGCAGAGAAGAAGGGCGTGCATCTGCGCTGTACCGCTTCCGTTGGCGGTGGTATCGGCTGGCTCAGCGAGCTGGAACGGGTACGCCGTATCGAAACCATCAACCGGGTTGGCGGCATTATGAACGGCACCTGCAACTATATCCTGGACGCTATGGCGCGAATGGATCTGAGTTATGAAGAGGCGCTGGGACGCGCCCAGGCTTTGGGCTATGCCGAGGCGGATCCTTCTACCGATATTGACGGCATCGACACCTGGCATAAGCTGATCGTGTCCTCCAATGTGGCATTCGGCGTCAGCCTGGACATTTCCGGAATTCCTGCCGCCGGTATTCGCAACATCACCAAGAAGGATATGGACACCTTCAAAAAGCACGGTCTGCTGTGCAAACTGATCTCCACCGGCAAGCGCACCGACGGTGTGTATAGCGCCTATGTGCAGCCTACGCTGATTCCCTTGACCGCACCGGAGGCGGCTGTGCCTATGAACTACAATCTGATCACACTGGAGGGCGATATTTCCGGTCGCCAGAGCTTCTTCGGTCAAGGCGCAGGTCGCTATCCCACCGCATATAATGTGGTGCAGGACTGCGCGGATTTCATCAGCGGCAGAGGCTTCTACTGTGCCTACGGTCCTAAGGTTACCGTGTGCAACGACGAAAAATGCAGCTTCTATGTTCGGGGCGCTAAGGATGCCTGGCTGGAAGAAAATACGCAGGAAATTTGGGGTAAAGCAATCGTTACCAAGCCCGTCAGCGTGCAGGAAATGCACGATTGGCTGAAGGCAAACCCCGATGCTTTTATCGCGGCTGTGCCTGCGACCGCACTGTAAAAAGAGAGGAAGAACTATGTTAAAGGTAGTAAAATTTGGCGGCTCCTCTATGGCGGATGCCGGTCAGTACCGTAAAATTCGGGATATTATTTTGGCAGACCCTGACCGCAAGGTGGTGGTGGTTTCTGCCGCCGGCAAGCGGTCCGGCGACGATCATAAGATCACAGACCTTTTGTATCTGTGCCACGCCCACTCTCAGTATGGCGTGGACTGCAACCGGGTTTTTGATATGATCACCTCCCGCTATCAGCAGATCCGTGCCGATCTGGGTATCACTATGGATCTGGAAACGGAATTTGAGACGCTGAAGCGCCGTCTGGACAAAAAGGCGATCTCTCAGGATGAGCTGGTCAGCCGTGGCGAGTATTTCTCTGCCAAGCTGATGGCAGCCTATCTGGGCTTCCGTTTTGTGGATGCCGCCGATTGGATCTTCTTCAAAATGGACGGCACAGTGGATTCTGAAAAGTCTTATGCCGCGCTGAAAGAGCTGGCGGGCGATGACTGCGTTGTCATTCCCGGCTTCTATGGCAAGATGCCCGACGGCAATATCCGCACTTTCACCCGTGGCGGCAGCGACATCACCGGCGCGCTGGCAGCTGCGGCGCTGGATGCGGATATGTACGAAAACTGGACTGATGTTTCCGGTATTCTGATGGCGGATCCCCGGATCGTGGAAAATCCCGAGACCATTCCCGAGGTTACTTATGACGAGCTGCGGGAGCTGAGCTATTCCGGCGCCCAGGTGCTGCACGAGGGTACGATCTTCCCCGTCCGGGAGAAGAGCATTCCTCTGAATATCCGCAACACCAACGCTCCCAACGATCCCGGCACCATGATCCGGGAGAGCTTCGATACCCCTACCAATCCCGACCGTCTTATCACCGGTATCACCGGCAAGAAGGACTTTTCCATCATCTCTATCTCCAAGCGGGGACTGAGCAACGAGGTCGGTACACTGCGCAAGATCCTTACGGTTGTGGAGCGCCACGGCATCTCTGTGGACTATGTTCCCAACGGTATCGACAATGTTAGCGTTGTGTTGGAAACCGAACAGCTGACACCCCACCTGTATGCGGTGCTGTCGGAGATCCAGGATGAGGTACATCCGGATACGGTGGATGTCCACGATCAGATCGCAGTAGTCGCCGCTGTCGGCCGCCATATGAAGGGGCAACCCGGTATTTCCGGCAAGCTGTTCCTGGCCCTGGGTGAGGCAGGCATCAATATCCGTATGATCAACCAAGGTCCTGATGAGCTGAACATCATCTTCGGCGTGGCAAATCAGGACTTTGCAGAAGCTATCCGCGTGCTGTACCACAGCTTCGCAAAATAATTTTCCCTGGAGGTAATACTATGAAGACTTATACCGTTGCTGTTTTGGGCGCTACCGGCGCTGTAGGACAGGAAATGATCAAAATTCTGCAGGAGCGCAACTTCCCCGTTGGCAAGCTGGTTCCTCTGGCAAGCGCACGCAGCGCAGGCAAAACCCTGAAGTTCCGGGGTGAAGATGTGGTGATCCAGGAGGCCTGCAATGAGGCATTCCAGGGCGTGGACATCGTTTTGGGCGCAGCTGAGAACGACATCGCCGAAAAGTTTGCTCCCGCCATCGTGGCAGCAGGCGCTGTGTTCGTGGACAATTCTTCCGCATTCCGTATGGATCCCAAGGTGCCTCTGATCGTTCCCGAGGTCAATGCTGAGGATGTGAAGTGGCACAACGGCATCATCTCCAATCCCAACTGCTCCACCATCATCACCGTTACCGCAGTCAATGCCCTTAACAGCATTGCTCCCATCCGCAATATGACCTGCTCTACATATCAGGCAGTTTCCGGCGCAGGCGCCGGCGGTCCTGTGGAGCTGATGAATGAGGTAGAGGCTCTGCGCAACGGTCAGACTTATGCGCCCAAGGTGTTCTCCCATCAGATCGCCTACAATCTGATCCCTCAGATCGGTGGCGCGCAGTATGAGGGCTACACCAGCGAGGAAATGAAGCTGCACAACGAGGGCAGAAAGATCATGCACCTGCCGGAGCTGAATGTTACCTGCACCTGCGTCCGTGTGCCCGTTATCCGCAGCCACTCCATTTCCGTCAGCTGCCATTTTGATGTTCCCGTAACTGTGGAGCAGGCAAGAGAGGTTATCGCAAAGGCTCCCGGCTGCCGCCTGGTAGACGATCTGGGCGCAAAGCAGTATCCCATGCCTTTGGAAACTACCGATCAGGATCTGGTCTTTGTTGGCCGTATCCGTCCTGATATTACGGATCCCTGTGGCCTGGCACTGTGGTGCTGCGGCGACCAGGTTCGTAAGGGCGCGGCAACCAATGCCATTCAGATCGCCGAGCTGCTGGTTAAGTAAAAAATAAAATCCCAGAGATGAAAATCTCTGGGATTTTTCATTCACTTGCCTCTCCCAAAGGGAGAGCCAAGGCGATGACTATGCAGCGTTGGGCATTATATTTTCCTGCCCCCACATAAAGTAGATGTCCGTTCCGTCGGAGCGGGCGATGATGGTTTCACATTCGTCAGTACGCAGGACGGTTACCTCTGCATCTCGCAAACGGGACAGGGGATCTTCGTGGGGATGGCCGTAGGAATTGTCCTTGCCGCAGCTGATAACGCCGTAGGTGGGCATAACCTCCCGCAGGAAGCGGTAGCCGGTGGAGCTTTCGCTGCCGTGATGACCGACCTTCAGCACATCGGCCTTCAGATCTGCGCCGCTTTCGATCAGATCATTTTCTGCGATCCGCTCCATATCGCCGGTCAGCAGGAAACGGGTATTGCCAAACTCCACCATCAGCACGATGGACAGATTGTTGATCTCGTCATATTCCTTTACCGGACCGAGAACGGTGATGGTAGCTTCACCCAGCTGGAACACCTGCCCGACCTTGGGCTGTTCCAGCGCCTTGCCTTGGTTGCTGACGCTTTCCAGGAAGGTGCGGACAGCGTTGCTGTTGTTGGGAATGGGGGAGGACCAAATGGCATCCGCCGGGAAGAAGTCCAAAACATCGGCAAGACCGCCGATATGATCCTCGTGGGGATGGGTAGCCACCACCAGATCCAGCTTTCCAACGCCCTGCATCTGCAGATAAGCGACGACTGCCCCACCGTCTGCGGTGTTGCCACCGTCCACAAGGGCGAAATGCCCGTTGTACTCCAGCAGGATGCTGTCGGCCTGACCAACATCGATGAAATGTACATAAAGCTGCTCTTCAACAGGTTTAACGACAACACCCTGCGGCTCTTGAACACAGCCGCAAAGCAGCAGGCAAAATACCAATAAAATAGCAGTTAATCGCTTCATTTGCGTCCCTCCACGGTGAGATTGCGGTTGTTCTTAGCCTTTTTCTGCTGTTTCAGCCAGATACTCATCACAAAACGGTGGGGCACAAGCTTAACCAGCAGCACCTGAGCCTTAATGGGGAAGCCGTGGACGGAGTAGTCCTTTTTGGTCTTATACAGATCCTTAAGACCGGTGGCAACCACATCCTTCGCCTCGTACAGATGGTTGTAATACTGCACTTCGCCGTCGTTGGTTTGGCAGGCGTGGTTGAAAAATTCCGTCTTTACCCAGCCGGGGTTCATAGCCATCACCCGAATTTTGTCCTTTTTCAGTTCCCGGCTGATTGCTCGGGAATAGCTGAGCACAAAGGATTTGGTAGCGCCGTAGGTGGCGATGTAGGGTACGGGCTGGAATGCGGAAAGGCTGTCCAGCTGCAGAATATGGCTGCCTCGACGCATATAGGGCAGCGTCAACCGTGTCATCATCACCAGCGCCTTGCAGTTCAGATCCAGCATACGGCAATCGTCCAGAACATCGATCTTGCGGAAATCGCCAAATTTGCCGAAGCCGGCGGCATTGACCAAAAGCTTTACATTGGGCTTTTCTTCTTCCAGAAGCTTCGCAAATTCAGAAAAACTGTTGCTGTCCAAAAGATCCAGCACAACAGGACGGACGGGGATGGCGCATTCCTCTTTTAAGGAGTCCAGAGCGGCTTGCCGCCGGGCGATCACCCAAATTTCGTCGACATTGACATATTCGCCCAACTGCAGGACGAATTCCCGTCCCATACCGGAGGACGCGCCGGTAACAATGGCAATATTCATAAGTATACCTCTTTCTATAAGCAAAGGGCGACGGTTACTCCGTCGCCCTTTGGTTGTTAGGTGGTAGGACCTGCGGCCTTGATCGGCTTCATCGGTGCAAGGGTAGAGATGGCGTGCTTGTAAATCATCTGCTGTCTGCCCTCACTGAGCAAAACTACCACAAAGCTGTCGAAACCCACGATGGTCCCTCGGAGCTGGAAGCCGTTCATCAGGAAAAGGGTTACCGGCACTTTGTCCCGGCGTACCTCCTGCAAAATGGCATCCTGTAAATTAATATTGTCTGACATATGTATTCCCCTCTTTCTTTGAAATGACATACATATGTTAGCATTTTTTAGTTGTCGAATTCGTTTATAATTTGTCGTGCGGCGGCTAGAATTTTCTCAAAATCGTCATCGGGCCTGCGGATCAGCCAATGCATATAGGGATTTCTGCGGAACCAGGTCAGTTGCCGCTTGGCGTAATGCCGGGAAGCTTGTCGAACCAGGTCGGCAGCCTCTTCAATGGTGCCGTTTCCGCTGAGGGCGTCTACAAATTCCTTGTAGCCGATGGCTTGCATCGCGGTGCATTTCGGGGGGATGCCTTCGGCCAGAAGATTTTGGATCTCCTGCACCAAGCCGCTTTCCAGCATTACATCTACACGCCGGTCGATACGGCTGTAAAGCTGCGCCCGGTCTTCAAAATCCAAGCCCAGCCACAAAGGGGTGTACTTTGGCGGAATGGCTTGGGTTTTGCGGTTATGCTCCGTGATGGTTTCGCCGGTTTCGTAGTAAACCTCCAATGCCCGAATGACCCGCTTGCGGTCTTTCAGATGCAGCCGCGCGGCAGCTTCCGGGTCAATGCTGTTTAGAAGCGACAGCATCGCCTCCATACCTTCCGCATCTGCTTGAGCTTCCAGCTTTTCCCGCATACCGGTGGAGGGGAAGGGGGCAAAATCGTTACCCTTGATCAGGCTGTCCATATAAAGTCCCGTACCGCCGGCAATAATAGCGGTCTTGCCCCGGGCGAGAATGTTATCGACAATGGGAGCTGCCATTTCGCAGTACCGGCTGACGGAAAAATCTTCATCCGGCTGGGCAACATCCAGCATATGGTGGACGATACCCTGCATTTCATCGGCAGTGGGCTTTGCCGTGCCGATATCCATTCGGCGGTAGACCTGCATAGAGTCGCAGGACACTACCTCGCCACCCAATTCCTTTGCCAGCTCTACGGCAAGAGCCGTCTTTCCGGAGGCCGTCGGCCCGGCAATACATATTATGTTATTCAAGGCCACTGACCTCCTTCGTTTGTTATGTCCGCTTGAATTGCTTTTCCAGCTGCTTTTTGCTTAGGCTGACGCAGATGGGGCGGCCGTGGGGGCAGTATTTCAAATCTTCTCTTTCCATAACCTGCTTTACCAGCGCCAAAAGTTCTTTGGAATCGCTGAGCCAGCCAGCCTTAATGGCGGCCTTGCAGGCAACAGTATGCAGAATTTCGTCCCGGACGGCGTCCTTGCTCTCCCGGCGACCGCTGAGCAGGTCAGCGGCGATGGATTCTGCCGCCTCTGCCGCAGCTTCGGGGCTTAAGTCCATAGGAATCTGCCGCAGCAAAACGGTACTGTCGCCAAATTCTTCAATTTCAAAGCCCAGCTCCGTCAGCAGGTCGGTGTTATTCAGCAGTTCCGCTGCCGCATCGGCCCGCAGCAGTACCGGCACGGGCGTCAGCAAAATCTGGGGCGTGATCGCCTCCTGATTGGCTTTGAGCTTCTCAAAGAGGATGCGCTCGTGGGCGGCGTGTTTGTCGATGAGGAAAGCATCCTCGCCCTGCTCCACGATAATATAGGAATTGTAAAGCTCGCCCACCATACGCCAGGAAATCTCCTGGGGCATAGGCATAACCGTCTGCTCCGGCTCTTTGACAGGGGTAGGCGGGGGCGTTACGGTTTCCCGGGCAGGCAGCATCACGGTTTCCCTTAGAGGAAGGCTCTGCTGCCGCTCCACAGCCGCAACAGTAGCCACAGCCGCAGCCGGTTGGGGCTTGGGGGCTTCTTTTACAGCGGTGGAGAAATTCTTATATTCCTCCGCGGTCATCGAGCGGAAGAAGGTTTCCTGCTTCGGTGCAGCCGGCTTGGCAGGCTTGTAGACAGGGACGGAAGGCTGGGGCTGGGGCGCGCTCTTGAACTGCACCTGCGGGCGGTCGGTCTGCTTGTTCAGCGCCGCCAAAACGCCATAGTGTACGCAGTCAAATACCGCCTTTTCCGACAGGAATTTTACCTCCGTCTTGGCAGGATGCACATTCACATCCACCGCGTTGGCAGGCAGCCGCAGATGCAGCACGCAGGCAGGGAATTTGCCCACCATCAGCTGATTGCGGTAAGCCTCCTCCAATGCGGAGATCAGCAGTTTCGACCGCACCGGGCGATCATTGACGAAAAATGTCTGCATATTGCGGCTGGGACGGGCATCGGTGGGATTAGACACAAAGCCGGTCAGGCTGTAGCCGTCCCAACGGCTGTCCACCTTTGCCATTCGCGCGCTTTCTCTGCCGTAGACACAGTAAACGGCAGCCTCCAGCTCCCCTGAGCCGGGGGTGGACAGGATCTGCTTACCGTCCCGAATGAAGGTCAGCGCCACCTCCGGGTGGGCAAGTGCCTGCAGCTGCACCGCGGCGGAAACTCTGCCGCCTTCAATGGTGTCGGATTTCATAAATTTCATACGGGCGGGGGTGTTGAAGAACAGATCCCGCACAATGATGGTCGTACCCTCGGGGCAACCGACTTCAGATTCCTCGGTGATCGCGCCTGCCTCCAAATGCAAGCTGGTGCCGGAAACTGCGCCGGTGGTCTTGGTCATCAGGTCGATACGGCTGACCGATGCGATGGCTGCCAAGGCTTCGCCCCGGAAACCCATTGTGGAAATGGCAGATAAATCCTCAGCGGTGCGCAATTTTGAGGTGGCGTGGCGCAAAAAGGCGGTTTTGGCATCCTCAGCGGCCATACCGCAGCCATTGTCGGTAACCCGGAGGAAGGTCATACCGCCGTCCCGGATCTCAATGGTGATCTTGGTCGCGCCGGCGTCCACAGCATTTTCCAGCAGCTCTTTTACAACGCTGGCAGGACGCTCCACCACTTCGCCGGCGGCGATGAGGTTGGCAACGTGGGTAGATAATTGAATGATTTTCGGCATAATTTTTTCACCTCGTAGCGAGAATGCCCACGGTGTTGATCACAGCGTGGAGCAACATAGGTGTAACGATGCTGCCGGTCAGATCATAGCTTGCCGCAAGGCAAAGACCTGCCGGAATGTACTGCAAATAGCAAAGCGCCAGGATCCTCGGCTCATAATGACCGATATAGGTGGAGATATGCACCATTGCGAATATGGCGGTGGATACCACATAGGCAAGCACCCGGCTTGTTCGCCGCAGACCGCCAAATACCGCGCCCCGATGGAGCAGCTCCTCCGTAACCGGGACTAAGAATATGGCGCAGACCGTAGTCAGCCAGTAATGCTGCTGGCTGATAGAAGACAGATTCCTGTTGTTGACGTTGAAGAATCCGGGCTCGATGGACACGATGGCCATACCAACCAGGGTGGTAACGCCGTAGTACACGAAAAAGCCTACCACTACGGCGGCAAGTATGATAAGGACTCTTTTTACTGCTGCGCAGACGGCTTTCTTGAGGAAAGCGCGGAACAGGAACACAGTTACCGCGAAATTCAGGCAGAAGAAGGTCAAATTCAGCAGCGCGCTGTCCCAGCCTAAATTAAAAAGGCTGACAAAGAGTCTGAGGAAATAGCCCAAAAACACAGTTTCAAAGGCCAAATACCGCCGACCGTTCCGTAATTCTTTTTGTGTGGGAAGAAGGATAGGATATTTCATATCAGTTCAGCATTTTCTTCAGCTTATACAGCTCGTTCATAGCTTCAATGGGCGTTAGGGTTTCCACAGAAATGGCTTCCAAAGCGGCGCGCAGCTGCTGACCGGTCAGATCCATCATACTGATCTGATCGTCGGGCTCGGCTACCGGGGCGTAGCTATGTACCACGCCGTTTTCCTGCTCCAGCTCGGTAAGAATTTCTCTTGCCCGGGTGATGACGGCGCCCGGCAGACCTGCCAGCTTGGCAACCTCAACGCCGTAGCTGTCATCGGTGGCGCCGGGAACGATCTTGCGCAGGAAGATCATCTGGTCGCCCCGCTTTTTCACGGCGATATTGTAATTTTTCACATTGGGCAACACGTTTTCCAATGTGGAAAGCTCGTGATAGTGGGTGGCAAACAGCGTTTTCGCCCCCAGCTTCTTGGGATTTGCGGCATATTCCAAAACGGCCCGGGCGATGGCCATACCGTCATAAGTGGACGTACCGCGACCGATCTCGTCCAAGATCAGCAGGCTGCGGCTGGTGGCGTATTTCAGAATGGACGCCACCTCGGACATCTCCACCATAAAGGTGGACTGACCGGAGGCCAGGTCATCGCTGGCACCGATCCGGGTAAATACCCGGTCTACCAGACCGATCCTTGCACTGCGGGCAGGCACGAAAGAACCGATCTGTGCCATCAGCACGATCAGCGCGACCTGCCGCATATAGGTGGATTTACCTGCCATATTGGGGCCGGTGATGATAGCCACTTGCTGATCGGCAGCGCCCAGCTGGGTGTCATTGGGTACGAACAGAGAGTCCTTCAGCATCACCTCTACCACCGGGTGGCGGCCGTCGGTGATGCTTATTTCATTGTCCAAAGTGATTTCGGGACGGCAATAGCCCCGCTGCACCGCAACACTTGCCAATGCGCACAGGGTATCCGCTGCCGCAACCGCAGATGCGGTCAGCTGCACCCGGTCAGCCTGGGCTGCCAGATATTCCCGCAGCTGGGAAAAGATCTGATATTCCAGAGCGGTCAGGCGATCCTTTGCGCCCAGCACCTGATCTTCCAGCTCTTTCAGCTCCTGGGTAATGTACCGCTCGCAGTTTGCCAGGGTCTGCTTGCGGATATAATGACCGGGCACTTGCTCCATAAAGGACTTGGAAACTTCGATATAGTAACCGAACACCCGGTTAAAGCCAACTTTCAAGGTGCGGATACCGGTCTTTTCCCGTTCCGCAGTTTCGATGGTGGCAATGATGTTCTTGCCACCGTCCATAATATCCCGCAGGCGGTCAGCCTCGGCATCTGCGCCTTTGCGGATAATGCCACCCTCCCGGACGGTCAACGGAGGATCGTCTACAATGGTGGCTTCGATCCGGTCTGCGCATTCTGTCAGCGGATCAATGGCCTGCTCCAAACGCTGCAGCAGGGGAGATTCCAGCTGACGCAGCTGCGCCTTGACCTCCGGCAGAGCCCGCAAACCCCGGGCAATACCTAGTAGATCCCGGCAGTTAACTGTGCCGGTAACGATCCGCGTCATAACCCGCTCTAAGTCGGAAACATCTTTCAGCGCCTCGATCAGTTCGCCCCGAACGATGGTGTTATCCACCAGTTCTTCTACCGCGCTGTGGCGGCGACCGATCTCAACGGGGTCCAGTAGGGGCTTTTCCAGCCAGGAGCGGAGCATTCTGCCGCCCATAGCGGTATGTGTTTTGTCCAACACCCACAGCAGGCTGCCCTTCTTTTCCTTGGCACGCATGGTTTCTGTCAGCTCCAGATTCCGACGGGCGTCCATATCCAGCTCCATAAATTTGCCGGTGGTGTAGTATTCCAGAGTGCGGATGTGGGCAAGGTCGTTTTTCTGCAGCTTCAGCAGGGTGTGCAGCATAGTACCGGCGGCGCAGATTGCCTCCGGTAGACCAGTCAGATTCAATGCGGAAAGATTGGCGCAGAAATGACTCTGCAGCAGCTCTTCTGCCTGCTCCCGGGTGAATGCGCCTGCAACACCTTCGTTGACACAGCAGTTTAGCCGCCGCAGCAGACAATCGTCAAATGCCGGCGTGTGGGTATTTTCCCCAAGCCGCAGCACTTCTGCCGGGGCAAACCGTCCCAGCTCGGAAATGGCAGCAGCGGCATCGTCGCAGGTGGTGGCGTAAAATGCGCCGGTGGAAATGTCGCAAAATGCCAGACCGAACCGCTCGCCACCATAGAGGCAGGCGAAGTAGTTGTTCCGGTTTTCCTCCAGCATACAGCTTTCCGTAACGGTACCGGGGGTAACGATCCGGGTGATCTCCCGTTCTACCAAGCCCTTGGTCAGGGCAGGATCACTCATCTGCTCGCAGATGGCAACTTTGTAGCCCTTTTGCACCAGACGGGCAATGTAGGCGTCCACACTATGGTAGGGGACACCACACATGGGTGTCTGCTCCTCCTTAGGCTTGCTCCGGTCCCGGGTGGTCAGCGTCAGATCCAGCTCCCGGGATGCGATTTGGGCATCCTCGTTGAACATCTCATAAAAGTCGCCCAAACGGAAAAACAGGATGCAGTCCTGATTATGCTCTTTAATTTGCAGATACTGACGCTGCATAGGGGTCAGTTCATTTGCTTTGGTGGCCACGAAAACCACTCCTTTTTCTCTTATTTCAGCTGTCCTGTTAAGCTCCAGGTGGTAGAGCCGGTGATGGTAACATCGGCAAAGGTGCCGATGAGACGCTCATCGCCTTGCAGCCGGACAAGGCGGCCACCCTCAGTACGGGCGGTGAGCAGATCCTTGTCCATACCGTCAATGAGACAGCGGAAGGTTTTGCCTACATAATCTGCGTGGATCTGCTCGGAAATGGCGTTTTGTACCGCACAAAGCCGGTCAAAACGGCGGTTTTTCTCTTCTTTGGGGGTAGGGTCCTCCATTTGCGCCGCCGGTGTTCCGGGACGGGGAGAGAAGATGAAGGTAAAGAGGGAATCATAATGCACGGTTTCGATCAGGGAAATGGTTTCCTCGAATTCCTCTTCGGTTTCACCGGGGAAGCCTACGATCACGTCGGAGGTCAGCACCAGCTCCGGCATTACCTGTTTGGCATAGGCCACCAGCTCCAGATACTTTTCCCGATCGTAGTGGCGGTTCATCGCCTTCAGCACACGGGAAGAGCCGGACTGGAAGGGAAGATGCAGCTGCTTTGCGATCTTGCCGGATGCCGCCATGGTATCAAATAGCTTTTTGCTGGCATCTCGGGGGTGGCTGGTCATAAAGCGGATCAGAAATTCGCCGGGGATTTCGGCAATCGCTGCCAAAAGGTCGGCAAAATCGAAATCATCGTACAGATCCTTACCGTAGGAGTTGACATTTTGCCCCAGGAGGGTGATCTCCTTGCTGCCGGCTGCAATAAGTGCGCGACATTCTGCCAAAATATCCTCTTTTTTGCGGCTGCGCTCCCGTCCGCGAACATAGGGGACGATGCAGTAGGTGCAGAAATTGTTGCAGCCGTACATAATGGACACCCAGCTTTTCAGGGTGTTGTCCCGGGCTTGGGGGATACCCTCGGCGATAGAACCGGGCTCATCTTCAATGTAGAACTGGCGTTTGCCCCGACTGAGAACATTCCAAAGAATTTCCGGGAACTGCCACAGATGATGGGTGGAAAATACGCCGTCTACGTGGGGGTAGCTTTTCTTAATGCGGTCGGAAACAACCGTTTGCCCTGCCATACAGCCGCAAAGGAAGATTTTTTGTCCTTCGTGGCGGCGTTTGGTGTGGGTTAGCGCGCCAAGATTGCCGAAAACCCGCTGCTCCGCGTGTTCACGAATGGCGCAGGTGTTCATTATCACCACATCCGCGCCTTCCGCCTGAGCGCCAATGGTGTAGCCGGACTGAATGAGGTAGCCCCGAAGCTTTTCGGAGTCGGCCTCGTTCTGCTGACAGCCGTAGGTTTCCACATAGGCGATGGGGGTGCGGTTTTTGTCGTGCCAATAGGCGCTGATCTTATCGCAAAAGGCGAACTGCTTGCTAAGTTCGACCTCAGAAATAACGGTGGTTTTGGTGTTCATTCTCGATCCTCCGAATTATACCATCTCAATATAAAATAATACCATTTTCTCGCCCTCTTTGCAAGGGAAAAATAAAAAGCTCCTTTCTGCGCCAGGGAGGATGTTTTGCATATTGCCCTTGCTTCACGAAGCCGCCTATACATTATAATATATATAGCGTTTCAGGCGAAGTAGACATAACATAATATTATGTCTACCTTGCTTTCGGAAAAGCGAGCGGTTTCATAGAAAAATATAAAATTTTTTCATAAAAATGAAAAATAACTATTGTAATTTGCTGTGCTTGTATGCTATACTTATCACGTATCAAAGTAGGCTCGGGGTGTCCGCCCTGAGGGATACCAAAAAACAAGGAGGATTATCCATGAAGCGTTTCAACAAAATCGTTGCGTTCCTGTTGGTCCTGTGTATGGTTCTGTCGGTTGCACCGCAGATCACCATCGCAAGAGCAGCAGATGCGGACGCAAATCTGTGGATCGATCCCGTTAACGGTAATGATGCCAATGACGGTACCACAGAAGGCACTGCACTGAAGACCATTCAGGCCGCTAAGACCAAGGCAGCGGATCTGAGTGCAAACGGTGATGTCGTTGTCATCCTGAAGGGTGGCACGTACGACGCTACCGAGACGATCGTATTCGGCGCTGCTGAATCCGGTAAGAACGGTAACACCATTACATACCGCGCAGCTTCCGGCGAGACCGCCCTGATTTCCGGCGGTAAGGAGCTGGATGGCTGGACTCTGTACGATGCTGCACAGAATATCTATGTTACTGATATTCCCGCAGGCGCAGAGCTGACTCGTCAGTTCTATGTTAACGGTGAGCCCCAGCCCATGGCAGCTACCGAGCTGACTCCCAATGACTGGAAGGTAATCAGCTCCAACGGTTATAGATCCGGTGTTATCTCCAGCGCAGACAACACCCACTATATTACCATTGACCTGGGCTCTGACAAGCTGGTTTCCAGCGTTGTCCTGTACGGTGATGCTGAGGCTTCTGCTACTACGGGCAAGGCAATGGGCTTCCCCGAGGACTTCACCATCAAGACCTCCGCTAACGGTGTTTCCTGGACTACCCAGGTTACTGAGACCGCTTACGACGCTCCCAATGCTCTGGGCGGCGTAGAGTTCGTCTTCAGCAGCACTGCTGCTCGTTACATCAAGATCGAGGCTACCAAGCTGGGCAACCCCGGCACCAACACCCAGACCGGCGCTACTCAGCACCGTCTGGCCTTTGCTGAGATCCAGGCTGGTTTCACCGCCAAGGGCAATGAGATCAACCTGGGCGTTGCACAGCACATTGATATGGAGAACACTCTGGCATCCGCCAGCAATGTTACCTTCACTGGCAATACTCCCTACGCTATGACTGTCGGCACCAAGGCTACTCCTGTTGCTGGTGTTTCCGCAACTGTGGATTCCCTGACTGTCGGCACTACCGAAAACATCAAGGTTCAGGTTACCACCGACGGCTCCAACTGGAAGACCGTCTACGCCAAGAACGGCTATGTATGGCAGAGCGAGAACTTCTTCGCTTTCAATGCCACCGGCGCAACTGCAGTTCGTGTTATCACCGCTACTGCAGCTACCGCTAAGACCATCGCTGTTCACGCTCCTGCAACCCTGGCTGGCAGCGTTACCGCTTCCGGTACCGGCGCAAGCAATCTGATGGACGGCGTCTTGGACGGCAGCTTCAAGACCAGCGATCGGACCACTTCCGTCGGCGACACCGAGATCGTCGTCAACCTGGGCTCTGTTCAGGATGTGGCCGGTGTCCGTCTGTATCCCACCTACACCAATGGCAAGGTTGCTGGCTACATTAAGTCTGCCCGCATCCTGGTCTCCACCGACGGCGTTACCTACAACACCGCTCTGGAGCTGCCTGAGATCACCACTCCCACCTCCGGCGCACAGACTTTGGTATTCCCCAGAGGCTACAAGGCTCAGTATGTGAAGATCGTTCCCATGCTGCTGACCGAGCAGACCGGCGATTACTACAACCTGCAGCTGGACGAGCTGGAGATCGTTCCCTCCAAGATCGACGCGATCAACGTTGAGGACGATGTTCCCAATGTCGTTACCAAGCAGATGTACGAGAACATCTCCTGGAGCGGCGCTACTCCCATCCTGGGCTACTACGACAATGCCAACGATCTGTCCGGCACTCCCGTAGACTTCCAGGCTGCTGCCGGCGAAGATGCTTGTATCATCGACGGCGGCCAGAACTCCCGTGGCGTTACCGGCGACTTCAACTACGATGAGCTGGTTAAGTACGGCGGAACCAAGGTTCCCGCATTCTATGTATCTCTGGAAACTGCAGTTACCTTCAATGCTCTGACTCTGGATGAGCACAAGGAACTGCTGGGTGCTCCTCTGAGTTTCGTCATCGAGGCTAACAACGGCACCGAGTGGGTTGAACTGGTTAACGAGACCAGCTCCCCCTGGACTGCAAACACCACCTATTCCAAGACCTACACCTTCGATTCCATCACTGCAAATGCAGTTCGTATCCTCGTTTACGATGTAGCAATGCCCGACGGCTCCACTCCCACTGCGGATGTGGAAGATGGCGGTGTTACTACTGCTCTGTCTATCACCGAGCTGACTCTGGCCAATATGACCGAGATCACCTACGAGGAGACTCCCAACCTGGATGCTGACACTGTCGCTTACGACAAGGTTACCCTGTCTGGCGCAAATGTTCTGGGCTTCGGTTACTACAAGGCTTCCGATCTGAACAACCTGATCAGCTACAACCAGGGCAATGCCAACAACATCTTTGACGGCAACGAGGGTACTCTGGGCAGCACCAGCGGCCAGCAGTATCAGTGGATGCCCGATTGGGGCGGCAGCAACCTGCCTGCTCTGGTCGTCAGCGCAGCTAAGAAGGGTCAGCCCTCCACCATCAACGCTATCGAGCTGGTGGTCAGAGACGACGGCCTGTGCGCACCCTATGACTTCGTCATTCAGGTTACTACCAATGCTGAGTACGACAACTGGACCACTGTCGCTGAGGGCGTAGAGGTCGAGTGGAAGACCGGCAACAAGGCTCTGTACAGATTCACCGAGCGTGATGTTTACAAGGTCCGTCTGGTAGCTACCAACCTGACTCCTGCTTCCAACCTGCCCAGAGAAGAGTGGAAGGAAGCTGTTACCACTTATCTGTCCATCGCTGAGTTGTCCCTGTACAACATCAACGATCCCACCAACCCCATCGCTGTAGACCTGGTTTCCCAGGGCAATGGCGCTTCCGGCAGCATTACCTATGATGCAAAGAGCGCTACCGCTTCCAGCGAGGCTAACGACTACAAGGCTAACCGCGCAGTCGACGGTTTCATCGAGCCCGCAACTGACATTGGCTACAGCACCGGCGCTTCCCCCGTGAAGTACAACCTGGCTAACCTGTGGCATCCCGAGCATGTGGAACAGCACACTCTGTACCTGTGGTACCACAGAATTACCCACTTCACCAGCGCTACCAACGATGGCACTGAGATCTACATGGCTGACGGCCTGCCTCACTCCGGTGATGAGGTTCTGATGCCCACTTGGATCTCCAATGACTACATCTTCATCGACACCCCCGGCGAGTGGTACATCGACCGCTACGAGGGCAAGATCTACTACAAGGCTGACGGCACTATGGACGACAAGGTCGCCTACCTGCCCGTTACCGAGACCATCCTGAGCATGGAGTATGCTAAGAACATCAAGTTCGAAGGCATCACCTTCTCTCACACCACTTGGACTTACCCCAGCACCAACGAGTACCGCGACCAGCAGGCTAACGGCTACCTGAACAACAACACTTGGACTCAGGTTCCCGCTGGTATCGATCTGCTCGGCTGTACCGATGTCGTCTTCGACGGCGTTGAGATCCGCAACATGGGTACTGCAGGTATCCGCGTCAAGTCTGATGGCGACGGCACCAGCGATGGCGTCCAGATCATCAACTCCCTGATCTGCGATATCTCCTATAACGGTATCACTGTTGGCCAGATCTACGCACACCACGGCTATCAGTCCTGGATGCTGGTTAAGAACACCACCATCCGCAACAACTACATTACCCGCGTTGGTATCGATATGTTCGACTCCGTCGGCATCTTCGCTGCTTACACCAACGGCCTGGTCGTTGATCACAACGAAGTTTCCTACACTCCCTATTCCGGCATCAGCCTTGGCTGGGGCTGGGAACAGGACGAGCTGGCTGGCAACAATGCTACCAGCGAGGTAGGTAACAACCAGATCACCAACAACTACATCCACGATGTATGTAAGACCAACTATGACGGCGGCGCCATCTACACTCTGGGCTGGCAGCAGGGTTCCGTCATTTCCGGCAACTACATCCACGATTCCGGCACTACCGCAGGCAAGACCGAGAATGCGATCTACCTTGACCAGGGTACTGCCTACATGACCGTTACCGGTAACGTTATCGACACTGTAGCACAGTCCTGGCTGCAGATCTGGTTCGATAACATCCACGACAACACTTCTACCGGCAACTACTACAACTCCGCTCTGAGCACCCGTGGTATCTATGTCAACTATGGCAATACCACCAAGAACAACACCTCCTTCTCCAGCCTGGCAAGCAATGCTTCTGCAAAGGCTATCGCTGATGCAGCTGGTCTGACCGACAATGCATTCAAGGCTGACAACGAGGCAGGCTTCACCCTGCGTCAGGACATCACCCAGAACTACTGGGGCAGCACTGACTACGCAAGAAACATTTACGATTACCAGGGTTGGTACAATGTCCGTATTTCCGGCCAGGTTGGCACTACCTCTTACGACAATGTCAACAATATTGCTACCATCGTAATGCCCGAGGGCACTGACCTGTCCGCACTGGTTCTGCAGTATGCTAACGAGTCCGGCTGGAATGTCAGCCCCGCTACCGGCACTACTCAGAACTTCACCAGCCCCGTAACCTACACCATCACCAGTGCTGGCGGTGGCACCACCAATGTTTGGACCGTCAATGTTGTAACCGAGACCGCTGAGGCTGACGTTGTTCTGCCTCCCGTCAATGACGATCCTACCGTTGATACCATTCCCACCGAAGCTCCCACCGAGCCCTCCGCTCCTGCTGAAGGCTTCGTAACCGGCACCTACCTGGACATCATTCCCGAGTCCAGCCTGGTTCCCTATGTTGGTGAGTACCAGGATGCAAACTACGAGACTCTGGTCAACCAGGATCCCGGCGAAGCTGCTCTGCTGACCGATGCAGCCATCGGCTCCGCAGGTTGGATCGGCAACGCAAATGCTTCCGGCAAAAATGCAGCAGTTATCGAGGTAACCGGTGGTGCTAAGCTGATCGGTGCTGTTGAACTGATCGCCAGAAACGCTGACAAGCTGACTGGCTATGAGATCCAGGTCAAGAAGACCGACGGCACTTGGGTATCCGTTGCTACTAAGGAAGATGCTTTCGACGGCACCTGCACCGAAATGCACACCTTCGATCCCATCCTGGGTACTGCAATCCGCGTCCTGTGTAACGAGTGGGCTTCCGGCCGTCCCATGCTGCAGGAAATCACTCTGTACGAGGCAAAGACCGGCAATGTTCTGCAGGAAGTTGTTCCCGTTGGCGCAACCTCCAGCAAGGAACCCCTGCAGTCCAGCCAGGGCATCGAGAAGGCATTTGACGGCGATCGCGGCAATAATGCTTCTGCTTACTTCCAGACTCAGCAGATGCCCGTTGTCCTCACTTTCGATACCACCAACGCTGGTCTGCCCAGCAATGTGGCCAGAATGATTCTGTTTGCATACGCTCCCAACAGATACACTGCTGGCAGCATCAAGCTGGAGGCTCAGACCGATGCAGACACTTGGGTTGAGATCTACGACGACATCGCTTACGATACCGTTACCGATACCTTCGTTCTGGACTTCGATGCTGTTGATGCATACGCAATGCGTCTGACCGTCAACAACTCCATCGCTGATACTCTGATCCTGACCGAGGTTGACTTCTACGGCTTCGTGAAGGAAGAGGCTGCTGAGCCTGTTCAGCTGCCCGCTCCCACCGGCCTGACTGCTACCGAGACCACCGATTCCTCCATCACTGTTACCGCTGACGCTATCGAAGGCGGCACCCTGATGTTCCGTATCGATGAGGGCGAGTGGCAGACCTCCGGTACCTTCACCGGTCTGAACCGTTACACCAAGTACACCATCGAGGCAATGTATGTTGGCAAGACTGGTTACCTGGATTCCAGCACTTCCTCCACTACTGTCAGAACGGCTAAGACTCAGCTGCCTGCTCCTACCGGTCTGACTGCTACCGCAATCACCGAGGACAGCATCACTGTTACTGCCAATACCATCACCGGCGGCAACCTGCGTTACCGCATCAACGGTGGTGCATGGCAGACCACTGGCACCTTCACCGGTCTGGATCGTGCTACTACTTACACCATCGAGACTAAGTATGCTGCTACCACCGGTTACAGCGAGTCCGCAGCAACCTCTATCACTGTTGCTACTCTGGGCCACGATTACAAGGCAGTCGTAACCGCTCCCACCTGTACCGAGGCTGGTTATACCACCTACACCTGTGCTTGTGGCGACACCTACATTGATGACGAGGTTTCTGCAACCGGTCATACTTACACCTCCGAGCAGACCAAGGCTCCCACCTGTACTGAAACAGGTGTGATGACCTACACCTGCGCTTGTGGTGATACCTTCACCGAGGAGATCGCAGCAACCGGTCATACTCTGACTTCTGTTGAGGCTAAGGCTCCTACCTGCACCGAGGCTGGTTACGAAGCATACGAGTACTGCTCCGTATGTGATTATACCACCTTCGTGGAAATCCCCGCTACCGGTCATACCTATGACGCAGTTGTAACTGCTCCCACCTGCACCGAGGCTGGTTACACCACCTACACCTGTGCTTGTGGCGATACCTATGTTGCTGACGAAGTTGCAGCAATCGGTCATACTTACACCTCTGAGCAGACCAAGGCTCCCACCTGTACTGTAGCAGGC
>JAZSGS010000025.1:0-69783 GCA_045532855.1 Faecousia sp.
TAGCTCAGTTGGTAGAGCAACTGACTCTTAATCAGTGGGTCCCGGGTTCGAGTCCCTGAGGGTGCACCAAATGGCCCATTGGTCAAGTGGTTAAGACAGCGGCCTCTCACGCCGTTAACATCGGTTCGAATCCGGTATGGGTCACCAAATAGTTTGTGTTGATTGTTATGTGGGTCCACCTGTTCCCATCCCGAACACAGAAGTTAAGCACATGTACGCCGACAATACTTGGCGGGCGACTGCCTGGGAAGATAGGTAACGCAAACACAGAGAACTCCACCAGTAATGGTGGAGTTTTTTGCATATAAAGGTGCGAACACAGAAGTTAAGCACATATACGCCGACAATTCGTCAAAGCACAAGATACAATGCTACATTTTCCGCAAGCGGAAAATTCCGGCTGTATCTTGGCTTTTCCTCACCCCACAAAGGCCGTTCGCCTTTGCGGGGGCCCCATTGTCTTGGCGACTGCCTAGGAAGATAGGTAACGCAAACACAGAAAGCCTCGACAGAAATGTCGGGGCTTTTTGATATATATTTTTCATTTTTCTCTTGACAGTTGAAAGGGTATTCAATTATAATAGTTGCATAAACATTCAACTATGGAGGGCTTGTATATGCCGAGGAATGAATTTATTTGCGATTGTCATCCCATTGACACGGAATTGGTGGCAAAAACGAAAAATGCGATGCCGCAGGACAGCACGATCAAGAATATTGCCCGCTTTTTCAGCGTGATCGGCGACGGGACGCGGTGCAACATTATTTTTGCTCTCAGGGAGAGCGAAATGTGCGTTTGCGATCTGGCGAATGTGCTTTCTATGACGAAATCCTCCATTTCCCATCAGCTGAACAAGCTGAAAGCTGCCGGCTTCGTCAAATGCGAAAAGCGGGGAAAGCAGGTTTTCTACTCTTTGGACGACGATCATATCCTCCATATCTTTGAAATATCCTTGAAGCATCTGGAGCATAAGGGGAAGGGTGAGGAAAATGAAAAGTGAGAAGAATATTCTGGTCGCCTTTATTTTGAATCTGGCGTTTTCGGTGTTTGAGCTGTTTGGCGGCATTTTCACCAACAGTGTGGCGATTATTTCTGACTCTGTTCACGATCTTGGGGATGCGGCCAGCATTGGTATTTCCTATTTCCTGGAGAAGAAGAGTAAGCAGCAGCCCGACGATGTTTACACCTACGGCTACCTGCGGTATTCGGTGATGAGCAGTGTGATCACGGTGCTGATCCTGCTGACAGGCTCGGTTTTGGTGGTGATCAATGCGATCGGCCGAATCATCAATCCCCAGCAGATCCACTATACCGGTATGATCGTTTTCGCGGTGATCGGTGTTGCTGTGAATTTCTTGGCGGCGTTTTTTACCCGGCACGGCGATAGCCTGAATCAAAAAGCGGTGAATCTGCATATGCTGGAGGATGTGCTGGGCTGGATGGTGGTGCTTGTGGGCGCTGTGGTTATGCGTTTTACGGATTTTAAGCTGATCGATCCGATTTTGTCCATTGGCGTTGCGGTTTATATCTTTGTTCACGCTTTTTCCAACCTGAAAGAGGCGCTGGCGCTGTTCCTTGTGAAAATTCCAAATGGGATCGAAATTGATGAAATTAAGGAGCATTTGGCGGAAATTGACGGGGTTTTAGATGTTCACCATATCCATATTTGGAGTATGGATGGGGTGCAGAATTATGCCACGATGCACATTGTTACCGATGGCGACCATCTGACCGTCAAAAACGCGGTAAAGGAAGAACTGCGCCAACACGGCATCGTCCACGCAACATTAGAGTTAGAGAGCAAAGAGGAAACCTGCGAAGCGGTGCATTGTCATGTCAGCAGTTGCGCTCACCATCACCACCATCATCATTAAAAAAGACCGGGGAGCGATGCTCCCCGGTTTGTTCAATATTGATTTTGGATATTGTATTGGGCAAAGAAATCGTCCAGATCTACCACCGAATTTTCGTGCCGGGATCGCTCGGCAGCAAAGCAGAGCAGGTGGTTTTTTACCGAGGTGGCGATGTCCGCTGCCCGGAAACCGGTGTAATTACCGGTAAGGTAATCATACAGTTCACTGATGATGCCGGCATCGCCACCGCCGTGTCCGCTAAGCTCCGATTCCTCGGCGTTTATGGGTACGGCTTGACGCTTTTTGTCGGCAAAGGTATACAGCGTAATCTCGTTGTCGGTCATATTGGCATATAGCTCACCTTTTGTGCCGAAAATGCGGATATATCTGCCGCCTTCGTTAAACGCATTCATAGAAAAACTGACAGTTTCGCCGTCTGCAAATTCCATATTGACTACCTGGTGATCTACCACATCGTTATTTGCGTGGTACACGCAAAGGCCGTAGTCTGTGGTGCGCAGTGCCTGGGCAACCTCTGCATCTGTGGGGGTAGGAGAGGCGGATATGCCGCCGGTAGCGGCGCATCGGAACCAGTCATTTTCTTTATCGTCGTAGTAGAGCTTTATACAGTTATAGGGGCAGGTGTCCATAATGGGGCAGGTGCCGTCAGCACACCGCTTTGGCGCGCCTTCCGGGGCATTTTCTTCGCAGAAATAGGTCAAAGAGCCAAAAGACTGGATCTTTTTGCAGGGTTTGCCGATGAGCCACTGCAGAATGTCCATATCGTGGCAGGACTTTTGCAGGAGCATCGGTGTGGATTCCTTTTCGCAATGCCAGTTGCCCCGGACAAAGCTGTGGCTGTGGTGGACATTTCCAACCGCCTCAACCGCCATAACCGACACGATTTTTCCGATGGCATCGGACATGAGCAGCTGCTTTACACGGTTGTAGAAGGGCGTGTAGCGCAGCACATGGCAAACCAAAACATTGACGCCGTTATCCTGAGCGGCGTGAACAATATCCGCACATTCCTGAACAGTGGGTGCGGCGGGCTTTTCCAGCAGAAGGTGGTAGCCCAAAGAGATCGCCTTCATCGCCGGGGCGTAGTGCTCCTGATCCATTGTGGCGATGACCGCCACATCCGCGATCCGCGGTTGCTGCAGGATCGTTTCCCAGGATGCATAGCAGGCGCAATCCGGCAGATGGCACAATTCCTGGACCCGTTGGCGACGGGACTGCTGAGGGTCAGCCACGCCTACGATCCGGAACTTGTCCGGCATTTGGGACATAAACCGGGCGTAGATCGTACCGCGGTCGCCTGCGCCGATGATGATAGCGGTCAAGGGTTTCATAGGACACCTCCTGTGTGCAAGCTTTCCAATATTATACAGCAGGCAAAGCGCAAAAGCAAGATTGATACCGACGCAATGCATAGGAGTGTTTTTTGTACATTCTATAGTTGGTTTTAGCCTATAAAAATCTATTTTCCTGTATTTTATAGTTGTAAATTCCAAGGAAATGCTATATAATAAATTGGTTAATGAATTATAATAATTGGAGTTGCAAGATCATGCACAACGATACTTTGGAACTGCAAAAGTACATACAGCCGGGCAAGCGGATCCACCTTGTAGGCATCGGCGGCGTTTCTATGCGCCCACTGGGTTTGGTGCTGAAGGGAATGGGACTGCAGGTCTCCGGCTCGGATATGAATTCCTCCGTTTCCACCGATGAGCTGATCGCTCAGGGCATTCAAGTCCACATCGGTCATCGGAGTGAAAATGTTGAGGGCGCGGATTGCATTATCCGCACCGCCGCGGTACATAATGACAATCCGGAGATCGCCGGTGCCCGTGCAGCCGGTATTCCTGTGTTTGAACGGGCGCAGGCTTGGGGTGTCATTATGCGTTCCTACAAGAATGCTATCTGCATTTCCGGAACCCACGGTAAGACCACTACCACATCTATGGTCGCCCATATTCTGATGGAGGCGCAGTGGGATCCTACGGTGATGATCGGCGGTTATCTGCCGCTGCTGCACGCTGGACATCGGGTAGGCAATGGCGATACCATTTTGCTGGAAAGCTGCGAATACTGCGATTCTTTCCTGAATTTCTTTCCGTCCTTGGCGGTGGTGCTGAATATTGAAGCGGATCATCTGGACTATTTCAAGGATCTTCAGGATGTGGAAAAGTCTTTCCGCCAGTTTGCCCAGCTTTCCACCGGCGGCATCCTTGCCAATGGCGATGATGAGAATACGGTGGAAACCTTGAATGGCTTAGATTATATCAGCTTCGGCTTCGGCGCAGGCAACCGCATCCGCGGTGTTGATGTGTCCGGCGATTGGCGGCGGTTTGATGTGATTTGCGACGGTCAAAAGTATTGCCATCTGGAGCTGCCGGTATATGGCCACCACAATGCAATGAATGCCCTGGCAGCCGCCAGCGTGGGCTGGATGCTGGGTATCCCTGGGGATGCTGTAGAGCGTGGCTTGGCATCTTTTCACGGCGCAGGACGCCGTATGGAGTTCAAGGGTAGTGTTAACGGCGCGGATATCTATGACGATTACGCCCATCATCCCGGCGAGCTGGAAGCAACGGTAGAGGCTGTACGGAATATGGGCTACAAGCGAATGATCTTTGCGTTCCAGCCCCATACCTACACCCGCACCCACGCGCTGTTTAACGATTTTGTGGAGCAGCTGCGCAAGCCGGATGTTGTGGTGCTGGCGGAGATCTATGCCGCCCGTGAGCGCAATACCATCGGCATTTCTTCTAAGGATCTGCTGAAGGAGATCCCCGGCGCGATTTATTGCGCCACTTTGCCGGAGGTTACTGAGCAGCTGCGTCTGCTGGCACGGCCCGGTGATGTGATCCTGACCGTTGGCGCCGGCGATATTTACCGCGCCGGTGAGGCGTTGCTGAAATAAATTCCTGAAACGAGGCTTATTGTTTTATGGTGAAATTAAGTGTATGTGTTCTGTTTGGCGGAATGAGTCCTGAACATGAGGTATCTCTGCGCTCTGCTGAATATGTATTAAATTGCTTAAATCCGGAGAAATACAATGTGTTTCCTGTGGGCATTACCAAGGACGGCGATTGGTTCTTGTTTGGCTCTGAGGATTATTCCTTGATTCCTTCGGGACAGTGGCAGGAATGTCCGGAAAACCGCCGGGCAGTGATCTCTCCGGTTCGGGGACAGGGTTTGCTCAGCTTTGAGGGTGACTGTGTTGTCCGGGAGCGGATCGATGTGGCTTTCCCTGTGCTTCACGGCGAAAACGGCGAGGACGGCACCATTCAGGGCTTGCTGCAGCTGGCAGGAATTCCTTATGTGGGTCCCCACGTTTCTGCATCGGCTGTGGCAATGGATAAGACCTTGACCAAGCTGGTGGCGGATCAGGCCAATGTAGCCCAGGCGGCTTGGGAACTGGTACGCAGTTCGGAGCTGGAGCAGCGTATGGACAGCATTTTAGACGGTTTGGAGCAGAAATTCTCCTATCCGATGTTCGTCAAGCCTGCAGGTACCGGTTCGTCGGTGGGCGTATCCAAAGCCCAGGATCGGGAAGCCTTGAAGGATGCGCTGCTGAAGGCTGGCATTTACGACAAGAAGATCCTTGTGGAAGAGTTTATCTGCGGCCGTGAGGTGGAAGTGGCAGTGATGGGCAATGATAGCCCTGTTGCCTCGGTTTGCGGCGAGATCGATTCCGGCGCTGACTTCTATGACTACGATGCCAAATATGTTACCGATACCTCGGTAGCCTATATTCCTGCCCGGATCTCCGAAACGGTAGAGGAAAAGGTCAGAGAGGCTGCTGTACGGATCTACAGCGCCATCGGCTGCCAGGGCTTGAGCCGTGTGGATTTCTTCGTAACCTATGAAGATGAGCGGGTAGTGTTCAACGAGATCAACACACTGCCGGGCTTTACCTCCATTTCTATGTACCCCAAGCTGTTTGCTGCCAGTGGTATTCCCGGTGAGCAGTTGATCGACGGCTTGATCGACCTGGCTGTGGAGGCTAAGGAATGAAGCAAAAGGTAATGCTGAGCATCCAGGGACGGCAGACATACGCGGACCAGGAGCCGGACAATATTGAACTGGTAACGGAAGGCACAATGGAATTCCGGGACGGCGGTTGGGACATTTCTTACGAAGAAAGCGAGCTGACCGGCTTGGAGGGTGTGTTCACCACCTTCCGTATTGAGCCGGGAAAGGTTACCCTCAGCCGCAGCGGAAAGCTGAATTCCCAAATGGTTTTCCAGCAGGGTGTCGCCCACGAGTCCCTGTATCAGATGGAGTTTGGCACGCTGATGATCAATGTAATGGCAACCAATCTGTTTTTTGACATTACTCCTGAGGGCGGTGTCATTGACCTGATTTACGATATTGCCATCGAAAACAGCGCAGCCGGCGTTATTGAGTATCACCTGGATATTCGCGCAATATAAGCATAAAGAAACAGCCACAGTGGATTTACCACTGTGGCTGTCTTGTTTTATTCAGCCTCGATAGCCTCAGGCTCAGTAAGACTACCTACGGGATCTTCCATAGGATCTGCGGCAGGCTCTTCAGTAGGCGCTTCGGTGAGTTCCTCGGTGGGAGCTTCTGTGGGCACTGCAGTAGGTGTTTCCGTGGGCGCTGCAGTGGGTGCTTCCGTGGGAGCTTCCGTGGGCACTGTAGTAGGCTTTTCTGTAGGCGCTACAGTAGGCTTCTCCGTCGGTGCTTTGGTTGGTTTTTGGGTAGGCGCTTCGGTAGGCTTTTCAGTCGGTGCCTCGGTAGGCTTTTGGGTGGGTGCCTCGGTAGGCTTCTTTGTGGGTTTCTCGGTTGCCGCCTCAGTAGGCTTCTTTGTGGGCTTCTGAGTGGGCGCCTCGGTAGGCTCAATCGGGTTGGCAGGAACTGTTGTTTCTTCCGTTTCGTCCTCTGTAGCGGGCTCGGTGGGTTCTACAGTGGGATCCTCTGTGCCAGGCTCGGTAGGATCTTCCGTGGGAGGCTCCGTAGGAGGAACTTCGATCTGAACAACCACCTCATCCAATTTGGAATAAGCAGAAGTGGCAATGAGATTCTCTGTGATCAATGCGCCGTTATCCTTGGAATACTTACGCATATAGGTGCTGATATCATAACCGGTGATGGGTTCTACCAGTACGTCGCCATCCTTGTATCCGCCGGGGTTATCTTCGGTCATAATGTTATGAACGGTTGTGGAATCCTTGGTCTTATCTACCTTGTGAATCAGCTCTACAGTATAGTCTTTGCTGTCAGTTCCGATCAGCTGAATGGTAACCTTGTTTCCGGTCAGCGTTGCATCGATGCGGATTGCCTGCTCGGTAGAGTTACGGAAGCGGAAATCCAGCTGTCCGTAATAGACTTCGGCATCAAAGCCGGCTTGCACGAAGGTGGGGGCGTAGCTATGGGTATGACGCTCCAAAACTTCCAGATCTGCCAGCAGTACACAGTTATACAGCGTGCTGGATACCTGGCTGATACCGCCGCCGATCATCTCACGGTAGGATTTACCTACGTAGGTGTTGACGGTTCTATAGCCGTCCCGCAGTTGGGGCTCGCCAATCAGTTGGTTAAAGGAGAATTCATCGCCGGACTTGATGATGGTGCCATTGAGCTTTTCGCAAGCTAACTTCAAATTAACCAGCCAGTTATCATCGGCCGTGGCAACGGTAGAATAGGTGCCAAGTGTATCCTGGAACATTTCCTTGGAATAGAACTCCGAAGTAATATCCGGCTTGATATAACGCAGTTCCAAGGTGATCGTATCACCGTAGGAAGCGTTATTGATAGCAGTTTGCAGTTCTTCCTTGGTTACGCCATAGCCGTATTGCTCTGGGGTGATCTCTAGGGTGTCGGTGTTGAGCTCAGCATTGACAGCTTCTGTGCAATACGTATCAAACAGCACATCCAGATCCAACGGATCCGGAGCGACCTCTGCACAAGTGCCGACTACCTCAAACAGGTTAATATTATAGGCATCCAAAATCTGCTGATACAGCTTATCGATGTTCAGACTGTATTCCGCAGTGCCCATATTGATGGTCAGAGTTTGATGTACGGTAGAGGTGTTGATCTGCTCCGTAGTGAGATTGGGGCGCGCACCCTGAACGGAGTGGGTAGTCTGCTTTAGCGTGGTGCTGTACTGCGTGCCCAGTTCCCGGAGCTTGCTCTGAATATATTCGGTGTCCAAGCTCAAATAGGGGAGAATGGAAACGGTGTAAGATGCGCCCTGGGATTGATTTCCGTTGCGCCCGTATTCGTAGGCGGCATCCACCACAGCATCTACATTCAGATATGCGCCGGTATCCTTGGGAGATAGCAGGATCTGGGTGTCCAAAACCTTCACCGTCATATCCAGCTTGCTGAAGGTGCTGTCTGTTGCCTGATGCAGCGCAGTTTTTGCCTGATCCGGTGTCATACCGCCCAAGTCAATGCCTGCGGCAAATACCTTCTGCTGGATCAGTCCGTCTGTCGGAGCTTTGGGGGAAAGCAGGGAAATGATGCCGATAACGGCAGCGATCAGCAGGATAGCGGAAATGCTGCACAGGGTGATAACAATAATTCTTTCTTTTTTCTTTTTTTCAGCCAGGGCTTTGCGGCGCTGCTCCGAAGTGGGGCGGGGCCGCTGGGGCGCGCTGCTGCGGCGCGGGGGCGTTTGCGCCTGCTGTTCAGCGGCATTGACGTTGAGCCGCTGCGTCGCGTCGGAAACCTCGAGATCAGCCATAGCATCTGAGCGAAGATCCAAGCGAGTTTCGTCAAGTTTATCCTTATTGATAGTAACCTCTCCTATCTGTCAGCGGTAAAACCGCGCGAAATGGCATAGTGATACACTATCATTGTATCATATTTCTGAAAAAAAGCAATTACGATTCGTAACCAATATCAGACAGATACGCATTTTTCGCTGTTTTTCAGCTGTTTGCGCAGTATTTTTTATACCGATCAATGAAAACACTGCTCTGCTTTAAGCTGTCAATACCGGAGGAAAGCCGCAGCCGCAGGGTAGGCAGCTTGGCAGTGGCAACAAATTGCACTCTGGCTTTGTAGTCCGGATCGGCGCATAGCGCGCTGACAGCCTCGAAATTCAGATTGTGCAAGGTAAACAGCACATCACCGGCCTTTTGGCGGATCTCCTGAATACCGGCGATCTGCGCCTGAGCACGCAATAGCGCGATACCAATCAGATTCAGCACGCCCTTGGGAGGATCGCCGTAGCGGTCGATGATCTCGTCCAGCAGGTCATCAGCATCTTCTTGGGTGCGGATCGCTGCCATACGGCGGTACAGATCCATTCGTTCCTCGCCCCGGGAAACATAGTCCCGATCTACATTGGCGGTAACATTCAGGTCGGCGGTGCAGTCCGGCAGCTTGGGGGCTTCGCCCTTTTCTTCCAGCACAGCCTCGTCCAATAACTTCAGGTACATATCGTAGCCAACGCTCATCATATGACCGGATTGCTCTGCGCCCAGTAGGTTGCCTGCGCCGCGGATCTCCAAGTCCCGCATAGCGATCTTAAAGCCGGAGCCAAATTCGGCAAAGTCCCGAATGGCGGACAGCCGCTTTTCTGCAACCTCGGTAAGATTTTTGTCCGGGCGGTAGGTGAAATAGGCGTAGGCGTGGCGGGTAGACCGACCGACACGACCGCGAAGCTGATGCAGCTGGCTCAAACCAAACCGGTCTGCGTTTTCGATGATCAAGGTGTTGGCGTTGGGAATATCCAGGCCGGTTTCAATGATGGTGGTACAAACCAAGACTTGAATATCTCCGTCAGCCATTGCGTGCATAATGTCGCTGAGAGCATCCTCGCCCATTTGACCGTGGGCAACGGCAACGGATAATCCGGGGATCCGCCGTTTCAGCGCGCCGGCGCATTGGTCGATGGTATCTACCCGGTTGTGGAGGTAGTAAACCTGACCGCCCCGTTCCACCTCACGGCGAATGGCATCGTCGATAATGGCGTTGCTGTGTTCCATCACAAAGGTCTGCACCGGATACCGGTCGGCAGGGGGCTCCTCAATGGTGGACATATCCCGGATACCGGACAGCGCCATATTCAGCGTTCTGGGAATGGGAGTGGCGGAAAGTGTCAGCACATCCACGCCTTTGGCAAGCTCTTTTAGCCGCTCCTTGTGGCTGACACCGAAACGCTGCTCCTCGTCCACGATCAGTAGTCCCAAATCTTTGAACTCTATTGTCTTTTGCAGTAGCTTGTGGGTGCCGATTACCAAATCCACACTGCCGCTGCGCAGATTTTGCACAGTGCGTTTTTGCTCGGTAGGGGAGCGGAAACGGCTCAGCACCTCGATGTTTACGGGAAAACCCCGGAATCGAGCGATAGCGGTTTGGTAATGCTGCTGGGCAAGGACTGTGGTGGGCACCAAAATCGCGGCCTGCTTGCCGTCCATAATGGCTTTCATCACAGCCCGCATAGCAACCTCAGTCTTGCCAAAACCCACATCGCCGCACAAAAGCCGATCCATCGGCGTGGGGGATTCCATATCACCCTTGATTTCTGCGATACAGCGCAGCTGATCGTCGGTTTCCGGGTAGGGGAAATTGTCCTCAAATTCCCGCTGCCAGGGGGAATCTGCCGCAAAGGCAAAGCCCTCCTGCCGCTTCCGGGCGGCATAGAGCTGGATCAACTCGCTGGCCATATCCTTGGCGGCTTTTCGCGCCTTAGTTTTGGTCTTTTGCCAGGCATCGGAGCCGATCTTATTCAGGCGGACATTGGCATCCTCACCACCACCGCCGATATATTTGCTCACCAAGTCCAGCTGCATCGCCGGGACGAACAGGGTATCGGAGCCTTGGTAGGCGATTTTGATATAGTCCTTTACCGCGCCGTCGATCTTGATCTGCTCCATCGCTACAAACCGACCGATGCCATAGTTTTCGTGAACCACAAGATCACCGGGCGTCAGGTCTGTAAAGGAGTTCAGCTTTTGCCGATTGGTGGCGGATTTCTTTGTTTTCTTTTTCGGCTCACTGCGACATATCAGCTGACCTTCCGTCAGCACAGCCAGCTTGGAATTGGGGTATTCCATACCGTAGGGGAGTGTGCCCTCGGTCAGTAGGATCTGCCCCGGCGCAGGCATATCCGGGAGGGGAATGGAGATGGCTGCCTTGATCCCCTTGCTGCTTAGCAGCTCCTGCAGCAGCTCAGCCCGACGGCGTGTGCCGCACAGAACCAAAGAGGCAAAATCCATCTTCTGATAGTGGGAAAGATCTGCCGCGGCGGTGTCCAAATTGCCGCCGTAGGAGGGCAGCTGCTTGGCGATCATCGGCAGCAGCAGTTTGGGCGGGCAGTCCTCCGGGAAGGAGGTGCCGCCGAATGCATCAAAATAGATCACCATACGCCCGCTTAGTTGGGCGCAGAAATCCTCCCATTGGCATACATAATCGCACAGCTCTCCCGCTAAAAGACCGCCTTGCAGCAGGCTATCCAGCTGCATGCCCATCTCCTCGGAGCGACTTCTGGCAGTGCGTTTCAGACTGCTTTGGTCGCAGATGATAAGGGCTGCTTCCGTTGGGATATAGTCCGCAGCCGTGGCAAATTCCGGATATACCAGCGCCATATATCGGTCAGAAGCCGGATTTTGCACGCTGTTTTCGTACTTTTCCAGATCTTTTTCTAAGGTTTTGATCAGCGGTTCGTTGATATGCTTTCTCCGCTTTTGGCGGGCGATCAGCTGCTGCAGATCGGCACACAGACCGGAAAGACCGTCCGGATGCAGTTTGGGCTGGGTTTCACCCACCGGCAGGATCACAACACCATTGGTGTTTTCGGTGCGCCGCTGGGTATCAGGATCGAAAAAGCCCATTGTGTCCAGCTCATCGCCGAAAAATTCCGCCCGGAAAGGCCGGTCAGCTGCCGGAGAAAACACATCTAAAATGCCGCCACGCAGGGCAAACTGTCCCGGACCTTCTACCATACCGCAGCGGCTATAGCCGGCGGCGGTCAAGCGTTCTGTCAGCGCGTCAAGCTGGTATTCCTTGCCCACTTCAAGGGCAAATGCGGCATTCATCAAAACCTGGGGCGGCATTGTCCGCTGGCTCATTGCTTCCCAAGTCATAATTTGCAGTTTGGTTGCGCCTCGGTGCAGATCGTATAGCTGCCGCAGACGCTTTTGCTCCCAACCACGGGACACCACAGCGGTATCGTAAAGCGTCAGTTCCCGGGAGGGGAGAATGGGGGCAGTATCACCTAAGAAGGATTTGAGCTCCTCCTGCAGCTTTCGCGCCGCCATATCGTCTTGGCAGAGGAGCACCACAGGCGCAGCAGTATCCCGGCACAAGCCGGCTATGATATGGCTGCGGTTGATCTGTCCGATTCCGGTAACAGCGGCGCTGCGCTGCTGGCAAATGCTATCCAGCAGGCTTTTATATTCCGGAATGGAATGTAAGGCAGACAGAAGTGTTTTCACGGTTTTTCCTCCACGTAACAATGCGGAAAGGGGGTTTAGTACCCCCTTTCCGTGGTGATTTGACAATATTTACGGCTGCGAGCCGTTATAGCGGTTGGCCGCTTCGGGGACACCCCGATCTATGATGCATAAAGCTGCTTCTGCGCTTCGCGCCAATGCGGACACAAAAGCCTTTTCTTCGTTTGCACTGAATCCGGACAGCACCCAATCCGCCAGATCCTGCTCCTGATGGGGCTTGGCGCCTACACCGATCTTAACCCGGGGAAAATCCTGACTGCCCAACTCAGCAATAATGGATTTGATGCCATTATGACCGCCGGCAGAGCCATCTGCGCGAATACGCAACCGACCGGGCTCCAAGGAAATATCGTCGAACAAAACGATGATCCGCTGGGGCGGGATCTTGAAGTAGGCGCTCATCTGCAGAACAGACCGACCGGAAAGATTCATATAGGTCAGCGGCTTCAGAAGAAACAGCTTTTTTCCGGAATAATTGGTCTGACCGTAAAGACCTTGGAATTTACCCTTATCCACCTTGCAGCCCAGCTTGGCGCTGAGCAGGTCCAATGCCCGGAAGCCTGCGTTATGGCGGGTGCGTTCATAGTCCTTGCCGGGATTACCCAGGCCAACGATCAGCCAGCTTTCGCCTTTTTTACCGAACACGGCTTAGAACAGGTCGGCGATGGATGTACCGCCGTGAACATGAGAGATGGCACGGGCAAAGATAGGCGCAACATCCAGGAACTTCAGCTTGCCGCTGGGAGTGTTGCCGGTCTGGGGAATGGTATTCAGGAACACCATCTCCTCGATGGGGCTTTCCTCCAGACGGTCGTAAGCAGGACCGGAGAGAACACCGTGGGTTGCACAGGCGTAAACAGCCTTGGCACCGCCGACCTCTACCAGAGCCTTGGCAGCGTTGCACAGAGAACCGGCAGTATCTACGATGTCATCATATAGGATGCAGGTCTTGCCGCGAACATCGCCGATGACATTCATAACCTCGCAGACATTGGCCTTCTGACGGCGCTTGTCAACGATAGCCAGTCCCATATGCACCTTTGCAGCAAAGGTACGGGCGCGGGCAACAGAGCCAACGTCGGGGGACACGACCACGAAATCATCGTGGTTAAACTTATCCTCGGGGAACTTCTCCAGATAATATTTTACAAAAGAGGGATTGCCCTGCAGGTGATCCAAAGGAATGTCGAAGAAGCCTTGAATCTGAGCAGCGTGCAGGTCCATAGTCAGTACACGGTCAGCGCCGGCGGCAGTCAGAATGTTGGCAACCAGCTTAGCAGTGATGGGATCGCGGCTCTTGGCTTTGCGGTCCTGACGGGCATAGCCAAAGTAGGGGATAACGGCGGTGATTCTGCCGGCGGAAGCACGACGGCAAGCGTCAATCATAACCAGCAGCTCCATCAGATTGTTGTTAACGGGCTTGCAAGTGGACTGAATCAAAAAGACGTCAGCGCCACGGACAGTTTCGTTCAGAGAAACAGCAACCTCGCCATCGGCAAAGGTGTTGACCTGACCGTCGCCAAGTTCAATACCCAGCTCCTTGCAAACGGTTTTGGCAAACTCGGGATTGGAATTGCCGGTAAAGACCATTAAGTGCTCTGCATATGCGATCATCAGAACGTACCTCTTTTCTCATCTGTTTCTATACTTTCCCATGAATGGGACCTTTAACACATTATACCATTACAGTCAAGGAAAATGCAATATGAATTCCCTAAAAAATACCACGAAAAAACACAAGTTTCCGATGTTTTCTTCGGTGGAAGTGTATACAGCCTGCTGATGACGAAATTTTGTTTGAATTAGTGCTTGTGCCGGAGCGGAAAATGTGGTATACTATTGGGTAAGATTTTTATGACTGAGGGTAGCCTTATGAACGACAAAATTATCATTCAGGGCGCAAGAGAAAACAACCTGAAAAATATTGACCTGACCATTCCCAGAGATAAGCTGATCGTATTTACGGGACTGTCCGGCTCCGGCAAATCCAGCCTGGCATTCGATACGATCTATGCGGAAGGACAGCGGCGGTATGTGGAGAGCTTGAGCTCCTATGCCCGGCAGTTTTTGGGACAGATGGACAAGCCGGATGTGGATTCTATCGACGGACTTTCTCCGGCCATTTCCATTGACCAGAAGACCACCTCCAAGAATCCCCGCTCTACTGTCGGTACAGTAACGGAAATTTACGATTATTTGCGGCTTTTGTGGGCTCGGGCAGGTACGCCCCATTGTCCCCAGTGCGGCAAGGAGATCCGCCGCCAAACCATTGATCAGATCGTGGATCGGGTGGAGGCCTTAGGTGAGGGGACTCGCTTTATCGTGCTTTCTCCCGTTGTGCGGGGCAAAAAGGGTGAGCATCAGAAGATTTTTGAGGACGCCCGGAAATCCGGTTTCGCCCGTGTTCGGGTGGACGGAATTTTGTACGATCTGACCGAGGAGATCCCCTGCGAGAAGAACAAAAAGCACAGTATTGAGCTGGTGGTGGATCGCCTGGCGCTGAAAGAGGGAATTCGCCGCCGCTTGACCGACTCTATTGAAACCGCCTGCGCCCATTCCGGCGGCTTGGTGATCATCGAATTGCCGGCAACCGGGGAGGAACTGACCTTTTCTCAAAATTATGCCTGCGAGGACTGCGGCATCAGCCTTACGGAGCTGGAGCCGAGGATGTTTTCCTTTAACAATCCTGCCGGCGCTTGCCCGGATTGTACCGGCCTGGGCTTTCAGCTGGTGGCAGATCCGGATCTGGTGATTCCGGATAAGACCAAGTCCATTTTGGACGGCGCCATTCAGGCTTCCGGCTGGAGCAGCGCCCGGACGGACTCGGTGTTCCGGATGTATTTCGAGGCGTTGGCGCAAAAGTATCATTTTTCTTTGAATGAGCCCTTTGAAAAGCTTTCACCTGAAGCTGTAGATGTGATCCTCTACGGCACAAAGGGGGAAAAGCTGCGAATGACCTATAACCGGGGCAACGGTATGGGTGTTTTGGAGCAGCCCTTTGAAGGCATTATGAATAATATCAGCCGCCGTTTCCGGGAAACCCAGTCGGATGCAGCCCGGAAGGAGCTGGAGGAATGTATGGCCAGCGCGCCTTGCCCCCGTTGTCAGGGTAACCGGCTTTCGGAGATCGCCCGGGCGGTTACGGTAGGCGGTATCGGCATTATGGATTTCTGCGCCATGAGCGTAGAGAAAGAACTGGCGTTTATGGAAAACCTCCGTTTGGAGGGTAATATGGCTGTGGTGGCGGAGCAGATCGTCCGGGAGATTCGGACAAGACTGCAGTTTTTGAAGGATGTTGGCTTGGGCTATTTGACATTGGCCCGGGCGGCAGGTACGCTGTCCGGCGGTGAAAGCCAGCGTATCCGCCTGGCAACCCAGACCGGCTCGTCGCTGATGGGCGTGCTGTATATTCTGGATGAACCCTCTATCGGTCTGCACCAGCGGGATAATGATAAGCTTTTGGCAACGCTGAAGCACCTGCGGGATCAGGGCAACACCCTGATCGTGGTGGAACACGATGAGGATACGATGCGGGCGGCAGACTATATCGTAGATGTAGGTCCCGGCGCAGGCAGCCACGGCGGCGAGATCGTCGCCACCGGCTCGTTGAAGGACATTATCGGCTGCAAGCGTTCGCTGACCGGCCAGTATCTGTCCGGATTTAAGAAGATCCCAGTGCCCTCGGAAAGACGAAAGGGCAGCGGTGAGTGCCTAAGCATTCGCGGCGCAACGGAGAATAATCTGAAAAATGTGGATGTGGACATTCCTTTGGGGACTTTGACCTGCGTAACCGGTGTATCCGGCTCCGGAAAATCCAGTTTGGTAGGCGAGGTGCTGAACAAGACCTTGCTTGGTCGGCTCAATCACGCCCGTACCCGTCCCGGCGCTTGCCGGTGCGTGGAGGGCTTGGAGCATTTGGATAAGGTCATCGACATTGACCAAAGCCCCATCGGCAGAACGCCCCGATCCAATCCTGCCACCTATACGGGACTTTTTAACGATGTTCGGGATCTGTTTGCGGCTACCAGCGATGCAAAGATTCGCGGTTATGGTCCGGGGCGGTTCTCCTTCAATGTCAAGGGCGGCCGATGCGAAGCCTGCAGCGGCGACGGCTTGGTAAAGATCGAAATGCACTTCCTGGCAGATGTGTATGTGCCTTGTGAGGTGTGCCACGGCGCCCGGTACAACCGGGAAACCCTGGAGGTGCGCTATAAGGGCAAAAACATCTCCGATGTGCTGCAGATGACCGCAGAGGAAGCGGAGGAATTCTTTGAAAATCAGCCCAAGATCCGTAGAAAAGCCCAAACCCTGGTAGAAGTGGGTCTGGGCTATGTGAAGCTGGGACAGTCCAGCACAACCCTTTCCGGCGGCGAAGCCCAGCGGGTAAAGCTGGCAACGGAGCTGGCGCGGGTGTCTACCGGACGGACCATCTATATTTTGGACGAGCCCACCACCGGTCTGCACGCAGCGGATGTCCACAAGCTCATTGATGTGCTGCAGAAGCTGGTAGATGCCGGCAATACGGTGCTGGTGATCGAGCATAACCTGGATGTGATCAAAACGGCGGACCACATCATCGATTTGGGCCCCGAGGGTGGCGACGGTGGCGGCTATGTGGTAGCCTCCGGCACCCCGGAGGCGGTGGCAGCGGTGGAAGAAAGCTACACCGGTCAATACCTGAAGCGATATGTATAAAAAATCTGGCCCGGAGAACCGGGCCAGGTAAATGCAATTATTCTTTTTCAAGACCGTACAAATGGGCGGGTAAGCTGTCGGAAAGCTCCAACAGCCGATGATCCCGATCGCCGGCATAATCCACATTGAGAATGGCGGTGCGGACATTGGGATCGTTGGATTGCCGCAGGGCGATGGTCATTGTGATCCGGGTACCGCCTTGGGGTGTTTTTTCCAGCAGAACAGTACCGCCGTGGGCGGCAGCTGCGCCGTGGATCAGCACCATACCCAAGCCAATACCGAACCGACTGTCGTCCAAACCGGGCTGCCGTCTGTACCGCTGATAGAAATTGGCAGGCCGGATGCCCGGGACATCTGCGCCGCAGTTTTCTACGGTCAGATACATCAGGTTTTTACGGCGGGTTAGCTTTGCCTCAATGGTACCGCCGATGGGTGTAAATTTCAGGGCGTTGGAGATAACATTATGCACCGCCCGTTCCAGCTTTTCGCTGTCCACAAGGCAGAAAACAGACTCTGCCGGAGTGCTGTAGTTCAGCCCAATTCCGGTACAGTCCACCAAAGGCGCGCAGCCGGCAAACAGCTCGTCAATAACGGCACAAATATCCCGCACCTCAAACCGGTTGGAAGAATCCAAGCAGTAGCGGTAAGCATCGGACATATTGCTGACGATGCGCAGCATTTGGAACAGCCCCCGGTTGATCTTGGCGATCTGCTCCAACGCGGCAGCATCATTTTGCTCGCCGATCAGCGGAAACAGATGGTCGGCTACGCACATAACACTGGAGAGGGGATTGCGCAACTCCTGAGCGGCCAGTGCCATAGATTGCAGCTCAGCCTGATCGGCTTCGTGGCTCAGTACAAATAAATCGTGATCGTTTAGCCGCGTTACAGAGGCGTTGCAAGGATGGTCGCCGATATGCAGCGTCAATGCCAAATACCCGTCCTGAAGGGCGGCATACTCCTGCTGACCGGTGGCAAGCAAGGTCTGTACCGCGCAGCCTTCTTCGATAAATAGTCTGGCAGCAGAGGGATTGACTTGGGTAATGATACCGTCGCGAACCAAAAAGGCGGGATCGGCAAATTGATCCAGTACCAATGCGATTTCTTCAGTTTGTTCCATGGTATCCCTCCTAACGGCTATGATGCGCAAAAAAAATAAAAACTTGCGCTACATTTTTCGACATAATTCGATCATATTTATAATAACAAAAAATACGAAAATAGCAAGGAAAATTCCATAAAGAGGTGTAAAATATGTCATTACACGACGGCCATCGACAAAGATTAAAGAGTCGGTTCCAAAAAGAGGGGCTGGATCACTTTGAAAATCATCAAGTGTTGGAGCTTTTGCTCTTCTACTGCCTGCCCAGACAGGATACAAATCCCATCGCCCACAGATTGTTGGATCGGTTCGGATCGGTAACCGGTGTACTTCACGCATTACCCTCAGAATTGAAGAAGGTGGAGGGTGTTGGCGATAATGTGGTGCAGTTTTTGCATATGGTGCGGGATGTGAACCGCTATTGCGGTATGGAACGCAGCAAAGAAATTGTGCTGGACAAGCTGAGATTGTGCAGTGATTTCCTGGTCCCGTATTTTGACGATAAGCGAAATGAAATGGTGTATCTGCTATGCCTGGATGCCAAGCGGAAGGTCATCAGCTGCAAGCTGGTGGGCGAGGGCAGCGTAAACTCTGCCGGTGTGCCCATTCGCCGAATCGTGGAGATGGCTTTGGGTGAGGGCGCGACTACGGTTGTGCTTGCCCACAATCACCCCAGCGGCATCGCAATTCCCTCTGCCGAGGATCGCGCCACTACAATGCGCCTTGCCAGAGCATTAAGCGCAGTAGAGATCACCCTTGCCGACCATATTGTGGTGGCGGACGGGGATGCTGTGTCAATGGTGGACTCCGGATGGTACGATCCCAAGGATAACGATGTGTATGCCTATTAAAAGGAGTTAAACAGTTGGATAGATTTCAGTTATGTTCTGACTATAAGCCCACCGGTGATCAGCCGGAGGCGATTACCGGCTTGGTAAACGGTGTAAATTGGGGTTTGCGGGAGCAGACATTGCTGGGCGTAACCGGCTCCGGCAAAACCTTTACTATGGCAAATGTGATCGCGCAGCTGAACAGACCGACCTTGGTGCTTGCCCACAACAAAACCCTGGCAGCCCAGCTTTGCTCGGAGTTTCGGGAGTTTTTTCCCAACAATGCTGTTGAATATTTCATATCCTATTACGACTACTATCAGCCGGAGGCCTATATTGCCCATACGGATACCTATATCGAGAAGGATTCTTCTGTCAATGAGGAGATCGACCGCCTGCGCCACAGCGCTACTTCTGCGCTGAATGAGCGGCGGGATGTGATCGTGGTGTCCTCGGTCAGCTGCCTGTATGGCCTGGGTGATCCCATTGACTATAAGAGTATGGTCATCTCCCTGCGGGTTGGCCAGGAACGGCCGCTGGATGAGATTCTGCGAAAATTGGCAGAGATCCGCTATGAACGTAACGATCTGGACTTTTCCCGTAATAAGTTCCGGCTTCGGGGCGATACGCTGGAAATATATCCTGCCTATTGGTCCGGACGGGCCATCCGTGTGGAATTTTTCGGTGATGAGATCGACAGGATCAGCGAGATCAACGCCGTAACCGGTATGGCGGAGCGATATTTGGATCACGTTGCTATCTATCCTGCCAGCCACTATGTGGCGTCGAGAGAAAAACTGCAGCGGGCAATGCTGGAGATCCAGCGGGAATGTGATGAGCAGGTGGCTTGGTTCCGGGCGCACGATAAGCTGATCGAGGCGCAGAGAATCGCCCAGCGAACTGCCTATGATTTGGAAATGCTGACGGAGATCGGTTTCTGCAGCGGCATTGAAAATTACTCCCGGGTGATTCAGGGAAGAGCTCCCGGTACGCCGCCTACTACACTTTTGGATTATTTTCCGGAAGATTTTCTGATGTTTATTGACGAAAGCCACGTAACGCTGCCCCAATGCCGGGCAATGTATGCCGGCGACCGCAGCCGAAAGGATGCGCTGGTAAACTATGGCTTCCGCCTGCCGTCGGCTTACGATAACCGCCCGCTGAATTTTGAGGAGTTCGACAGCAAGATCAATCAGGTGATCTATGTTTCTGCAACCCCGGCTGAGTACGAAAAGACACGCTCCGGTCAAACTGTGGAGCAGGTGATCCGTCCCACCGGCCTTTTGGATCCCGTTGTGGAGGTGCGCCCCATTGACGGACAGATCGACGATCTCATCGGTGAGATCAACCACCGAACGGCGAAAAATGAACGGGTACTGGTTACCACGCTGACCAAAAAAATGGCGGAGGATCTGACCGCCTATCTGCAAAAAGCCGGAATCAAAGTGCGCTATATGCACTCGGACATCGGCGCTATGGAGCGAATGGAGATCATCCGGGATCTGCGAATGGCAAAATTTGATGTTTTGGTGGGTATCAATCTGCTCCGTGAGGGTCTTGACCTACCGGAGGTAAGCTTGGTCGCCATTTTGGATGCGGATAAGGAGGGCTTCCTGCGCAGTGAAACCAGCCTGATCCAAACCATCGGCCGCGCGGCAAGAAATGCTGAGGGTAAGGTCATTATGTACGCAGATCAAATCACAGCATCTATGGGCGCGGCGATGGACGAAACTGCCCGCCGCCGGGAAATCCAGAATGCCTACAACGAATCAAACGGTATCGTTCCCAAGACCATTATCAAGTCTGTGCGGGATTTGATCGAAATTTCTTCCTCTACCGCTGAGCGAAAGGGAAGAAGCGGCATCAAGATGACCAAGGCGGAGAAGGAAAAAGAGATCGCCCGTCTGGAAAAGCAGATGAAGGAAGCTGCCCGTATGATGGAGTACGAGTATGCTGCTGTCCTGCGGGATCAGATCATCGAACTGCGTGGAAACGACAAATAATTACAGACAGCGCCGAAATGTTGCATTTCGGCGCTGTATCTGTTATAATCGACACATTCCGACAGAAGAGAGGGATTTTTATGGCAAGAAGAAAGTGGGGCGACCGGAAAGACGGCGTTTGGCTGAAGGATATTCCGGCGATGAATCGCATTATGGCACCGCTGATGCCCAACCGGGCAGATAACGAGGCGCACATCAGCGTGGATATTGACGCCCGTCCACTGACAGCATATTTGGAAAAGCTGAACGAAGGCCGGACGGAGGTTAAGTACACCTTCTTCCATCTGATCAGCGCCGCCATCGGCAAGGCGTTTATCCTGCGTCCGAAAATGAACCGTTTTATCTGCAATAACAAGATGTACCAGCGCAAGGATGTTACCGTTGCTTTTACGGTGAAAAAGCGGTTTGATGACCACGCAGAGGAGGCGCTGGCGTTCTTCACATACGAGCCTCAGGACACCATTTTTACCTACCACGAAAAGATTATGAAGGTGATCCACCAGGGCAAGAGCTTTGAGGAAAAGGACACCTCCACCGGCGCGATGGATATTATTACCAAGCTGCCTCAGTGGCTGATCGTTGCCATCGTCAAGTTCGTTCTGTGGCTGGATAAGCACGGCTGGGCGCCCCAGTCCCTTATCGGCAGTGATCCCAACCACGCCGCAGTATTCCTGTCCAATTTGGGCTCTATCGGTCTGCCTGGCGGCTACCACCACCTGGTAAACTGGGGTACAAATTCCTGCTTTGTTGTGATCGGTAAGAAGTATATGAAGATGGATTATGACAAGTCCGGCAATGGCGATTTCCACGAGGTGATCCCCCTGGGAATTACCCTGGACGAGCGGATCGCTGATGGCTATTATTACTCCGGAACAGTCGCCTTGGTGCAGGAACTTTTGGAGCATCCGGAGCTGCTGGAAATGCCTGCGGATACCTCGGTAGAATACGCCATTCGCAAGTAAACGCCTTGACAAACCATTTGACGGGCAGTATAATTTGATCGTCAATTGGGCTCGTAGCGCAGCTGGGAGCGCACCACATTCGCATTGTGGGGGTCGGGAGTTCGAATCTCCTCGAGTCCACCAAAAAAAAGCCACCCAAAGGGTGGCTTTTCTATTTCCTATAACCGACTCCGACGAACGGGCAGTCTTTATCACCGCAAGATAAACACTCTCTGTGATCGTGGGTTTCCAGACAGCATAGCATATAGTCGCATTCGTTGCAGCAGCATTCAAAATCCGGGTACAAGCCGTTTCCGGGGCAGTCATCGCCGTTGTTTCCCGGTATTAACTGTGTACCGGTGATATCAATTATCATAGCAACCTCCTCAAATATTATGCACACATTATATAATGCAATAGTCTATATGTAAAGAGGGAAACTAAGATAATATCTCATTAGAACATAACTGATGGGGGAATATCTTATGGTCAAGCTAAATGCATTGGATCTGCTGGAAAAACAAGGGAAGACGAAATACTGGCTGTACAAACAGTTAGGTATGAGCTATCAAAACTTTAATAGAATGATTAACAATGAAACAAAATCCATCCAGTACGAAAACATAGAGGCAATGTGCCTTCTCTTAAATTGCACACCCAATGATCTGCTGGTAATTACGGAAAAGTAAAGTTCCGCTTCCGTCTACATCCGTACCGGATGCATCCGGAAGCGGAAGGACTCTCCCACGGCCTAAAAATATGCCACCGGCATATTTTCTTAACGGCCTTTCGAGTCCTTTCTCGCACCAAAAAAAGAGGACGCCTTTTGCGTCCTCTTTTTTTGGTGCGAGAGATGGGACTCGAACCCACACGGCGTAACCACACGCACCTCAAACGTGCTTGTCTACCATTCCAACACTCTCGCAAGCGCTTGAATATTATAACCACAAGTGAAATTTTTGTCAATACTTTTTCCAAATCTCTTGCAACCGGCGTCATTGTCTGTTACACTTGTGAAAAAGAGGAGGGATGGCGATGACACGGTTTTTTCTAGCCCCGGAGGAGATCAAGCCGGACTTTATGGTGCTGACCGGCGAAAATGCCCAGCACGCCAAGGTTTTGCGGCTGAAAAACGGGGAACAGGTACTGGTCTGCGACGGTCAGGGCAAGGAATATATTTGTACGGTTAGCGATGTCAGCCCGGAGCAGATTGGGCTGGTTGTGATGAAGCAGCAGGCATCGGAAACGGAGGCGGCTGTTCGTGTCAGCGTGTATATGGCCTTTCCCAAAGCGGACAAGCTGGAGCACGTGATCCAAAAAGCTACGGAATTGGGCGCGTATGAGATCGTTGCATTTCCGTCCAGCCGTTGTGTATCCCGTCCGGATGAAAAGAGCCTAAAGAAAAAGCTGGAGCGCTGGCAGAAGATCGCAGCTTCTGCGGCGGAGCAATCCGGTAGAGGCGCAATTCCTGCGGTTCGGGTTTTGCCCAGCTATAAGGCTGCGCTGGAGCAGGCCGCAAAGGCCGATAAGGCGCTGCTGTTCTATGAAAATGAACGGGCAACCACCCTGCATATGGCGCTGCAGTCCAGCCCTTACAAGACCGTCAGCCTGCTGACTGGTCCGGAGGGCGGCTTGGAGGCGTCCGAGGTAGAGCAGGCGATGGCTATGGGCTTGCAGGTCTGCACCCTTGGCAAGCGGATCTTGCGCTGCGAAACCGCGCCGCTGTGCGCCCTTTCGGCGGTAATGTATGATGCCGGAGAATTCTAAAATAACAATGATGCTATGAAAATGCTGTCATCCCGAGCAAGCGTATGCGCGCCGAGGGATCTTCGCATATCGTTTATGTTTGCAGTAAACAATATGGAAGGATTCCTCGATTCCGCTTCGCTCCACTCGGAATGACAGCGTTTTGTGTTTATTTATGATATTTACTGCCGGCTTGGATCGCTTCGGCGCGGTAAAGCTGCTCCATTACCATAATTCTTGCCAAATGGTGGGGGAAGGTCATAGGACTCATCGACAGCTTAAAATCTGCCTTTTCCTTGATTTGGGGCGCGATGCCGAAGGAAGAGCCGATGAGGAAACAAGCTCCGGACTTACCGGATAGCTTGATTTCACCCATTTTCGCCGCCAAGGCCTCGCTGGACAGCAGCTTTCCCTCCGGCGTAAACACGCAAAACCAGGCGTTTTTGGGGATCTTTTGTAAAATTGCCTCCGCTTCCTTGTTAAGTCCGGCGGTGATCTCCGCAGGGGAGGGGTTTTCGGGAAGACGGAATTCCGGCAGCTCGATCAAATGAAATGCGCAGTAGCCACCCAACCGCTTGGTATACTCCTGGGCGGCGGACAGATAAAATTTTTCTTTCAGCTTTCCCATACAGATCAGGGTAATGTCAAACATCGAACCACCTCGTATGTATTTTACACCACCGGGAGAAAATATGCAATACCAACTGTGGGGAGGTGAAAAAATGGGAAAGGATGAAAAGCTTCGGCAAATGCTGAAGAACGCAACTGCAATTTTGCCTAAGGGTTATATCATTCCAGGCAATAAAGATCCGCTGGGCAGCTATACCGGCGTGGCTATGGACCCCTTTGAAAAACCGGTACAGGATGCAGACGATCTGTAAAAAAGCAGACACCCAATCGGGTGTCTGCCTTTTATTAATAATTGATCATTCGCTCCACTTTCAGACCGCTTTCTGTCTGCTTTACGATCAAGCGGACACTTTCGGTAGTGGTGGTTGTTTCGCCGTAACGGGTAATGTCTGCCGCGTAGGTAATGTCGCATAGATAATAGCCGTCGGAAAGGCGAATACGGTGATTGGCGGTGGCGGAAGCCAGCTTTGTGGTTCGGTTGTTTACCCACTCCAATGCAACCAGCGCTTCTGTCATTCTGTCTGCCAGCGCGCTGCCAGGCTCAAAGTAGGTAAGAATCTCCCGATAATTTTCCTGCAGGGTTTGACCGGAGTTGGTGGAGAACCGGGCATAGCTGTCCAAATAAGCGGTTGTAAAGGTATCCAGCGCAGTAATTTCGTCTTGGGTGCAGTTGTTCAACACCAGCGCCTCGTTGGCAGCATCCTCCGGGGTTACACTGTTGCCGGCAGGATCGGTGATGGTCAGCTGCACATCGCCGAGAACCGGCGCAACGGTATAGGTTACCATATAGGGCAGGGTGTAGTCTGCATAGAAATCCTTGAGCATTTCAAAGGGGGTGTCGCTCTTGGTGATGTAATCCTTACTCAAAAGCGAGCCGTTTGCATACACGCAATAATCCTGGGGTACGCAAATGCTGGCGCTTTCACCCAGCAGGAAGGAAAAGTCGAAGGAATCCTCCGCAACCTCCCAGGAAGAAAATCCGTAGGCATCCTTTTCCTGCGCCCTGAGGCTCACCTTACCGATGGTTTTACCGCCGCTCATCAGCATATATACCATCTTGTCGTCGGTACACTCCGACAGCTTGCGGGCGTAGCTGATGCCGCCGCTGACAGCATCGGCGATTGCCTGGCGGCAAGCCTCTTCGCTTTGCACATCGTGGTCAATGGAGGCGATAAGTTCGGCAGAGCAATCCTGAATGTGGGCGGTATCCAGCTGCGCCATATAAGAATCAATGGTGTTTTGCGTTTGGGAGTTTTCATAGGCGGCAATATAGCCCCAGAATTTGGTCAGACCAAAGCCCACAAGAGCGATGAAAATGGCGGCATAGATGCCCATAGCGATCAGCAATTTGCCTACATAGGGGAGCTTTTTGCGGTTCTTCACGAAGCATCACCCTCCTTCAGCACCAAAAATGCGGTGGGGATCGGACGGATACCGAATACGGCTGCGCCGGTGTTGACGTACTTGTCCTGATACCACATCATACTGGACATACCGCCGTCCAGATTGCAGGCGTTGACCGCGCCGTAGGACAGGAAGATCTCAGCCAGATCGGCGTATGTAGCGCCAAGGCTACCGATCTGCCGTCCGTTGATGACCAGCATCAGCACAGCGCCATCAGACCGCTGACCAATGGCGGTACGGGGGTTGACGCCGCTGCCCAATGCAGAGGAATCCACTGCTTCGCCGTTGACTACCAGCACAGGACCAAAGCAGGCACCGTACTGAATGTCCCGCTCCTTGATCTGGGTGGGGCTGAAGTTGCCCACATGCAGAATGTGGTTACTGTCAAAGCCTACAAAGCCTCGTCTGGTGCCGTTTTCTACATAGTAGACTTCGCCTTCGTAGACCACCATGGTATCCGGAATGCTGCCGTTGCCGGTGCCGTCGGGATCATAGAAGCCACCGCCGTTAATGCCGGCAACAGCGTCAAATTTCTTCACCATTTGCTCCACAGTATAGCCGCGAATGCCGTAGTTTTCCGGATCGGAGCCCATAATCACCCGGCTGGGATCCAAAACCACCATCATATAGCCGTAAAAGCTTTCGCCGCGGACTTCTTCTATGATGATGCCGTCGCCGTCCTCGTCGGAAAGCCCCCAGGCATCGGTTTTGGGCTGGTCGGGGGTGGCACCGTCCGAATCGGGCTCCTCAGGCTTGGGCTGGGGAAGCTGGATCAGGGAGCTGTCGGTTTCGTCATAGTCCGGTACAGCTTCGCTGTCGCCTACCATCTGCAGGATCTCGTCCTCGGTATAATACAGATTTGCCAAAAAGCCCACAGCGCTGGTCTCCCGAACGGAGCGGATAAAGATATTCCGCGCGGTAGGGGAGGGACCTTTCGCCAGTACGTACATAACGCCGTACAGTGCGCCTGCCAGCAGCAGTACCGTTTCCATTAAAATGATAAAAAAGGTTGCAATTACTGTCAAAGCCTTTTGCAGACCTGTCCGTTTCTTTTGGGGAGCAGGTGCTTCATAGACCTGAGGCTGCTCCGGCTTTTCAAGGCAGGCGTTAATATCCGCAATCAGCTCTTCTACACTGATGTCTTCTTCTTGCAAGGCAGTTTCCTCCGTTACTTGATCTTTTCGACAGTATAGCATTTTTTGCCTCCTTTGTAAAGCGTAGAAACGCCCGGTGAAAACACCGGGCGCAGTTTATTCTTCTCCTCTGTATTTTCTCCGGGTAGCCATACCGCCCCGGATATGCCGCTCTAGCTTGTTCAGATCCAGAACCTGCCGTACCTGGATGTACAGATTCTTATTGCATTGTGGCAGACGTTGCGATAGGTCTTTGTGAACGGTGGATTTGGAGATGCCAAAGTGCTGGGCAGCAGCCCGGACTGTGGCGCCCGTTTCGATCATGTACACAGCCAGTTCGCAGGCTCTTTTTTCGATGGTATCTGACATAATCTCCCCTCCGATGCTGTGTGCTACCGTGAAAAGACTATGCGAAAATTTGCCGGGGTATTCCGGTGTTTGCCCCGGGAAATTTCTATTTACAAACGGGAAAATTCTTGCTATTATTAGAAAAAACTTTGGAGGATGTCAGAATGTATTTGTACGAAACCCATTTACACACAACTCCCGTCAGCAGATGTGCGCTGTGGAGTGTGCGTGAAGCTGTGCAGTATTATAAGAAAGCCGGTTATGCCGGAATTTTCATCACAAACCATTTTATCGACGGCAATATCCGTTTCCCGAAAACCGCCAGCTATGAGGAGAAGATCAATTTCTACTTCTCCGACGCGGAGGAGGGTATTCGCCTTGGTAAGGAAGTGGGTTTGCCCGTTTTTACCGGCGTGGAAATGTCCCATTGGGGCACGGATTTTCTGATCTACGGCTTGGATAAGGCTTGGTATCTGGCGCATCCGGAGATCCAGGAAATGGGCAAAAAGGAAGTTCTGGCGATGATGATGGCTGATGGCGCGCTGATCATTCAGGCGCATCCCTTCCGTGAGGCGGGCTATATCGACCATATCCGTCTGTATCCCCGCAGCGTTCACGGCATTGAGATCGACAATGCCAACCGCACTGCCTTTGAAAACGAAATGGCAAAGCAATATGCTGCCAACTACGGCTTGCTGACCTTTGCCGGCTCTGACAACCACGGTGAGGTGGAGCAGGTGGAGTTTGCCGGTATGCAGTCCCAAACCCCTATCGTGGACGAACTGGATTTTGTCAAGAAAGTCCTGAACGGCGAGATGACGCCTTTTCACAAAACGATGGATCCCTTTTGCCGGGAAAACCAGGAATGAAAATATAGTTTCCCAATAGAATGAAATAAGACATAAGCGGCAGGTATAAAACTGCCGCTTATATTCTTGCATATTACGGCAAAATGTGCTACAATATATGAGATTTTGATGCAGCGGAGGTGCGCTATGTGGTATAAAAAACGACATCAGGTCGTTCTGAAGATCCTGGGACCAATCTTTTCCCTATACTATCGCATTTTCTTCGGCTGCAAGATCAAGAAGGAAAAACTGCCGGATACCGGCGCTGTCATTATCTCCAACCATGTTACTACGCTGGATCCTGTTTTGGTGGCGATTCAATTCGATAAGCTGGCGTATTTTATGACCTCCAAGCATGTTTTTCAGAACCGATGGATCGGCAAGCTGCTGAAGTTCCTTGTAAATCCCATCCCCAAGGAAAAGATCAATAAGAGCGATATCGCCGCCATCAAATCCTGTATGCAGATCGCCCGGGAAAACGGCAGTATTTGCATTTTCCCCGAGGGAAACCGGACTTTCAGCGGTAAGCTCAGCTATGTGGACCCTGCCATCGTTAAGCTGATCAAGCGTCTGGGAAAGCCGCTGATCGTGTGCAATATTGTGGGCGGCTACGGCGCAGATCCCCGCTGGTCAAATGCGAATCGCAGAGGTAAAATGCAGGTTTTTGTCAAGAAAACCTACTCTGTAGAGCAGATGGCGCAAATGGATAACGATGCGCTGTACGATGCCATCATTGCGGATATGACCGTGGACGAATTTGCCGGCAAGGAGCGTTACCGCAACAGCCGTCGGGCAGAATGCCTGGAAAGCGTGGCGTTCATTTGCCCCATCTGCGGCGCAAAGCACACCATTTACACAAAAAAGCATAAGGTATACTGTTCGTCTTGCGGTATGGAGCTGACCTATAATGAGGATCAGGCCTTGTCTTGCGAGAATGGAGATTTTCCGTTCCAATATGTCCACCAGTGGTATGATTACCAGCTCAAGGTGCTTCAGGAAACAGATTATACCGATGACGAGAAGATCTACGAGGACAAGATTGCGGTCTATAGACCGGAGCTGGGCAAAAAGAAGAAGCTTCTGGGCAGCGGCGTAATGCAGCTGTATGGCAGCAGTTTTTGCCTTGCGCTGGATAGTGGTGAAATTTGCCTGTCTGTTGAAGAAATTGACGGCATTACGCTGATCGGCAACCGGATTATGGATGTATACAGCGGCGAAAAGACCTTCCGCATCCGCGTGGAGCATAAGACCAATCTGCTGAAATATCTGCACACATTTTACATTCTTCGCAGCAGAAAACTGGAATCCGCAAGGGAATTTGTGGGTATCTAACGCCACCTTGACAAAAATGGGTTTTTGGTGGTAAAATAATCATAAGTGAATATCGCGTTGACCGGAAAGAGTAACAGATGTCAAACCTTCAGAGAGCCGATGCCATTGGGTGGAAGTATCGGCAGGGGCGCGCTGCGAAAGTGCATCCGGGAGCGAATGTATGCGTTTCAAAGTGATAAATGAGAGTGGAACCGCGAGTATTTTTACCCGCCTCTTGTACTTAGTACGAGAGGCGGTTTTTCTATGGAGGTTAAAACTATGTATCTGTATAATTCTGCGACACACAAAAAGGAACTGTTTGTGCCCAATAATCCCGACTTGGTGAAGATGTACACCTGTGGACCGACGGTGTATCACTATGCCCATATCGGCAATCTGCGTACCTATATTATGGAGGATGTGCTGGAGAAAGCGCTGCGGTATCTGGGCTATCCCGTCAAGCGGGTTATGAACATCACCGATGTGGGCCACCTGGCATCTGACGCAGACACCGGCGAGGATAAGATGCTCAAGGGCGCAAAGCGGGAGAATAAGTCCGTTATGGAGATTGCCCAGTATTACACCGACGCTTTTTTTGCGGACTGCGATAAGCTGAATATCAAAAAGCCGGATGTGGTTGAGCCTGCCACCAACTGCATCAGCGAGTATATCGAGATGGTGCAGAAGCTTTTGAATGACGGCAAGGCATATCTGGCCGGCGGTAATGTGTATTTTGACACCTCTTCTTTGGAAAAATACTATGTATTCAACGACCACGATGAGGAAGACCTGGCTGTGGGTGCCCGCGAGGGCGTGGAAGAGGATACCAACAAGAAGAATCGAAACGACTTTGTTCTTTGGTTTACCAAGAGTAAGTTTGAGGATCAGGCGCTGAAGTGGGACTCTCCCTGGGGTGTTGGCTATCCCGGTTGGCACATTGAGTGCTCCTGCATTTCCATGAAGCACCTGGGCGAGGATCTGGATATTCACGCCGGCGGTATCGACAATGCGTTCCCCCACCACACCAACGAGATCGCCCAAAGTGAAAGCTATCTGGGACACAAGTGGTGCAACTACTGGTTCCACGTGCATCATCTGAACACCGATACCGGTAAGATGTCCAAGTCCAAAGGTGAATTTTTGACGGTTTCCCTGCTGGAGAGCAAGGGCTATGATCCGATGGCATACCGCCTGTTCTGCCTGCAGAGCCACTACCGCCGGAATCTGGTGTTCAGCTGGGAGAATCTTGATAATGCTGTAGTAGCTTATGACAAGCTGATCGCCAAGATCGCCGCATTGAAGGCAGATGGCGATGTGGATGAGGCAGCCTTTAATGCACTGAAGGAGCGCTTTGTAGGCGCGCTGAACGGCGATCTGAATACCTCCTTGGCGATCACCGCTGTTTACGATGTACTGAAGGCAAAGTGCAGCGATGCCACTAAGCTGGCGGCTTTGGCAGATTTCGACAAGGTACTGTCGCTGAATCTGATCGCCGCAGCCCAGGCTCTGCAGAAGAAGGAGGCGGAGGAAGCCGCCGCGTCTGCCGATCCCGAGATCGATGCGCTGGTGGCTGCCAGAACCGAGGCAAAGAAAGCCAAGAACTGGGCAGAGGCTGACCGCATCCGCGACGAGCTGAAGGCTATGAGCATCGAGATCATTGACACGCCCCAGGGCGCGAAATGGAGAAAAGTATGAAATTGATGATCCTTGACGGTAACTCCGTCATCAATCGTGCATTTTACGGTGTCAGAGCCCTCACTACCCGGGAGGGGCTGTACACCAACGCGATTTATGGATTCTTGAATATTTTGGAGAAGATGGAGAAGGAGGAGCAGCCCGATGCGGTCTGCGTTGCCTTTGATCTTCACGGACCTACTTTCCGCCATCTGCGCTACGACGGTTATAAGGCAACCCGGCATCCTATGCCGGAGGAGCTGGCGCAGCAAATGCCGGTGATGAAGGAAGTTCTGCAGGCGATGAATATCCCCATTTACGCCTGCCAGGGCTGGGAAGCCGACGATGTGATCGGTACCGTGGGCAAGATCTGCTCCAACAATGGATGGGAGTGCGTGGTGGTAACCGGCGACCGGGACAGCCTGCAGCTGATTGACGAGAATGTCCACATCAAGCTGGTGATCACCAAGGGCGGTCAGACCACCGCAACACTGTATACCGAGGAAAAATTCCGGGAAGAATACGGCTTTGAGCCGAAAAAGCTGATCGATCTGAAGGCTTTGATGGGTGATTCTTCCGATAATATCCCCGGTGTTGCCGGCGTTGGACCGAAAACAGCCACCCAGCTGCTGACAAAATTCGGTAGCCTGGACGGCGTTTATGAAAATCTTGGTGATTCTTCGATTGCGGCGAAATTGCGCGAAAAGTTGGAAAATGGCCGCGAAAACGCCTATCTTTCCTATGATTTGGCTACCATTCGTCCGGAAGCACCCATTGATTTTGCGCCGATGGATGCGGTGGTGCAGCCCTACAATCGGGCGCAGCTGTATCAGTTGTTCCAAAAGCTGGAGTTTGTCCGCTTGATCGACCGATATGGCCTGCGGGGCGCAGAGCAGGAACTGCCCAAAAAGGAAACGCCCTGCGTCAAGCTGCCGGAATTGGACTGCTTGCCGGCGGATATTTCCCAGTGCGCCGTGTATATCGCCCCTGACGGATCGGTTGGTATTGCCTGCGATAAGGGCGTTTGCGTCCGGACACCGTTGGAGGCGCAGATGGGGCTTAGCCTGCCTGATAAAATGATTTGCCACGATTGCAAGTCTACAATGCACGCCCTGGACGATTTGGGTATCGCCTATGGCGAAACGGTATTTGATACGGCACTGGCGGCTTATGATCTGAATCCCTCCCAGTCGGATTATCCGGTGTCCAAGCTGGCCACCAATTTCCTGGGCATTACGGTGGATGACGGGGATGTTGCTGCCTGCGCGCAAACCATTTGGCAGCTGAAGGATGAACTGGATGCCCAACTGAAGCAGCAGGGAATGGACAAGCTCTACTACGAAATCGAGCTGCCCCTTTGTCCCGTGCTGTACCGGATGGAGCGGCAGGGCATCGCCATTGACCGGCAGCAGCTGCAGCAATTCGGCGAAATGCTGGCGCAGCGCATCAGCGATTGTGAAATGCTGATCTATGGCTATTCTGAGGAGCCCTTTAATATCAATTCTCCCCGTCAGTTGGGTGAATTGCTGTTTGAAAAACTGGGCTTGCCCCCAGTAAAAAAGACCAAGACCGGCTATTCCACCAATGCGGATGTGTTGGAAAAGCTGAAAAATAAGCACCCCATCATCCCGGCGATTATGGACTACCGGATGCTGACCAAGCTGAAGTCCACCTATGCCGACGGCTTGATGAAGGTGATTTGTGATGACGGTCGTATCCGCACCACGTTCCAAAACCTGGTTACGGCTACGGGACGGCTGTCTTCTACTGAGCCGAATCTGCAGAATATCCCGGTGCGTACCGATTTGGGTGCGGAGATTCGTAAAATGTTCGTGCCCAAGCCCGGCTGTGTGCTGGTGGATGCGGACTATAGCCAAATCGAGCTGCGGGTGCTGGCCCATATTGCCGGTGATACGCGGATGCAGGAGGCTTTCCGCACCGGTATGGACATCCATACGGTAACGGCATCCCAGGTCTTTGGCGTGGCGCCGGAAAGCGTAACACCGCTGCAGCGCAGACACGCAAAAGCGGTCAATTTCGGCATCGTTTACGGCATTTCTGAGTTCTCTTTGGCAGATGACATCGGTGTTTCCCGGTATGAAGCCAAGGACTATATCGAAAGCTATCTTGCCAATTATGAAGGCGTTCGGAATTATATGAAGCAGGTGGTGGCGGATGCCAGAACGGCAGGCTACACCCAAACAATGTACGGCAGAAAGCGGTATATCCCGGAGCTGAAGGCAAGCAATTATATGATCCGTCAAGGCGCGGAGCGAATCGCGCTGAATACCCCCATTCAGGGCACTGCGGCAGATCTTATCAAAATGGCGATGATCCGTGTGGACAAGGCGTTGCAGGAGCACTATCCCCAGGCGAAGCTTTTGCTGCAGGTGCACGACGAATTGATCGTAGAGTGTCCCGAGCAGATCGCTCCCGCGGTTGCTCAGCTGGTCAGCAGCCAAATGGAGCAGGTGGCAAGCCTTGCTGTGCCGCTGATCGCCGAAGCGAAAATCGGAAAAAGTTGGTTTGATGCAAAATGATTGAAATTTTGAAGATGCAAAGCACCCACATTCCCCAAATCGCGAACCTGGAAAAACTGTGCTTTAGTGAGCCCTGGAGCGAAAACAGCGTAGCAGGGGAACTGAGCAATCCCTTGTCGCTGTGGCTGGTGGCAATGGACGGGGAGTGCCTGGCAGGCTATGTGGGCTCTCAGAGCGTGATGGGCGAAACAGATATGATGAACATCGCGGTAGCGCCCGAATACCGCCGTCAGGGCGTTGCAGCAGCTCTTGTAGAGGAACTGGTGCGTCAACTGAAGGCGGGCGGAAATCACAGCCTGACCTTGGAGGTGCGCGCATCCAATATTGCAGCAATCAGCTTGTACGAAAAGCTGGGCTTTGCCCAGGTGGGCAGACGCCCCAATTACTACCGCAGCCCCAAAGAGGATGCGTTGATCCTGAGAAAGGAGTGGCAGCTATGAATATATTGGCGGTTGAATCCTCCTGCGATGAAACAGCAGTTGCCATCGTTCGCGACGGACGGCAGGTGCTGACGGATTGCATCGCCTCTCAGGTGGAACTGCACCGCATCTACGGCGGCGTTGTGCCGGAGATCGCATCGCGCAAGCATATTGAGGCGATTTACGGCCTGGCAGAGCAGGCTTTGGACAAAACCGGGCTGACTCGCAATGATATTGACGCTGTGGCGGTAACTTATGCCCCGGGCCTCATCGGCGCGGTGCTGGTGGGCGTGAATTTTGCCAAGGCTGCCGCGCTAGCGTTGGATAAGCCCTTGATCCCGGTACATCATATTCGGGGACATATTGCGGCAAACTATATTGCCTATCCGGAGCTGGAGCCGCCCTTTTTGTGCATGGTGGTGTCCGGCGGTCATACTATGATCGTGGATGTACGGGATTATACCAAAATGGAGATTTTGGGTACTTCTTTGGACGATGCCGCAGGCGAATGCTTTGATAAGGTTGCCCGGGTGCTGGGAATGCCTTACCCCGGCGGCGCGGCATTGGATCAGGCGGCCAAGTCCGGCGATGATACCAAGTACAATCTGCCCCGTTCCAAGCCCGGCGCCAATCCCTACGATATGAGCTTCTCCGGCTTAAAGACGGCGGCTCTGAATCTGATCCACCACGCCCAGCAGGTAGGGGAGGAGCTAGATGTTCCCAGCCTTTGCGCCTCCTTCAGCGCGGCTGTATCGGATAACCTTGTGCCCAGGGTGGTGCAGGCCATCAAGCAGACAGGCCGTAAGAAGATCGCTGTTGCCGGCGGCGTGGCGGCCAATTCCCGGATCCGTAAGGATCTGTTGACCGCGGTGGAAACGCTGGGCGCGGAGCTTTATTTGCCGCCCCTATCCTTGTGCGGCGATAACGCAGCGATGATCGGCGCGCAGGCGTTTTACGAGTATCAGGCCGGGAATGTGGCGGATATGCACCTCAATGCCTACGCTACAAAATCGGTTTTGGGTGAAGCAATTTCAGAAAGCTTGCAGGAGATCAAATGATCTCCTGCAATTTTATTATGCAATTTCCAGTATGCATTCATTTTTTGTATAATCATTTTTGAAATACCTTTATTTACAAGAAATTTTGCTGCGAAAGGTTTTGAAATCCCATAATTTGTGGTTATTTCCCAAAATTCGACAGAAAAATACTTGATTTTGGGTTGTGGAAAAACCTGTGGATAGTGTGAATAACTTTCTGTATAGAACTAGTATTATGGCGTTATGCAAACCATATTCATTATTTTCATACAGCAAAAAACCAACTTTTTCACCTGCTTTGCCAAAGTGATATGCAGTATGCAGGATAAATTTCGTCATTTGCAAAAAGACGGGGACTGTGGTATACTACAGAAAATATAAAGCGGAGGAATGGTATGCTGTATATTGCCACATCGCTCCAGCAATTGCGCTTTGGTCAGCTGATGGAAGTGTATCTTGAGAGCAATTTGGAAAAGGCAGAGAGAATCGGTCTTTTACAGGCGGAGCAGGATTTTTACCAGTACCTGGACGAATGCTTTTTCCCTACGCCCGGGGCGGTATATGCTGTCTGGGTCGAGGGAAACGAATACATCAGCGCATTACGGCTGGAGCCCTACAAGGACGGCCTGCTGCTGGCAGCCTTGGAAACTGCGCCCCGGCATCGCCGCAAGGGCTATGCAAAAATGCTGATTGATGCGGTTTTGGCGGAATTTTCCCACCAGAGCATATATTCTCATGTCCGCAAACCCAATACAGCATCCCTTTCCGTCCACGAAAGATGCGGTTTTTGCAAAATTGCGGACTCTGCTGTCTACATAGACGGCTCTGTGAATAATAGAGCCGTTACGCTGTGCCGCCCATCAACACTACGGGGAGAAAAAGTATGAATCGCAATCTGAATATGACAAAGGGACATCCGGCGAGCCTGCTGGTCAGGTTTGCGTTGCCGCTGATGTTCGGAAATGTGTTTCAGCAGCTTTACACGGTGGTGGACACGGCAATCGTTGGAAAAGGCGTCAGTATGGAAGCACTGGCAGCGCTGGGCACTGTGGATTGGCTCAACTGGATGTTTCTGGCTATCGCCCAGGGCTTTACCCAGGGCTTTTCCGTCCGAATGTCCCAAAAATTCGGAGAAGGGGACAGCGAGGGACTGAAGCATACCATCGGCTTTTCTGCCCGGTTATCGGTGTATATCGCCATTGTGGCACTGGCTGTGGCACAGCTTGGTCTGCCGCTGTTTTTACAACTGCTCAAAGTGCCAGACACGCTTCTGGGGGATGCCAGAGTGTACTCCCGGATCATTCTGGCAGGCGTTCCCGTGATGGTATTTTACAATTACTGCGCCGGTGTTTTGCGGGCGGTAGGCGACAGCAAAACGCCGCTGGTCGCTATGATCGCGGCATCACTGGCTAATATCGCACTGGACTGCGTGGCAGTATTTGCGCTTGGTATGGGTATCGCAGGGGCTGCTGTCGCCACAGTTCTGGCACAGTGCCTTGCGGGCACGATGTGTCTTGTGAAGATCCTGCGCTCGTCCCAGCTGCGCTTTAGCAAGCGGCATATGGCGAAAGATCCTGCCCTAACAAAGGCGCTGATGGGCCTGGGTCTGCCCATCGCAGTCCAGAATGTGATCATTGCCGTGGGCGGTATGGCAGTCCAATCCGCAGTCAACCGGTTTGAAACCAGCTTTATTGCCGGATATACCGCAACCAACAAGCTCTACGGAATTCTGGAGATCGCGGCGGTGTCCTATGGTTATGCGGTTACCACCTATACCGGACAGAATTTCGGCGCTGCGCTTTGGGGACGCATCCGTAAGGGCGTAAACTGGGCGGTGCTGATCAGCGTGTTTACGTCGGTGTTTATCGGTGCAGTTATGATCCTGTTTGGCAGAGACATTACGATGCTGTTTATTTCCTCAGATGTGCCGGAACTGGCAGCGGCGGCAGGGAATGTGGCCTACCGCTATCTGTGGATTATGAGTCTGGCGCTGCCGATCTTGTATCTTTTGCACGCCTACCGGGCGGCACTGCAGGGCGTGGGAAACGCACAGATCCCGCTGCTCAGCGGCGTTGCGGAGTTCCTCCTGCGTGTAGGCGGTGCGGTGGTCGTGAGTTTGACCTTGTGGGGAGATGGCGTATTTCTTTCTGAGATCAGCGCCTGGCTGGCTGCAGCACTATTGCTGGGGGTTGCCTATTATCGCATCGCGGCAAAATTAGGGAAATAAAAAACGGGACTGTTGCTTGGCAACAGTCCCATCATTTTTGTTATTCCAGTTCATCGTCCTCGGGGACGGCATATTGCGCTTTGTACTTTGCAAAACGCTCGGAATACTTAGCGCTTTCCCGCAGCTCGCCGGCTTTCAGAGCGTTCAGATATTCGTGGGCTTCCAGCTTGCCCTCAGCCACCTGCAGCATCTCAACTGCCACATTGGAGCAGTGGTCAGCGGTACGCTCAAAGGCGGTCAGAATGTCCTCCAAAATGAAACCGCTTTCTACGGTACACAGACCGTCCCGCAGACGGCGGATATGCCGGGACTTGATCTCACGAACCAAGGAGTCAACGACCTGCTCCTGCGGCTCGACAGCCATCGCCTTGTTCATATCTTTGAAAACGAAGGCTCTTGCGGTACGCCGGACTACGGCGTTAACTGCTTCTGCCAGCACCTGCAGCTCCTGCTGGGCCTGCTGGGAGAAGGTGATGTTCTTATCCTTCAGCTCCTTGGAGGCTTTTGCGATTGCCACGGCGTGGTCGGCAATTCGCTCCATATCACTGATGGAGTAGAGCAGAGTGTTCAAGGTGCGGTTATCGGAAACGGACAGCCGCTTGCCGGAGAATTTGACCATATAGGTGCCCAGGGCGTCCTCGTAACGGTCAGTTTCGTCCTCCAGTGCAATTACATTGTCATAAACCTTGGGATCGAAATTAAACAGCAGGGTAGTGCCTTGCTTGAAGGCCTCCTGGCAGGTTTCTACCATTTGACCGGCAACCTCGTATGCACGCTGGATAGCCACGGAGGGGGTAACCATCAGACGCTCGTCCAGCAGCTCGTTCTTTTCCACCTCGTGCTTGTCGGGGACCACCAAATATGCCAGCTTGACCAAAAGTCCGTTCATCGGCAGCAGCACGGCTGTAGACAGCAGGTTGAAGCCGGTGTGGACGATGGAGATGTCCCAGGGAGCAACCGCGTTACCCATAAAGCTCCAGGGGGCAAAAGCACCGATGCCGTAAAAGACAGCGGAGAATAGCACCACGCCCAAGATGTTAAACAGCAGATGGACAACTGCGGTACGGCGGGCATTTCTGTTGGCACCGATAGCGCCCATCAACGCGGTGACGCAGGTGCCGATATTCTGTCCCAAAATAATGGGGATTGCTGCGCTAAAGTTGACTTGTCCGGTTAGACACAGTCCCTGCAGAATACCCACAGATGCGGAGGAGGACTGGATAATTGCCGTCAACGCTGCGCCGAAGAGAATACCAATGATGGGATTGGAGAAGGAGATCATCAGTTCGCCGAACCAAGCTTCTTCTTCCAAAAACTCCATAGAATCGCCCATAACTTCCATACCGGTCATCAGCGCCAGGAAGCCCAGCAGGATCATACCGATGTTCTTTTTGCTTTCGCTCTTGGTGAACATAAACAGTATGATGCCGATGATACCAATGGCAGGGGCTAAGGTAGAGGGTTTGAATAGCTGAATGATAAAGCTGTCGCCCTCCAGACCGCTCAGGGATAAAATCCACGCGGTAACGGTGGTACCCACATTGGAGCCCATAATCACGCCCACAGCCTGCTTCAAGGTCATAATGCCGGAGTTAACAAAGCCCACGACCATAACCGTTGTGGCAGAGGAGGATTGGATAATGGCGGTAGCGATCATACCCAGCAGAAAGCCTTTAGGTACGCTGGAGCTCATCTTGGCAAGGATAGTCTGCAATCTGTTGCCGGCCTGCCGTTCCAAAGAACGGCCCATAACATCCATACCGAATAAAAACAGCGCAAGTCCGCCAAGCAGAGAAATCACTTTGAAGATATATGCTGTCATAGGCAAGAACGCTCCTTGTAACTGAAGTGTTTGCTTTTGCTTTCCATAATTATATTATTTGCAGCACCCAAAGTCAAGATGAAGCTTTTGCAAAAAGAGCTTTGCGAAACCGGGAAGCTGTGATAAAATATGTTCAGAAATTATGCCGATGGGAGGCAAATGTATGCATTATCGCAACGACAGATACGGAAATCAGTTGTCGATCCTTGGTTTTGGCTGTATGCGATTTCAGCAAAAAATGGGAAAAATCGACTTTGAGGAAGCCCAGCGGGAGATAATGGAGGCGTACCACAGCGGCGTAAATTACTTTGACACGGCTTATATTTACCCGGGCAGTGAAGCATTGATCGGCGAGATATTCCAGCGCAACGGTATTCGCCGGCAGGTGAAGATCGCCACAAAGCTGCCCCACTATCTGATCAAAAGCAAAGAAGCGATGGACAGGCTGTTTGCAGAGGAGTTAAAACGCCTGCGTACAGACTATGTGGATTACTATTTGATGCATATGCTCAACGATGTGGATACGTGGCAGCGACTGAGAAGCCTGGGCATTGAGGACTGGCTGAAGCAGAAGCGGGAAAGCGGCGCAATCGGCCAGATCGGTTTTTCTTATCACGGCAATACGGAGGCGTTTTGTCAGCTGTTAGATGCCTACGACTGGGATTTTTGTCAGATACAGTACAATTATTTGGACGAACATTCTCAAGCAGGGCGCAAGGGCTTGCAGTATGCCCATTCCAAAGGGATCCCGGTGATCATTATGGAGCCTTTGCGAGGTGGCAAGCTGGTGAACTTGCTTCCGGAAGAGGCAAAGCGCATTATTGCAAACTACAGCCCCCAATACAGCCCTGCTGAATGGGCATTTCGCTGGCTTTGGGATCAACCGGAGGTTACGGTAGTGCTTTCCGGAATGAACACTATGCAGATGGTGCAAGAAAATGTGAAAACTGCCTCCCAGGTGGAACCGGGACAGATGACCGAGGATCAAAAGCAGATGCTTGCGCAGGTGGTAGCTGTCATTAACAGCAAGATGAAGGTAGGCTGTACCGGCTGCGGATACTGTTTGCCCTGCCCCAAGGGCGTGGATATTCCCGGCACCTTTGCGGCGTTGAATCGGTATTATACGGAGGGGAAATTTGCCGGCTTGCGGGAGTATATGATGTGCACGACACTTCGGACGAATTCTGCGGCGGCATCTAACTGTATTGGCTGCGGAAAATGTGAGCAGCATTGTCCTCAGCAGATCCCCATTCGTCAGATGCTAATGCAGGCAAGGAAGGATTTGGAAAGTCCTGTATATCGCATTGGCAGAAAATTGGCGTCCTGGTTTACACATTTTTAGCTGCATTTTGTAGGAAGATCTGTTCCTTTAGGAGCAGCGGATACCGGATAAGCGCAGAACTGTTCAGATCCTCTTGGTGCAGATCTACGGCGTTGATTTGCCGGTTGTCGTAGGTGGTGTAATAGTAGATTCCCCGGCTGGCGTTACAGCAGGAGGAATAGATGGTGATCTCGTATTTGCCGTCTTCTAATCGGCAGCAGCCCCGGGTTTGAGAAACGGTGTCCAAAATGTGAAAAAACTGATTGACGCTACCGCCTTCTGAACCGTCGCAGACGCTGTTGCATTTGGTAAAGGCGGCTCTGACGAACCGGGATTGAGAACTGAGATCGCCAGGCAGTCCCATCGCCCCCATACCCCGGCTGTAGGGCTGCAAGGGAAGCCCTTTGGCAAAAATGTTTTGGGGCACATCTGCCGATAAGTGCATATAGTTACTTAAATTTAACATCTGCTGGTCAAAGGGTGGATTGTTGGTCAGCACTCCTACGGGGTTGGGATAGATCCGCAGTCCCTCCGCCACGGATTCTACAGCAATAGCTTCGTCCCGGTCGGCAATGATCCAGTGCAACTGGGCAGGGGGGAGTTGATGGCTGAAGGCATCGTCGGTCAGATTGATTTTGGCTAGCAGTGCTTTTGCCTGGGAAACTGTGGCGCATTGGGCTAAGATCCAGGGGATGAATTCGAAATTTGCGATGTTCTCCTTACCCTGAGTGTAGGGGTTGTATTTGGCAAAGCCCACGAAATTCAGTCCCGCCATAGCAAGTCCTTTTTCGTTTACCGCATCGTAGTAAAGGGGATAATTTTGGGCGATATGAGCCATGCCGATGATGGCATAGTGCCGATCCAATGTGCCTTTATGGCGAAAGGGCAGGGGGAAATTCCGGGGCGTAACGGTGATCTGCTCGCCGTAAGAAAATTCATAGTCCAGCGTTCTGCCAAAGTAAAAATCTTTGGTTTTATAAGCAACAGCAGTACACATATATTCAGCTCCAATACAAAACTTTGTATTATTTTGGCTGAAAGGGAGGGAGTTATTCCTTGAAGAAAGAAACCTATGAAATGCTCGAGGGCTATATGCATTCCTGCATGACCGACAGCGCCCACGATCCGGAGCATATCTATCGGGTGCTGTATAGCGCGTTACAAATTGCGCAAACGGAAGAAAATGTGAATTACGATGTATTGATCGCAGCCTGCCTGCTTCACGACATTGGCAGAAAAGAACAGTTTGAAGATCCGTCCCTTTGCCACGCTGAGGTGGGCGCAAAGAAGGCGTTTGGGTATTTGCTGGACAACGGTTTTTCTGAGGAGTTTGCGGAAAAGGTCAGGCACTGTATTCTTACTCACCGCTTCCGCAAAAGCCGTCAGCCGGAAACCCTGGAGGCGAAGATATTATTTGATGCGGACAAGTTGGACGTTACCGGCACTATGGGAATTGCCCGGACGCTGATGTACAAGGCGGATATGAAAGAGCCTTTGTACCGGCTTTTGCCTGACGGCACCGTCAGCGACGGCACGCAAGACATTGGACAGTCCTTTTTCCGGGAGTATAAGGTCAAGCTGGAGAAGCTCTATGACCGGTTCTATACGGAAGCCGGCGCAAAAATGGCGCAGCAATACAAAGCTGCCGCAGCAGCCTTTTACGAAAGTCTGTATCAGCAGATCAGCTCCGGTTACAGTACCGGCGCAGATATGCTGAACAACCTACTGAAATGAAAAATCGGTACAGCGCATAGGCGCTGTGCCGATCGGTTTTATGGCAGAAGCGTTTCCAGTACGGGGGTAACGGTGGCAGTAACTACCTCATAGCCGGCAAGGGTCAGGTGGCCGCCGTCGTAGGTGTATTCCGCTTTTAATTCCCCGGCTTCCAAATCAAACAGGGGCGTAAAGAGATCTACATATTCGTAGCCATATTTTTTGGCAAGGAGCCGGATCTTAACGTTGTTAAGGGCGGCCATTTCGTTTTTATGCCCCCAGTCGCCGGACATAGAGGTCAGGGACAGAAGAACGACCTTGGTTTGGGGCAGTTCTTGCTGAAAGGTCTGCAGGATCTGCTCGTAGTTATCAAACATGGTAGGCAGATTGTTCGCGCCGATCAGCATAACGATCACCTTGGGCTTCAGATCCAAAACAGAGGTCTGCAGGCGTTCCTGCAGGGTAAAGGTAGTGTCGCCGCCAATGCCCCGGTTGGTTACCTTGAACTGAGGGTAATATTGCTCCAAAGGATAGCCGTCGGTAAGACTGTCGCCTAAAAATGCCACATCTACTTCGTAGTCGACGCAGGCTTCGTTTTCTGCGGCATAGGCGGTCAGCCTGTCGGCAACATATTGCTGATATTGCTGTGTCAGCTGTGCTGTGGTGCGCCGTTCCTTTTGCCAGGAAAGAAAAAAGAATAGTCCAACGATCAGCGCAACTGTGCATACAGCAACGATAATGATAATAAGAATGCGTTTTGAAATATGCATAGTATGCCCTCCTGAAAGTAGTGTAGTCAATGATATTGCAGATATCATACTACAACCCGGAGAAAAAGACAAGAATCCGGGTGCTTTTGGGAATTATCCACTTGACGAAATTGCCCTTTGCGGATATACTATAATATGTATTATTAGGAGTATGTCCTGCCGAAGATGATAGAAAAACCACACAAATGTGAGGGCGGGTATTTACAGTAAGGAAGAATGAGAAATTATGACCAATAATTATGAATTTGCCGGAAAATGTGTGGAAATTACCCATATATATCCGGAATTTGCGATCATGGCCAAGGATTATGTAGGCGGTACAAAACCGGAATTTTCCATCGCCGTTACCCAGGCGGATATTGATCGGGAACGGCTGCAGGAAGATGCGCAGTATGACACGGATTCCTATTTGGAAACCTTGGTGATCTACCGTAAGCTTTGTGAGCAGCTGGTGGAAAAGGATGTACTGCTGATCCACGGCGCAGCCATTGCAGTTGACGGTAAGGTCTATCTGTTTACTGCGCCTTCCGGCACGGGAAAAACCACCCATATTAAGCTTTGGAAGAAAAAGTTCGGCGATCAGGCGATCATCGTCAATGGAGATAAGCCTTTGCTTACGATCACGCCGGAGGAGATCCGTGTATGGGGAACGCCCTGGGACGGCAAAGAGCATTGGAGCACCAATATGAATGTGCCCATTGGCGGCATTTGCCAGATCGGCAGAGCAAAGGAAAACACCATCACCCGTATCGATCCGGGGGAGGCATTACAACGGTTGTTTACTCAGACCTACCGCCCCACGACTCCGGAAAAAATGCAAAAAACAGTACAGCTTTTAACCCAGATCGTGGCACGCGTGCCTTTTTGGGAATTAAATTGTAATATGACCGACGAAGCGGCAGAAGTGTCCTACGCGGCAATGAAAGGAGAAACATTATGAAATTGAAGGACGGCGTAATTTTTACTAAGGTTGCAGATGAGACCATCGTAGTAACCGTTGGTGAGGCAGCAAACGCATTCAGAGGTATGATCAAGCTGAATGCCACCGGCGCATTTATCGCAGAAAATATGCAGAAGGATTTTGAGAAGGCCGATCTGGTAGCAGCTCTGCGTAAGGAGTGCGAGATCGACGAGGCAACTGCTGTAGAGGCAGTGGAGTCTGTGCTTGAAAAGTTCCAGGGCGTAGGTCTTATTAAGGAATGAGCCAGTCGCTGAACATCCGGCAGGCTCTGGAAAAATACGGCAAGATTGTTCATCCTATCAAAGGTACCAGTATGCTCCCAATGCTGGACGAGGATAAGGATGCAGTTGAGATCGTTCCAATTAAGGGACAGTTGCAACTGTATGACTTGACGCTGTTTGAACGCCCTGATGGACAGTTGGTTCTACACCGAATTATTGCTGTTCGGAGAAAATTCTTCTTGATTTGCGGTGATAACAGCATTGAAGTGGAAAAAGTTCCGTTGGAATGGATTGTTGGTGTAGCACAGGGTTTTTACAAAAACGGAACCTATGTTTCCTGCCAGAATGAACAGTATATTTCTTATGTTCATAACCGGTGGAAGGACTATTCCAAAAGGGAACTTATCAAGAAAGTCCCCAAAGAGTGTACTGTTACTATGGCCCTTTATCGCGCGGCAATTACCGGACGGGATGAGGAAATTCAGACTACCGGCAATCTGGTGTGGGAAAGGGTATATAATCACTGCCAAAAAATGATGATCGGTGCAGTGGTGTGTGCTGTATTGGACAAGGTAAATTGTCCAAAGCAGATTCAGGAGAAATTCAAACAGCTGAATCAGCAGGGCTTGCGCAGATGGTTGCTGTTCCAGGCGGAACGGGAAACGATCTGTCAGGCGCTGGAGCAGAAGAATATACCGTATATGTTCCTCAAGGGTATACGGTATGCTCCGCTATACCCATTTCCCGGTGCACGGGAGATGGCGGACAATGATATTCTGATCCGCCCGGAGCACGCGCAGATCGTAAAACGCTATATGACGGAACACGGCTACAAGTATCACAAAAGCTGGATCCACGAGTCGTATTGCAAGAAGCCGCTGTTCAATTTTGAGTTTCATACAAAGCTGTTTTGGGAAGATTCCGTCAACGGGGCATTTTGCGACGTTTGGAATCGGGCAAAGCAGGTCAAAGATGGTGGCTGCGAATTTTTGATGTTGGATGAGGATCTGTATTTGCATACCGTTGCCCATTTCCACAAGCACTATGTGGACGGCGGCGCGGGATTGCGGGCTTTTGCGGATCTGTATCTGCTTCGCAAAAACAGCGAAAATTACGATAGGGCGTATATTGATCGCAAGCTGGAAGAAATGGGCTTGCGGGAGTTTGCTGCGTTTTATGAGGAAACCACCCAACTGTTGTTTGACGGAGATTTGGCCGCGATTCCTTTTGAAACGGTGCAGTATATTTTTGATAGCGGTGCTTTCGGTAGTTTTGAGAATCGCGCCCAAAATGCCATTGCAAGGGACGGCAAGAAGAAGTATTTATGGCGAAGACTGTTCCTGCCGTACCCCAATATGTGTATTCGTTATCCTTGCTTATGCAAGCTGCCGTTTTTACTGCCGGTATTTTGGGTTGTGAGATGGACAAATCCGCTGTTTAGCAAAGAGAAACGGCGCAGGCTGAAAATTCAGTTGGCTGCAATTATCAAAAGTAAGAATTCCAAGAAAAAGAACGGATGAGTGTGCGTATGAATCCAAACGGAAAAACCCTTCGTTGGATATGGAATGTGTCCGGCAAGACAAAGAAATATGTATTTCTGCTGATGACGGTGAAAATCGTTTATGCATTGACCGGCGTGCTCTACGCCCTCTTATTGAAACGGGTAATTAACAGTGCTACCGGTCAGAGCAGCGATAGCTTGCTGTCGAGCCTCTTGTATTTTGCAGGATTGATCGGCTCCACCGTTATTTTGCAGGCTTTTATCCGGTATTTAACGGAAAGATCCAGAGCGGAACTGGAAAAGAAACTCAGAGAGCAGTTGTTTGCGCAGTTGCTAACCCGGGATTATGCCAGTGTGTGCGGCTCTCATACCGGTGAATGGATGAACCGAATGAGCAGCGATGTCAGCGTGGTTATGAGCGGCATTACACAGATCGCTCCGGATTTTAGCGAATCCATTGTCCGCATTCTTTCGGCGGCAGCTACATTGGTGGTTATGATGCCGGGTCTGATGTTTGCGCTGCTGGCAGGCGGACTCGCGATTGCGGGTATATCCTTGCTGTTCCGCAAAAAGCTAAAGACGTATCATATGCGAATCCAAAGCGCCGGCGGCAAGGTCAGAAGTTTTGTGCTGGAAAGCATTCAGAGCCTGCCGGTTATCCATAGCTTCAACCGGGAAAAGAAAATGCAGGATTCCGCATCGGAGTTGATGCAGAAGCATGTGGATGTCCGTATGGAGCGGATGCGTTTTGTAAATCTGTGTAATGTGGTGGTCAGCGCGGCAATGCAGGGCGCGCAGTTTTTGGGTGTTGCGCTTTGTGGCTGGATGATCCTACGAGGACAGATGAGCTACGGTTCTATGTCGGCCATTCTGCATTTGGTCGGTCAGCTGGAATCTCCTTTGGCGGGTATTTCCAAGTACATACCCCAGTATTACAGCATGATCGCCAGCGCGGAACGTTTGATGGAGCCGGAAGCATACGCTAAGGATGCAGAAAAAGCACCTAAGCCGGAAGAGGAGATCCGGCGGTTCTATCACAATGATTTTGCTGCGCTGCATTTGGATAATATCAGCTTCTCCTACCGCAACGATGAGGAAAACAGTGTGCTGGATCAGGTTTCCTTCACCTTGAAGAAGGGCTGCTCTCTGGCTATCATTGGAGAATCCGGCTGCGGTAAAAGTACGCTGCTGAAGATCCTGCTGGGACTGTATAAGGCCGATCAGGGCGCAGCGCTGCTGGAAACGGTGTCCGGCGAGAAGATTACTCTGAATACGGAATACCGGAATCTGTTTGCCTATGTTCCCCAGGGCAATCTGCTGTTCTCCGGAACGGTGCGGGAAATGCTGTCTTTCTCTGATAAAACCCTAATGTATGATGACGAGAAGCTGTGGAATGCACTGCGGATCGCAGCTGCGGATGAGATCATTTCCCAGCGGCCCGACGGACTGGATGCCATTTTGGGAGAAGGCGGTCGCGGCTTCTCTGAAGGTCAGATTCAGCGCCTTGCCATCGCCCGCGCCATTCTGTTCGAACGGCCAATTTTGCTGTTCGATGAGGCGACCAGCTCTTTAGACGAGGATACAGAGCGAAAGGTACTTAACAACATCAAGGAAATGACCGGCTATACGGTTATCCTTGTTACCCACAAGGAAGCATCCAGAACGGCCTGTGATTGCCGGCTGGATCTTGCAAGCTATAAAAACGATACGGCAACGAAATAAGGAACGAAGCAAATGAGCATTGAAATCTTTTTGAATGAGGTACTGGCGAAACAGGAGGATCGGGACTGGTTCTTGTCCGATCCGGAAACGCTGGAAGAGGGTAAGCGGATCGCGGAAAAGGTCAAATCCGGCGAGCTGCTGATTACCGATATGGAGGCAGGCTTGCTGCCCCTGGCGATCATTGCCCATCTGACGGAATATGTACTGGAAAAGAATGGCGCGCTGGGTATTCCCCGGGAGCAGACCATTGAAACATTGCGGGATGTAAATGTGTGGCTGGACGGCTACTATGAGCAGGAGGGCGTTCGCGCATTCTGCGAATACTGCTGGCTGCGGCGGCACTTTACCGGCGATCTGTTTACCGTTGGCCGGCTGCAGTTCCGGTTGGAGGAGAATGACGGTCTGGCTCCGGAGGGAAAGACGGTGATCGACACCCATATTCCCAGAGGCGACAAGCTGACCCCCCAGGAGTGCGCCCGATCCTTCGCAATGGCAGAGGAATTCTTCGACAAGTATTTCCCCGGCCACGGCGCAAAATACTTCTACTGCCATTCCTGGCTGCTGAGCAAGGATCTGGAGGCCGTTTGTGGCGAGGGCTCCAACGTACTGCAGTTCTCCAAAATGTGGAACTACGTCGACTGTGAGCCGGATCAGAGCGCTCAGGCAGTGCGGCACGTATTCGGCATCAATTATGTCCGGGATGATATTCACCAATTCCCGGAAAAGACCTCTCTGCAGAGAAAAATCAAGGCTTGGATGCTCTCTGGAAACGAGATCAACATTGGCTCCGGTTACCGTCCTACCAGCAAGGTAAAATAAAATTACAGCACTGATCGTTTGATCAGTGCTGTTTACTTTTTGATCCGGCTGTGGTATGATGAATCCAATCAAAGCGAAAGAGCGTGAGGACGATGATCTACAAACGCATATTGCTGCTGATGTGTGTATTTGCGCTGATTTGCGCATTGCCGTCCTGCGCTGGATTGGCAGGACAGAAGGAGGGAGAACAAGAGCCTATGAGATTGCTGATTATTGGCAATAGCCATTCTATTGATGCCTTTTATCTGCTGCAAAAAGCATTTCAGGATCAGATGCCGGAGCAGGAGCTGGTACTGGGTGTGGTATATTACGGCGGTTGCTCCATCTCCCTGCACGTAATGTTTGCCCAGCACGAAAAGGATGCCTACACCTATCTGCGAAACACAGATGGTCAGTGGGAAAATCTTGAAAACCGGACGCTGAAATCCATTATTGAGGATCAGCCTTGGGATATGGTAATGTTACAGGCGGCAAAGACGGATATGGACGATACCCTCAATGAACCCGGACGCCGGGAGTTGGAGGGATTTGTGGAGCAGTATCTGCAAAAACCGTGCCGATATTGGTGGCATACCTCCTGGCCCAGCCCCAATGATGAGATTTTCTTCTCTCCGGCCTATGTCAGTCAGGCTCCCGAGGGCTATAAGGAAAATTTGATGGAATTGTATGGCTTTGATCCGGTGAATCAGTTTGCTGTACTGACCGATGTGGCAAAGACGCATATTCTGACCGACGATCACTATGCCGGGGCGGTATGTACCGGTGCAGCCATTATGTATGCCCATACGGTGCTGGGTGTTGACCAGTTGGAGCTGTGGCGGGATTATACCCACCTGTCCGATCTGGGCAGATTGACGGTTGCCTATAGTATGTACGCCCAGTTGACGGGAAATCCCATACAGCAGGTGGGGATCGACACGATACCGGTAGAATTCCGGGCGTTCCAGTATCAGTATTTAGGGGATATGGCGGTTACGGAGCAGATAAAGGACATCGTCCGGCAAGCGGCCAATCATTCCCTGGAAGATCCCTGGAACGTGCCAACAAAATAAATAAAAAACGCCAACGGCTAGCCGTTGGCGTTTTTTTGTTTAGTTCTTTTTCTTCTTTTCTGTAGTCAGCGCCGTTTCGCCGCCCAGGTACATAGCCACAAGGCCGAACAGCACCAGGCAGGTGGAGGCGTAGATGATAATGGGGAAGATCTTCTTGTAAATAAACACGCAGATTTCGGTGGCGGTTTCGCCGCCGATAAACATTGCAGCCAGATAACCGAAGAAGGTCAGACCGCCGGCAAAGAGAACGAGCATAATGCCATAGCCGAAGATCAGCTTGCAAACCCCGGAAATTTTCTTCATAGTTTCCTTCATTGTTTCGTCCTCCTTACAGACCGATGATCGGCAGCCAGCCCATCAGCACAACGATCTGTACAATGAACTGACCGGCAACCCACCAAAGGTTATTCTTAAATGTCTTACTGAAGTCAGCCTCGGAGATGGTCATACCGGCGTACATACCCAAGCCCAGGGGAGGGGTGATGCCGCACATAACGCCGCAGATACAGGGCAGCATTGCTGCAGCCAAAACGGGGTTGACACCAACCGCAGCAAAAGCAGCGATGAAGGCAGAGCCGAAGATAACCACCTGAGAAGAGCCGGGAACCACCATGCCCAGGAAGCAGGTCAGGATGCTGATGAACAGAACGGTGCCGAATTTGCCCACATTCATATTCTGAATGAAGACGGTCATCTCCTCAGCCACATTCAGATCAGCGAACATTGCGCCGATCATATAGCCGATGACACAGACACCGATAGAGGGAGCAATGGTCTTAACACCACTTGCAAACATCTGCGCGATCTTGTGAGGTGTAACGGACTTCTTGTCCTTGGTGATCAGCACGGTGTAGATAGAGGCCAGGCCGCCAATGAACAGCAGCAGGCTGCTGGAGAAGTGCTTAGCACCGGTTGCACCCAGGCGTGCGGTGAAGAAACCGTCCTTCAGTGCGGAGTCCAGAATAAAGGGCACCAAAATGATGAAGGGCAGCAGCATACCCTGCCAGTTTTCCTTGAGAGATTGCTTCAGACTGGGAATGTCCTCCTTAGCCATAGGACGGATCTTGTAGACCTTAACAAAGGCAAAGATGGTCAGCATACGCTGCAGAACGAACCACAGAGAGCAGCCCCACAGAATGATCCAGAAAGTACCGGTAGACATTTCCAAAGTGGGGTACAGTGCGGTCAATGCGCCCAGCGCGGCAACGATATTGCCGGAGGGAGGGATCATATTGCCCAGGTAGCTGGCGTTGCTTTCGATGTTGCCGGCCAGTTCTGCAGGGAAGCCGGACTTTTTCATCGCGGGAATGGTGATAACGCCGGTGGCCATAACATTGCCCGGACCGGAGCCGGACAGCGCGCCCATAAAGGAGCTGGCGACGACGGAAACATAGCCTGCGCCGCCGGGGATCCGTCCCAGCAGGGCAAGGATGATATTGATACATCCGTCGATGACCTTGGTTTTTGTCAGAATGATGGACATTGCAACGAATGCGATCATAGAGTACAAAAGGGAAGTGGACAACGCGGTTTCAATGTATTCGCCCACGTTCTGCCAAGTGCCGGAAACGAACAGCAGCACCACAAATGCGATGGCGATTGCTTCGTAGACAGGACGCTTCAGCAGCATGAACCATACAATGATGACACCCAGCAGAATGCCGAGGTACAGAAATACAGAAGGCATGGTAAATTACTCCTCTCGATTCCTAAAAATGAATTAGGTTTATTCCAACAATGGAATAATACAACATTCGGCAGGATTTGTCAAGATAAAAAATTCGGCACTTGACATTTTCGAGGAATGGGATATATTCTATAAATGGAATATGCAAAGAAAGGGGTGGCGCAGATGAATGCCCGCTCATTGAAATGTGCCATCGTGCTGTCTGAAACCCGCAATTTTTCCCAGGCAGCGGAACAGATGGGGGTGTCGCAGCCTACCTTCAGCAAGCAGATCATCGCTTTGGAGAATGATTTGGGGCTGAAGCTGTTTGACCGGAATAAATCCCCTCTGGAGCTGACACCTGCCGGCGAGTTTTTTGTTGGCAAGGCCCAGGAGATCCTTTATACGCAGGATCAGGTGCATAAGACGCTGGAGCAGTTCAAAACCGGAGAAAACGGTCGGCTGGTGATTGGCGTTACGCCGTTTCGCAGTATGTCCCTTATGCCGGAGCTGGTGAAGAAGGTGAAGGCGAAATACCCCGGCGTGAAAGTAGTGCTCCACGAGGCAAACGCAAGCCAGCTACGCAAGGATGCGGCAGAGGGTAAGTGCGATTTTGTGATACTCAATCTGCCGGTGGACGATTCTTTGTTGGAGGTAACGCCGATCTCCGCAGATGTGCTGGCGTTGGCTGTACCTGAGAATTTGGCGGATAAGCTGCAGTGTCCGGAAAAACAATCCGGCGAGAGCATTGATTTTTGCGAGGCGAAGGAGCTGCCCTTTGTAGCATTGGGGCAGGGGCAGGAGCTGCGGCAGCTTTTGGAAAAGCTGTGTACTGCCGGCGGATTCTATCCCAATATTACGGCAGAAGTAGTCAGCATCACCACGGCGTGGGCAATGGCACGAGCCGGTGTTGGCGCGGTTTTGCTGCCGCTGCAGCTGGCAGAAATGGAAAGTAAAGCTGAGAATTTGCGGCTGTATCCCCTGAAAAAGGGGCTGAACACTCGGCAGCCGGCGGTGGTAACCCGTCGGGGACAGTATATCTCCGAGTATGCCGCCTACGCCATTGACACTTTGAAAAAACAATAAAAAAGACTTCCGGCAACCCATTGGGTTGCCGGAAGATTTTTTGTACTTATTGATAGTTGCTGATCATTTGCTTGCGGTCGATCTTGCCGTTGAAGGTACGAATGATCTCGTCGATTGCAACGATCTGCTTGGGAAGCTTGTAAGGCTCCAGATTGTCGGTGATCAGCTTGCGGATCTCCGCCTCATCCAGTTCCATACCTTCCTTCAGCACCACCAACAGCTTCAGCGCGGAAACAGCGCCGCCCTTGATCACGGGGATCAGCAGGCACTCGTCAACGCAGGAAGCCCGCATAACCAGCTCCTCGACCTCCAGAGGCGCAACCTTCAGACCACCCAGGTTAATGGTGTCGTTGGCGCGGCCAACCAGGATCAGTTCGCCGTTGGGAGCGAAATAGCCCAGGTCGGACATAATGAGCATACCGTCCCGGAAAGCCTTTGCCGTCTGCTCAGGCTCGTTCCAGTAGCCCTTGGTAACGGACTTACTGCGAATACCGATCAGACCGAACTTGGCAGGGGAGGAGTCCTTGATCTCATTGAAGTCCTCGTCCAGGATCACGATGTGGCACAGAGAGTTGGGCTTGCCAACACTGCCGGCATACTGAGAACCGCCGGAAACGCAGAATTCGTCGGTACAGGCGACGCCAACCTCAGAACCGCCGAAGCAGTTATACATATAAACATTGGGCAACAGCTTGCGCATCTTTTCCTTGTCGGTTTCGGGATAGGCGGCAGAGCTGGAGTAGATGAAACGCAGCTGACCGGCAAGGGCTTCCAGATTCTTGGAGGCGATGGCCAGCAGCAGGTGGATTGCTGAGGGGGGCAGATACAAGGAGGTAACCTTGTGATCGGCAATGGTCTGGAAATACTGCTTGAAGTTCTTAAAGCCCTCCAGCAGGGAAACAGTGCTGCCCACAGCCATCGCAATATGCACCTTACGCAGACCGGCTGCGTGGTTCATGGGGGTGGGGATCAGCCAAACGTTGTCAGACTGAATGTTGGTGGTTTCGATGCCAGCCAGAGCAATATTGACCTGGTTTGCGTAGGAAACCATAACGCCCTTGGACTTACCGGTGGTGCCGGTGGTGAACAGGATCTCGGACAAATACTCGGGGTTGACATCTTCAACCACATAGTTGTCCTCGGTTGCCAGGATCTCAGGCATCATATCCTGCAGATTCCAGGCCTCGGGGCAATCCTCACGGGGAGTCAGGGTAACGATAGCGGCAGCATTCAGTTCCTTTGCGATCTCGCGGATACGGTTGCTGGGGGTGTTCTTTTCCACGGGGACAAAGGTAGCGCCCAGCAGCTGAATGCCGTACCAGAAGTAGACGTAAGACAGAATGTGGTCGGCTTCCACTACGATACGCTCGTTGGGGTTGATACCCTTGCGGCTCAGGTATGCGGCAGCCTTGCGGTTGTTCAGCGCCAAAGTGGCGTAGGTGCAGCTTTCATTGCCAACATAAATGGCAATCTTTTCGGGATGCTCAGCAGCTTTCTGCTGAATCATCAGTGCAATAGAACCGAGCATAAATTTTCCTCCTTAAAAGTTGGCTGTAAAATATGCTGTGTCGGTTTCCGGGGAAGCAACACAGCATATTTTTTAATTGGTTTTAAGCAGCAGCCTTAGCAGCGGCAGCTTCTTCCCACTCTGCGATCTGTGCTTTGATCTTGTCGTACACGCCGTTCCAATCCTCGGTAACGGCTGCGTCAGATCTGTGATCTGCAAAGTCATAGTTTTCATCCAGGTACTTTGCGAAAGTATCGGTGAATTTCTCTGCGCCGTAGTAGTTGACATGGTTTCTGTTGTAGAAATCCGCTACGTGATCAATCTCCGGGGTGTAGAGGAAATCGCCGTTTTCGTCGGTCAAGCAGTAATTGATATATTTCGCATCGTGCTCGTCCAAAATGCGGCAAATGGTATTTGCGCGGGCATTTTCCGTACCGGTCATATGGTTGGGCGTGTTAACGAAGAGAACGTTGATGTTCTTTTCTTCGATATAATCCAAAAGCTCATACAAGCTTTCCTCTGCATAGGGATCCAGATCCTTGTAGGAATCTGTCTTGTATACCTTTGCGGACTGATCCTTTGTCTTCATACTCAAAGACTTGCGCATAAAGAAGCCCATATACTCGCACTGCTTGCTGCTGGTGTTGTTGACGATGGAGAAATCCTTTTCTGTCCACATATTATGGTACTTAATGTAGGAAAGCAGATAGGAAAGATCGAAGGCGGAGCCATCCTCTTCCAGCTCATGAATGGAATTCATCGTTCTGAAAGCAGCCTTAAGTCTGTTGATGGAGAAAGTGTCCATCGCATCCAGCAAACGGCGTGCCCGGGCATCCTTGGAGGATACGGTGTTGGTCTGGCAGAATGCCCGAAGATCAACAATGAGGAGCTCCGGATTCTGCGTCTTGTAGATCTCATCGATCACATAGGTGAACAGCCAGGTGGGCATTGCGTCGGATGAAAGGGGATATACGGTCATACCGTATTCGTCGTAGGCTTTGGAAGACAGCCAGTAACGGTCAACGCCGCTGGTGCCGATCCACACCGCATCAAGGGTGTTTTCGTTCAGATTGTAAAAGGTCTTAAAGCGGGTGGGGATATAGGTGGTATCGTCAAGCTCAAAAACCTCACACAGCAGGAAGAGCAGAATACATACCAGCAAAACAAATGCAATACTGCGGCCAAATTCTTTTTTTGTCATAGCAGTTCTCCTCCTGTTAGAATTGGCCGTAGATAAAGGCGCTTGCGTCATAAGCCGGACCATAGATGCCGAAGATCAGCACAAATGCCAGTGCCAGCAGATACAGCGTCCAACGGAAGATGATACCCTGCTTTGCGATGGTCTCGCGGATCTTCATACCACGCTCACGCAGGATGCCAACCACCAGCATGATCAGGATCGTAAAGATTACGACGGACATTTCCTTTTGGTTGACGCCAAAGTCATAAAGCTGACCGTTGTTGCCCAGGAAGAAGTCCAGATCCACATTGGTGAACATCCGCTTGATCATCCGGAATGCGTCGCCTAAGCTGGGAGCTTTGACGATGATACGGGAGATACAAAGCAGCGTGAATGTACGCAGCATCTGGAATAACCGGAAGCTGAAGGCCTCGGTATTCACCCGCAGAGCCTTGCCCAACTTTTCATAGGCAGGCGTCAATGCCACGGTGGAAGATATGATAATTGCATTAAATAAGCCGTTTACGACATATTGCCAGGTAATGCCGTGCCAAATACCGATCAGGAAGAAGACCACCATAGGAGCGGCCACGGAAGGCACGATCTTGCCGGCATAGGGGCCGAAGCGCTTTCTTGCTTTCTTACTGACATTGGTAACGGGCTTGCTGAGCATAACGGGGAAGAAGACGAATTCTCTCATCCACGCGCCCAAAGACATATGCCATCTGCGCCAGAAATCTGCCATAGAGGTGGCGAAGAAGGGCTGCTCGAAGTTGACCGGCAGGTCAATGCCCATCATCTGGGCAGCGCCGCGGGTAATGTCAGTACCGCCGGAGAAGTCGCAGTAGATCTGGAAGGAGTAGGCCAGTACGCCGAAGAAAACCTGAGTACCGGAGAAATCACCGGCAACAAAGTCTGCAGAGAAGATGGTGCCTGCAATAGCGGCAACCCGGTCTGCAACCACCAGCTTCTTGAGGCAGCCCCAAAGAATCAGCTGCGCACCGTACTTGATGTTGTTGTACTCCAGCTTGTGCGGCTCCTGCAACTGCTTGCCTACATCGTTGTAGCGGAACAGAGGGCCCTGCACAATGGAGGGGAAGAAGGAAACAAACAGAGCGAATTTGCCCAGATGCTTCTCAGCCTCGTGCTTGCCGCGGCCAACATCGATCAGATAACCGATGGAGTTGAAGGTGTAGTAAGACAGTCCCAGAGGGGCAATCACATTGACAACAGGGACAGATACGTTCCAATGGAACATACCGAAGACGTTATTGATATTGGTGGCGAAAAAGCCGGAGCATTTGACGAAGATCAAAACGCCCAGATTGACCAGCGCGGTAACGACCTGAATGGTGTGTACCTTCTTGCTGACCGCTTTTTTCATTTCGCGCTTTTGATCCTTGGTAATGTCGTCGCCCAGGGCTTTGATCTGATCCTGGTTCTTGTCCCGCAGCAGCTGCATCCACCGGCCTGCTCCGTAGGAGAACAGGGTAGTGAAGATGATGTATGCCACATTGCTGGTGCCGGTGCTCAGATAGAAACCGTAGCTTGCCAGCAGCAGGACAGCCCACTGGAACTTTTTAGGAACCAGATAGTAGACAACGATTACGATGAACAAAAACGCAAGAAAATTAAAAGAAGTAAAACTCATTATACTCTCTCTACCTTGCTATCTTTATTCTTTTATGATTACTCTTCGTCCAGGATGCTGTTGATCAGGTTCAGCATAGCTGCAGCGCTGTTGAAGTTTTCGGGCTCCAGCTGATCAGCAGTGATGGTGATATCGTACTCCTCGCACAGCTCGGCAACGATAGAAACGATGTCGAAGCTATCCAGAATGCCATCGTCGATGAGCAGAGTCTCCTTCTCAAAGTCGATGTCGCTGCGGATAGAAGTCAAAATTCCCAGAAGTTTTTCCATAATGATAATCTCCTTAATTTATATTTGGACATAGTCCTCGATTTTGCGTATAAATACATTACAAATTGTAACACACCAGTATTGGTTTGGCAAGCCTATTTTTTGTTTTCCGGGAAGAAAAAGCTAGAAAAATGTAAAAATAAACCCTGCTCCCGATTCTTGGAGGTTGGGAGCAGGGTGTTATTAATGTGCCAACGCATTATTTGACGTCCAAATTTGTCTTGACGGATTTTATATGTTTATGTAATTCCAGCAGCTCTTTCCGGGTGGATACGCCCAGTTTGCCGTAAAGGTTGCGGTTATGGTACTTCAGAGTGGATTCCTTGATGTTCATATTCGCCATAATTTCTTTGGTAGTAACTCTGGCGATGTAGGCGTCGTAAATGACCTTTTCTGTAGGGGTCAATTCCCCAAGTCCCCGTATAAAGATCTCCACCTGCTCCGGCGCGATGGTATCCTCAGCAATTGGCGTTTCCAGCATAACATCCGGCACAGCAGATGCTTCAGCAGGATAGCTCCGGGCGGACTCCACCTGCCGTACCACCTCCCGCAGACGCTGGTTTTCGTTCATCACAAGGTGAATGCCCAGCAGGAACAGCTCGCTGATAATATAGGAAATGGAAAGCATTTCAAAATCCACCTGCACAAGCTGTTCAATAAACCATACGCCGATATTGACGAACACGGCGATGGCGATGATGATGGCGTGGGCGGTGGTGTCGATGGTCTTTTTCAGGTTGGCGCGGACGATGATGACCACCATAGCAGAGAAATAGCCTAACAGGTACACCAGATAAATGGGGTGAAGCGGTCCGTAAACCTTAACCAGGGTGGAAGCACCGTCCACTACCGCAAAGGATACCTCTTTGTAATAGATGGGCAGGACTCCGGGGCTGGCGGCGATGAGAAAAACAAGAATCGCAACACCTAGCAGCGTGGCGGGCAGCCGCTTTTTATAGGGGGTGTTGGTTACATTCAAAAGGATCATCAGCATAGTCAGCGGAAGAAATACCGAGCCCAGATAGGAGATGCGGTTTGCCCACAGCGCCATTTCCAGGCAGGTGGACATGGACAGAATGGTGTAGCCGATATTTACCACCAGTACAGAAGAAAACAGCAGAACAAACCACGCTTTCTGCTTGCGGACCAGGAAACAGCAGACGATCAGCAGCAAAAGCGAGAGGGCAGCGGCAGCACCGTAGATGATAGAGAGACTGGCGCTTTTTTCGCCCACCGGCTGACATCCGGAAAGGCACAATATGAATAACAGCAAGGTGGCTATGCCGGCAAACAGCTTTTTCATTTCGATCTCCTCCGAGAATGCACTTTGTATCTTCTAATATTAAAAAAACAACCCATCCCATACTTTTAGTATGGGGACGATGCGCACGAGAATAAATATAATTAAAGTACAAAGCTATTATAACATAGCTGAGCAAGCAGGTCAATCTTTCCAAACGGATGATAAAATTCTCCAAAAGCTTTATGGATCAAAGGAGGAAGAAAAATGAAGCGTAGTTTTTCAAGACGAATGTTAGGTGTGCTGTTGGCGCTCGTTATGGTGATCGGAATGATTCCTGCCACCACGCTGACGGTACATGCGGGACATGTGTGCCCCATCTGTGATGAATGGATCGACGGCGAGCCCTATTGCGAATACTGCTATGAATGCGCCGATTGCTGCGACGGATTTTGCTTTGAATGCGGCATTTGCTCCGATTGCTCCGGCTGGGAGATTTGCTCGGAGGGCTGCGCCGATGATGATTACATTTGTGTTGATTGCGCCCTGGACAAGGGCTATCATTGCCCTGATTGCTACGATTGCTATTTGAATGCGCTAATGTGGTGCGAAGAGTGCGGCCGATGCAGCCAGTGCGTCGAAGGCTGCGACGATTGCTGCATATTTCTGGGTAAGAGTGGTATTTGCGTAGAGTGCGCTTTGGAAGAGGGTACGCATTGTCCTGATTGCGGAGTGTGCTATGGCGAGGTGCTCTGGTGTCAGGAATGTTTGCTGTGTGAAAACTGCTCTACACTCTGCGAGGGCTGTACCGAAGAGGTGGGCGAGTCTATCTGTGAAGCCTGCGCTATTGATGCCGGTCTGCACTGCCCCGACTGTACTGGGTGCTACGACGAGAGTAACTGGGAATACTGCTCCGATTGTGGTATTTGCGCTAACTGCGTGGAATACTGCGACACCTACGATCTGTGTTTGAATTGCGCAGTGGAACAGGGTTATCATTGCCCCAGCTGTGATGGCTGCTGCGAAAACGAGCCCATCTGCGAGAGCTGCGGCGATGCCTGCCGGGAATGTGCCGACGATTTTTGTGAAAGTTGCGGTTTGTGCAGCAACTGCGTGCAGGTTTGCCCCTCTTGCGGCGCTTGCTCTGAGTGCGCAGAGATCTGCCCTAATTGCGGGGAGTATTGCTCCGACTGTGAGGATATCTGCGACGACTGCGAATTCTGCTTGGTATGCTGCGCGGATATCGCTGCCTTTGAAGGCTGCGATTGCGGCGATTGGGTGTGCGTAGAAAGCGGCGACTGGCAGGAGCATTTTGACGAAGAACATATTTACACTGCTGAGGACGGACATTCTGCCCGTCCGGCAAAGAGCTGGTCCTGGGACGAAAACTGGCATTGGCAGAAATGTACATACTGCGACGACAGCGACCATTACAGCAATCGCTTTGCCCATACCTATGACAAGCGGGGTATGTGCACTGTTTGCTGCTATGCCAGAAATTCCAATATTCAGATTTTGCAACAGCCTGAGGATGTAACCCATGTCAAGGTGCAAAGCCCTTATGAGGACCATGACGGCAGCAACATTGCCCACTTCAGCGTCAAGGCGGTGGGTAAGACGGAGCTGACCTATACTTGGTACAGACGATACTACACCGGTCCCGGCCAGTGGGATTATGCACCGCTGACCGATCCTTCCTACGGTGAATGTTATGAAGGTCCGGATCTTTATGTTCTTGCCTCCACCGATGCCTGCTATAACGAAGAGTATTTTATGTGCATCATTGTGGACGAAGAGGGCAACCAGGCCAGAACCGTGGAGGTAATGCTGAAGGCGCAGCACAATTATCAGTATTTCAAGTATTATCAAGGCGATTATCCCAGCAATCCCTACGAAACCGCCGGCAGAGCTCCCAACTATCACAATCTCCAGTGCGTGGGCGAGGGCTGTGAGAAGACCGTCAGCGTCCGCCCCCACGAGGATGAAAACGAAGACGACGAGTGCGACATCTGCCGCCGGAAAATGCCGGAGATTTTGATCACCCAGCAGCCCAAAGATGTCCGTGGCGTGCTGGTTACCAGCGCTGATGAGGAACCCTTGCCCGGTAACTATGCCACCTTCACCGTTGAGGCAGTGGGTAAGAGCGAACTGACCTATACTTGGTACAGATATCAAAACATTACGGTTGGTCAATGGGGATATGTTCCCCTGACTGAGCCCAGTTACGATGAATGTTTTGACGGCCCCACTCTGCGCGTGTTGGCTTTCACCGATGCGTGTACCAGTGATCCGACTAAATTCTACTGCATCATCACCGATGCGGATGGCAACGAGGCCCAGACCATCACAGTGGAGTTGAATGCCAAGCACAACTATCAGTACTATGAAGAATACCTCAGCCAGACCGGCAAGTATGAGGAGGCAAGGCGCGGAGAGACCTATCATATAGGCGTGTGCGTGGGCGAAGAATGCGGTAAGGTATCCCGCATGTGCGGGCATATCGATGTGGATAAGGACTTCCAATGCGACACCTGCTACTACATCAACTATATTGACGAGCTGACGCTGGACTTTGTCAAGCCGGTGATGGGAAATTATCCCGACTACAATATGACTGTGGACATCTCCGCTTGTTACATTCGCGGCAATGGCATCGACTACAATTACCGCCGCTGGTATGAGTCTGATAACGGCGTGGACGGCTGGCGACTGATGAGCCCAACGGATACCTTTATTGGCGGCAAATACTACAAGATGGAAGTGGATGTTGCCACCATCAGTGGACGGGAATTCTCCACCTACACCTATCCTACCACAACGCACACAGTATGGCTGTGGACCGGTAACCGCCGAGGCGCACTGATACAGACTGGCAATCTGTCCCACAAGAACTACGCCACCCTTACCCTGGATTCGGAGAACCCCATTTACTGCCAGCCGGAGCAGATCAATGTCATCACCATTGAGGGGTTGGATGAGCCTATTACCGGACAAAAGCCGGACTATACAGTTACCCTGGATGGCAGCGGCTATAGGCTGGATTCGGGCGCGACGCTGTATCGCAAGAACGGCATTACCTGGAAACAGTACGGTGAAAGCGATGCTATGCATATAGACAGTAAGTTTATTGCAGGCAAAAACTATACCTGCTACATCACGTTGGTGGCGGAAGACAACTATGTCTTTGATTCCAATATCATCGCCACAATCAACGGTTTGGAGACCACCTGGGAACTGTACGATGACAACAAGACCGCGGTGCTGTCTTATGAATACAGCCAAATCCCGTCGGCACGGATCCGGGAAGTCAATCTGACCGATGTACAGTTGCCCTGGGAGGGCGCGGAAGTCGATTGGAATGTAACACTGGATTCCGACCTCTACTATGTGGATGAGTTTTCTTGGAGCGACTTGACTCTGGATGAAGCGCACTATGGCGAGTTCCAGGAGGGTCACCGGTATATGTTTGGCATAAAGCTGGTAACCGAAGTGGTTGGCGGCATGTTCCAGTGTGAGTTTGACGACAATGTTGTGGTTACGGTCAACGGACTTCCTGCTACTGTTATTTCGGTGGAATGGGACGGCTGGGAAGGCAGCAGTGTCTACTTTGAGTTCCTGTGTCCGCCTACCGGAGAAACGGTGAAGCTGGTTTCCCAGCCTAAGTCGGTGGAGGTCGATAATGGCAAGGATGCAACCGTAATCGTTGGCGCAACCGGCACAAACCTGACCTATACCTGGTACTACAAGAATGTAGGCAGCACCAAGTTTACCAAAAGCACCACAGTTACCGGACCTGCTTATACGGTACAGATGAGCGAAAGCCGCGCCGGCCGGCAGGTGTATTGTGTGGTAACTGACGGCGGCGGCAACACGGTTACCTCGAATACGGTAACGCTGGGTATGAAGACGAAGCTGGCCATCACTACCCAGCCTAAGACGCAGAAGGTGGCGGTGGGGAAGACCGTTAAGTATACGGTGAATGCCACCGGCGACGGCTTGACATACCAGTGGCAATCCTCCTCTGACGGCAAGACCTGGAAGAACTGCTCCTCCAGCACTGCCAAAAAGGCGACCTTTACCTTTACTTCTAAGACCAGCCACAGCAGCAACTACTACCGCTGCAAGGTTACGGACAGCGCAGGTAAAACGATCTATACCGATGTGGTCCGTCTGTATGTGCTGGGCGTTACCACTCAGCCCACAACAAAGAAGGTGAAAGCCGACACAACCGTCAAATTCACTGTGAAGGCCACCGGCGCAGGCAAGACCTATCAGTGGCAGTCCTCTACCGACGGCAAGACCTGGAAGAACTGCTCCTCCAGCTCTGCGACGGAGGCAACCTTCAAGTTCACCGGTAAGACCAAGCATAACGGAAATTACTACCGCTGCCGGATCAAGGATAACGGCGGCAACACGGTCTATACCGATGCTGTTCGGCTGTATGTTCTGGGCATTACGGAGCAGCCGGTGAAGAAGACCGTAAATAAGGGCAAGACCGCTAAGTTCAGCGTTGAGGCCACCGGCCACAGTCTGAAGTATCAGTGGCAGGTATCCACTGACGGCGGCAAGACCTGGAAGAATTGCTCCTCCGCATCTGCTGTCAAGGCGATCTTCACCTTCACAGCCAAGTCCAGCCATAACGGCAACTACTACCGCTGTATGGTTACGGATTCTGCAGGAAATGCGGTCTATACCGACAAGGTCAAGCTGACAGTAAAATAGCATAAAACTACACAGCAAAACGGCAAGGAGAAGCTCTCCTTGCCGTTTTTTGCCAAGAAATGGAACTTTTTGGCAAAAGTTGTTAATTGCACAAATATTGGGGGAAGTGGAGCATAATTTTTGTAAATTCTATTGCATTCGATATTAAAGTGTAATATAATGTATGCTAGATTGGTGTACGAATGTCCCGACCGCAAATTTTAGCATAATTGCAAGAATCATCGTATTTCATTATCATAGGAAGAAAAGAGGGAGAGCGGCGTTATGAATGTACTGGATGTGCAGGCAGAAACCACAGAAAAAGCGAATACTTTTGCTGGCGTTTCTGTTCAGCAAAAGCGTCGCCAAAAGCGTGGATATTTGTTCGCAAAGCGACTTTTTGATATTGTTCTTTCACTGATCGGTTTAGCCATTGGCATAGTACCGATGTTGTTCATTTCCTTGGCTATCGTATTGGAATCTCCCGGCCCTGCAATCTATTTGCATCATCGCGTCGGTAAAAACGGAAAGCCTTTGGCACTGTTTAAGTTCCGGTCTATGTTTGCCGATGCAGACGAGATGGTGGAGGACTTTACACCGGAGCAAAAAGAAGAATGGGAGCGGAATTTTAAGCTGGAGGACGATCCCAGAATCACCAAGGTGGGCAAATTCCTCAGACGCACCAGCTTGGACGAATTGCCCCAGCTTGTGAATGTACTTATCGGCGGGCTGTCGATTGTCGGCCCCAGACCTGTTGTGCAGAAAGAACTGGAAAAATACGGGGATAAGCAAGATATGTTTTTAAGCGTAACCCCGGGCTTGACCGGTTATTGGCAGGCGTATGCCCGCAGCTCCTGCAGCTATGAAAAGCGTATGGAAATGGAGCTGCATTATGTTGAGAACGCCAGCTTTTGGTGGGATGTGAAGATATTCTTCGCTACGTTTGGCGCGGTGATCCGCGGAGATGGCGCACAGTAATTGAGAGGTTGCGGCAATGCAGATACATACACAGGAAACATCACCCTTGGTATCGGTGATCATACCTGCCTATAATGCAGAGCCTTTTTTGAGAGAAACCATCGAATCGGTGCTTTCTCAGACGGTGAGCGATTGGCAGATGCTGGTGATCGACGATGGTTCGTCGGACAACACCCAAAAGATCGTTACCGAATTCGCCCAAAAGGATCCCAGGATCCAGCTGGTGGTCAATGAATCCAATATGGGCGTTGCCAAAACCCGAAATCGGGGTATGGAGCTGTGCCGGGGAAAATATGTGGTGCTTTTAGACAGCGATGACTATTGGAAGCCCCAGTTGCTGGAGAAAATGATCGCCAGAGCAGAGGAAACCGGCGCGGATATTATCTACTGCTCTTACGAAATGGTGGACGAGCAGGGGAGTAAGGTGTGCAACGATTTTATTGTGCCGCCGGAAACCACTTTTGAAGAATCCATTGTTCGCAGTGTGATTACTTGTTCCACAGTGCTGCTTACCCGGCAGCTGGTGGAAAAATACCGCTTTCCTACGAATATGTATCACGAGGATATCGCCCTGTGGTTTCAGATCTTGAAGGAGGGCGGCGTTGCCAGAGGTGTGCCGGAGGTTTTGGCGGCATATCGGCAAAGAGCCAACTCCAGATCTGCAGGAAAGCTTGGCAGCGCCAAGCGCAGATGGGTTGTTTACAGAAAGCATTTACATATGCCGGTCATACAATGCATTTTTGTGATGATGCGGTATGGCTACTACGGAATCATCAAATACAAGCGGATATAAGGTGGTTGAACGATGGAACTGACGCAGGCAGGGGAGCTGGCAACACTGCAGGAGCACCAAAAAGCGCTATATTGCTTGCTGCGTGAATTTGACAGAGTTTGCAAGGAACTGGACATTACCTATTTTCTGTTTGCGGGAACGCTTTTGGGTGCGGCGCGCCACCAGGGCTTCATACCTTGGGACGACGATCTGGACGTGCTGATGCCCAGAAAAGACTACCATCGGCTTTTGGCGGAAGCGCCGAAGCTTTTGGATCAGAAGCATTTTTTCCTGCAGGGTGAATTTTCAGAGCATTTTCCTATGTTTTTCTCCAAACTGCGGCTTAACGGAACAACTTGCCTTGAGAAATATCACCCCAAGGATCCGCTAATCCATCAGGGCGTTTATATGGACATTTTCCCTTGCGACAATGCCTATGGCAGCAAGCTGGGCAGACTTGCGCAATTTGCCTGCTCCAAGGTGGTCGTGGCAAAAGGCTTGGATAAAGAAGGCTATGATACAGACAGCAAGGCAAAGAAGATCATTATGGTTCTCAGCCGCTTGCTGCCGAGAAAGCCTTTTCATAGAATTGTCCGAGGTCCTAAAAAGACGGGGGCGTATGTGCACTGCTTTTTAGGCGCAGCCTCCAAAATGTCCAAAAGTGTATTTCCGGCCAAATGGCTTCAAAAGACGGCGCAGCTTCCCTTTGTGGACGGTCAGTTTTCTGCGCCGGAGCAATATGAAGAGTTGCTGCAGGTTTTGTACGGCGATTGGCGGCAGATTCCTGCAGAAGAAGACAGAAAGTGTAAAGAACACGCGATCCTTGTGGATCTAACCCGTTCCTACGAACACTATAAAACATACCGGGACGGTATGAAATTTACCATTCATACCAGAAGCATCCGATAGGAGAAATATGGAATTAGAAGTGTTGGTTGCCACCGTTGGGCAAGAAGATTGCACCCTGGCAGAAAAAATGAATATTCAGACTGCCGCGGTGATTGCAAACCAATGCGACCGGTGGGACTATACGGAAAGCGCTGACGGCAGGGTGCGAATGATCTCCACCAAAACCAAAGGCGTGGGCATTAACCGCAATCTGACCTTACAGCTGGCAAAGGCGGATGTTCTGCTGTTTGCCGACGATGATATTACCTATTATGACGGAATGGTGGAGGGCGTTTTGGATGCTTTCCGGCAGTTTCCGGATGCCGATGTGATCTTCTTCGGTATGGATATGACGCGAAACGGAGAAATATTCGACAAACGGCGAAACAAAGCCCGTCGGACGCATTTGTGGAATTCTCTGCGTTACGGCGCAGCGAGAATGGCTGTCCGCCGGTCTGCTTTCGTGAAAAACCGCCTGGCATTTTCCACCTTGTTTGGTGGTGGATGCGTTTATGGCAGCGGTGAGGACACGATTCTGATCCGGGATTGCTTCCGGAAGGGCTTGCGGGTGTATTCCAGCGATTATGTGCTGGGAAAATGCGCCAAGGATACCTCGTCCTGGTTTGCAGGATACAATGACAAGTTTTATTACGATTGGGGCGCTATGGTTGCCAGCGCATTTCCAAAGGGCAAGTGCCTGATGAAATGGTATTTTGCCGCAAAGCTCAAGAAAAAATCCGGCGCTCCCTTGAAACAGATCCTGCGCTGGATGAACTTGGGCATCCGGGGCTTCAGAACGATTAAACCCTATGGAGAAAACTAAGCACTCTGTGAAAACAACTGTGCGTTTATATATATCGGCGTATTTAATCTTAAGGAGGAATAAGCAATGTCAGCAAAAAATGTAAGGAGAAGTATACTTTCCCTGTTGCTGCTGGTTGTGATGCTCTGCGTAACGCCTATTAAGGCATCTGCGGCATCTTCTGGCACCTATGAGCCTGTTGAGGGTATGACGGTGTATGTATCCGGCGCGACCAACACCTCTATGTCCGGCGAAACCATTACGGTTACCGCCAAGGGAAGCGGAGGAATTATGGGTATTGGTGCCTCCGCCAAAACGGCTACCATTACCGTCTATAATGAAACTGAGAGCAAGGTCAATATTTCCTTTGGTTGGACGGCAACTTCTGTCAATCAGCTGGTCATCGACGGAACGACCTATACCGGCACCTCCGGTACCTTCAGCAAGGTTGTGGATGTAGGCGGAGAATTTACGATTACAATTACCACTGCAAAGAACAGCACCGTCAACACCCTGAATCTGAGCGGCTTTGCTGTAACTGCAGTTAAGGAATCTTCTTCCATTACCTTCGCGTACGACAGCGCACTGGGCAGCGTCAGCGCAGCCGGTTCTGCTGTGGCGAATGGTACTGTGCTGAATGTTTCCAGCGCAGGTACTAGTATTACAGCAGCCGCCAACAGCGGCGTTACCTTCCTGGGCTGGATCGATGCCGAGACCCATACCATCCTGTCCACGGCTGCTACCTTTACCCTGGAGCCTGCGGATGATATGACTGTGCAGGCGGTTTTTGCCACCACAGCACCTTGGTTCAAGGTCGGCAATGCGCTGTATGATGATCTGAATACAGCAGCTGCAGTTGCGGCAGCAGGCAACAACAAGATTATCGTTGTTGCTAACAACGGCACTCTGCCTGCAGGCGATTACACCATCCCCAGCGGCGTTACGCTGCTGATCCCCAGCAATGCTGCCAATAGCGTGTATACTGAGAAGCCTGCTGAGTACACAGCTACCACTCCTGTTGCACCTACCGTATACCGCACTCTGACCATGGCTGATGGTGCTAACCTGGTGGTCAACGGCTCTGTGAATGTCAGCGGCGGTATGTTGTGCTCCACGCCCTATCCCGGTTCCGTATACGGCGCTGTGGGTAAGATCCATATGCAAAGCGGTTCCACCATTACCGTCAACAGCGGCGCAACGCTCTATGCGTGGGGCTTCATTACCGGTAACGGTTCTGTGGTCGCCAAGAATGGCGCTACTGTCTACGAAGATTTCCAGGTTACAGACTTCTTGGGCGGCGACAACACCAGTAGTGTCGCTGGCAATGACTATGGCGTGTTCCCCTTTACCCATTACTACATCCAGAACATTGAAGTACCTTTGACTCTGGAGGCCGGTGCTATTGAAAATGGCTATATGGCCGTCAATGTTACTTTGGTAGGCATTCAGGGCTCTGCCGTGCCCTTTATCGGACCCAACGGTATGTTCAATGTGAACTCCGGCTATATCGTAAAGGACTACGATGAGGCAACCGGTCGTCTGGTCATCGATGTCCACGGCGATGTGGATATGAAGAGCCTGTCCATCTCTATGAAGCTGGGCATTCTGGGCTCTACAACCATCAACTCCAAGGAGTATCAGTTGCCTGTTACCTCCAATCTGACTGTCCGCGTTAATAACGGCAGCAGCATTGAGGTTACCCAGAATCTGAGTATGCTGCCCGGCTCTCAGCTGTATATTGAGGACGGCGCAGATATTACCTTGGGTAACGGTAACTTTATCGTTTTCTATGACGAAGACGACTGGGTTACCATCGGACTGAGCCATGTGAAGTATGTTCCCGTGCTGTATACTGCCGGTGGAACCAACTACACGATCACCAACTATCAGGGAGCCAGGGGCGATGCCTTTGCTTATGTGGAAGGCACTCTGGATGCATCCTCCGGCGCAGTCTACACCACCTCCGGCGGCGCAGCCATTACTGCTGCCGAGGGCGCAAAGGTCATTCTGAAGCCCGGTACCAAGACCAACACCTATCAGGTGCAGGTTGGCGGTTCCGACAACAAGACACGGACCTATGTTCCCATCGCCATTACCCCTGCCAAGCTGCAGAATGCGGATGGTACATACTGCGAAACCGCACCCTATGCCTATGGTGAGTTTACTTACAGCAACGGCGTATGGACCGCTACTTGCCTGCAGCATACGCTGAAGGAAACCACAACTGCGCCCACTTGTACAACACCCGGCACCAAGACCACATATTGTGACTGTGGCTACAGTGTCACTGAGGAGACTGCTGCCGCTTTGGGTCATACCGAGGTCATCGACGCAGCAGTTGCTCCTACCTGTACCGAAACCGGTCTGACTGAGGGCAAGCACTGCTCTGTCTGTGGTGAAACCTTGGTTGCACAGGCAGTCGTTCCTGCAACCGGTCATAGCTACGAGGCAGTTGTAACTGCACCTACCTGCACCGAGGCTGGTTACACCACCTATACCTGTGCTTGTGGCGATACCTACACTGCTGACGAGGTTCCCGCAACCGGTCATGGCTACGAAGCAGTTGTAACTGCACCTACCTGCACCGAGGCTGGTTACACCACCTACACCTGTGCTTGCGGCGACACCTACACTGCTGACGAGGTTCCCGCTACCGGTCATACCTACACTGCTGAGCAGACTAAGGCTCCCACCTGTACTGTAGCAGGCGAGATGACCTACACCTGCGCTTGCGGCGATACCTACACTGAGGAGATCGCAGCAACCGGTCATACCCTGACCTCTGTTGATGCGAAGGCTCCCACTTGCACCGAGGCTGGTTACGAAGCATACGAGTACTGCTCTGTATGTGACTACACCACCTTCGTAGCAGTTCCCGCTACCGGCCATAGCTACGAAGCAGTTGTAACTGCACCTACCTGCACTGAGGCTGGTTACACCACCTACACCTGTGCTTGCGGCGACACCTACACTGCTGACGAAGTTCCCGCAACCGGCCATACCTATACCTCCGAGCAGACCAAGGCTCCCACCTGTACTGCAGCAGGCGAGATGACCTACACCTGCGCTTGCGGCGACACCTACACTGAGGAGATCGCAGCAACCGGTCATACCCTGACCTCTGTTGATGCGAAGGCTCCCACCTGTACTGAGGCTGGTTACGAAGCATACGAGTATTGCTCCGTATGTGACTACACCACCTTCGTAGCAATTCCTGCTACCGGTCATACCTACACTGCTGAGCAGACTAAGGCTCCCACCTGTACTGTAGCAGGCGAGATGACCTACACCTGCGCTTGCGGTGATAGCTACACCGAGGAGATCGCAGCAACCGGTCATACCCTGATCGCTGTTGATGCTAAGGCACCCACTTGTACTGAGGCTGGTTACGAAGCATACGAGTACTGCTCCGTATGTGACTACACCACCTTCGTAGAAATTCCCGCTACTGGCCACAGCTATGATGCAGTTGTTACTGCTCCTACCTGTACCGAGAAGGGCTACACCACCTACACCTGTGCTTGTGGCGACACCTACACTGCTGACGAAGTTCCCGCTACCGGTCACAGCTACACCTCCGAGCAGACCAAGGCTCCCACCTGTACGACCGCGGGCGAGATGACCTACACCTGTGCTTGCGGCGATACCTACACTGAGGAGATCGCAGCAACCGGTCATACTCTGACCGCTGTTGATGCAAAGGCTCCCACTTGTACTGAGGCTGGTTACGAAGCATACGAGTACTGCTCTGTATGCGACTACACCACCTTCGTAGCAGTTCCTGCTACCGGCCACAGCTATGATGCAGTTGTTACTGCTCCCACCTGCACCGAGGCTGGTTACACCACCTACACCTGTGCTTGTGGCGATACCTATGTTGCTGACGAAGTTGCAGCAATCGGTCATACTTACACCTCTGAGCAGACCAAGGCTCCCACCTGTACTGTAGCAGGC
>JAZSGS010000024.1:0-16094 GCA_045532855.1 Faecousia sp.
GAAGGAGTTTTTCAAAATGAAAATAACGTCCCCTGATATGCGGGACTGATATATAGGAAGTAACCAGGGACAGTTAAGAAACAGGGCGGTGACACCCGTCACCGCCCGTAAGGAGAATTTTATGATGAATTTTAGATTGCCCGCCTCCGGCAGAAGTGGAGGCAAGAAAAAATAGGAGGTGTCGCTTATCAACAATCCGAAAATTGTTTTTAAGTCGGATATTCCCGAGGAAGCCTTAAACTCAATGGCTATGTTGTTCATTGAAGAAATCGAAAAGCTGTTGGAAACCGAAGAAGGCAAAGCCGAGTTTGAGAAGTTTATGGAGGAACATCCTGATAATAAGGAATAACTGAAAATAGGCAGTGCCGATGTTACTGTCGGCACTGCCTGATAAATTTTCGTCACCAAAACCGTTTGTAAATTGTTTCAGAAACAAACAGTAATAGTATTGACTATAAACCTTATATGTGATATAATAAACACAACTCGTATGGAGGTGAGTTAAAATATGAATGTTGTAGGGCAAAGGCTAAAAAAACTTAGGGTAAATGCACGTTACTCTCAAAAGCAAATCGCAGAAAAGTGTGAGACCACCCAAGTAACCATTGGCCGCTACGAAACCGGTGTTGCCGAGCCACCGCTGCAGAAACTCCTGTGGTACGCTGACTTCTTCGATGTGTCCTTGGACTACATCTTCGGAAGAACGGATAACCCTCAAGGGATGCAAAAATATCCGGCAATCAAATCAGCACTGGCGAAAGATGGCGGTCTGGAGGCACTCTTGGAAATGTGCTTTACCCCGGGCACCTCATTCAATGACCGCCTGAAAGAGACCATCGCCCAGATTCTTCAGGAGGTGAAGAACGAATGATTGGAGTCATCTACGCACGGTATTCCTCGGAAAGCCAGCGGGATGAGAGTATTGACGGTCAGCTCCGGGAATGTATGGCCTTTGCGCAGCGGCAAGGAATCACCATACTGGACACCTACATTGACCGAGCGTTATCTGCGAAGACAGACAACCGACCACAGTTTCAAAAGATGATTAAGGATAGCGGTAAACGAAAATTCGATGTGGTTATTGTTTGGAAGTTGGATCGGTTCGCAAGAAATCGATATGACTCTGCTAACTATAAGACGATACTGAAAAAGAACAATGTCCGGGTTATATCTGCTACGGAGAATATCTCCGATACCTCAGAAGGAATCCTTTTGGAATCGATATTGGAAGGTATGGCAGAATACTTCTCCGCAGAACTGGCGGAAAAGGTCAGCAGAGGTATGACAGAGAATGCGCTGAAATGCAAGTTCAACGGTGGTACAGTCCCCATAGGATACACCGTCAATAAAGATCAGTATTATGAGATTGATCCGGCTAAAGCTCCGTGGGTCTTGGAAGCATTCAAGTGGTACAACGAAGGTAAGACAATCAAGGAAATCGTCACGCTGCTGAATGCAAAGGGTGTTACCACATCCAAGGGGAGCAAGCTGACGATCAACATTGTAACAAATCTGTTGAAGAACCGCCGCTACATTGGAGAATACCGCTTCGGTGATGTGGTCTGTGAAAATGGCATTCCGCAAATCGTACCCACAGACTTGTTTAACAAAGTACAGGACCGGCTGAAGAAAAACACCAAAGCCGCTGCAAGGCACAAGGCCAAGGATGACTACCTGCTGACCACCAAGCTGTTCTGCGGCAAATGCGGTGCTTATATGGCCGGTGAAAGCGGTACAGGGCGAAACGGAACGGTGCACCGATACTACAAGTGCAACACCGCCAAGTACAAGCATACCTGCGACAAAAAGACGGTCAAAAAGGACTGGATCGAAAATATTGTCATTAAGTACACCCGCGAAATGATAATGAAGGACAATGTGATTGAGGATATCGCCGGTATCGTATTTCGGAACTTTCAAAAAGAGAATCCCACCATACAGCTGCTGAAGCAACGGCTCAGCGAAACGGAAACCGCACTGAACAATCTACTCAAGGCAATTGAAGAAGGCATTATTACTTCAACAACGAAACAGAGAATGCTCGAATTGGAGCAGACGAGAGATGAGATAAATTTGAAGCTCATCAAGGAAGAAATGAAAAAGCCTAAAATGACAAAAGAGGGCTTGGTATTATGGCTCCGCCAAATTCAGACCATGCGTTTAGAAACGAAGGAACACAAACAAAGACTGATTGACATTTTTGTAAACGCCGTATATCTTTACGACGACAAATTGGTCATAGCGTTTAATTATAAGGAAGTAACTAAAACTGTAAGCCTAAAAGAGGTAAACGGTTCGATTATAGAATGTGCTGGTGTACCATTAAAAGGATACCCATTACGGGTATCCTTTTTTGCATCTAAATGGAATTAAAAGCTCCCCTTTATGGGGAGCTTTTATCGTGTCGTATCAATCCTTACAGGGGCAGGTTTGGTAGCTGACGGCATCGCCCAAATTGGGGCAGCTGTCGCAGCCGGTGGGGGTAAACTGGGCGGCAGGGAAGGGGATCCTGCTGAACATCTCGCAGGGATCCTCGGTGCAGCCGGGACTGTCGCAGCATTCCTTGGTGGGCAGCGCGTAATCCACCATCGGCACGATCAGCTGAGCATCCCGCTCCAGCCGAATGATGGAGAACTGCCCCAAGGTTACGAACATCCGCCGCCGCTCTCCGGCGTACACCAGCTCATCGTCGAACAGGGCGGCAATGGCTGCGGGAATCTGCAAGGTCGCATCCTCCCGGCACTGACAGTCGCAGACCTCCCGGATCTTGGAGCTGAGCACCATAGGATCCAGCACTTCCACTACGGCGGTGGGACGGTTGGCGATGTACCGTGTCAAGCCATCAGGCTCACACAGCCGGGTATCGCTGCGGTAGATGTGGGCCTGGCTGTCCTCGCCGCACAGCACAGCCCTCTTGGTAAACACTGCCAAGCCATACAGCGATGCAGGACGGTTGGTGCCGATGGTGGCGTCTGCAAGGATTCGGTAGTAGAAGGTTACATCAATGCAGTAGTGATTCCGGTCGAAGGCCACCGGCTCCACATCAATGTATGTGTACAGCAGCTCAGCGCAGCGCACCCGGGCGCTGGCGGCTGTATCCAGCAGGCATTGCGAGCCTTTGGTCATGTAAACCCGAAGATCCTCGATGCAGTCCTTATCGCGGCAGGAGTCGGTGATCTTTCTTGTGTGAATGGACATCGCCTGCCGCAGATCCTGGGGGTCGCAGCGCAGGGTGTCCTGACAATTCTCAGACATGACGGATACCTCCCAATAAAAAAGTAGCAATAAGCGTAAAGGCTTACAGGACAGTTTATGCGCAAAAATGCGGGAGGTGTGCAAAAACCTCCAAAGCCGCGGCTTTGGAGGTAAGTGCTCATCTGAAACTATATTTTGTTTCGCTGTGATAGTGCTGACCCGCCTTCACAAAGGGCTGTGCCCACTCGGGACGGTTGATGGCATCGGGGTAGTACTGGGTTTCCAGGCAGATACCGCCCCGGTGGCAGTAGGAAACGCCGCCCTTGCCTATATCGCCATCGAGATAGTTACCGGCATAGAACTGAATGCCGGGAAGATCCGTAGAAACGGCCATAGTTCTGCCGGATTCCGGGTCAGAGAGGATGGCGCAGGGATCGGTAAAGACCTCAAAATTGTGGTCATAACCGCCCTGGGGCTTCATAGGCTCGTAGTCTGCATTGATATCCCGGCCGATGGCCTTGGGGGTGCGGAAGTCCATAGGCGTACCCTCTACGCTGCGCATTTCACCGGTGGGGACGGACTCGGAATCTTCTACAGTAAAGACCCGTGCAGGCATACTGAGGACCTGGGACATTGCCTTTTCCGGATGGTCGTGTCCGCAGAGGTTAAAGTAGCTGTGATTGGTAAAGTTAAACACCGTGTCCTGATCGCAGATGGCGTCGTAGCGCAGGCTCAGCGTTCCCGGCGTTTTCAGACTGTAGGTAACATGGATCTCGGCATTGCCGGGGAAGCCCTGGTCGCCGTGGGGGCTGAGAAGCTTCAGCCGAATGCTGTCGCTGGTGTGGCTTTCTACGGTCCACAGACGGTCTTTATAATAATCCGGGCCGCTGTGGAGGTTGTTGACCACGTTGTCATTGGGGGTCATGGCATATTCCTTGCCGAACATTGTGTATCTGGCGTTCTTGACACGGCCGCAGTTACGGCCGACAGTAGCGCCAAAGAAAGTACCGCTTTCCAAATATTCCTGGGGGCTGTCGAAGCCCAGCACCACGTCAGCTACATTGCCCTTGCGGTCGGGAACGAATAGTTTTACGATGGTAGCACCAAAATCCGAGATGACAGCGGTGATACTGCCGTCGGTAATGGTATACAGGTAGGCCTGCTCACCAGAGGTGAGCGTACCGAATAGTTCTTTCATATTGTTGCTCCTTACTGTGGGGGGTGGATATTTGTTCTCCAAAATTATACTACAGACCTTTCGCTTTTTCAATTTAATTTTCCATAAATTTCAAAAAATTAAACTACTGCTGTCGTATTGCATGTTATGGTCGTGAATTTGTCGAGGAGTTTTTTAGATTCTCTAACAGAATATATGAAGATTCCCTTGAATCGGTCAAAACCCATTTTTTATAATGCCAACACCGCTGCGGCGGAACACAAAGGAATGGGGTGGCAATATGAAAGCATTTTGGTGGATAACCGTTGCGGTATTTTTGTTGGGAATCGGTGTGGGCAACGGAATTTCCCATCTGCAGGGGCAAAGCGGCGCGGATCTGCCCAGTTTTACAACCGAGCCGGTATCTACCCAGCCGCCATCTCGGCCTGCAGTGGAGCAGGTAGGCGCAACCAATGACCGGACGGGATTCCCCTTTGCGCTGGAATATACCAGCCTGGTGGCGCAAAAGCTGATCGCCTATGAGGGGGCGTATCTGGAGGACGGTTTGGAAGAAAATGTGGTGGATGTGGCGGCGTTGGTGCTGGAAAATACCGGCACCACCGGGATCGAGTATGCCCAGATCGTGATCATACAAAACGGGCAGGAGCTGTTTTTTGACGCGACCTATATTCCGCCTAAAAGCACAGTACTGATTTTGGAGGAGAATAAGCAAGCCTACTCCGATTCGCCAGTAACCGCTTGCCGCTGCCGAACGGTGATTCCCGGATTCTTTGACCGGTCAGAGCGAACTGTGGCGGTAAAGGAAGTGGGAATGTGTACGCTGGAGATCACCAATTTGTCCCAGCAGGAGATGGATTGTGTACGGGTATACTATAAGCACCACGAGGGAGAAACGGACTTATATGTAGGCGGGATCACCTACAGTACAGTGATCCCCAATCTTTTGCCGGGAGAAACCCGAACCATAACGCCCTACCGCTATGCATCCGGTTATGCCCAGGTGGTGGCGGTGGTGCCGGAATGAGCTACAGATAGCCTTCCATTTGCAAAATATTGCTGTTTTCGCAGTCCAGAAGCTTTCGGGAAAGTTCGCTGATCTGCTGATCGTCGTGGGCATAGCGGTGGGAATTTTTCAGCCCCTTGATCACACCGCGGATATTGCCCTGCACCATCATAGAGGCAATTTTGGAGTCGTTGCAATCGTAAGCCAGCTTTGCCCTGGTCATCATATCCGCCATTTTCCGTACGGCAGGATTCAGCTCCGACAGCTTCCAGCCTCTCTGCTCTGCCAGCGCGTGGGCCTGGGATTCGATGGCATCGTATTCCTTCAGCTGGGAATGGAGCGCCTGCTTGATTCCCGGGCTCATTGGCGCATCCAGTACGGAACGGATACCCACTTGCCCCATTTGCGTTGTTTTGATAATGGAGCTTAACATATCAAAATTATCTTTCATTTTTATCACCCGGTAAACAGTTTTCCCGGAATCGACAAATTTATTCCGCTGCTTGAGCATAGGATAGCCAAATGGAAAGGAGGAACATTATGTGTGCAATCGCTGGATTGATCTGCTTGCCCTGCGCCCAGGAAACAAAGGCGAAAATGCTTTTATCTATGCATCACCGCGGTCCGGATGAGAACGGCTGTTATCAAAAGGACGGCGTTACCCTGCTGCATAGCCGGTTGGCGGTGATCGACATCGACGGCGGAAAGCAGCCTATGGCGTTCTCCTTAGGCGGGGAGAACTATGTGATCGTTTACAATGGGGAGCTTTACAATACAGATGAGCTTCGCCGGGAACTAACAAAGTGCGGGCACCAATTTTTGGGACATTCTGACACCGAGGTGGTGTTGCACGCCTATGTGCAGTGGGGAGAAGACTGCCTGACGCGGTTTAACGGCATTTTTGCCTTTGCCGTTTGGGAAGAAAGGGCAAAACGGCTGTTCCTCGCCAGAGATCGAATGGGTGTCAAGCCCCTGTTTTACAAAAGGCACGATGGGGGCTTGCTGTTTGCTTCAGAGCTGAAAACCATTTTGGCATACCCAACTGTCCGGGCAGAACTGGATGAACAGGGAGCGGCGGAAATTCTGCTGTTAGGTCCGGGACGAACGCCGGGCTGCGGTGTTTTGCGGGGTATGGAAGAACTGGAGCCGGGCTGCTGCGGATATTATGTAAACCACAATTTAACGATACATCGCTATTGGAAACTGAAAGACCGGGAGCATCGGGAGGATTTTGAACAGACCGCGCAAACGGTGCGGGCGTTGGTGTTGGATGCCATCAAAAGGCAAATGGTGTCCGATGTGCCGGTTGGCGCATTTTTGTCCGGTGGCTTGGATTCCAGCTTGATCTGCGCCGTCTGCGCCGATGCGTTGGGTGGGAGAAAGCTGCCCACTTTTTCTGTAGACTATGTGGATAATGACCGGTATTTTGTTCCCAGTAAATTTCAGCCAAATTCCGACGGGCATTATATCAGCATTATGCGAGAAAAACTGGATTCTGACCACCATTGGTGCGTACTAACCCCCCAGGATCTATTAGATGCGCTGGAGGACTCGGTTATCGCCCGGGACTTGCCGGGAATGGCGGATGTGGATATTTCCTTGCTGGCATTTTGCCGTAAAATTAAGGAAAATGTAACGGTGGCGCTGTCCGGGGAGTGCGCCGATGAGATTTTTGGCGGCTACCCTTGGTATCGGGATGCGGAAATTCGGGATCAGGAGGGCTTCCCCTGGTCGCAGAACATCTGTCAGCGGCAAAATATGCTGAATCCAAGCCTGCAGGGCAAGCTGGACGGTAAGGAGTATGTGTATCAGCGCTACAAAAAGACCTGCGATGAAAGCGATATTCTTCCGGGTACATCGCCCCAGGAAACGCGAATGAAGCAGATGGTGAACTTAAATCAGCAGTGGTTTATGCAGACGCTTTTGGATCGGAAAGACCGGATGAGTATGTATTCCGGGCTGGAGGTGCGGGTGCCGTTTTGCGATCACCGGATTGCGGAATATCTGTATGGCGTACCTTGGGAGTTTAAGGATTACCAGGGCAAGGAAAAGGGCTTGCTGCGCTATGCGATGACCGGCATTTTACCGGAGGAGGTGCTGTGGCGGAAGAAAAGCCCCTATCCCAAGACCTTTGATCCGCTATACAATCAGGCGGTCAGCGAGAAACTGAAAAAATTGTTGGAAGACAAGGATGCGCCGCTGTTCCAGCTGGTGGATCGGCAGGCTGCGAAAGATTTGCTGACGGCGGAGTATGCATGGCCCTGGTACGGTCAGCTGATGAAAGTACCCCAAACGATCTGTTATCTTTTGCAGATCGATGGGTGGCTGCGGCTGTATCATATCGACCTGCTTTGGTGAAAAACTGGTTGCATTGGTAAGCTGCAAGCGGTATAATAAAGACAGAAAAGGAGGGGAAGTATATGACCTACAAGGAAATCAGACAAAATGAAGCCATCAAGACCTATATCCGGCAGGCAGATGCTTCTCTGGCTGTTCTGGAGTATACGGAGCATAGCTTTGCTCACGTCAGCCGTGTGGCGGATATTGCCGGGGAGCTCCTGCAGACCTTGGGCTATCCGGAACGGGATGCAGAGCTGGCGCGGATCGCCGGTTATCTGCACGACATCGGTAACCTGGTCAATCGGATCGAGCATAGCCAAAGCGGCGCGCTGATGGCGTTCCGTATTCTTGACAAGATGGGCTTTCCTGCGGAGGAGATCGCTTTGGTGGCAACTGCCATCGGCAATCACGATGAGGGAACAGGCGTGCCGGTAAATCCCATTGCGGCGGCGCTGATTTTGGCGGATAAGACCGATGTACGTCGCAACCGGGTTCGCCATAAGGATATGAGCCGGTTTGACATTCACGATCGGGTGAATTATTCGGTTACCCGTTCGGACCTGAAGATCAACGACGCGCACACCGCGATACAGCTGAAGCTGACCATTGATACGGAAGTCAGCTCCGTGATGGATTATTTCGAGATCTTTATGGAGCGGATGATTATGTGCCGCCAGGCGGCCCAGCGGCTGGGCTTGCAGTTCCAGCTGGTGATCAACGAGCAGAAGATGGTATAAAAAAGCCTCCCGTCAGGGAGGCTTTTATCATTTGATAAGATCCTTCACGACCTCACCTGCCATAATGAGGCCGGCAACGCCGGGAACAAAGGCATTGGAGCCGGGGGTAGAGCGGCGGGATGAGCCTTCTCTCTGGGGCTCTATGGGATCGTCGGGAGATTCCTGGGGCGTCAGCGGCAGTTCCTTGGAGTAGACCACCTTAACACCCTTGATGCCCCGTTTGGCGCATTCCTTGCGGATGATCCGGGCTAAGGCGCAGCCGGAGGTTTTGGAAATATCCGAAACCAAAAAACCGGTGGCGTCCATTTTGTTGCCTGTTCCCATGCAACTGATGATGGGGGTGCCTGCGGCTTTTGCCTGCACCATCAATGCCAGCTTGCCGGTAACGGTGTCGATGGCATCGAGAACATAGTCATATTGGGTAAAATCAAACTGATCCGCCGTTTCCGGAAGATAGAAGGTCTTAAAGGTGCGCACCTGGATAGAGGGATCAATGTCCTTGATTCGTTGCGCCGCAATATCAACTTTGTATTGGCCGATACTGGAATGGGTTGCCAGCAACTGGCGATTCAGATTGGTCAGACTGACGGTATCATCGTCGATCAGGTCCATATGACCGATGCCGGAGCGGGCCAAAGCCTCCGCGGCATAGCCGCCCACACCGCCAAGACCGAACAGAGCGACACGGGCGTTGCGCAGTTTTTCTACACCGGTTTCGCCCACCAAAAGCCGGGTACGGGAATACTGATCTGCCATCGTATCCCTCCTTTCTTTGGTTTATGGTATCACGGCGAATGCGAAACTGTCAATGCAGAAAAATTACCGTTTTCAAAGTTCTATTTTGTCCTGTTGGGACATACCTTTTGGTAGAGCGTGGCAGGAGCAGTCCTCCTGCCGGATGAGGAGGCTGGCTATGGAAAACATTTATGCAAGACTGGCCGCCAGAACCGGCGGTAATATTTATGTGGGCGTGGTTGGACCGGTACGGACCGGAAAATCTACGCTGATCAAGCGGATTATGGAAGAATTGGTGATCCCCTGTATCGAAGATCCCTATCGTGCGGAACGGGCAAGAGATGAACTGCCCCAAAGCGGCTCCGGCAAGACCATTATGACCGCCGAACCGAAATTTGTTCCCGAAGAGGCGGTGGAGATCTGCCCCGACGGCAAGACAAAACTGCGGATCCGAATGATCGACTCCGTGGGCTATATGATCCCCGGAGCAGTGGGAGCAGATGAGGACGGCGCGCCCCGAATGGTAACGACACCTTGGTTTGACCACGAGATCCCAATGATTCAGGCAGCGGAGCTGGGCACCCAAAAGGTGATGGACGGACACTGCACCATCGGCTTGGTGGTAACCACCGACGGCACGGTTACGGATATTCCCCGGGAGGATTATATGGAAGCGGAGGATCGGGCGATCCGGGATATGCAGGCGACCAAAAAGCCGTTTTTGGTGGTGGTCAATTCCAGACATCCCCATTCGGCGGAAGCTCAGGCTGTAAAAGAACTGCTGAAGGAACGCTATGGCGTGGATGCCGCGGTAGCGGATTGTCAGGCGTTGGATTCGCAAGGGGTTGGCAGCTTGCTGCAGGAATTGCTGAACGCATTTCCGATGCAGCAGCTGCAGATCACGCTGCCCCGGTGGATGGATGCCCTGGAGCCGGAGCATCCTGTAAAAGCGGTGCTGTATGAAGCCCTGAAAAAGATCGCAGAGCAGATCGGCACATTGGGGCAGGCGGAAACGGCATTGGGACAGCTGAAAGAGCTGGAGCAGGTGCGTTCTGCCACTGTCAGCGGCGTAGATGCCGGCAGCGGAACAGTCAGCTGTGTGCTGACCTTCCCGGAGGAGCTGTTTTATGAGATCCTCAGCAACCGTACCGGTTTGGATATTCGCAACGATGCCCACTTGATGGAACAGCTGACGGAGCTGAGTCAGGTCAAGCAGGAGTACGATAAGATCGCCGACGCCCTTTCTGCGGTCAAGGCTACCGGTTATGGCGTGGTAATGCCCACAGCCGGGGAGATGACCTTGGAGCCGCCTCAGATGCTGCGCAAAAACGGCTCCTTTGGCGTGAAGCTGAAGGCCGGCGCGCCCTCGATCCATATGGTGCGGGTGGATATTGATACGGAGATCAGCCCAATGGTGGGCGGTGAGCAGCAATCCCAGGATCTGATCCAGTATTTAAGCAGTGAAGATCCGGATAAGCTGTGGGAGAGCAATATTTTTGGAAAATCCGTGTATGAAATGATTCGGGAAGGCTTGACGGCTAAGCTGGTGGGCTTGCCGGAGGATGTTCGCGGTAAGTTCCGGGGAACGCTGACACGCATTGTCAATGAAGGCGCAACGGGCTTGATTTGCTTGATATTGTAATGGGAATTTCCCTGCTGCAGATGCGGCAGGGAAATTTTTTGTAAATATCGCAGAAAATCCGCTTTTTTGCCTTTACCTAATGAAAAACCTATGATAGAATGAAAACACTACGACAAAAATTCAACAAAACAGAGGAATTGCTATGAGAATACCGCAATTAAAAACGAAAAAATGGAATTATTTGGCGTTGTCATTCTTTTTGCCGTTGACAGCGCTGTTGATTATGCAGATGGTGGGCAAATATGTCCCCTTCGGCACGGAAAAAACAATGCTGTATTCCGATACCTGGCATCAGTATTATCCGTTCTTTGTGAATTACCGCGATGCTTTGCGCAGCGGAGACTCGCTGCTGTATAACTGGAGCATCGGTATGGGCCTGGATTATTTGGGACTCATTTCCTATTATTTGGGCTCTCCCTTGAATCTGCTGACGGTACTTCTGCCGGAAAGCTGGCTGCTGCCGTATTTTGCCTTGCTGATGCCCATCAAGCTGAGCCTGGCATCGTTGTTCTTCGCCATTTTCCTGAAGAAAGCCTTTGGCAGAGATGATCTGTCGCTGCCGCTGTTTGGCTGTATGTACGGTCTGTGCGCCTGGGCATTGTGCTATCACTGGAATATTATGTGGCTGGACACCTTTGCTCTGCTGCCGCTGGTGGTTTTGGGAATGATCAAGCTGCTGCGGGAAAGAAAGTTCATTCTGTACACCGTGGCGCTGTGCCTGTCTGTTGCCATTAACTATTACATCGGCTTCTTTACCTGCATTTTTGTGCTGCTGGCATTTATCTGCTATCAGATCAGCCATTGCAAGAGCATCAAGCGTTTGGGAATGGACTTGCTGCTGATGGGCGTGTTTACTGTGCTGGCCATCGGTATGACGGCGGTGATCACCCTGCCGGCATACTCTGCGCTGCAGACCACCTATTCCAGCGTCAACTCTTACCCCGACTATTTCAATCTGAATATTGCGGATTACTGGGAATGTCAGGATGCAAGAGCAGCCTGGGATGCCTATAAGGCGGCAAAAGAGGCCGGAGAGAGTGGCCTTGGCGGTCTTTGGTGGTCGGCGATGGAGCTGTCCTGGCCGCTGGTTACGGGGGCTATGAAGCAGGTTGCGGGCAATATGAGCGGCGGCCTGGAGCTGAGCATTGTAGAGGCAGATGCGCTGCCCAATCTGTACTGCGGTGTCGGTACCATTATGCTGGCATTCCTGTTCCTTACAGCCAAGCAGGTTAAGATTCGGGAAAAGCTTTGCTGCGTATTCCTGCTGCTGTTTTTGATCCTTAGCTTTATTTTCCGTCAGCTGGATTATATTTGGCACGGCTTCCACTTTACCAATATGATCCCGTACCGCTTCAGCTTCCTGTATAGCTTTGTTATGCTGTATATGGCTTATCGGGCATTCCTGCTGTGGCGTTATTTCCGGATCTGGAAGATCCTTGTTGCGGGCGGCTTGAGCATCTTTATGTTCCTGAAGCTGGGCAATTTGGAAGATCCTGTGTTCCTTGCTTACAATGCCATCTTTATTCTTCTGTATTTGGTGGTTTTGCTCTATGCCCGGCTGGATATGAAGAAGCCCAAGGGCAATAAGGAGCTGCGGGAATTCATCACAGAGCGCAAACAGCGCAGAAGCTATGCATCCATCGGCCTGGCTGTGGTGATGCTGCTGGAAATTGCGATGAATTTAACGAATTTCGTAACGAAATTCCCCAGTACCGGTATTGGCAATTACCCCAATAACGACAGACAGACCAGCTCGATCCTGCAGTATATGAAGGGCGACGATGAGCTGTTCTACCGGACGGAGGTTACCCATAGCCAGACCTTGAACGATGCCGCGCTGAACGGTTATAACGGCATTTCCACCTTCACCAGCTCTGCCAATGTCAATGTAACCAACTTTATGGAGATGATGGGACAGGCGGCAAGAGATAACTATAACCGCTACTGCTACGAAGAAAGCTCTCCCGTGGTCAATCTGTTCCTGAACCTCAAGTATATGGTGGAACGGGACGGAAAGGTAGAAGACAATAAGTATTTTGATGTCAAATACCGCAACGAATCCGTTTACCTGCTGGAAAACAATGCATATCTGCCTTTGGGCTTCCTGGCGCAGAGCCAGTTGGGAAGCTTTGCGTTCTATAAAGGCAATAATTTCCTTTTTCAGAACGATCTGTTCCGGGCGGCTACCGGCTTGCAGGAGGATGTTTGGACCATTCTGCCGGATTCCTGCCTGACTATGGAAACCTGGTCTGCCAATGTTACCAATACCGCTTCCGGCGGCATCGTCAGCTACGACAATACCAGCAACAGCTCCTGGATCCGGTATGAATACAAGTCTATCGTAGAAGGCTTTGCTTGCCTGGATCTGAATCTGTCTGAGAGAAATCAGATCGCCGTTTGGAAAAACGGCCAGCAGCTCTACAGCGAAACCCACGGTCTGCCTCAGACCTTGGCGGCCGTAGATGTAGAGGTAGGCGACGAGATTTGGGTGGATGTTTGGACAAAGGCCAATGAAAGCGGCAAGCTGACAGTTCGGGTCGGCGTGCTGAACGACGAAGTGTTCCGCCGGGGCTATGATATTTTGAATGCCTCCACTTTGGAGCTGACCTCCTTCAAGAACACCAAGGTCGAGGGTACGATCAACTGCAACCGGGACGGCCTGCTGTATACCTCCATTCCCCAAAACGGCAACTGGCACGTGTATGTGGACGGTGAGGAAGCTGAGATCACGCTGGTGGGCAATGCGATGATCGCTGTGGAGCTGACCGAGGGTGAACATCAGATCACCATTCGCTACCGCAACAAGGCATTTACCGTTGGTTTGATCACCACGATTCTGTGCGCACTGATTTTCTGGGGCTTTATGGCGTATATCCATTATCCCGATTACAAGCCTACTTTGGACAAATGGAAGGCGGCATACGAGCTGAAGCAGCGGCAGCGCGCCAATGCCAAGAGAAAAGCCAACAGGAAGAAGAATAAATAATCTTCAGAGCGCATCTTCACGATGCGCTCTGTTTTTGTCATATATTGACAGAGGAAAAATGTGGTGCTATAATGTTGCCAATTTGAAAAGGAGGCGACATTTTTGAAAAAGATCAAGGAATTTTTCAAGAAAAAGGATGTAATTCTCTCTGGAAAACGCTACGGTATTGATGCTTTGGGCGCAATGGCGCAGGGCTTGTTCTGCTCGCTTTTGGTGGGTACGATCCTCAAGACCTTGGGACAGCAGGCAGGCATTGACTTCCTGGTGCAGGTAGGCGATTTTGCCTCTGCTATGAGCGGCGCGGCAATGGCTGTGGCCATCGGCCTGGCACTGAAAGCGCCGGCGCTGGTGCTGTTCTCGCTGGCAACTGTGGGTTATGCGTCTAATTCCATAGGCGGTGCCGGCGGACCTTTGGCGGTACTGGTGATCGCCATCGTTGCGGCAGAATGTGGCAAGCTGGTGTCCAAGGAAACAAAAATCGACATTTTAGTAACGCCCATCGTTACTATTTTGGTGGGCGTTGGCTTGGCAATGCTGATCGCTGAGCCCATCGGCAAGGCAGCTATGGCTGTAGGCGATGCGGTAAAATGGGCAACCAATCAGCAGCCCTTCCTGATGGGCATTTTGGTGTCCGTCATCATCGGCGTTGCGCTGACATTGCCCATCAGCTCCGCTGCAATTTGCGCGGCATTGGGCTTGACCGGTTTGGCAGGCGGCGCGGCTGTTGCCGGCTGCTGCGCCCAAATGGTGGGTTTTGCTGTGATGAGCTTTAAGGAAAACCGCTGGGGCGGTTTGGTGGCACAGGGCGTAGGCACCAGTATGCTGCAGATGCCCAATATCATCAAGAATCCCCGGGTTTGGATTCCGCCTACGCTGGCAGCTGCCATTACCGGACCCATCGCCACCTGCATTTTCAAGCTGGAAATGAATGGCGCGCCCATTTCCTCCGGTATGGGTACCTGCGGCTTTGTCGGTCAGATCGGTGTTATCACCGGTTGGGCAGGGAAGAGCGTTACCGCTATGGATTGGATCGGTTTGGCGCTGATCTGTTTCGTGCTGCCGGCGATCCTCAGCTGGGTATTTTGCGAGATTTTGCGCAAAATTGGTTGGATCAAGACGAACGATCTAAAGCTGGATCTGTAAAAATAAACGCAGGTGCATCGCACCTGCGTTTTTACTTGCAATTATGACGGTTTTGCAGTATGATATAAAAAGGAAAGAAGGGGGATTTTATGGAAAAGATAACAAGTTTTACCATTGATCATATTAAATTGCAGCCGGGACTGTATGTATCCCGGAAGGATAAGGTGGGCGCAGAAACCGTAACCACCTTTGACCTGCGGCTGACAAGCCCCAATGAAGAGCCGGTTATGAACACCGCAGAGATTCACGCCATTGAGCATTTGGCGGCTACCTTTTTGCGTAATGACGCCCAATGGAAGGACCGGGTTTTGTATTTTGGGCCTATGGGCTGCCGCACCGGGTTTTACCTGCTGCTTTGGGGAGAGCTTACCAGCCGGGACATTCTGCCTCTGCTGCGGCAATGCTTCGGATTTATCCGGGACTACCGGGGAGAAATTCCCGGTGCCAGTGCCAGGGACTGCGGAAATTATCTGGATATGAATCTGTCTATGGCCAATTATTGGGGCGAGCGCTACTGCCGGCTGCTGGAAAATATAGATGACAGCCGTATGACCTACCCGGATTGACAGGAGAATTGCTATGGTAAAATTAGGAATTATTGGGGCAATGGATGTGGAAGTGGCCACCTTGAAGGCACAAATGCACCATCTGCAAATCACTGAAAAAGCCGGCACAGAATTCTGCACCGGCAACTTGAACGGATTGGAGGTTGTGTTGGTTCGCTGCGGCATCGGCAAAGTCAACGCCGCCATCTGCACCCAGATTTTGTGTGACCTGTTTCAGGTGACCCATATTGTCAACACCGGCATTGCCGGTTCTTTATGCAAGGACTTGGATATTGGAGATATCCTGGTCAGCACCCAGGTGCTTCACCACGATTTTGACTGCACCAACTTCGGCTACCCTCCGTGCACTGTTCCCGGAATGCCCACCGGTTTTTGTGCAGACAGCGCATTGACGGCTTTGGCTCTGCAAGCCGCGGAGCAGGTTCATCCCGGGCATATTCGTACCGGCCGCGTAGCCAGCGGTGACCAGTTTATTGCCGACAAGGAGCAAAAAAACCAAATCGTGGAAAAAACCCAGGGGCTTTGCACCGAAATGGAGGGCGCGGCCATTGCTCAAACTTGCTTTCGGAA
>JAZSGS010000041.1:0-16935 GCA_045532855.1 Faecousia sp.
GATCATGGCGTTGAAGCCGCCAATGGTGTCGTCCTCCAGTCCGGCCATAGAGCCGCTGCGGTCCAGGATAAATACGATCTCAGTCAAATTCTTCTTCATAGTAATAACCTCCTAAATGCGCGTGTTTTAGCTTGCACCCACATTATAGGAGGTTATTAATGCGATTTGGTCAACTGTGAGTGGACGTATTAAGCACCAAGCATACTTTGATCAAATTCATACAGTGCAATATTGATTTCGATGACATTGTACTGCTGATGCTCGATAAAGTAGCGGATGATCAGATCGAAGGTGCTGCTGTTGGTCAGTGCGTAACCCGCCCTGCCGATCAGATCACGGGTTTCCTCCAGATTCAGCTCCAGCGCCAGTGCCAGCGCTACGGCGGTGGGTTTCGTGGGTCTGTAGTGGGGATTGTTGCGGATTTTGGAAAAATGCTGCTTGGAGATATTTGCTTTTTTGTAAATTTCTGAATCCTTCTTGCCGGTCTTATCGATCAGCTTCAAAAGGGTTTCCGTAAAGCCTGCATCCTCCTGCTTCAGCATATCCTCCAGCGATACCGGCTTGGCGGCTGCCATAGGTGCGCGGGATGAAAGCGGCGCACTTTTGCTGCGTCCCATATCCCGCCGCCGACTGCAGATTTTTTCCACCGCGCTGTAGTCGCACGCTTCCACATAATTTTCTTCTATGTAGCTGGCAATACTCTGTAACAGCTCTTTCGACAGCTTGTTGGGCATACGCTCACCTCCGTTTTCTCTATTTTACGGTATTTTGGCATTCCCGTCAACGGGTAACGCCCCGGATCAAAATGATCCGGGGCGGAATATCACACCAGGGTGCAGTCCCAAATATCCACTTCGTTGTCCTGGAACACTTCCTTCAGACGCTTGTGGACCGTTTCCTTGGAAACGCCCTTTTTCAGGATCACCTGCAGGAATCCGCCGCCGCCTGCGCCGCAAACCATTCTGCCGTCGATCAGATCCGCAACACTTTCAAAGATCTGGTCGATCACCGTATTGGTGCTGCCGACGTCGATCTGCCGGGACAATTCCCAATGCCTATTCAGCAGCTTGGCGAAGTCGTCGATATGTCCCCGCTCCAGCTCAAAGCGCATCAGCGCAGCCAGCCGCTGGATCTCATTGAGGGCATTGACAGACTCCGGCTCGTTGCCCACATATCTGCCCACCACATCCCGCAGCAGGTTTCTTGCCAATCGCCGCTGTCCGGTGTAGATCAGCGCAAATCTTTGGGACAATTCTTTCCGTGTTTTCTCCGAGATATGCACATATTCCACCTTGATCTGCTGATCGATACCGGGGGTGGTGGTAATATATTTGATACCATCTGTCAAACCGCCAACCTGATCCTGCCAACCGCCGCCGGTGGCCATGATCTGCTCCATACACAGCACATGCCGGTACAAAGAATCCTCGGTATAGGCAATGCCCATAAACTCAAATACCGCCTTAACGCAGGCAGCAGAAAGAATACTACTGGTGCCCAGGCCGCTACCCTTGGGAACATTGGTAACCTCGGAATGCATACAGAAGCCGCCGCCCAAACGGTTCAGGATCTGCTCCAGATCTCCGCCCTTAGCAGGGATCACGCCGCAGGCGATCAGCGCCGCCTTTTGCAGCGCAAAGGGATCGTAGGGATCGCCGGTCTTTTGCAGGGGCGCAATGGTATCGAATTCGCCGTGGACATCCATATCCCGGCTGTCGAAAACGATCTTCTTTTCGGGAATCTTCTCCAGTGTTACCTCCACCGGCAGTTCCCCATCCAAAAGGATCGCCGCATTGAGCACCGTTCCGCCGTTTTCAATGCAGTAAGGCGGTGTATCACTCCAACCGCCGCCCCAGTTGACACGCAGGGGCAGCTTGACCACATGCTTATCCTTGGTGATCACGCAGGTATCATTATATTGCACTTTATCCAAAGAATTTTCCGTGATCGCTTTTTGGATCACCTTGAAAAATTCCCGCAGATGCTTTGCGCCCTCTGCGCCACCCAGCGCCTTGCCGATATAGTAGTGCAGCCGCATTGCCTCCGGGAAGCTTGCCTTTTGCAGCCGCTTTTCCAGCCATTCATTCTGGATCTTCGTCAAGCAGGTGGCATCCAGCGCATTTTTTGCCTCACGGGCAGGCACTTTCGCCCGGATCAGCTTTGCCAGCTTGTCCATTCGCACCAGCTCCTGCATCCGCTTATCCCAAGCAACCAGCGCATCGGGATCAGCATCGTTAAAGCCGGAGCAAAGAGATTTTCTATTTGCCTGACGCCAGGCGTTCACATCACCCTCGCCACGGCTCATAGCATACACATTCAGCGCAGCTGCCACCGCTTCGCGAATACTGTCGCAGGCAGGATACAGCCGGGCTGTCCACAAGGAGCGATCCTCTCCGTCCCAAAGCTGGGCTTCGGTAATACCATTGCGGTCAATAAACTCCCGCAAGGTGGTGCCCAGGAAGCTGCAGCTATCCAGCTGCGCCTTGGGATCGTCCTCAGGGGCGTAGATCCGCACCACAAACTTGCCGTCGCGCTGCTTCAGGCCGTGCAGCACCGTATCCGACGGAATTTGCACATCGTAAACATCCACATAGGACAGCAGCACCCGGTCGCCTACCACCGCGCCGCTATGGACATAACTGACCTCCAAATAGCAATCCTTGCCAATGGTGGCGCCGTGGGAGAGGACACTGCCATAGGCTGCAGTCTTATTGCGGATACTGCTGCCTACCTGGGCATTCCAGCCCAGCAGATGATACTCCCGGATCTCGCTGCACATCAGCTTCAGGATCTCCCGGGTAGTGCCAAAATGGATAAATTTTGCCGGCGCAAGCCGCAAAAGCTTCATTCGATAGGGGCGCAGCGCATTCCAAACAGCAATTCTCGCCTGCGCCAGCTCCGGACAGAAGCTGCCCTCCGGCTTTTCCTGCTGGAAAGCCTCCAAGGTAGAATCCTGCGCCAAGGGATACAGAAAATCGCCATACAGCGACAGCCGTACCCTTTCGTTTACAAATTCATTGAATCTCGTTTCCGAATATTCACCGTTTTCCGAGATCAAGCCGTACAACGCCGCCAGCATATCCTTAGAGAAGATCACCGCGCCGGTGTCAATGTCCACCTTGCCGTTTTCATTGACCGCGCCTTGACGGCACAGCTCCTCCTCCGACTGTTTGTGGAGGAATTTCCGGACATTACCGTCCTCACCCCATAAAAATACGCCGTGGTTCTTGCCGGTCTGCACAGCCTCCTTAAAGGAGATCGCTGCCGCGCCGTTGCCGGAGAAATTGATCTGCAGCGGATTAAACAGCAAAAGCACATCGCCGGACAGCAGCAGCATACCCTCCCGCAATCTGGAAGGCACAGAGGACATGGTGATCATCAGCTCGTCAAACAGCGTAGAGGTTCTTCCGTTGGGAAGCTCTCTGGGTACAGGAGAAAACAGCTTGCCCAAAGCAGAATACTGAGGCACCCGCTTGGAGTCGCCGCCGCTATGGATCACCAAGATCCGCAAGCCTGCAAAATCCGAACGTCCGGTATGCTGAGCAACATAGCGCAACACACCCAGGGTTGCGCCGCCGGAGCCTACCCGCTTGCCGTTTTCATCCGGTACGACAGCAAAATGGGTGCGGCTGGGCAGGAAGCCTGCCGCCTGCCGCTGGGCCAGCTGACCGCGGAAGATTTCCGCCTGATGCTCGTTGGACGCCGTCAGAATCACATAGTCCCAGCAGGAGAAATATTCATTTGTCAAGCAGCGCTGATAGTCGTCCCAGGTGTCCTGATAGGACTGGGACAAGAACAGAGATGTTTGTTTGCTCATAATTTCTCCTCACCTGAAATTCTCAGCTTAAGATCAGCTTTGCTACCTCCATCGCGGCACATTCTACGATGTACAGCGGGCTGTAGCCGTTGTTGCGGTAATAGCGATAGCGCACTTTAATGCGCTTAATACATTTTTTGATGCTCTTTTCGTTGCTGACGCCACCAGTCTTGAAATTGGCCAGCACCACATTGCGAATGGCGATCTTCTTCCCGGCCCGACGCATCCGCAGGATCAGGTCAAAATCGTCATAAATCGTTTCATTTCGGTAAAGTCCCACCTCGTCATAGGCCTTCTTGGTGATGAAGGTGGTGGGATGATTCCAGTGCCGGCTGGAGGGAAACCGATCCAACCGGGACTTTTTCACAATGATCTGCCCGTTGGAACGGATCAGATTGATATCGCCATAGAACACATCGTAGGGCGCTTCCTGATAGGTCTTTACCGCCGTTTCCACAGCGATGGGCTCATACCAGTCGTCAGAATTGATCATACCCACCAGCTGACCGGTAGCCATACGGATACCCTTGTTCATAGCGTCATAAATGCCGCTGTCCTTCTCGCTGATAATGCGGTAGGTGTAGCCCTTTTGGCGAAACGCTTCCTCGTAAGATTTTGCGATTTCCACCGTATTATCCTTGGAAAGGCCGTCTACAATGGTGTATTCAATATTGGGATAGGTCTGATTCAGCACAGACTCGATGGCCTTGCTCACCGTCTGCGCGCTGTTGTAGCATACTGTAATAATACTAACCAGCATATTTTCCTCCTGGCTGTATGATGTCGTATTTTCTCAAAATCAAAGACAAAATCACTGTCATTATACCCTATTCACTATATAAAATCAACCCTAAACAAAAAGGCCTACCGCTGTAGCGGTAGGCCCTGATGTGTTATAGAATTACGCGGTAGGATTTTCCTGTGTGATAGCATCATACTGCGCCATTGTGATCTCATAAAAGTCCTGCGCCTGCAGTCCCTCAGCCAGGAAGATCTCCGTGCCGTAAATCTCTCCGTTGGTAAGCACCATACCTGCATTGGCAATCAGCTTTGTTCGCATTTTTTCACCCCTTATATCAGCGAGATCGTCCAGTTTCCTCTGGTGGCGATCAACGCCAGCCATTGCTGGCTTTCCGTTCCATTTGCCGCCGCTGCCTCCGTTTCAAAGGCAGTATTTACTGCCGTCTTGGAAAGGGTTACTGCCAAGCCCGTAGTCGTTGTGGACAGCGCGTTTACAATGCTTATCAGGCTTGCCTTAGACAGTTTGGTGCTCCAATGTATATCCAAACCATTCTGCCCGATCACGCCCTCAATGGTCAGATTTTCCAACGCCGTCAGATTTCTAAAGGCGTTCATACTCTGGGAGCCATTGCTTTTGAGAATCACCTTGTCAATGGTTTGCAAAGCAGTGGCGCTGTCAAACATATAGGTTATGTCGGACGCGCCGCTGGCATCAATGACAGGCACTCTTGTCAGCTTCGCAGCATTATAAAAAAGGCTGTTCAGGCTGGTAGCTCTAGAGGTATCCAATTTTCTGCCCAAGCCCTCCAGCAGGATTGCCAGATCGCCGAAAATGTCGGTTGCCGCAAAGGCAGATGCAAAAGAGCCGCTGCCTGCAATATCATACTTGGGCTTGAAAATGGAATTTGTCCAGCCAATTCTGAAGGCGTTGGAATAGTTGCTGCGGTTTCCGCCCTGCTGGAATTCCTCCCAAAAGGCATCATTGCTGCCGGTTGCCGTAACCACAATATCCCGGTCGCAATACTTTCCGGCAGTGGGGAGCTTTACAGACTTTCCACCCTCTACTTCAATCGCAAAACTGCTCATACTTCCTCAACCTCCCCGCTGTAAACCGGCAAAGCCGCAATCACCGCCGACACGAGAGAATCCTTATCATCCGTGGTTAAAAGTGTTTTTGTTGCGCCGTAAGTGCCGGTGTAGGGATCATACTGGGTAATATCCATTTTTCCATTCATAATGCCCACAGCGCAGTAGTTGCCATTCTTTCTATCCTCTAAGAGGACTCTGTCATCCACAAACTTGCTTTGCAGGATAGCGACCTCGTCTGCCGACGGCGCGCCGATATTCTGTCTTGCCTGGTTTTTCTGGTCGGCGGTCAGTTCCTGCGGGGTATACAGCACCTTCCCCGCTTCAGCAGCACTTAAAAGCCGGGCTTCATCTTCGCTGGTCAGAATGAACACGCTTCTTTTCTGCTGCCCCTCAATGAAGAAGATCAGCTTCTCCTGATGGGTGTACAGCGTATGGTTATCTCCCGACTTGCGATCCGGCAATGTCAGCGTTCCATCATCCAACCTGCAAACAAGGTCATTTACCACATCTATGGGAGCTGCGCCGATATTCTCTCTTGCCTGGCTTTTTTCATAAAATGCCAGCGACTGGGGCTTGTACAAAACCGCATTGCCGCCCTTATTTACCACATCAGCGGTATCCACCGGCTCTACCTTGGTAACCCGTCCGAAACCGTCCACTTCCTCCACAGCCAAAAGCTGCCCCACCTGCGCCGTAACAGGACCACGCAGAACATTGGTTACATAGTAATAATCCTCAGAAGCCGTATGGATGCCCCTGTTGGTAACAAAGGGCGCTCTGACGCCGATCTCCACCGAGAAGGTGTGCAGCACCTTGTCCTCCAGGTACATTTGCGCGAACAGCGCCACATTGCCCACCGCTGTCAACACCTGAGGCGCTACCAAAACCGTCAGCACATTGTCGTTTGCCGACCAGGCGGCCGTACCGTCGGGCATAGTATCGTATTGCCCCACTGTCCCATCCGGCTTTTGATAGCAGATCAGTACCGTAACCCCCTCTGGGATCGGCCAGGGACTTTGCCGTGAATACAGCAGCATTTCAATACTGCGCGTACTGACATCTCCCAAGGGCATCTCCAGCCGCTGGGTTACATCCTCCTCCATATTCATTTTCAGCTTATGCGTAATAACCAAAACAGCATCTCCTTTCGCATTTTCGTAATATTGAAAGGGGTTTCCTTTCACCATTACCCAAAAGATGCGGTTTGTTGCCCAATTTCGTGCAACTACAGGTGATTTTGGTCATTTTGGTCTTTAAATACACCGAAAATGGGAAAACATCTGCAAAATCACCTTGCATTTGTGATTTTGCAGATATATAATATTTTATAAGAATCCCGAGTGTACGGAAAGTACGCTCTTTTAGAAAAAATAAAGGAGGTCCTTCCCTTGAAAAAGCTTATTTCTGTTTTTTTGGTCGTTATACTGATAGCCACTATCTTGCCGGGCTGCGGAATATTTGATAGCGACAGCGACAGCGGAAACCACAGCCACAGCGCACAAAAATGCACGCTGTGCAGTGGTGCCGGCAAGACCAAGTGCAGCTGGTGCCAAGGCAAGGGCTATATGAAGGTATCAGACATCCAGTACCCTTGCAATAGCTGTGCCGGCAGCGGCAAGGCAAACTGCCTGGGCTGCAGCGGCACCGGCTATAAAGGCGGCAGCGGCAGTTCAAACAGCGGCAATGTGATTGTTCCCAACATTGGTATTGGTAGCGGGTCTTCGGCATCCACCTGCTATACCTGTAAGGGTGCAGGAAAAGTAACCTGTTCCAGCTGCCACGGTACTGGCTACCTTGAAAATACGCAGTACGCGCCAAATTTCGGCTATGGCGGCGGCTCCTATCAAACCAGCCAACGATGCTATGCCTGCTCCGGTTCCGGGCTGGTGATGTGCACAAGCTGTATGGGCGACGGCTTTAACTAAGCTGACAGACAGCGCGTACACAGCTGTGCGTTTTTATGAAAAGAGGGGTCGCAATGGAAGTTCAAAGAACGAAGGAAGAACAGCTACGACTTTTGGCAGGACGGGCAGCTGAGGTAATGATACAGCGTATCAAAAACGAAGTGCCGCAAAGCGGAAGTTTTGGTAATCTTTCTGTCAGCTTTCCCATTCCCGAAACAAAAATCAAAGCAGTATTGTTAATTGAACATTCCCTAACCGGCACGCCGGAGCAAAGACGGTTGCAGGTCGGCGCGCGTAAAGAGGACTCAGACCGTCTGCGTTCTAATTACCTGATGCACGATACAAACGAGAACATTATCAAATATTTAGAGCGAGAAGACATCGCTGAGATACTGATCCCGTATTACAAAATGCACGCAGACAAACTCAACGAAGAAGCGTAACGCAACGCTCATCAAAAAAGACACTGCGAGGGCAATCCCTCGCAGTGTCTTTTGCTTTTATTGCAGCTGATTGCTGTTATTCAGCACCAGAGTGCTGTAGAGGAACAGCACATCCTGCCCGTGAAAGTCGATGAACCGATCCAGCATCGCGCTGGAAAGATAGCGGATGTCCACCACTGTTACCGTTTTGTATCCCCGGCTCAGCAGCGGCACGATGGACGAACCGAAGGAATCCCGGAATACGATCAGTTCCCGGTCCGTGGCAGCACCCGGATTGTCGATGCGCAGCAGCGACACCGACCCGGACAGGAACACCTCATATAGGTCCTCCCCCGTCAGCTTTTCCCAGTCATAGACACCGGTTGTCTTGCCGTTTTCATAGTTAAAGACGGTACAGCTATCCAGCCAGCCACCCTCCATAGTATACAGCGTATCCGCCGCCATAGGCAGCGCCGCCTGCCCATAATAGACGCCATAGAAGGGCTGCTCCTGCTTTTTCGCCGTCAAGCCCTCCGGCTTATCGGTTTCCATAACACCGCAAAGCCGCTCCGCCACGGGAATCAGATTTTCCTGCCGCCAATGAGTATCTGTGCGGTAATAATCCTTCGCCGACAGCAGATCTTCTAGGTTTACATAATCTGCATAAGCCATCCCCTGCGCCACTTTTTGAAACAGCGCTTCATAGTCCATCACCGGATAGCCTTTCTCCTGCGCCAGATAATAGCCCTTGTCCGGCACAACGGTGGCATAGACCTTGCTCTCCCCCAAATACCGGTCGTAAACCTTTTGAAATACCCCCAAAGCGTGCTCCACAGACTGCTCATTCAGCGGATATTCCAGTTTCGCCGCGCTGCCATTGGCAATATAAATGCCATTGTTGTCCAGCTGATTCAGCAGGCTATACTGTGTTCGGGCCTTCAGGCTGCGAAAGCTGTTTCGCAGAGGAAACTGATCCAGAGAATAATCTTCAAACTCCGTCATCAGCGAGCCGTCCAAGAATTTCTCCCAGGAAAGCGCCGGCAGCTTCGCCAGCTCCCGCCGCTCTGTTACGGAAAAATCCGTCTGGGGACGCAGCCACGCCCCGGCTGTCAGCCCTAGCCACACAGCTGCCACCAAGAGCATACCGATCCATTTTTGTGTGTTCTTCATATAAGCTCCTAAAACCGAAAATACAGGAACGGATTAAAGGATCCGTCCACCAAAAAGGCCGTGCAGATCAGCAGCAAGGCTAACCCGATCACCGGTCGCAAAACCGTGGCAAGAGAGGTTTCTCCCAACCGAACAGCGGTATTGCGCACCAGCGGTGTTGCGCCGATAATGCCCACAACCAACAGCACGCCATAGCTGCGCAGGTAATAAATCGCCTCGGTGGACACCAGCGGCACACCCCCAAAGCCAAACATACCGGCAATATCTCTGCCGGCCTGCGCCAGCGTGGCGGCATTAAAGATCACAAAGCTGATGACCACGATCAAAAGCACATACATTCGCCGCAAAATTCCGGGCAGCTTCTGCAAAAAGGGCAGCCACTTTTCCATCAGCAGCATCGCCGCGAACAGCAGCCCCCATACCACAAAATTCCAGGCTGCCCCGTGCCACAAGCCGGTAAGCATCCAAACCGCCAAAATATTGATCACCCAGCGGCCTTTTCCCACGCGATTGCCCCCCAGGGGGATATACACATAATCCCGAAACCAACCGCCCAAGGTCATATGCCAACGCCGCCAAAATTCAGCAATGCTTTGGGAGGTATAGGGATAGTCGAAATTCTTGGGGAACCGGAAACCGAAGATCCTGCCCAAACCGATGGCCATATCGCTGTAGCCGGAGAAGTCGAAATAGATGTGCAGCGTAAACGCCAGGGCATACAGCCAGAAAAACAGCACAGAAAGATCCTGGGACGCCCGGAATGTTTCCGTCAGCTGCCCAAAAGCATTGGCGATCAGCACTTTTTTGCCCAGACCCACCAGAAACTGAAACAGTCCGTCAGAAAAATCTTCAAGGCTTGTCTTTCTGTCCGCCAGCTCTCTTTCCACATCCACATACCGGACGATCGGGCCTGCGATCAGCTGGGGAAACAACGCCACATAGGCGCCGAAATTGACGATATTGCGCTGGGCTTTGGTATGCCCCCGGTACACATCGATCACATAGCTGATGCACTGAAACGTATAAAAGCTAATGCCAATCGGCAGGGCAAACCGCAGCAGCGCAACGCTCATTCCCGTCAGCCGATTCCAGTTCTCCAGGGCAAAATCGGCATACTTGAATACCGCCAGCATGGCCACGCCGGTAAATACCGCCGCACCCAACCAAAGCTTTTTGTATTTTTCACTTTTCTCCACGGCGATGCCGTAGATAAAGAACAAACCGATGGCCGCCGCCATCAAAAATACGTACCGGGGCTCACCCCAGGCATAAAACATCAGGCTTACCAGCAGCAAAAAGGCGTTTTTCAGCTTCCGCGGTGTCAAAAAATACAAAACGACCACCGCAGGCAGAAAATAAAACAAAAACGGAATGCTGGAAAATAGCATAATTTCCCTCTTTCGTCGAAAAGTAAAATTCAGGAGGGCATCGCCCTCCTGAACATATCTTTATTGTCAGGCGGTTACAGCCTCATCGTAGAGAATTGCGGTTTCGGGATAACAAGCTTTCAGGCTCTGCCGGAAAGTATCCATAGCCTCCTTGGCTGCAAAGCACATCACAAGATGTCCGTCTGCCTCCGCTACCAGCAGGTGATCCGGCTGACCGCACAGCCACTGGGTTTTCTGAATATTGTCCCGCAGGGCCTTGGCCACAGTTTTTACCTGCGCGCCTTCCTTCACTGCAAACGCTGCAGCAGTAAAGATATTGCTGTTCATCAGATGCACCAAAGATGCGCCGTTTTCCACGCTTTCCAGCTGCTCCTGGGGCAGCAGATACTTGGTAACGATCTCCTCGGTGTTGTTCATATCCAGATCGCCGGGCGCATCCGCTACAGAGTGTTCCACCGTGCCGCCATAGCTGGCAAACCGATTTTCTTCCCCGTACTGCTGCCAAATATTCGTCAAAATTTGGGCAGATGTGGTGTCAGCTGTGCCCACAGGGGCAGCTTCCGTAGGCGTCGTCGTCGCCTCGGTAGGCTGCGTGGTCATCTGGGTGGGACTGGTGCTTTCCTGAGTAGGCGTAGTAGAGGGCTGGGTATTGCCGGTATTACCGCCGGTACAGCCTGCCAGCAAAGAAAGCAGCATAACCACTGTTAAAAGAATTGCTGTGATTTTTTTCATAAATTTTCCTCCAGGTATTGTTGGATTCTGTAATACGATACCCACAATCAGAGGTTTTTATTCATCCAGCATAATTTCCAAAATCGTCTGATCCGTCTGACGCATACCCTCCCGGGCAAGACGCCCCACATTGATCACAGTTTTGTCCACGCCCTTGGTAACGATACCGTCGCCGCTGTAGAACTGCTGATCCTCCTGGTACATATCCCAGCCCAGGATGCCGGCGTCCACCGCCGCAGCGATCTTGGCCGCGCAGGAGGGCTTTGCGCCGTCGCAGATAGTACCGGAAAGAATGGCGATGGCGTTGACTACCGTATGGGCAACTGCGTGAAAATCGCCGCCTTGCAAATAGGCAATACCTGCGCCTGCGCCACAACCGGCGCTGATGGCGCCACAGTATGCGCTAAGCCGACCGATGCCGGTCTTTTGATGAATGGTCACCAGGTCGCTGAGGGTTACCGCCCGGAGCATTTCCTCCCGGGATTTGCCCAGCGCCTCGGCATAAACCGCCACAGGTACGCTGGCGGTAATTCCCTGATTGCCGCTGCCGGAAAGGATAATTACCGGCATTTCGCAGCCGCTCATTCTGGCATCGCTGCCGGCTGCCGCATAGGCTGCCGCCTGCTTACTCAAAAGTTCTCCCTGCCGGGCAAGCAGAACGCTGCCCACATTGGCGCCCCAGCGGTTTTCGATGCCCTCCCGGGCAATCGCCATATTATATGCTACCTGCCGACCGATCAGCGTTTCAATGTCTTCGATCTCAACACAGTCGGCAAATTCCACGATCTTTTCAATACTCAGGCAGGACTTGTCGGTCAAATGATCCTCAGAGGATTCCTGAATGGGCAGCGATTGCAAAACTTCCCCATTTTTCTCTATGTAGACAATGTTGGTGTGGTGGTTGATGATCCGCAGCCGCACCTGATTATCCCCACTTTGCAGCAGAAGATCAATATCAAATACCAAACAGGAATTGGCAGGCTTGATCTCCACAGGCGTTTCTTCCATATAGGTCTTCAGCTGCTGCTTCTGCTCGTCGGTAACGCTGCTGATGACCTCCAGCACCTTGTCCGCATCACCTGCAACGATACCGGCGCATACTGCCGCACCAATGCCGTGCAAACCGCCGGTATTGGGAACGATAACGCTTTTTACATTCTTGATAATATTGCCGCTGACGTAGATATCCACCTTATCCGGCAATGCGCCCAGGATCTGCCGCGCTCTTGCGCCGGCATAGGCCAATGCGATAGGCTCGGTGCAGCCCATAGCCGGCTGCAGCTCCTCCGTCAGAATATTCAGATACTGCTGATACAGAGAATCTCCTCTTTTCATCGTATCGCCTCCTGTTTTTATCTGCAGACAGTATAACACCTAAAATGAAAAAAGTAAATAAAAAGTACCTGCTGACCGGTTCGTCAGCAGGTACTATCGTTAATTCTTACTTCAGGATCTTAAAATAGTCCAAAACGGCAAAGACGATACCGGCCAGAACATACAGCCCAACGATGGTACCGATCAGCCAGCCCAAAATGGCGCCAATGACAGGAATGAGGCCAATAATGCCGCAGACCAAACCAACGACCAGCTCCAGGACCAAATAGACAACGATCTTGAGGATCAGTTCCTTCACATCCTTGGTTTCAAAAGAAAACGGGAAATAAGCCTTGATAATATCCATAGTAAAAACTCCTTTTCTTTGGTTTTCTTTTATTATAGCACCAACTGCGGAAAATGCAAGTTTTTCCTATGAAAATTACCCCTTACACGATCAGTTTTCCATCTGCTTGCCCAAAAATGCCGCCACGGTCTGAGCCAGCTTCTGATCCGGCTCGGTCAAAGGGGCATCCCCCTCGTTCAGCAGCAGCATCACGCAACCCATCAGATCGCCCTGGGACAGGATCGGCGCAGCCACACCCAGCCGATAATCGGCGCCATCGGTGGCGGGAATGGCAGGCGTGCCGCTTTCGTAGCGGTAATTGCGCCGCTGCTCCATGATCTTCCCCAGCTCCCGGGAATAGGGCTTGTCCAAAAGCTCCCGCTTGGGCGCGCCGGACAAGGCGATGATGGCGTCCCGATCCGCCACCGCAGCGATCCGCCCGGTGTTGGAGCCAATGGCCTCGCACATCTGGGCTGCAAAATCCTGCAGATCCCCCATAGGGGAATACTTGCGGAAGATCACCCCGCCGTCCTTCTCCGTGTAGATCTCCAACGGATCCCCCTCGCGGATTCTCAATGTTCTTCTAATCTCCTTGGGAATGACAATTCTCCCCAAATCGTCCACCCGACGGACGATACCAGTTGCTTTCATATATATCTATCTCCTTATTTTACAAATTACGCTGTTAGTATCTGTAAAAGGGGAAGATTTATACTTTGTGATTTTAAAGAAAGCTCAGGTTGGTGATTACTCACTTTTCTGTATAGCGGTAACTATACCATCTGTAAAATATATGTAGCGATTATTTGAATACACCCACTGTTCTGTGGTACCGTACAAAGTTTCGGTTATATTTTTCTTTTCAGGTTCTCCCCAAGTGGATTTTAAAACTTCAGCCTTTGTCATACCTATTGCAGGTTCTTTTTCAGTTTCTTGTATAGGTTGCTGCGTTTTATTGTCCCCCGGATAAATATGTTTTTTATGAACAATAATTTTATCATTTGATGCAATTTTGCTTCTATAATCAAATATATGTATCGTTCCATCTGTTCTAAATGCAGCAAAAGCAGTACCTGCATTCGCGGCTTCAACCGCTACAATATTATCTGTCTCTGAAATTTCGATTATTTCACTGTCGGTATTCCAAACCACCATTTTTCCTGTATCATATAAGAAAACGGCAAAATCACTACCAACTGCCACATCAACTATTCCTGTCTCAGTAATACCATTAATGCTTTTGAACAAACCCCTAGTGATAATTCTATCAGACGTCACCATCACAACGAATCCTCCCACATCCATGGTGACAATTTCAGAAATGTCATCTAAAAACTCATTGTATTTTGTAGCCCGTGGTTTATTCTCGCTTGATAATGCTTGAATGCCATATGTGTAATCCGCCTTGAAATACGATATATCTTTCCAATCATATGACTTTTCGAATTGGGGTTGCTGACCATAACCTATATTGTCTTCATCAATAGAGAACTTAAGCTTTCCATCGTTTGTTAACCCAATAATTGAACGCCCTTCTATTTCAACTTGTTTTATATCAGTCCAATCATTTGCCTTTTCAATAAAAGGCGATATAAAAGCTGCATCATCACCAAGGTTAAATACCCGCACAGTTCCTTCTTTAGTAACTCCAACTAAATAACTATATGATGACTCTATTCGGCTCAAATTTGTCAAACCATTTACGTTCTTGAATACACTTGAATCACCACAAAAATCGAACGAATAGTCATCGTTAATATATCCGATTGCGGTTTTTTGCAGATTATAAGCAATCGTTGATCGCTCTATAATATTGTTAATCGTTTCCTGTGCTTCCAGTATTTTGGCTTCAGCATCGTTGAAAGAGTTGCTTTTTTGAAAATATCCAATTGCGTCTATGTATTCTTTCTTTTCAAATGAAGCCAGACCCAAATCATAGTATTGTTCAGCAGTAATTTCTTGGTTGTTTTTAATATGATTACTATCATTAGTAATTTCTTGATCGTTTTTATTATAATTACTATCATCAGTTGAAACATTGTTACATGCGGTTAATGACAGCAAAAGAATAACTAGAAATATTATCAAACTTTTCTTCATAATTCTCCCTTCTTTAATTGCCACTAAATTAAAACATCAACAGTTGAATTAGTTGTGTTGAGATATGATTTTCTCCCACTCGGACAGAAGTTTTTGTTTATTATTAATAGCATAAGCAATCGCTTCTCTTTGTTTCTTACGATTGCTGAAGCTCCCTATAACATCAAAAGTGTCAAGATCTATTTTTATTGTTTCATCAGCATATTTAGCGTGTATGTGCGGGGAGAACAAATGACACTTTTCAGATGTGTGAAAGAATATAACAATACCGTTCAATCTGTCATATTCTTTTGCGTTATTTAATGGAATAATATTCAGGAAAACAAGTTGTAACAAGTCGTCTTCTACGTAATCCATAATGTTAGTAGCGTCTATGTGTATAGAGATATTATTCATTAACGCAAAATATCCACATTCTGTGGAATAACCATTGCAAGAAATATAATCATATAAAGAATCTAAAATATCTGAAGCCTTTTGATAAATACACTCTTTAATTGGCAATTCGACTCGCATAACATTATTAACAAAATATAGTTGAACTTTAACCGTTTTCATGCCAAAAGGCTCCTTGTTTTAAAATACTTTTTATATTATAATACCACACTTTTTGATAAAAAACAAGAATCACACACAAATACAGCGTTAAGAATCCGGCAATAACTCCGCCTCGCTTTTGCTATGTATAAAAACCGCTTAAAACCCGTTCTTGACACCCTTGTGTTCAATAGGGCAAACCAGCGAAAACCCCAGTGTTTATGCGTCTTTCAAGCGGTTTGCCCTATTATAACACAAGCCTCCACACGACGGACGATACCAGTTGCTTTCATATATATCTGTCTCCTTTTTTTACAAATTCCGCTGTTAGTATCTGTAAACCGGAGAAGATTATACTGACAGATTTGCTTTTTCGATTTGCTGTGCTATAATGAATATAGATTAGATTCCACAAAGGAGGTTCCACATGCGGATTTATTTTATTCGGCACGGCCATCCTAACTATGCGCTGGACTGCCTGACAGATATCGGACGCCTGCAAGCAGAAGCCTGCGCGGAACGGTTAAAGGACGCCGGTATTCAAAAGATCTTCTCCTCTTCCCAGGGCAGAGCCAAGGAAACGGCGGAGCATACCGCAAGAAAACTGGGGCTTGCTGTAGAACCTGTGGATTTTATTCGGGAACTGGCCTGGGGTTCCAAAACGGAGGAGCCTATTTTCAAAGACGGGCATCCCTGGTTTGTTGTGGATGATATGGTGCTAAAAGGCGAGAATATTTTCGACAGAAATTGGGAAGAAACGGACCGTTTCTCCTCCAGTGTCGTTGGCGAGCGGGTAAAAACCGTGACCGACGGATTGGACGAATGGCTGAGGACCTTGGGATACGAACGGGAAGGCAACTTCTACCGTGTTACCGGACACGATGCGGATCAGACCATAGCCATGTTCAGCCACGCCGGTTCTTCCTCCGCCGCCCTGTCCCATTTGTTAAGCGTACCTTTCCCCTGGGTTTTCCAGGTGATCCGTTTGGACTTTACTTCTGTTACAATTGTTGACCTGGGTGACGAATACGGCACTTTGACTTTCCCCAGATTGACTCTTCTCAACGATGCCCGCCATATCGAGGGAATCGATTCCAGCCTGTTCTTTGGAAATTGACAGGAAATAGCATAAAAAAGCAATCCCGCTTACCAATCAAGGTAAGCGGGATTTTCAAATATTATAGATTTCAGTACGGCGTACAATGCCTGGGGCTTTTATTTCCGTCCCCTTAATACCCAATCGCAACGCCGAACAGCAGCACCAGCACGGATACCGCCAGAAGCAGCAGCTGCAGTTTCCAGGTCCACTTGAGCCACTTCCAGTAGGACACATTGGCCATGGACAAACCGATCAGCAGCACCGGATTGGTGGGCA
>JAZSGS010000009.1:0-33497 GCA_045532855.1 Faecousia sp.
ATGCTCTTTTTACAAAAGGAGACTTCTTTTATGAAACTGGAAATGATCAAAATCGGCCGCATCGTCAATGCCCACGGCATTCGGGGCGAAGTCCGTGTGCAGCCCCGGGACGCTGATCCCCCTTTCCTGACGCAGTTCAAAACCTTCTATCTGGACGGTAAAGCCGTGAAGCCCACCGCCTGCCATGTCCACAAGAGCCTGGTTCTGATGAAGCTGCCCGGTGTGGACGACATGAATACCGCCCTGACGCTAAAGGACAAGGTTCTGTATATCCGCGGGGAGGACGCCAAGCTGCCCGAGGGCGAATGCTTTGACGACGAGCTGCTGGGTCTGGAGGTCTATGATGAAGCCACCGGCGAGCTGTTGGGTGAGTTGATCGCCGTGGACCCCTATCCCGCCAGCAAAATTTACACGGTAAAGGGCAAGAAGGAATACCTGATTCCCGCCGTGAAGGGCGCCTTTATCCGCTCCATCGATCTGGACAAGAATCGCATGGAAGTTCACGTATGGGAGGGCATGGCCACCGATGAACGTTGATATCATGACTCTGTTCCCTGACTCCGTCAACGCCATGCTGCACGTCAGTATTCTGGGCCGCGCCATGGAACGGGGATACATCAATATCCGCAGCCATCAGATTCGGGATTACACCACCAACAAGCAGATGCAGGTGGACGACTATCCCTACGGCGGCGGCCGTGGCGCGGTGATGACTCCGGATCCTCTCTATCGCTGTTGGGAAGCCATCTGCGATGAGGCTCAGGGCCCGGTCCATACCATCTATATGTCCCCCTGCGGCCATACCTTCAAGCAGGCGGACGCGATCCGGCTGAGCAGGATGGAGAACATCATTCTGGTCTGCGGTCACTATGAGGGCATCGACCAGCGCTTCATCGACGAGTGCGTGGACGAGGAGATATCCCTGGGCGACTTCGTTCTCACCGGCGGTGAGATCGCCGCTATGGCTGTTACCGACGCCGTATGCCGCATGGTCCCCGGCGTTCTGGCCGACCCGGAATGCTTCGAGGACGAGAGCCACTTTAACGGTCTTCTGGAGTATCCCCAGTACAGCCGCCCCGCGGTCTGGCACGGCAGGGAAGTGCCCCAGATCCTCCTCTCCGGCAACCATGAGAAGGTCCGCCAGTGGCGGCGCAAGCAGTCTCTCAGAAGGACCCGCGCCCGCAGACCGGATATGTACGAAAAGCTGGACCTGACTTCCAAGCAGGATAAAAAACTGCTGAAGGAAATGGAAGAAGAGGACACATAAGATTAACACCCCGTTTTGCAAGATAAGGACTTGCAAAACGGGGTGTTTTATACTACAATAGACAAGAACCAAAAAATGGTTATCCAAGGAGGTACTTATGAGAAACATTGGAACAAAGCGTCAGTTTTTCTTCAACCACGCATTGCTGGATGCGGAGAAAACAACGGCCACCATCAAAGTGGGCGATAAGCCCGTCAGACGGGAAAAAGTGATGACCTTTGAAGGTTTTTGGGAGAGTTACAGAATTTCTTATCCTACCTTCTTTTACGATGAGGACATTAAAAAGTACAGAATGTACTACTGCGGAAGCCATCGCATCAACGAAGAGAGCCTGAATGCAAAGGAAATGGATGAGCCGGATATGCGGTTCTGCTATGCCGAGAGTGAGGACGGTATCCACTGGGTCAAGCCCAATCTGGGCATTCACGAAGTCAATGGCGACCGTAACAATAATGTTATTATCGACAAGACCTCCGGCAATACCTTCGATAATTTCTTTGCATTTAAGGACACCAACCCCAACTGCCCTCCCGATGAGCGGTATAAGGGCGTTGCTTACGATACCCGGGGTCCGGAGACCAAGAGAAGAAGCGGTATGGACAGCAACCGGGTGCTGCTGTACTTTAAATCTGCTGACGGCATCCACTTTGATCCCGTTGGTGAGATTTTGGATCTGGAAGGCCGTTTTGACACCCATAATACCGTTTTCTGGGATCCCCACGACCAGTTGTATCACATCTTCTTCCGGGATCTGACGGTAGGTTATTGCTATCCGGATATCGAGCAGAAGGTTTGGGTGCGCTTGATCGCCCATTCTACATCCAAGGACTTCCGCAACTGGACATATCCGGAGGATATTCGCTACCAGGAAGGTGCGCCGGAGGTGCAGATGTATACACCCGGCATTGTGCCTTATTACCGTGGCGACGGTATGTGGATCGGTATTCCTACCCGTTATTTTGAGTATCCCAACTGGCTGCCCAACCACGAGCATCTGCCTGCCAACAAGGAGAGAAAGCAGTTGCTTGATGTTATGTCCCGGTGCGCTACCGCAATTACTGACTGCGGCTTTATGTACTCTGAGAACAAGACTGACTGGTATCGCTTTGACGAGGCATTGATGACGCCCGGCCCTGAGAATCAGGACAACTGGTTCTATGGCTGTTGCTATCCTGCAGTGGGTATGATGGAAAATGTCAATGAATTTGGCGAAAAAGAGCTGGCACTGCTGATGCCTATGTACACCTGGAATCGGGAAAAGGGCTTCCTCAATAAGCACACCAATCTCTATCGCTATACTATGCGTGTGGATGGCTTTGCCTGCGCTCACGCGGATTACAACGGCGGCGAAGTTGTAACAAAGCCCTTTACCTTTGAAGGCAGTAAGCTGGAGATGAATTTCCGCACCAGCGCCGGCGGCTACATCGAAGTAACGCTGACGGATGAGAAAGGAACGGCATTGGAAGGCTTTGAAAATGCCCGTATTTTCGGCGACTCTCTGGAGCGTCCTGTGGACTTTACCGGCGATTTGACCAAGCTCAACGGTAAGGCTGTTTGTCTGAAGCTGAAGATGTCGGATGCAGATGCATTCTCCTTCCGCTTCTTCTAAGGAAAAATGAAAACCGGAGGCGATTGCCTCCGGTTTTTTTATTTGTAATTATTTCTGCGCCGGACGGTAATGATCCGCACGGTGGTGGATACCAGCAGGATACCTAGCGCCATAATGCCTGCAATGGCAACGGTGTGCATACCTTGACTGGCGAACAGATCGCCGTTGCCTTGAACGGCGTAGTTCATTGTGTAATACGCGCCTGCGCCGGGAATCAGCGGGAATATGCCGATTACCAGATAGGAAATGGCAGGCCGTTTGCGAATGCGTGCCATTGCCTCGGAATAGGCAGAGGCAATAATGGCACCGCAGAAGTAGCCGATCAGATCGTTGTAGCCTTGACGGCTCAGCAAAAGATAGGTGATCCATGCCAGAACACCGCCCAGTCCGCAGATCGCAATATCCGGCCCGTGGATATTGAAATAAAGGGCAAAGCCCACACAGGCAATGAAAGCTGCGGCGCAGTGAATTGCAATATTGTGATCCAGTATCGCTGCATCTGCCGGTGCACCCCAAAGCCAAGCGCCTAAGCGCAGAGCAACAGCCGTGCCCAGCGCTGTAGCAACGGCAATCAGCAAGACCTGTACGATGCGGTTGACCCCGGAGTTAGTATCGCCGAAAATGATGTCGCGCATTGCGTTGGTGAACAATAGACCCGGCACCAGCAGCATCAGCGCGCCGATGATGACACAGTCGATGTTATTTACCAGATGTAAAGCTTCCATACCGGCTGCCAGCAGTGCCATAGGAAATGCCGCGGCGATGGTACGGAAAAACGGATTGCCGCCCCAACTGTTGATCAGATGGCTTACAAGGTACACCATTATACCGCACAAGCCGGAGCAAACGGCATCGGCAAGGTTGCCGCCGAATAGCAGAGCGAAGCCGAAAGCACCTAAAAAGTGTCCGAGTATAAGTATGGGCAGGCGGAAGGATCGGTGCTGCTGTTTCGTTTCTTCCAGCCATTTTGCGGCAATCTCCGGAGCAGGACGCTCTGCGCAGATTCTGCGGCTCAGGCTGGACAATCTTTCAACAGCATCCAGATCGCTGCCATGCGTGCCGATCCGGCGCATACGGGTCAGCGGTCGACCAATCACCGGCTCAATGCTTATGTGCATACAGTTCGGGATAGCAAAGACCTCGGCATCAATATCATAGGCTTTCAGAACCAGAGAGATGCTTTCTTCCACACGGAAGGTTTCTGCACCGTTCATAGCCAGCTCATAGCCCAAGTCCGACACCAGATCCAAAAGCTTTGAATACTCCATTTTGAATCCTCCAAAGAGAATTTACTGACAAAAATAAGTATAGCATAACAAAAAGAAAATACAAGGGGCAAAAAACGACCTCCCGGGGGAGGCCGTTTTGTTATTTACTTACGGACGAAGAGGACACCCAGAGTGCCGGGGCCGCAGTGGCAGGAAACAGTGCAGCCTGCGGTGGTTTCGTAGACGGCCTCAAAGTTGCCGTGCTCGTCAATCGCAGCCTTAACTGCGCTCAGACATTCGTCGGTAACGGGGGTGTAGGTCAGGAACAGCTCGTCCCGGACGATGTCCTCCCGGTCAGCCAGCCGGTCCTTGACATAGGCTGCCAGGCACTTGGCATAGCTGCCGCGGTACTTTTTTACCACACTCATCTTGCCGTCGCGGACCTCGATACAGGGCTTCAGATTCAAAAGGTTTGCGCCCAGCGCAGCAGCGCTGCTGCAGCGACCGCCCTTGACCATATACTTCAGCTGATCCAGCAGGAAGCTGGCTTCCACACGGGGAACAAAGGCGTTCAGCTTGTCAGCGATCTCGTCCAGATCGTTACATTCCTTAGCCAGACGGCAGGCCTCCAAAACCACGTGGCCCTGGCCGGTGGAGAGGTTCTTAGAGTCGATGACACGGACATTGGGATAATCCTCGGCTGCCAGGCAGGCGTTCTGATAGCAGGAGGAGAAGCCGGAGCCGATGGTGATGAGGATCACGCCGTCGTAATCGGGGCAGAATTTAGCAAACAGAGCATCGTAATCGCCAATGTTATTGGCGGTGGTGGAGCAAAGCTCGCCGCCGGCTGCCACGTGGGCGAAAATGTCTGCAGGGGTGATGGTCAAGCCGTCAACAAAGCCTTCGCCGTCCTTAACAACGGTCAGACGGGCAAGGTCAATATTATGCTCTTGCAGCTGCTGGGGGGAAAGATCGCAGGTGCTGTCGGACAGAATTTTGATATTCATAAAAATTTCTCCTTACAGTATCCTTGAAAAATTCAAATCAGATGGTAGAATAGTACCATACAAACGGCAAAATGTCAACCGAAGGGGGTGGTGGCGTATGAAACTGAAATTCAATATCACCGGCATGACCTGCGCTGCCTGCTCTGCCAGAGTGGAGCGCGTTACCAAGGGCATTGACGGCGTAGATGGCTGCGAAGTAAATCTTTTAGGCGGAACGATGACGGTGGAAACCGGCGATGAAAGCGTATCTGCCGCTATCATCAGCGCGGTATCCAATGCCGGTTATGGCGTAGCCTTGGCTGGCGAAAAGAAGCAGGAAACAGCGCCTGCGGATAGTGGGCTGATAAAGATGAAAAGGCGGATTATCGGCTCGACAGCGTTCCTTGTAATTTTGATGTATTTTACTATGGGACATATGGTGGGCTTGCCAATGCCCAGCTTTGTCCACGGCAAGGAAAATGCTGTAGTGGCGGCGCTTCTGCAGCTATGCTTAACGCTGCCGGTAGTATTCCTGAACCGGGTTTATTATACCCGGGGTTTGAAGGCGTTATGGCATCGCAGCCCCAATATGGATTCGCTGATCGCAGTCGGTTCTGGTGCGGCGCTGGTTTACGGCATAGCGGCGCTGATCCGCATTGCTTATGCCACCGGGCAGGCGCAGTGGGAAACAGTGGAGTTTTACAGCGAAAATCTGTACTTTGAATCGGCGGCAATGATCCTGACGCTGATCACCTTGGGTAAATTTTTAGAAACCAGAGCCAAGGGAAAGACCGGCGATGCCATCAAGGTGCTGATGGATCTGCGCCCGGACACCGCTACGGTACTGAAGGACGGCGTGGAGGTAACCATTCCTGCCGATCAGGTTCGGGTGGGCGATGTTGTGGTAGTGCGCGCCGGTGGTCGGATCCCCGTGGATGGTACGGTGCTGACCGGTCGCGGCAGCGTAGACCAAAGCGCACTTACCGGCGAAAGCGTTCCTGTGGAAGTCTGCGAAGGCTCCCGGGTGGCGGCAGCTACCGTCAATACAGAGGGGTATTTTACCTTCCGTGCAGACAAGGTTGGGCAGGATACCACCTTACACCAGGTCATTCGTATGGTGGAAGAGGCTGGCGGCTCAAAAGCCCCGATCGCCCGCTTGGCAGACAAAATTGCCGGCATTTTCGTGCCGGTGGTGATGAGCATTGCCCTGGCGGCATTCATACTGTGGATGGCGTTGGGAAAGGGTTTGGAATTTTCCCTGACCACCGCCATATCTGTGCTGGTAATTTCCTGCCCCTGCGCTTTGGGACTTGCCACGCCGGTGGCGATTATGGTGGGTACCGGCAAGGGCGCGGCCATGGGCGTGTTGTTCAAAAACGGCGCGGCATTGGAGCATTTGCACAGCGTTGATACGGTGGTGCTGGACAAGACCGGTACGCTGACGGTGGGCAAGCCTGCAGTAACAGATATTATGCCTGCAGCAGCGGAAGAAGAACTGCTGAAAATTGCGTCGGCGTTGGAAAAACAATCGGAGCATCCCTTTGCTAAGGCAATTTTAAGCCGGGCGGAGGGGATGGAAGTCCCTGCCGTTGCGGATTTTGAAACACTGCCCGGTTTCGGCGTGTCCGGAATCGTGGACGGCATCCGCTATTTTGGCGGAAACCGCCGATTGATGGAAGAAAAGGGAATTTCTACTCCGGAGTATCCAGATTTGGCGAAAACGGGGAAAACACCCCTGTATTTCGGTGACGAAAATGGGAATTTCCTGGGCGTGATCGCGGCGGCAGATGTGCTGAAAGCTGATTCTGCCCAAGCGGTGGCGGCTATGAAGCAGCAAAAGCTGCAGGTGGTGATGCTCACCGGCGACAATGAGAAAACCGCCAAGGCCATCGCCCAAAAGGCGGGGATCACCCGGATCCTTGCCGATGTTTTGCCTACCCAAAAGGCACAGGCTGTGAAAAACCTGCAGACCGAGGGGAAACGGGTGCTGATGGTAGGCGATGGCATCAACGATGCCCCAGCATTGGTAACTGCGGATGTGGGTATGGCCATCGGCGCAGGTACGGATATTGCCATGGAATCGGCAGATGTGGTGCTGATGAATGACTCCCTTGCCAATGTGGGCAATGCCATTGCGTTGAGTAAGGCGACGATCCGTATTATCCGGCAAAATTTGTTTTGGGCGTTTTTCTATAACTGCCTGGGAATCCCGGTGGCATTTTTAGGGCTGCTGAATCCAATGATCGGCGCGGCTGCGATGAGTATGAGCTCGGTATTTGTGGTCAGCAATGCGTTGCGGCTGCGAAGCTTCCGCGTGAAGGAAAAAGTTGAGGAGGAAAAGAATATGACAACTGTAATCAAGGTCGAGGGAATGATGTGCACTCATTGTAAGGCAATGGTGGAGAAGGTGTGCAAGGCTGTTCCCGGAGCGGTGGATGCTGTGGTGGATCTGCAGGCAAAGACCGTAACCGTAACCGGTGAAGCAAACGCCGATGGTCTGAAAAAGGCCATCACCGATGCCGGTTATGAAGTGATTGGGTAAGATTATGCGTAATATTCGACTGGATATATGCTACGACGGCACCCGGTATAAGGGCTGGCAGCGGCTTACTGGTGTTGACAGCACCATTCAAGGCAAGCTGGAACAGACCTTGAGCAGAATTTTGAACGAAGAGATCGAGGTGTCCGGCAGCGGCCGCACCGATGCCGGCGCTCACGCCAAGGGACAGGTGGCAAATTTCCATACCCAAAGCGATATGCCTTGCCAGGAGATCCTTTCTTCGCTGCGGCGGTATTTGCCGGAGGACATTGGCATATACTCCTGTAAAGAGGTGTCGGAGCGGTTTCACGCCCGTCTGAACGCCAAGACCAAGACCTATACTTACCGCATTTGGAACAGTGAAACGCCCTGCGTGTTTGACCGGCGGTTTGTATATGGGTTTGCGCAGCCCCTGGATTTGGACAAGATGAAGCAGGCGGCGCAGCTGTTCTTGGGGGAGCACGATTTTTCGGCCTTCAACGCCAACAAGAAAATGAAAAAATCCACGATTCGGCGCATTGATTTCCTTGAGATCTGCCGTAATGGCGATGAAATCCGCATCACCGTAACCGGGGACGGATTCCTCTACAATATGGTGCGCATTATCGTTGGAACACTGATCGAAGTGGGGCTTGGCACACGGAATGCAGATAGTATTCCCGCGCTTTTTGGCGCAAAACGGGAAAAAGCAGGCTATCTCGTCCCGGCGCAGGGGCTTTGCCTGATGGAGGTAACCTATTGAACATACAGATATTTGGAAAAAGCAAATGCTTTGACACAAAGAAAGCGGAGCGGTATTTCAAGGAGCGGCGGATCAAATATCAAATGGTGGATCTGATGCGATTTGGCTTATCCGGCAAGGAGTTCGACAGCGTTCTCAGAGCGGTGGGCGGCATTGACAAGCTCATTGATTGGGATAGCAAGCATCCGGATATTACGCTGATGAAATATATGGACGACAAGATCGCCAAGGAGGACAAAGTCTTTGACGATCCGGCCCTAATGAAAACGCCCATCGTCCGTAACGGCAAGCAGGCAACTGTTGGCTACTGCCCGGAAATCTGGGCAACCTGGGAATAATGTACGAAAGCGGTTTCTCAAAGGAGAAGCCGCTTTTTTTGCCAATTTTCAAGATTTATCTTGAAAGATAGGGCAAATAGTGGTATGCTAGGAGGACATAATGACCAAAGTGTTGGAATTTGTAAACGGCATCGTTTGGGGCGCGCCTGCGCTGATCCTGATTTTAGGGGTGGGCGTGTATCTGAGCTTTCGCACCGGATTTGCCCAGCTGACCTTGTTCCCCAGAGCTTTGCGGGACTTTTTCTCGCGGCTTCGGGGCGGAAAGGCAGAGGACGGCGCGGTTACCCCATTTCAGGCTTTGTGTACCGCATTGGCAGCTACGGTGGGTACAGGCAATCTTGCCGGTGTTGCCGGGGCGATGGCCATCGGCGGTCCGGGTGCCATCTTCTGGATGTGGGTGTGCGCGCTGTTGGGAATGGTTACCAAATTTGCCGAGGCTACGCTGGCAGTTCACTTCCGGGTGAAAGAGGACGGCGAGTATGTAGGCGGTCCAATGTATATGATCCGCCAGGGTATGGGCAGAAAATGGATGCCGTTGGCTGCTATATACAGCTTTTTCGGCGTAGTTGCCGCCTTTGGCGTTGGCAATGCAACCCAGATCAACGCGGTGGTTACCGGTATCAATTCGGCTATGACTGCCTTTGGAGGCAGAGAAACCGGGCTTGGTAATCTGCTGATGGGTATTGTATTGGCGGTTATGATCCTTGTGATGCTTTTGGGCGGCGCAAAACGGATCGGCATTGTGGCTGAGCGGTTGATCCCCTTTGTATCTGCTGCGTATCTACTGCTGGGACTTGGGGTTTTGATGGTACGGGCGCAATTATTGCCTGATGCATTTAAGGAGATTGTGTATGGCGCATTTTCGCCCCGGGCAGTTACCGGCGGCATCGTTGGCTCTATGTTTGCCACGCTGCGAATCGGCGTTTCCAGAGGGGTATTTACCAATGAAGCCGGTATGGGTACAGCATCTATCGCCCACGCATCTGCGCAGGTGGAACATCCTGCCCAGCAGGGATTGATGGGCATTATGGAAGTGTTTTTGGACACCATTGTCATCTGCACCATGACGGCGCTGGTGATCTTGGTCAGCGGCGTTGACATTCCCTATGGCGTGGATGTGGGCGTTGCGCTGACTACCGATGCGTTCTGTGCCGTTTACGGCGATTGGGTGTCGGTGTTTATCGCGGCGGCGCTGTGCTGTTTTGCTTTTGCTACGGTGCTGGGCTGGGGACTTTATGGCGCAAGATGCGCTCAGTTCCTATTCGGCAGTAATGTTTGGAAAAAGTTTTCCATTTTGCAATCGGTATGCGTGGTTTTGGGCGCGGTGCTGAACACCTCAGTGGTGTGGGTATTGTCTGAAACCGTCAACGGATTGATGGCGATCCCAAATCTGATCGCATTGGCGGCCTTGAGTCCTGTGCTTTGCCGCCTAACCCGGGAATATAAAAACAGTTTGGCAGTTTAGCTGCCAATGGAGGTATACTTATGAAGATTTCTATCAATGCAAACCGCTGTGAGCCGTCTCCTATGCGGAAATTCCATCCGCTGGCAGTCAAGGCGCAGCAGGAGGGTAAGAAGATCTATCACCTGAATATCGGTCAGCCGGATCTGAAAACACCCCAGGCATATTTTGAGGCCATTCGCGCATTTGATCCCGGTACGCTGGCCTACGAAGCATCTCCCGGTATGCCGGTGCTGATCGATGCGATCCGCAATTATTACAGCAAGATCGGCGTGGACTTAGAGCCCAACGATGTGCTAATTACTACCGGTGGTAGCGAAGCATTGCTGCTGACTTGCCTGAGCATTTTGGACCCGTATACCGAAGTCATCGTGCCGGAGCCCTACTATCCCAACTATACCACCTTCGTTCACGCGGCCGGCGGTCGTATCCGCGCGTTGCCTACCCATCCGGAGGAAGGCTATCGCTATGCCAACCGCAAGCGCATTGAAAGTCTGATCACCAAGAACACCCGGGCGATTATGATCACCAATCCCGGTAACCCCACCGGCGTTGTGCTGACGGAAGAAGAAATGCGGATGATCGCCGATGTTGCCAAAAAGCACGATCTGTTCCTGATCTGCGACGAGGTTTATCGGGAGTTCTGCTACGATGATAAGTTCGGCGTGCCTTGTATGGGCAGATTCCGGGACATTGATGAGAATTTGGTCATCATTGATTCCGTTTCCAAGCGGTTTTCTGCTTGTGGCGCCCGTGTTGGCTGCGTGGTTACCAGAAACAAGGAGCTGCAGCAGGCGTTGCTGAAGTTCTGCCAGTCCCGTTTGGCGGTAGCTACCATTGACCAGGTGGGTGCGGCAGCGCTGTATGATGTAGATGATCAATTCTACCGCGTCAGCAAGGAAGAATACCGCAACCGCCGCGATCTGGTCATCAGCAAGCTGCGGCAGATCCCCGGTGTGGAAGTGGAAGAGCCTATGGGCGCATTCTATGTGATGGCAAGTCTGCCGGTGGATGATGCGGATAAGTTCCAGCAATGGCTGCTGGAAAGCTTTGACCACAATGGCGATACGGTGATGTTCGCCCCCGGCGCGCCCTTCTATGAAACCCCGGGCAAGGGCTATAACGAGGTGCGTATCGCCTATGTTTTGGATTGCCAGGAGCTGGAGCGGGCAATGGACCTGCTGGCTCGCGGCATTGCAAAATACCGTTACGAGGTTATGGGTGAATAATTAGATAAAAAAAGACGACGGGAAACCGTCGTCTTTTTTGATGCCGTTGCTTGCCTCTCCCTTTGGGAGATGTGCCCAGTGCGCACACTGGGCGGAGAGGGTAAGGGGAGAAACCCTCTCAGTCAAAAATCAAAGATTTTTGCCAGCTCTCCCAGAGGGAGAGCCAAGGCACATAGTTATTCCTTAAAAAACACTCTCTGCTTTTGCTCCTGGCCTGCGCTTGCAGGGGAATCTGTACAGAACAGGGCATACAGGTCGGCGGCGCGCTGCTCCAATGCCCAATAGGGATCGTCCATAGCTTCGCCGATATGGGGAAATTCGCCGTGTAGCCGGGCGCGCTTCAATGCGATCCGTCCTATGTCGTTCAACGCAAGAACGCGGGTATAGGGGACATCCTGCTCCAGCATTTCCTTGGTGATACCCAAGTAGGCGCACATCAGCATCCGGTCGATCCGGGTGCGGGTGTAGCGCTTTGATTTTGTTTCGGCGATGATAGTTTCAACGGAGTCGCAGCTGCGGCAGGCGTGCATAAATTTCCGCCACAGACCCTCATTGCCATAGGGGAGAGTTTCAAACTCGGCATCTGTCATACAGCGCAGCCGAGCAAGAACTGCCCGCTGACCGGCAGCAAGGGTATACCGGGGCGCGGCTTTAAGAATATCCCGGGTTTCTTCCGGAATATACTCCGACCAATCGCTGCCCTGCAAGATAAGATTACGAATGGCAGTCGCGGAGGGGTTTTCTATATCCGGTGCGGTGTCGTGATAGTCACCCTGCCGCTGGATAGGCATAGGCAGCATCGCGCTTTTTTGGGACAGGATCGCCTTGCAATATTCCACAGCCAAAATATCGTTGGGGCGTTGCAGAAGATCTGCGTGCTCCTTTAGCGCGGCGGCTCTGGCGGCGGGGAAGGATAGCCCTTGATCCAGCTGCTGCCGCAAAGCGACAGAAAAATCTTCGGACAGCAGCGCTTCAGCGGCAGCGATCAAGGTTGCCAAATTGCCACTTTCCGCCCCAAAGCACAATACATCGCAAAAGCTGCCCAAAATTTTCACACCGCCTGCGGCAAAGCCCTCAGCGGAGGAAAGCGCGTAGGTCGGCGGCAGCTCCAGCACCAAATCCGCGCCTGCTGCGATGGCAGATTGCGCCCGGAGGGATTTGTGGAAAATTGCCGGCGCGCCTCGCTGGACAAAATTGCCGCTCATCAGACAAACTACAGCGCAATCCGAGCCAAAACGGGCGCGAATTGCGTCGATTTGCTTCTTATGACCGTTGTGAAAGGGGTTATATTCGCAAATTATGCCGACAGTTTTCAAAAATATCCCTCCTTTTTGAAAAAAAGCTGTTTTTTAGCTTGAGAATTCCGTGCAAATGCTATATAATGGTTCCAAGTTATGGCTATCATACCATAAAGTATGAAAAAAGAAAATATTATTTTTTAGGAGGCACATTCCAATGAACATTTTGATCATCAATGCCGGCAGCTCCAGCCTGAAGTATCAGCTGATGAACCCCGAGACCGGTGAGGTTTCCGCAAAGGGCTTGTGTGAGCGTATCGGCATCGACGGCCGTCTGAACCACAAGGTCGGTGAGAACAAGGTAGTTAAGGACATTCCTATGCCCACCCATTCCGAGGCTATTGCCGCTACTCTGGACATTCTGGTTGATCCTGTTGACGGCGTTATCAGCAGCGTTGACGAGATCGATGCTGTTGGCCATCGCGTGCTGCACGGCGGTATGGAGTTCTTCGCATCCTGCATCATTGACGATGCTGTTATCGCCGCTATCGAGAAGTGCATCCCCCTGGGTCCCCTGCACAATCCTGCAAACCTGATGGGCATCCGCGCCTGCCAGGCTGTTATGCCCAAGACACCCCAGGTTGCCGTGTTCGACACCGCATTCCACATGACCATGCCCCCCAAGGCTTATCGCTACGCCATCCCCACCAACTACTATGAGGAGGACTCCATCCGCCGCTACGGCTTCCACGGCACTTCTCACAAGTATGTTGCCCGCCGTACCGCTGAGTTGGTTGGCAAGACCGAGTTCAAGATGGTCAACTGCCACCTGGGTAACGGCTCTTCTATGTCCGCGATCAAGGACGGCAAGTGCCAGGATACCACTATGGGCCTGTCCCCCTTGGCTGGCGTGCCTATGGGTACCCGCTCCGGTGATATCGATGCCTGCGTGGTGCAGTTCATCTGCAACAAGTACGGTATGAGCGTTGACGATTGCCTGAATATGCTGAACAAGAAGTCCGGCGTTCTGGCTCTGTCCAACGGCGTTTCCTCCGACTTCCGTGATTTGGAAGCTGGCGCTAAGGAAGGCAACGAGAACTGCGCTCTGGCTCGCGATAAGTTCTGCTACGAGGTTGCGAAGTATGTCGGCGCCTACGCCGCTGCTCTGAACGGCATTGATGTTCTGACCTTCACCGCCGGTGTTGGCGAAAACGACTGCGCAGTTCGTGCAGCTATCTGTGATTACCTGGCCTTTATGGGCGTTAAGCTGGATCCCGAGCTGAACAAGAAACGCGGTCAGGAACTGTGCATCTCCGCTCCCGACTCCAAGGTTCAGGTTTGGGTTGTGCCCACCAACGAAGAACTGATGATCGCGCAGGATACTGCCGAGCTGGTGGCAAAGTAATAAAGTAAATAAAAAAGCGGTGTGCGAAAGCACACCGCTTTTTTGCTATTTATTAACCTTCGAAATCAGCCTCAGCAGCGATCACATCGTCTGCGTCGCAATCGCAATCGCAGTCGCAATCACACTCGCCGTTGCAGCAGCACTTGCAGGAGCCCAGCAGCTTCTTCGCCCAAGCGACCAGCTTGTCGCCGTAGGTGGCAGCCAGGTAGACAGCGCCGGCGATCGCAGCCAGAGCCACAACGATCTTTGCAATGATACCAACAGTCTTCATAAATCATACCTCCGTAATGTATTTTTCCTTACTATCAGTATAACCATTTACTTTGAAAAATGCAAGGTATTTTTTGCTGCGATTTAGGGGCAATATCCGTACATTCCCCGGATGCTGACCTCGCCTGCGTTAACCGCTTCTGTATGACCGTCGGGAAATTCCACCATCAGCGCGCCGTTCTCGTCAATATCAAGGGCGCAGCCGTGGCGAACTTCCTCCGCTTTTACAACGCAGACCTGCTTGCCAAGAGTAATGCAGTCCTGCCGGTAGGTGTCCATAATGGTTTGCTTGTCCTGTATATCCATTTCAGAAAACGCCTGGATCAACGCAGCGGCTGTCTGAGCGCGGTCAATCGTCTTACCGCTGACCATCGCCAGCGAGCCGGCAAAATCCTGAATCTCGGCAGGAAAATCAGCTTTTTCTTGGGCGCAGTTAATGCCGATGCCGATAATGGCAACGGTTTCCTCTTTTTGAACGATCAGCTCCGTAAGAATACCTGCCAGCTTTTTGCCGCCGTAGACCAAGTCGTTGGTCCATTTGATGCCGGGACGAAAGCTTGCTGCCTTTTCTACTGCGTTGCAAGCGGCAACTGCAGCTGCGCAGGTCAAATGCATCAGCTGATCTGCAGGTGTTTGCAACCGCAGGATCACACTCATATACACGCCCATACCGGCAGGGGAGGAGAATGTCCGTCCCAGCCGTCCTCTGCCGCCGGTTTGTCGGTCAGCGATCAGAACTGTGCCGTGAGGCGCGCCTTGCTGTGCCAGGATTTTTGCCTGGTTATTGGTGGAGTCGGTAACATTGTACCATATAATCTGATTCTGCCAGAGGTGATCCTCTGGCAGAAAGTTTTTAATTTGTGTTAACATCAATCAATATCCTTGTTGACTTCTTCCGGAGCTTCGTCCAGCACTTCAGGATGGGCCAGCAGGCGGCGGTAATACTTAAAGAAAGTAGCGTAGTAATAGCCGTCTACAATACGCTCGTCCAGAACGAACTTAATGTCGATGTACTTCTTCTGGATGATGGTGCCGTCCTCCTGCACCTCCAAAGCCCGGCGCTTACAGCCGAAGGCGCCGAAGGAGGGGAGGTTGCCGAAATCGTACAGATGGTGGTAGATGGGACGAATACCCAAGCTACCCATAGAGGTGAAGAACAGACTGCCGTGGAAGGGGCTCAGCTCCAGCAGGAACTTGGGAAGCAGGCCGAAATAATCCAAAAGCTTCAACAGCCACACAGTAAACTTCAGCACAACGCCGGGAATCAGGGTGAACAGTGCGACCAGATTATCAAAGCTGGAATCCAGTTCGGAGGTTTTCTTTACACTTTCAACAGCGGCGTTGAGCTTGTGGTAAACATCTTCAGCAGTGTCATAGGGAGTCAGATGCACCTTAATAGAGGTGTCGGGGGATTCCACGGTCATTTCCTTTTTGACCACCATACAATACTGGATATCGTTGCCCCGGGAGTAGACCTTCTGACCGGAGATGAAACGGTTCAGCTGAGGATACTTGGCGATGCCGCGGACATAAGCTGCCAACAGAACGTGGGTGATGCCAAAATCCTTCAGACCTTCCCGCCGCTTTTGACGGATATACCGATCCATATGGGTAATCTCGATGGCTTCTTCAAACAGGTTGGAGCAGGTGTTGCGCTCTACCTGAATGTAGGAGGTGATCTGCGCAATGGGAGGCAGCGTACGAACCCGGCGCCCGTCGATACGATCGCCCCAAGTGGGGTGATATTCCCCGTCGGTGTGTACCCGGATGGCAAAGCTCTGCAGGAACAGACCGCCGAAGAACAAATAATCCGGCAGGACATAGGTCCAGTGGTCAGCAATGCCGACGCGCATCAAGGCACGCTGCAAATACACCAGCAAAGCTGCGGCGCCAAGGTACAGCGGAACCAGCAGCCATACGGCGCGAATCTTTCCGCAGGTGATGGCGGTGTAGATAACACAGAAAAACAGCAGACAGGTAATAAACAGCACGTGAACCAGGGGAGAGTTGCCCAAAATGGTATGGGGGCGAATGGCGTAATAGATCGCCATCAGGAACACGGGGATCGCGGTTTTGTAGAACAGCTCTTTGCCGCCTAAAATTACGATGAGCACATACAGCAAGGTGGCTGCTACAGGCAGAACGATTTGACTCCACACTTCCGGCGTATCGCCTGACCCTTTCAAACAGGCGAATACAATGCGGGTCACTGCCGAGCCGACCAGGCAAAGTGCCATCAGCCAAGTCATGGCATTTTTGTTGCTAACATAAAAACGAGTTTTTCCTTCCATAACGAAAATATTATAGCAAAAAAAGGCGGTTTTGGCAATGAAAAAGTGAACTTTTTGTTAATAGATAGAGAAAAATAAGAAAAACCCCGACTTTCTGCGGAAAATCGGGGTTTTATAGACGAAATTATTTTAAGAAATCTACTACTGCGCGTATATGCGCCGGGGTAGTACCGCAGCAGCCGCCCAAAAGGGTTGCGCCGTTCTGGGCGCATTCGCCCACGATCTTCGCAAAGCCCTGGGGATCCAGACTGTATTCCGGCAGACCGGATTGTCCGATTACGGGAACGCCGGCGTTGGGCTTGCACAGCAGCGGCCCTCGGACATAGCGGCGCAGCTTGCTGACGAGGTAGGGTGTCATTTGGTCGGCGGCGACACAGTTAAAGCCTACGGCTGCGGCATTTGCCTCTTCCAGTTCCTGCAGGATAGGACCGGCATCTGCGCCGGAGAGGAGAGAGCCGTCCGGCTGCATAACGAAGCTATACATCACCGCACCGGCTTCTTCCAGCTCTGCAGCGGTGAGAATGGCTTCTGCCTCCTGGGGGTAAAGCAGGGTTTCTGCCACCAAAAGATCGGCACCGCCGTCAATAAGACCGCGGATCTGCCGCTGGTAGTTTTCCACCAGCACATCAAATTGCTCCGGATCAAAGCTGTCGGTAAAGGTGGCAAGGGTGGTCAGATCGCCGGCAATCAGACAATCCGGCGCGGCAGAGCGGCTAAGCGCCACCAGTTGGGCATTGATGGCTTCTGTTTGCTTGTCCAGACATACTCGTTCCAAGGCTATAGGCTGCGCCTGGAAGGTGGGGGCGTAAAGAATCTGACAGCCGGCTTCGGCATAGCTGCGCTGCAGAGCCACCAGCTTATCCGGGTTGGCAAGCACCCATTCTTCGGTGCAGCAGCCCTTGGGCATACCTGCTTTTTGCAGGTTAGAGCCGGTTGCTCCGTCTAAAAAACGGATACCGGCTGCGATCTTTTCCTGAAACTGTTCTTTTGTAAGCATAGTGCCATCGCCTCGTGTTGGTATTTTCCTAAATTATACGCCAAATGGGAAAACAATGCAACAATTATTGACCTTTTGGTTAAAATTTGATAGGATAATGGAAAATGAGGAAAAGGAGATTTTCAATGAAGAAAACGATTTTAAGAGAGTATGCAAAGCTGATCGTCCGGGTTGGCGCCAATGTCCAAAAGGGACAGGAGGTTGTCATCTATGCCGGTCTTGATCAGCCGGAGTTTGTGCAGATGGTAGTGGAGCAGGCCTACAAGGCAAAGGCAAAGAAGGTTACAGTGGAATGGAACTACGATCCGCTGACCAAGCTGCATGTGCGCTATCAGTCTGTCAAGACTTTGGGTACGGTTACCCAGTGGCAGAAGGAAAAGCAGCAGCACCTGTGCGATACGCTGCCTGCCCGGATCCATTTGGTTTCTGACGATCCCGACGGCCTGAAGGGCGTGGACATTGCCAAAATGGCAAAGGCAAGAAAGCTGTCTTATCCCATTTTGCGCCCTTATCTGGACGATCGGGACGGAAAACAGCAGTGGTGCATTGCCGCAGTTCCCGGCGCTGCCTGGGCAAAAAAGATCTTCCCCGGTCTGCGTACCTCTGTTGCCATTGAAAAGCTGTGGGAAGCAATTTTGCTTACCTCCCGTGTGGACGAAGATCCCATCAAGGCTTGGGAAAAGCACAACGCCAATCTGAAAGCCCGCTGCGATTATCTGAACAGCCTGGGCATCGAATCTTTGCACTATACTGCTGATAACGGTACAGATTTGACTGTGGGTATGATTCCCGAGGCATTCTTTGCCGGCGGCGGTGAAACCAGCCGTCAGGGCATCTTCTTCAACCCCAATATCCCCACGGAGGAGTGCTTCATTTCTCCGATGAAGGGCAAGGCAGAGGGTATCGTCTATTCCACCAAGCCCTTGAGCTATCAAGGACAGCTGATCGAGAATTTCTCCCTGCGCTTTGAAAACGGCAAGGCTGTGGAGGCTAAGGCAGAAAAGGGCGAGGAGCTTCTAAACACGATGATCACGATGGACGAGGGCGCTGCCTATCTGGGTGAGTGCGCTTTGGTGCCTCAGGATAGCCCTATCAATCAGAGCGGCCTTTTGTTCTACGAAACACTGTTCGACGAAAACGCAGTTTGCCACCTGGCTGTGGGCGCAGGCTTTGCCGATACCATTAAGGATCATCAGAACAAGACCTTGGACGAATGCCGGGCTTTGGGCATCAACGATTCTATGATCCACGTGGACTTTATGATCGGTTGCGACACTATGAATATCGACGCGCATTGCGCTGATGGCAGGGTCGTTCCTATCTTCCGGAACGGAAACTGGGCATTCTAATAGAAAAAACGCAAAAATAACGAAAAAAACACTTGCATTTCTGAATTGGATATGTTATGATACTCGGGCGATTAAAGATTGCTAGGGATTTTATGCCCTTTTAACTACTGAGAAAGAGGTGAACCAAATGAAGGAAGGTATCCATCCCAATTACGAACAGACTACCATTCGCTGTGCCTGTGGCAACGTCTTTACGACCGGCTCCACAAAGAAGGAAATCCGCGTTGAAATCTGCTCTAAGTGCCACCCTTTCTATACCGGCAAGCAGAAGCTGGTTGACACCGGTGGACGCGTTGATCGTTTCAACAAGCGTTTCGGCCTGAAGTAAGAGTAAAGTCCGCACTGCGTAACGTAGTGCGGACTTTTTTATATTTTTTGCTTCCGCAATGCGTTTTTTGTGGTATACTGTAATATATGTGCGAAGCGGAGGAACTATGGAATCAACGTTTGAAAAAATAGAGGAGCGGGCGGTGCTGGTAGGTCTGAATGCAGACTGCTTCCGCCAGGATCAGATCGCCACAGATGAAACGCTGGACGAGCTGGAGGCTCTTTTGGAAACTGCCGGCGGTTTTTGCACCGGTAAAATTTTGCAAAATCGCCACGCCCCCGATCCCCACAGCTTTATCGGCGAGGGTAAGGCGCAGGAAGTGAAAATGCTGGTGGAGGCTACGGCTTCGACTATGGTCGTGTTTGATAACGAGCTGTCCGCCGGTAATATCCGGGCGCTGGAGGAGATTGTTGGCGTTACGGTATTGGATCGCAGCGCGCTGATCCTTGACATTTTTGCCCAGCGGGCAAAGACCAGAGAAGGTCGGCTGCAGGTAGAGCTGGCGCAGTACAAATATTTACTACCCCGGCTGTCCGGTATGGGCAAGAGCCTTTCCCGGCAGGGCGGTGGCATCGGCACCCGCGGTCCCGGTGAAACCAAGCTGGAAAGCGACCGTCGGCATATCCGGGAACGGATCGCCAGACTGCAGCAGGAATTAGAGCAGGTACGGCAGGTTCGCGGTGTGCAACGGGAACGGCGGATGAAAAATTCCGTGCCGGTGGTAGCCATTGTCGGCTACACCAATGCCGGAAAATCCACTCTGCTGAATCAGCTGACCGGCGCAGGAATCCCTGCCAATAACCGGCTGTTTGATACGCTGGACACCACCTCCCGACAGCTGGAGGTGTCTGACAATCTGAATGTCATTCTAACGGACACCGTCGGATTTATCGCAAAGCTGCCCCACCATTTGGTAGATGCCTTCCGGGCAACCCTGGAGGAGCTGGAATATGCAGATCTACTGCTGCACGTGATCGATTCCGCTGATGAAAATCGGCAGGAGCATATCGCTGTGGTGGAAAAGCTGATCTCCCAGCTGGCAGCGCCGGGAACGCCTACCTTGCAATGCTACAACAAGGCGGATCTGGTGGAAAAGACGGACATTCCCATCGGTGAGGATGTGGTGCGGATCTCCGCAGCCACCGGCGAGGGTATGGACGACCTGCTCAAAGCCATTGAACGGGCGTTGGGACACAGCCGTCATCATATTGTGGTGCGTTTGCCCTATTCTATGGGCGGTATGGTGGAAACACTTCACAGTGGCGCACAGGTGCGCAGTGTGGAGTATACCGCAGAGGGGATCGAGGTAGAAACCGTCGTGGATCCCATTCTCTACGGGAAATTAAGAGATTTTGTTGTAAAGGAGTGCTGAGCCTTGGAGGAATATCTGGTTCCAACCCAATTCGGTGAAGATGTATTTATCGAGAAAAAATCACGCTTTATCGGCAGGGTTTGGCCGGTAGAATCTGAGGAAGAAGCACTGGAAAAGATCCAGCAGATGAAAAAGCAGCACTACGATGCTACCCACAACTGCTGGGCGTACATTATCAAAGACGGCGCGGTTCGGTTTTCTGACGACGGAGAACCGGGCGGTACGGCAGGAATGCCTATGCTGCAGGTGCTGCAGCGGGAAGGGCTTTTTAATATCGTGTGCGTAGTTACCCGGTATTTCGGCGGAATTTTGCTGGGCGCAGGCGGTTTGGTACGGGCCTATACCAAGGGCGCAAAGATCGCGGTGGATGCAGCTGGAAAGTCGATGAAACGGGTATGGAGCATACTGTATGTGCCCTGTCCTTATAACTATTATGAACGGGTGAAGCTGGAGGTGGATGCCTTCGGCGGACTGATCCGCAATACGGATTTCGGCTCTGAGGTGGAGCTGGAAATCTTGATGCCGGAAGCCCAGGGACAACCTTTTTTGGATCGGCTGACAGATATGTCCGCCGGCAATATCGAGGGTATGATCACTGCCCAGGAGTACCGGGCATTTCCCATTGACTAAGGGGGCAAAACAATGACGATTCGTGAAGAACTGGAACGTTTGGAGCATAGAAGACTGCATCCCAAGGCAGCCTTTGCCGATGAAAGCAAGGGCAGGCCCCATCCCGAACCGGAACGGGAAGAGGATGTTCGTACCTGCTATCAGCGGGATATTGACAAAATCGTACATTCCAAGGCGTTCCGCCGTCTGATGCATAAGACCCAGGTGTTTTTGCAGCCCGAGGGCGACCACTACCGCACCCGTATGACACATACCCTGGAGGTATCCCGGATCGCCGGCACCATTACCCGGGCATTGGGCCTAAATGAAGATTTGGCAGAAGCCATCGCAATGGGACACGATTTGGGACATACCCCCTTCGGTCACGCAGGCGAGGTGGCGCTGACAAAGTGCCTGGGCAAGCCTTTCCGTCATAATGAGCAGAGCCTGCGCGTGGTGGACTACCTGGAAATGGACGGCGAAGGCCTGAATCTGACCTACGAAACCCGTATGGGTATTTTGGGGCATACCGGTGAGCGTATTCCGGAAACCCTGGAGGGGCAGATCGTGCGCCACTCCGACCAGATCGCCTATGTCAATCACGACATTGACGATGCCATTCGGGCAGGAATCCTTACCAATGACGATATTCCCCGGGCGATCTCGGATATTTTGGGAAATACCCATTCCCAGCGAATCAATTCACTGGTTTGCGACGCCATTCGCACCTCTACGGAGGCTGGCGAAATTTGCCTTTCCGATAAGGTGTACCAAGCATTGCAGGATCTGCGGGCGTTTATGTTTGAACGGGTATACCGCAACCCTGTGGCAAAGGGCGAGGAGAGCAAGGCAAAGGAAATGCTGGAAAAGCTGTTTGAATATTATGTAAACCACCCCGAGGCTTTGCCGGAGGATTTTCATCCCCAGGTCAGCTTCGACGGTATGGAGCGCACGGTCTGCGATTATATCGCCTGTATGACCGACAACTATGCTGTGGACAAATATACGGAAATTTTTATTCCTATGGGCTGGCACGTGCGCTAAAAATGTGATATAATGTATAGATTCAAGGAAAGGAGGTACAGACTATGGCATTCCCCCCGTCATTTATTGACGAACTGGTTGCCCGCAATCCCATTGAGGATGTGGTTGGGCAGTATGTGAATTTGAAGCGTTCCGGCGCAAATATGTTTGGTCTGTGTCCTTTCCACGGGGAAAAGACCGCATCTTTTTCCGTTGCGCCGGATAAGGGTATTTACTATTGTTTCGGCTGCCATAAAGGCGGCGGCGTTATCAACTTCCAGATGGAGGTGGAGGGGCTTAGCTATCCCGATGCTGTTCGCGCATTGGCAAAGCGGTGCGGCTTGACCGTCCCGGAGGATGAGCAGTATCAGAGCCGCTACCGCAATCAGGAGCGTCTTTGGGCGCTGATGAAAGAGGCCGGCCGATTCTTTAATGAGCAGTTATATGCCCCTGCGGGAAAAGAATGTTTGGACTATATCCAAAAGCGCGGTCTTACCAAGGCAAGCGTTACCAAGTTTGGTATGGGTTTTGCACCCAATTCCTGGAATGCTTTGGTGGATGCCATGCGCAAGAAGGGCTATACCGACAAGGAACTGAAGGATGCCGATCTGGTAGGTGAAAAGAACGGACGGATCTATGACCGGTTCCGGAATCGGCTGATGTTCCCCATTATTGACATTCGGGGAAATGTGGTGGGCTTTGGCGGCCGCGTGTTGGATGACAGTAAGCCGAAATACTTAAATTCCAACGAAACTCTGATTTTTAACAAGCGAAAGAACTTGTTTGGTCTTAATTTGGCGAAGAAAACCAAACTTCCCAACATCATTTTGGTAGAGGGAAATATTGATGTGATAACATTGCATCAGTTTGGCTTTGACAACGCCGTTGCATCCTTGGGCACCAGCCTTACGGAGGAACAGGTAGCGCTGCTTTCCCGGTATACGGAACAGGTGGTGCTGACCTATGATTCTGACGAGGCCGGTCAGCGCGCAGCCCAACGGGCGATTCCTATGCTGGAAAAAGCCGGCATTCAGGTAAAGGTGCTGAAAATGAAGGATGCCAAAGATCCGGACGAATTTTTGCACAAATTCGGCGCGGATCGTTTCAAGCTCCTTCTGCAGGACTCCTCCGGACGGGTGGAGTACCAGTTAAACGCGATCCTTTCCAAATATAACATTCGGGAGGATGAGCAGAAGATCCGCTATATTCAGGAGGCGGCAAATCTGCTGTCCACCTTGGATAGCTCTGTGAAACGGGAGATCTACGGACATCGGGTGGCAGAAAGCGCCGGCATCAGCGATGAGGCTATGAAGCTGGAGATTTCCAAGGCCTTCAAACGCCGCATTTCCCGTGAAAAGAAGCAGCAGGAGAAGGTCAATCTCGCTCCTGCCCAAGCACTGCAGCCCAAGAGCCGCGCCATTCGTTATGACAATGTGAAATCCGCTATGGCGGAGGAGTGCGTGATTGCGCAGATTTTGCGAGAGCCTGCGCTGCTGGATAAAACCAAGGGCTTGCAGGCGGAAATGTTCTCCTCGGAGCTGCTGGGCAGAGTGTTCGGTCAGTTTCAACAGCGGCACGATGGAGGAATGGATGTTTCCATCGGCGTGCTTTCTGAGTTGAGCAGCGAGGAAATGTCCCATATTACCGCCATTTCACAGCGGCAGCAGGATACCGTCAGCGAGCAGGCGTTTGCCGATTGCGTCCGGACGATCCTTGCGGAGCATCAGGCATCCAGTGTGTCGTCGGAAGATGACCTGCTGGCATTTCAGAACAAACTAAAGGAAAGAAAAGGTCTCAGAGTATGACAGTAGATCTGCTGGAAACGCAAATACATTCTGAGGACGATATGCGCCAGTATTTAAGCGAGATCCGCCAGTACCCCCGATTGACTGCTGAGGAAGAACGGGAACTGGCGCAGCGCTGCGCTGCAGGAGATGAGGAGGCTATCCGTAAGATGGTCAATTCCAATCTGCGGCTGGTGGTATCGGTGGCTCGGGAGTATGCCGGCCGTGGTGTGCCTTTGTTGGATCTGATCCAGGAGGGCAGTATCGGTCTGCTTGCAGCAGCGAAAAAATTTGATTATACCTTGGATTTTCGTTTTTCCACCTATGCTACCAAATGGATCCGGCAGGGTGTGAGCCGATATTTGACAGGCTTCGGCACTATTCGCGTTCCCGTACATACGGCGGAACGGATCAGAAAGATAAATGCAGTTCGCGCAGCTCTGCAAATGGAACTTGAAAGAGAGCCGACACCGGAAGAAATTGCAGAAAAATGCGATATTTCCGCCGCTAAGGTGGAGCAGCTGATGGCTCTGCTGCCCCAAACCTGCTCTTTGGACGCCCAGATCGGCGATGAGGACGGTACGCTGTCCCAGCTTTTGGAGAACATCCACGCGGAGCAGCCTTATGAAAAGGTGGTCCGGGAGGAGCTGAATCAGACGATGGAATCGCTGATGGCGGCGCTGACACAGCGGCAGCAGCAGATCCTGCGGCTGCGCTTTGGTATGGAGGACGGCGTTTGCTATTCCCTGGAGCAGACCGGCAAGCAGTTGGGTATCTCCAAAGAACGGGCCCGACAGGTGGAAAAGCAGGCCATTGAAAAGCTGCAAAAGCTGAGCAGCGGTATGGGACTGGAGGATTTTTTGAAATGATGGATTTTACATTTGAAGATTCTCTCTGGGAACAGACTTTGCCCACGCTGACCGACACCATTGATGCGGAAACCTTTTTGGCATTGACAGAAGGCGAGGACGAAAGCTTTTTGGAAACTGCCTTTCAACAGATAAATGAGCGAAATATCAAGCTGAATATCTCAAAGCTGCCTAAGGTGGCAGGCGTAGGCGAAGCGGCTGTGCGGCTGCGCAGGGAAGAACAGCTGGCAAAGGAAGGCCGGCTGCTGGAACTGGAGGACACCGATCCGCTGAAGCTTTATCTGCAGGAGATTGCCGGGATCCCCGTCTGCGGCGATCTGAATGTATTGGCAGAGGAATTGAAGAAGAACGGGGAAGATCCCCAGCTTCAGCAAAAAATATTAAATTTGTGTCTGAGCCGTGTGGTGGAGCTGGCGTGTCAGCATACCGGCTACGGCGTACTGCTTTTGGATTTGATCCAGGAGGGCAGTATGGGATTGTGGCAGAATTTGCGCCAATACCGCGGCGGTGATTTTGAAAGCTTCCGGGATTGGCAGATCTGCCAGAGTATGGCGCAGGTGGTAACCGCCCAGGCAAGAGAGCAGGGCGTTGGACAGAAAATGCGCCAGGCGCTGGAGGATTACCGCAGCGTAGACGAATCGCTTTTGACACAGTTAGGCAGAAATCCAACAAGAGAGGAAATTGCCCAGGCGCTGCATATGAGCCTGCAGCAGACGGAAATTGTGGAAGCTATGCTGCAGACCGCTCGGGATATGCACCGGGCAAAAGCAGAGCCGGAACCGGAAGAAACTGCTCAGGAAGAGGAGCAGGCGGTGGAAGATACCGCGTATTTCCAGGCTCGTCAGCGGATTCAGGAGCTGTTATCCAGCCTGGACGAGCAGGCGGCAAAGCTGCTGACCTTGCGCTTTGGCTTGGAGGGCGGTATGCCCAAAAGCCCGGAGGAAACCGGCAGAATTTTAGGATTAACACCGGAAGAAGTGGTGGCGGCGGAAGCAGCCGCACTTTCTAAACTGCGTGAACAAAAATAAACAAGAGAGGTTTTACATTATGGCAAAGACATATTCCATCGCCATTGACGGCCCTGCTGGTGCAGGAAAGAGTACCATAGCCAAGCGTTTGGCAAAGGAACTGGGTTTCAAATATGTGGATACCGGTGCGCTTTATCGCACTGTGGCATATTTTTTGGATCTTCTGGGCGTCAGCCCCAAGGATGTGGATGGCGTTGAGCGCTATATCGATGAGCTGAACGTGGAGATCCAGTATGACGAAGACGGCACGCAGCACATGATTATGAACGGAATGGATGTGTCCGGCGATATCCGCACTCAGGACATTTCTCAGAAAGCCTCTCTGGTTTCTGCCCATGCCGTTGTTCGCGAAGCGCTTTTGGATATGCAGCGCAATGTTGCCAAGAATTACAATGTCATTATGGATGGCCGGGATATCGGTACTGTTGTTCTGCCCAAGGCAGATGTTAAGATCTTCCTGACCGCTTCTGCAGAAGTTCGGGCGAAGCGCCGTACAGACGAGCTGATCGCCAAGGGACAGACTGCTGTTTTTGAAACTGTTTTGAAGGAGATCGAGCAGCGGGACTATCAGGACACCCACCGTCCCATCGCGCCGCTGAAGATGGCGAAGGATTCTGTGAAGCTGGACACCTCTGATCTGGATATTGACGGCGTGGTTGCCGCTATGCGGGAAATCATCGGAAAGAAGATCCCTCTATGAGCGTTTGCGTTGCAAAAAGCGCAGGCTTTTGCTTTGGCGTAAACCGGGCTGTTGAGCTGGTGGAGCAGGCGGCAGCTGCCGGAAAGCAGGTCGTAACCTTAGGCCCTATTATTCACAACCGCCATGTGGTGGACAAGCTGGAGAAGCTGGGCGTTCGTGTTATCGAAACTGCCGATGAGGCAATGCCGGGAATGACGGTGATCATTCGCTCCCACGGTGTTTCCCGGGCGGTGATGCAACAGCTGCAGGATCGCCAGGTGGAGATTATCGATGCCACCTGCCCCTTTGTTAAAAGGATCCACGGGATCGTGGAAAAGGCAGAGCAGGAGGGACAGCTGCCGATCATTATGGGAACCCGTTCCCACCCCGAGGTGGAGGGAATTGCCGGTTGGTGCGGTAATTGCCAGATCTTTGAAAGTGCCGAAGAACTGGAAAATTGGGCGCAAGCGTCGAAAATTTCGGCGGATTTGCCGGTTTGCATGGTGTCGCAGACCACTTCCACAGAAATATCGTGGAAAAAAAGTGTCCAAATGGCAAAAAAACTGTTTACTAACGTGAAAATATTTGATACAATATGCAGAGCGACGGAAGATCGGCAGACAGAAGCGGCGAAACTCAGCGCCCAATGTCAGGCGATGGTGGTTGTGGGCGATGTGAAAAGCTCCAACACCGGACGGCTTGCTACGATCTGTCGCGAACATTGCGAAAAGGTGGTTCTGGTGGACAATGCGTCCGAACTGGAGCGTGACTTTTTTGGCGGTGTTTCCCAAGTTGGAATCACTGCCGGTGCATCTACACCGGCGTGGATAATAAAGGAGGTCAATAAGACTATGAGCGAAATCATTAATGCTGATGCTGTGCAGGAGGAGACCTTTGAGGCGCTTCTGGAGCAGTCCATCAAGACTTTAAATACAGGAGATAAGGTTATTGGAACCGTTACCAGCATCGGTAACACCGAAGTCCAGGTCGACCTGGGCACAAAACATGCCGGTTACATTCCCTACGACGAAGTTAGTGCCGATCCTTCTGTGAAGCCTGAGGACATCCTGCATGTAGGCGACGAGATCGAGGTCTTTGTCGTTCGCGTCAACGACCAGGAGGGTACTGTTCAGCTGTCCAAGAAGAAGCTGGAGGGTATGAAGGTCTGGGAAGAAATGTCCACTTGGGCAGAAGAGAAGACTACCGTTGAGGGTGTCATCACCGAAGAGAACAAGGGCGGCCTGGTTGCTACCATTAAGGGCATCCGCGTCTTTATCCCTGCTTCTCAGTCCGGTATCGCCAAGGGCGGCGATATGGCCGGTATGGTCGGTCAGACTGTCAATATGAGAATTACCGAGGTCAACCGCGCTCGCCGTCGTGTCATCGGTTCTATCCGCGCTGTCAACTCCGAGGAGCGTAAGGCAGCTCAGGAGAAGATCTGGAGCGAGATCGAAGAGGGCAAGAAGTACCACGGCACCGTTAAGTCCCTGACTTCTTACGGCGCATTCGTAGACATCGGCGGTGTTGACGGCATGGTCCACGTTTCCGAGCTGAGCTGGAACCGTATCAAGACTCCTGCTGACGTTGTCAGTGTTGGCGACGAGATCGACGTTTACGTCATCTCCTTTGATACCGAGAAGCGCAAGATCTCTCTGGGCTACAAGACCGCTGAGATGAATCCCTGGAACAAGTTCATGACCAACTACACCGTTGGTGATGTGGTTGACGCTAAGATCGTTAAGCTGATGACCTTCGGCGCATTTGCTGAGATCATTCCCGGCGTGGACGGCTTGATCCACATTTCTCAGATCGCTAACAAGCGCATCGGCAAGCCCGAGGACGTTCTGGCTGAGGGCCAGGAGGTTCAGGTCAAGATCACCGAGATCGACGCTGAGAACAAGCGTATTTCCCTGTCCATTCGCGCTCTGCTGGAGCCCGAGGTCGAGGAAACTGAGGAAGAGGTTGCTGAGGAAGCTGCAGAAGAGACTGTTGCTGAGACTGTCGAAGAGACCGCAGAGCCCGAGACCACTGAGGCTGAATAAGCAAAATACATACCGGGACCGACTTTTGCCGGTCCCGGTATTTGCATAGAAAGGATATTACTATGGTAAAGCATATTGTAATGTACACCCTGAAGGAGGGTGTGGAAAAGGAATCTGCAGTGGAACTGATCCGTAGCGTGCTGGAGCCTTTGGTGGGACAGATCCCCGGGCTTATCCACTTGGAAGTTCGGCAGGCTTTTAACGGCTTGGATTACGCGCTGTATTCCGAATTCGAGAGCCGGCAGGCGCTGACCGACTATGCGACGCATCCGCTGCATTTGGCGGCTAAGGAGCATTTCCACCATTTGCTGAATACGCGCTACGCAGCTGACTACGAAATGTAACACAAAAAGGCAGACACGGCGTGTCTGCCTTTTGCTTTATTCGATATGCGTGTGGTCGTTGATGTGGTCAATGCAGTAGCAGTGATAGCCTTGACAGCGGGAACAGTACCGGAATTCCAGATCCGGATGGGAGATATCCGTCCGACCGCATACGGTGCAGCGGTGGGTGTAGGGAGCTTTGGGCTTGGCGACTGTTGCCTCATAAGAGCCGGCGTTGGGGAAGGGAATGGTCTTTGCTTTTGGCTGTTCACCTTTTTTTCTGAAAAGCCGCCGGAAATTGATTCGCCAGCTCAAAGGAAATACATTGGCAACATCCTTGCCGAAGAACAGCAGGTAGTTGGCAATTGCCACCAGCGGGAACAGGTTGTAGGGGAAGTAGAAAACGGGGAAGGACAGGCTGATGACTTCGTATGCAGTCAGAGCCAAATCAATGACTGCGAAGATCCAGGCCTTTATCGGAATGATAAAGAACAGCAGGAACTGGGCGTTGGGGAACAGTGTTGCGTAGGACAAAAACAGGCTCAGATTCAGATAATAAACATCCGCATAGCCACCAAAGATGAGGCAGTAGGCGTCCATCAGCACCATTCCGGAGATATAGAACAGATTGAAGCGGAAGGTTCCCCAGGTATTCTCCATTGCCCGACCCAGAGAATAGTAGCAGAACAAACTGATCAGAATCAGCAGAGCGCTGTAATTCCCAACACCGTATACGAAGGGGAATGTGAACAGTCGCCATACCTGACCCTGCAAAATCAGTGTCCGGTCAAAGCACAGCCAGTAGTATAGGGTGTAGTTCTGGGCAAACATGGACATAAAGTACACAAGGGCGGCGCCCAGGGATACATACAGCATCAGATTGGGGATACCCTTGTTGCGGTGCTTGAAGCAAAAACGCTCAAAGCGGTTACGCAGACTTTTCATTGGCTCAACTCCTGTAAAATACTGTATTCATTTTAGCAAACATCCTCTCAAAAGTCTATAGCGGATTTGTAAACAAAAATTTGAAAAAACACTTGACTTTTGCCGAAAATTCGGTAAAATAAACTGGAACTGCATACTAGCCTTATCAAGAGCGGTGGAGGGAACGGCCCGATGAAACCCAGCAACCTGTTTGCACAAGGTGCTAAATCCGGCGGCAACGAAAGATGAGGATTCGATATGAGCACATCGAGTCCTTCGGTGTGCGTTTTTTATTTTCGCAGCTTGGATAATTTCTTGCTGATGGAGCAGCGGATCTTTTCGCCCATAACGGCGCAGAAAATCCTTGGAATACACAAAGTATTCCTTCGGCTTTTCTTCTTGTTCTAAGCGAAAATCTCTCGCTGTCCATTGAACAATAAATTCTTCAAGCGGCTCGTAGTAGTGAAATCTAAGATGATGTATGAAAGGAAAAGAAAAATGGAAAAGAGATTATTTACTTCTGAGTGCGTTACCAACGGCCATCCCGACAAGGTGGCAGACTCTATCTCCGATGCGATTTTGGATGCTTGCCTGGCGCAGGATCCCGGTTCCCGCGTTGCTTGCGAAACTATGGTTACCACCAATTTCTGCCTGATCTGCGGTGAGATCACCACCAAGGCAGTTGTTGACTATGCGGCTGTTGCCCGGGAGACCATTCGCCAGATCGGCTACATTTACCCCGGCGACGGCTTTGATGCTGACACGGTTGAGATCCAGTGCCGTATTCACACCCAGTCTGCAGATATTGCCCTGGGTACCAACGATGAGGTTGGCGGCGCAGGCGACCAGGGTATGATGTTCGGCGGCGCTTGCACCCAAACACCGGAGCTGATGCCTCTGCCTGCAGCTCTGTCCCGGGCATTGAGCAACCGGCTGACCGAGTGCGTCCATTCCAATGATCTGCTCCGGGCTGACGGCAAGACACAGGTCAGCGTCGAATACGACGAGGCCGGCAATGTGATCGGCATTGATACCGTGGTCGTATCCGTTATGCACAGTGCTGATTTTGAGATCGAGGAGCTGCGCAAGTACATCCGAGAGGGCGTTATCGCTCCCGTTTTGAAGAACTACGGCTTTGATATTGAAGATGTGTCCAACATTCACATCAATCCCACCGGCAACTTTGTTATCGGCGGTCCTAACGGCGATACCGGTCTGACGGGCAGAAAGATCATCGTTGATACCTACGGCGGTTACTTCTCCCACGGCGGCGGCGCGTTCTCCGGTAAGGATCCCACTAAGGTGGACCGCAGCGCAGCCTATATGGCTCGCTATATGGCAAAGAACCTGGTAGCTGCCGGTCTGGCAACCCAGGTGCAGGTGCAGCTGGCATACGCCATCGGCGTTGCACAGCCTGTTTCTCTGCGTGTGGACAGCTACGGCACCGGCGTTATCTCCGATGAGAAGATGACGGAGCTGCTGCGCAAGACCTGCGATATGACACCTGCCGGCATTATCCGCAAGCTGGAGCTGCGCAACCCCATCTATGCACCCACTGCACAGTGCGGCCACTTTGGTGTAGAGGGCAGACCCTGGGAAAACACCGACCTGGCTCCTGTCTTGAAGGAACTGGCTGGAATTTAACAATACAAGCAGCGTAGGAAACTACGCTGCTTTTTGTTGACAAGGGGGAAGGTATCTCCTATAATGGGGGTAAGTATCCAACCGATAAGGGGGAAAGGTTATGTATAGAATTCCGAAAAATCGTGAAACCTTTGCTTTTTCTGGTGAAAACCCCACCGGTAGTCGTAATGGCGGAACCCGCGGCAGAGATTGCGACAAGCTGAATGCCTGCACTTGGGTAGAGCCGGGCGCTACTTTGACGCTGGTGGATACCGATGGTCCTGGTATGATTACCCACATCTGGCTGGGTGGTCGGCTGAACCATACTGCGATCTTGAGAATTTATTGGGACAATAATACAGAGCCTTCTGTGGAAGCACCTGCATCTGCATTCTTTGGCAATGCTTATGACGATAATATCCGGGATCGGAATGAGAATTTGATCATCCTGAACTCTGAAAAGATACTGATGGCACCTTACGCATCCTACAACAGCTATTGGGAGATGCCTTTCTATAAGCACTGCAAAATCACACTGGAGAACCGAGGCAGCGAAGGCTTCTGGTCTTTCTACACCGTTACCGGCTGGTATGGCGAACTGCCCGAGGACTGCGGATATTTCCACGCAGCCTATCGCCAGGAAAAGCCCATTACCAAGGGCAGAGCCTATACTGTTCTTGACAATGTTAACGGCAAGGGCTGTTTTGCAGGCGTACTTTTGGCGGCTGGTATCAATGGCACAAGCTGGATCTGGGTGGAAGGCGAAGTTAAGATGTACATCGACGGCGAAACCTATCCCTCCATCAATTACACCGGCACAGAGGATTATTTTGGAGGCTCTTACGCTTTTGGTAACGATACGCCCCATGATGCCTACCAGACCTATAGCGGTCAGTATGTGGGTATGTATGCTGTGATCGGCAATTCTATGAAGAAATACCAGTCCCAGCAGAGATTCCTGCTGTACCGCTGGCATGTGAAGGATGCGATTTATTTCGACAAGTCCTTCCGTATGACCATGGACAATGGCACTTACGAAAAGCCCATGTCTCCTCGTTACGACGACTATACCACCGTCGCATTCTACTATCTGACCGAGCCCCAGGGTGTCCCCTTTGAACTGCCCAGCAACGACGAGATGTGGATGCGGTAATTAAAAAATGAAAACGCACCGGAAATTTCCGGTGCGTTTTTTTATTTGGCAGACAGATCAACAGATCTGCGGATGATGCTAAGGGGCGGAACGGCTTTGGGAAGGGGAATATAGAACTTCATTTCCGGTGTTCTGGGTTCTTCCAAAGGATTGCCTTCCAGATCCTGCATATTTTCTGCCACGAAGGAGAAAGGCTTTAGGTCAGGACCGACGATCTCCAGTTCAGTGCCCTGGGGGAACTTATTTCGCAGGCTGCAAAGAGCGAAACCGTTTTCATCGCAGCTTTCTACGATGGCGCAGATCTGCCATTCCCGAATATAGCGGGAATGTTCGGTGTACTGACCGGGGAAACCGTAATAAAAGCCGGTGGAGTATACCCGGTGGGAAATCTTGTCCACCTCGTCCCGCCAGATGGGATCAATGGGACGGCCGGCGGCCACATCGTCGATGCAATGCCGGTATGCACCGGTGGTAATGGCGGCGTAGTAGGCAGATTTGGCTCTGCCCTCGATCTTGATACAGTCAACACCTGCATCCATCAGATCCTGCAGGTGGTCGATCATACACATATCCCGGGAATTTAAGATGTAGGTGCCTTTTTCGTCCTCATATATGGGGAAGTATTCCCCGGGACGCATTTCCTCCATCAGCGCATACTGATAGCGGCAGGGCTGGGCGCAAGCACCACGGTTGGAGTCGCGACCTGTCATATAATTGCTCAGCAGACAACGGCCGGAGTAGCTGACGCACATAGCGCCGTGGCCAAAGGTTTCGATTTCCAGTTCTTTGGGGGTGTTTGCGCGAATGTGG